>JADHTF010000028.1 GCA_016776555.1 Chlorobium phaeobacteroides
CACCTCTATTTATTGTCATGAGCGATTCAAGTGCGAGGCGAACGGAGCGCAGAAACCGGAGTGTACACAGCGTACATGAGGATTTCGAGCACCGCTCAACGAAGCAATTGCATCGCGGAATAAATAAATAGAGGTGCCCGTCAATCTTCGGAACCCACAGCACTAATCGACAAGTCATCAGCTGTCTGTACTGGACACATCAGCATGGATCAAACCGGGTTTGAGATCGGATCCTACCCGGGAAGAGGTCATCGGGCAGTGAAGAAATGGGGAATGCTCTGGTAAACAGGGGAACTTTCACTCAGGAATAAAAAAAGCCTGCAAGGGATTTCCTTGCAGGCTTTTAACGGTCTTGTGGACGATAGAGGTCCCTTATGTTCTGTCACTCTGCACCTTCAGCCTTGACGGTTATCGGCTCTCCCTTGATCCCGGCATAGAACATGATGAGTTCCGCCGGTTCGCTGCCCTCATTTTTTCCGTAATGCCATTGATTGACAACCTCTACAATCGGATCTCCTGCCTCCATATGCAGTACCGCTCCTTCCTGGGTTACAACGGATAGTTTTCCGTGCAGGAGAACTCCCGCGTTGATATACGGATGTGTGTGCAGGGGTAGCCTTACGCCGGGGGGGATCGAAATCCTGAGAATGGTCACTTCCGGTGAGCCTTTCGCGTAGTCCGGCAACGCCGTATCGTTCCAGCTCACGCCTGTTTTTTCCAGCACGTCTACCTTAACTGCAAGAGGTTCCCGTGCATACAGACTTCCTGAAAAAAGCAGGGAAAAACAGACGGTTAACACTATTTTTTTCATTGTCAGGCTCCGATGAACGATGTATCAGTGAAAGCAATTTTACCCGAACAGCAGAAGATAACAGTTTTCCGGAATCAGGACCGCGTGTCGCGAGACAGCCTTAAGGTCATTGCTCCGAATTGCTTATCGTCGGTACTCTTCGCAGTGCAGAAAAAAACATAGTCATCATCTTTCCTGCCGGAATAGTTGACATCCATAAATACGGGTTCTCCGGCAAAAGCGAAATTATCAGCCCGCACATCCGCGGAAACGACACGGTAGGGAGCTCCGTCGGCATCCGCAACTTTAGAGAGCAGTTTTCCGGCTGTCCGGCTGAGCGCGTGCATTAATATCGCAACCGGAATACAGGGATAAGAAATAAAATGTCCTTTACACTCTTCAGGCTTCAACGGCCCGAGCCTTGCCGTCATTGAGTGGTTCGCGTAGTGAACATCATGAAGCGGCAACGCTGTTGTATAGGGATTGTCTGTCAGGTGCTGATCAAAATCCAGTTTTTTAGCCTTGAACAGCTTTTCAAAAAGCTGGTCGCTCATAATTCGATACCGCGTTTCCAGTTCATACAAAGGAACCTTGTCCTTTGTCAACAGCACTGCCGATACACTTCCATCCCGTTTATTGATATGCAGGGTACGCGCCACACCAGTAAACGATCCGTTAACAACGTTCTGGCCGTTGCCGACTTACCGCAGAACCGCGCTCGAGGCTATATAGTAATGCTTTTTCTTGACAGGGTTGGATCGGGCAAGAGAACATGCTCCCAGCACCGCCAGGTGCCGGCCAACTTCAGCAGCTGCAATCGGTCCGGATTCATCACCCATTGGTTGTTCAGCAGTAAATTCCGCTTTTACCTCGTTATCTGAAACGCACAAATCATACAATGCATAATAGGGTGGGGTAACACCTACACTGCCTACAATTACTTCAACCATGAACTGCTTGTTTTAATTGTGTTCGCTAAGCAAGAAAACAACAGGCACCAATAACCAATACCCAACAAAAAGGCTCGCCATACGATATATTCATCAGATAACGGGGGTTCAGGGGGTAACTCTATTTCAGGGCTTTTCGATAGTGTTCGTAACACTTCACGACAACATCAACCTGTCCCGTAGCAACAGATACCAGAAGCACTATCCACTACAAGCGGCTCATTAAACTATTCATTTGTCAGACAAAAGGGGGTTCAGGGGGTAACTCTATTTCAGGGCTTTTCGAAAGTGCACGTAATGCTTCACGATACCGTCAACCTATCCGGCATAACCTGTACCGGAACAACCGGCACACCAGTCATAAACGCCCGGTCTGGTCGGGTTCTGATCGGAATGGCGTCCATCTCCCCCACACCGTTTACACAATTTCTGTGGATTGACCACGTTAACCTCTCCGTCTCCGGAGCAACCCTGACACCAGTCATAAACTCCCGGCCTTGTCGGGTTCTGATCGGAGTGACGTCCATCTCCGCCACATCGACGGCATTTCGCTAAGGGCATATTCTTGTTTTTTTTATAATATATTGAAGTTAACTCTAATAAAGAAAAAGAAATAGTAATCTTTTACGAAGAATTTCGTGCCAGTCGACCTGTCAGAGCGCCCTACGGATCATTTTTTAAATGAACGCTCCTTCCAGATCAGGTAGATACAGGGATAAATCAGCAGTTCCATCAGAAACGAAGTAAAAATACCACCTACCATGGGGGCGGCGATTCGTTTCATGACATCAGCGCCGGTTTCGTGCACACCGGCCCACATAATAGGCAGAAGCCCGAGGAAGAGTGCCGCGACCGTCATCATTTTCGGGCGAACCCGCTTGATCGCGCCCTCCATGACCGCCTGTGTTAGATCCGCCTTCGAGTTCAACTGATTGTTTTCTTTGAACCTTTTGTAGGCAAGATCAAGGTAAAGCAGCATAATAACCCCCGTTTCCGCATCGACACCGGCAAGCGCAATGATGCCGACCCACACGGCGATACTGAGGTTGTAGTCCAGGATAAAAAGAATCCAGAAGGCTCCTACAAGAGAGAATGGTACAGCCAGTAAGACAATACCTGTCCGAATCCAGGAACGGGTGTTCATATACAGGAGCAGCACGATGATTAAAAGCGTCAACGGAATAACCATGAGCAGGCGCTGCTTCGCCCGCTCCATAAACTCAAACTGGCCGCTGATGGTATAGGTGTAGCCTATGGGAAAGAGTCCCGGCTCCTGAAGAGTGCTTTTGAGCTGGTCGACATAGCTTGCAATGTCCTGATCTGTTTCAAGGTCTACAAAGACCCAGGAAGTAAGCAGGCCGTTTTCGTCCTTAATCACTGCCGGACCTCGACTGGTTACTACATCGGCTATTTCCGAAAGGGGAATATGTTTATCTCCGGATACGGAAACCAGTGCACGTTTGATTTTTTCGGTAGTCGACCTGAAAGAGGACTGATAGCGAACGTTAACGGGATATCGCTCCCGACCGGCAATGATCGTCGTGACATTCTGGCCTCCGATGACACCTTCTATCAACCTGTTGGCCCTTTCCACGCTCAGCCCATACGCGGCAAGATTTTCCCTTTTCAGCCTGATATCGATGTAGTATCCCCCCTGAGAGCGCTCGGCAATGACGGATCGCGTCCCTTCGAGTTTCTGAACTTTTTGTTCAACCTGAACTGCTATTTTCTCGATCTCTTCAAGGTTATCCCCATAGACCTTGATCCCGACAGGTGTTCTTATCCCTGTCGTAAGCATATCAATGCGGGTCTTGATGGGAAATGTCCATGCATTGGTAGTGCCGGGCAGATTCACCGTCTTGTTCAAGTCATTGATAAACTCATTCCACTCACGCCTTTTCATCTCGGGCCAGACAACACGAAAGGCAGGTTTGAGAAAATCGGGCATCCATGTAGAGTACCAGCGCTGATGATAACTGAGAGGCCACTCGTCCTGGGGATGGAGCTGAATGACGGTCTCCACCATCGAAAGCGGTGCCGGGTCGGTTGCTGTTCCGGCGCGTCCGATCTTTCCGAAAACAGACTCGACTTCATCGAACTTTCCGATCAATTTGTTCTGCTGCTGAAGCCATTCCTTACCCTTTTCAATGGAAATTCCCGGAAGCGTAGTGGGCATATATAAAAGATCGCCCTCATTGAGCGGAGGCATGAACTCCTGGCCAAGTTTAGAGTATATCGGAACAACACTTAAAACAAGGGCGAGAGAGACCAGAAGAGCCCCTTTTCGATGTTTCAGAACAAACACCAGGACAGGAGTATAGATTCGGTGAAGCAATCGGGAAACCGGATGGGTTTCTTCTGAATGAATACTTCCCGCCCAGAAGAAGTTTATGGTTTTTGACAGCCAGCGGTTCCTGAGATCAACTTTCTTCGGTATACGCAGCAGCCACTGAATGAGAACCGGAGCCAGCGTGATAGCCAGAACAGCTGCAAAAAACATGGAGAAATTCTTGGAAAAAGCCAATGGCTTGAATAATCGTCCTTCCTGTCCCTCAAGAGTAAAAACAGGCATAAACGACACAGCGATAACCAGGAGCGAAAAGAAGATCGGACGGGCAACTTCCTGAGAAGAGCGAAGCAGCACATCGAAAACCTCCCCTTTCTTCCCTTCAGCCTCCCATTTTTCAAGACCTTTATGACTGTTCTCCACAAGAATGATCGCAGCATCCACCATTGCGCCGATTGCAATGGCAATCCCTCCCAAAGACATAATATTGGAGGAAGCCCCTGAATAATACATGGGTATGAACGAAAGAATGATAGCGACAGGAAGCGTAACAAACGGTACCAGAGCCGAACGAAAATGGAAAAGGAAAATGAGCACAATGGCACCGACCACCAGCATTTCCTCGATCAGTTTTTTGCTTAACGTCTCGATAGAACGGCCGATAAGCCTTGAACGGTCATAGGTGATTTCAATACGGCTTCCTTCCGGGAGAGAGGGCTCCACACGCCGCAGCACCTCCTTGACCTGTTCGATGATCCGATAGGCATCGGAACCATAACGGGTAACGACGATAGCGGATGCTGCCTCACCCCTGCCGTTCAGATCCGTAGCACCTCGTCGAATTTCAGGGACAAGTCTGACGTTGGCTATATGCCTGATCTGGACCGGAGCGCCGTCCTCGCCGACGTCCACAGCGATATTTTCAATATCCTCCAGGCTCTCGAGGTACCCGAGACCCCGGATAAAGTACTCTCGCTCTGACTGCTCCAGAATCTTCCCGCCAACATCCCGGTTGGACTCTTTGACCTTCTGCATCACATCCTGGATAGTCAGACCGTAATGCAGCAATGCGTTGGGGTTGATCTGGATCTGATATTGCTTGACATAGCCGCCCACACTTGCCACCTCGGCAACTCCGGGAACCGCTTCGAGCAGATAACGAAGCTTCCAGTCCTGAAAAGAACGCAGATCCTCGATGGAGTTCCGGCCACTCTCATCGACAATCGAGTACTGAAGAACCCAGCCCACTCCCGATGCATCGGGGCCCAGAACGGGGTTGGCCCCTTCCGGGAGCTGCTCCCGTATCTTGGCGAGATATTCTATTGTACGGGACCTTGCCCAATAGAGATCGGTGCCTTCTTCGAAAAGCACGTAGACAAAGCTCAGCCCGAACATGGAATAACCGCGTGCATCGGTAACTCTGGGAGCAGCCACCATGCTGGACACTATAGGATAGGTGATTTGATCCTCGATAAGGTCGGGGGCACGGCCTTTCCATTCGGTAAACACGATAACCTGTGGATCGGAAAGATCAGGAATCGCGTCGAGAGGAATGCGGTTCAGCGAGTAAATACCCCACCCGATCCCGAATATCGTCGCGAGGACAACAAATACCGGTTGCCTGCTGCAGAAGGCAATAATTCTCTCAATCATGCCGGTTTACTCTAATGTTGATGGCCCGCACCTGTACCGCCCGTTTTTATCTGGGTTTCCGAATCGATTAAAAAGTGTCCGTTGGTCACAACAGATGCCCCCTCTTCAATACCTGACCTGATCTCAAAATAACCTTCAGCTTCGTCACCAAGCTCGATCCTTCTGGCAACAAAGCGACCGCTATCTGCGACGACATACACCATATTGTGATCCCCGTTGAAAAGAACGGCCTCACGCGGAACACTCAGGCGCCGGCCTAACGGAATCAGAATCCGGAACTGCACAAAAGTGTTTGCCTTCAGGTCAATACTTTTCCCGGATCTGACCAAAGCCCGAACAAGTCTGGTCTTCGGATCGACAAGCACCCCAATGGCCTCAATAACCCCCTGCTGCAGGACACGCCCCTTTTCATCGAGAATATCCACCTGTTGGCCGACCTTGACAGTTCCCACATCTCCCTGATTGATAAAAGCCTCAAAATACCCTCGCGCAATCCCGGAAGGCAGATGAATACCCAAGTCCGGTTTACGCTCTTTTTTGATCAGCCCGATCCATTCCTGAGAAAGGCCCAGGAACTGAAGTTTCAGCTCTGCGGATCGAATGAGAGAGCTGTCCCCAAGTTTCAACGCTTCGATATATTCATTTTGCGCCACCCAGAGTTCAGGATCATATGCAACCTTTCCGTACATGATAAATGACCGGGTGAGAGAACGAACTGCAACACTGTCAGTCCTGACTCCGATATTCTGGGTTCGCACGGGATCAATACGAATGCCTTCTGTATCCGTGCTTTCCTGAGTATCATGAGCCGCATGCTCATGTGAGGAATGATCCTCCTGGCCCGCACCCTCTTTGAGGACAGGAACAAGATCCATTCCACAGATAGGACATGATCCCGGATCGTCCATCCTGATCTGCGGATGCATCGGACACGTGTAGTGCGAAATATCCTCGCGGGGAACTGTTTTCTCACAGGCTATGATCCCGAAAGACAACAACAAAACGCCCAGCAGCATAGAGAAATAATGAAACAGCCTGTTTGCTCTCATAAAGCATCTCCTGTGAACGAAAGTGCAGCAAGAGGTTTTCCGATCGCCATTTCAAGTTCGGCAATCTTTTTTTCGTGCTCGAAATAATACTGGTGCATGAGAAGCTGGACCTGAAACAGATTCAGCTCATTGGTGATAACGTTCAGATAATCAACTTCATTTGCCTCATAGCTTCTTCTTGAAGAGACCAGGGCCGATTCAGATTCAGGAACAATGCGGGAACGATACAGCTCATATTGCTCTTTCAGTCGGGTAACCTCAAAGAAAAGCCGTTCTACCTGATAGATCGTCTCCTGCTCTATCGATTCCTTGTCCTTTCTGGCCGCTGTAACCAGATACCGTGTTTGCTCTACTCGCTTACCTTGCTTGCGGGTAGTCCAGACAGGAATGTTTACGCTTACTCCCGCCGAGAAAAAATCTTCCCCGAGAACCGGTCCTTCTATCGCATTACTGCGAAGACGATAGCCAACCGAAAAATCAAAGTCCGGCAACAGCTCTTTTTTCGACAACGCATGCTGGTACTCTGCTTCATTGATGATTTTATCAGCTCTGTTAAGCCAGTGTCTCGAATTTTGCGCGACTTTCAGAAGATCCTCCAGCCCACCCGGAAGTCCGGTAAGTGTTGTTTTTGAAACAACTATTTTCAGAGGTGTTTTCCCGGGACGATGCAGCAGGGTGGTAATGCGCGACGCAAGTATGTCCTTCATTTTATCTTGCCGGATCAGCCGCTCACGCATTTTAGATAGTTCAACTTTTGTCTTGAGAACATCCTGCTGAGGCACCTCTCCAACGGCATACTTTGCTTCCAGATTTTTTGTCAATGCCTGAAGACGACCTATCGTTTTCTGACTGATATCTACCGCTTTGAAGATGAAGGCGTAATCATAAAAAGCCCCTTTAAATTTTGCCACGAGTTGATTGAGCGTTTCAAGATGCTCTTCGACCGCCTGAGCCTCTCTGGACTCGGCAATTTTTTTCTTCAGGCCCAACTTTCCGGGAAAAGGTATTCTTTGCCTCAGATAAATCTGCATTCCCGTCATGGGGGTACGGTGAAATGAAGGATTGTCAACAGGAATATTACTTGCCTCAAAACTCAACCGGGGGTCATCCAGAGCCGAGGCTTGAGGAATAAATGCATGTGCTGCATTGATTTTTGCAGCAAGGCTTTGCAGCTGAGAGTTATAGCGGAGCAACTCTTCAGTGAGACCGTCCAGATTCTTTTTGCTGTAGTCCCGTTCTCTTTGTTCAACTCCATAGAGAGGCGTATCCGGTATCTTTTGCTCACCCATAACAGGCCGTCCATAGACGACACTACACATAAGCAACACTTCCGTGATACGTGCCTTCCTGAATATCACTTTCATCAATTTCTGTATCAACGCTACCTCAACCTGATAATCATTACAACGATCACTCCCGTCCCTACCTTTCGAATCAACTCTCCTCATGGGCTACCCTGAAAGAAAATGTAACAATTGTTATAATGCAAAAAAAGAACGATTCGTTCACGCTGCTCAACAGAGTGACGGCAAACGCCTCCGCTCATCAACACAGAAAGCATCAACAGCCCGATGGATCGATTGAACCTGCAAAACTTCTCTGTCTTGAAATTCTTGCTCTCTTCATCCTGAAATCCGGTCGAAAACACTCGTTTTTTTGTTACATTCGTGAAGTGATGAAATGGAGGTAACGTCTATACAGTGATAGCATAGAAGACATGAAAGAGACCATCTACAAGCAACTCGAAAAGGTTCGTGAGGCAAGCAGAAAACTCTGCACGCTGTCCGACAGCGATATAAACAGTCTGTTGAACGACCTTGCGAACCGCATACCCGGAAACAGTCAAACCATTCTTGAGGCTAATCAGAAAGACCTCGACAGGATGGATCCGAATGATCCGAAATATGACAGACTGCTGCTCAGCACATCCCGGCTCGAATCGATCGCGTCTGATATCCGAAACGTGGCAGAACTTCCGACACCGGTAGGAAGAATACTTGAAAAAAGAACGTTACCGAACGGACTTGCATTGAAAAAGACAACGGTTCCGCTCGGCGTTGTCGGCATTATCTACGAATCTCGACCGAATGTCACCTTCGACGTGTTCGCCCTTTGTCTGAAATCAGGCAACGCGACGGTGCTGAAAGGCGGCAGCGACGCCATGTACTCCAACATGGCGATCGTGGATCTTATCCGCGAAGTACTTGTTCGTAACAACGTCAATCCTGACACGCTTTACCTGCTCCCCTCTGATCGTGAAGCTGCAGGTATCATGCTCAACGCCGTGGGCTATATCGATGTCATCATTCCAAGAGGAAGCCAGCAGCTCATCGATTTCGCGCGAAAATCCTCATCAGTACCGGTGATAGAAACCGGTGCAGGCATTGTGCATACCTATTTTGACCTGAGCGGTGATCTTCAGATGGGTAAAGAGATTGTCTTCAATGCAAAAACAAGAAGACCGAGCGTCTGTAACGCGCTTGACACGCTCCTGATTCACAGGGAACGTCTTGACGATCTTGCCTCTATCGCGGAACCGCTTGCAGAAAAAAAGGTTATCATATTTGCCGACAAAGACGCATACCCCGCGCTACTGAGCCGCTACCCTTCGGAACTATTGCAGAAGGCGGAGGAAAAACATTTCGGCACTGAATTCCTCTCCCTGAAAATGTCAGTAAAAACCGTTGACAGCCTTGAGGATGCACTCAAACACATCGCCCGGTTCAGTTCCATGCACAGCGAAGCTGTTATCGCTTCAGATGCGGTGGTAAAAGATGAATTTCTCAAGCGGGTCGATGCTGCTGTGGTCTATGCCAATACCTCTACCGCTTTCACCGACGGAGCTCAGTTCGGGCTCGGCGCGGAAATCGGCATAAGCACGCAGAAACTCCACGCTCGCGGCCCCATGGCCCTGCAGGAGCTGACGAGTTACAAATGGGTTATCGAAGGCGACGGCCAGACAAGAGCGTGAATGTGTTGTTGAAGTGTTGAGTTGTTGAGTTGTTGAAGTGTTGAGTTGTTGAGTTGTTGAGTTGTTGAGCTATCGAGCTATTGAATCCATATGGCGTTTTGCGAGATACAACACTTTTCCCTCTCGTCTCTTGTCTCTTGTCTCTTTTTATTTGTCACTCGTCACTCGTTATTCGTCACTTTTTATTCGTCACTTGTCACTTTTACTCTATGCTTGAAGCACGCTCTCTCTTCAAATCATTCACTCTTCCCGGCCGGAAAAGCCTGGACATTCTCCGGGGGATCGATCTCACGGTCGACGACGGTGAAATGGTAACCGTGGTTGGAGCTTCTGGAAGCGGCAAAACAACCTTGCTGAACATACTCGGAACACTCGATACTCCGGACAACGGCGAAATATCCTTCAACGGAGAACAGCTTTTCCGCGACAAACGCTATACTCTCTCACCAAAAGCTCTCGCAGCATTCAGAAACAGAAAAATCGGCTTTGTCTTTCAGTTTCATCATCTGCTTTCCGATTTCTCCGCTGTTGAAAACGTCGCCATGTCCGAGTTCATCGCGACAGGAAAACTGAATCCGGCCAAAGAAAAAGCTTCGCAGCTACTGGAGAAACTCGGGCTTGGAAACAGGCTGGATCATCTCCCCGCCGAACTCTCAGGTGGCGAACAGCAGCGAGTGGCAATAGCACGTGCCCTGATGAATTCACCCATGTTGATTCTTGCTGACGAACCGAGTGGCAATCTTGACAGCAGAAACAGCGCGATACTCTATGATCTTATGGCCGGCCTCAGCAAGGAGCACCAGACCTCTTTTGTTATCGTGACCCATAATGAAGACTATGCCGCAACGGCGGACCGGTGCCTGCGTATGGAAGATGGAGTAATGCATCCCAATTAAGCAGTAAACAGCCCGGTAATTTTCGCCACCAGCCACTCTTGCGTATATTGGCATTTTAGTTTTTCAGGCTCTAACACTTCAGCCCCGAAACAGTTCATGCATACAGAAACAAGCACCCGCAAAATGGGCCCGATTGAACTGGACCCGTCTATACAGCCCTACCATGCATGGACATTTTTCTATGCGGCTTTTTTTTCTATCGGCATGATCACCTTTCTGTCCATCGGACAGACATATATTCTCAACATCCACCTCAACATCCCCGTTTCCGAACAAGGCGCAATCAGCGGAGACCTTGTTTTCTGGACAGAAATTGTAACGCTGCTTTTTTTTATTCCCGCAGGCATCCTCATGGACCGTATCGGCAGAAAACCGGTCTTCACTGCCGGCTTTCTGCTCATGGCTCTTACCTATGCCCTCTACCCTTTCGCCTCCTCAGTCAATGACTTGCTGTTATTTCGAATCATCTATGCATTCGCAATCGTGGCCATCGCGGGAGCACTGTCGACCATTCTCGTAGACTATCCTGCAGAACGTTCAAGAGGTAAAATGGTCGCCCTTATCGGGCTGCTCAACGGGCTCGGAATCGTTATCACAAACCAGTTTTTCGGCTCGCTTCCTGAAATTCTGACCAGCCGGGGGATCGGAAAAATCGAAGCCGGATTCATCACTCATCTGAGCATAGCCGCCCTGGCAACAATCACCGCAGTTGTCTGTTCCATAGGGCTCAAGAAAGGAACGCCGGTTAAACGTAACGAGCGCCCTCCGCTCAAGGAACTGTTCCAGAGCGGCTTCACGGCAACAAAAAACCCCAGGATTCTCCTCTCCTACTCCGCTGCATTCATCGCAAGAGGCGATCAGTCGATCAATGGCACCTTTCTGAGCCTCTGGGGCATTACGGCAGGTCTTGCCATGGGAATGGAGTCAGGCGAAGCATTCAGAAAGGGTACCACCATATTCATCATCACCCAGATCGCCGCCCTTCTCTGGGCTCCACTCATAGGGCCGGTCATCGACCGTATCAACCGGGTCAGTGCTCTCGCGCTCTGCATGTTTCTGGCCATGATCGGCAATCTTTCGGTGCTTCTTCTCGACAACCCTTTCGATCCGATCGGCTATCTGGTCTTTATCCTGCTCGGCATCGGCCAGATCAGCGTCTTTCTCGGGGCGCAGTCACTTATCGGCCAGGAAGCCCCTAAGGCAAAAAGAGGCTCTGTCCTCGGGGCATTCAATATCAGCGGCGCAATAGGCATTCTGATTATTGCAGCAACAGGAGGAAGGCTTTTTGACAGCATGAGCCCGAAAGCCCCCTTTGTGATTGTGGGCACCATCAATGCCCTGCTTGTATTTTACAGCCTCTATGTAAGAAAAATCTCTTCTGCTCAGAGGGAACCTCTGAGCAACCCGGAATGAACACATGACGATGAATACACTCACGCTCAAAACCCGATAGAACATCATGTCCTCACTGTATTTTATCGGTATAGCCGGAACAGCCATGGCGTCTGTTGCTGTAGCGCTTTCAAGGGCGGGACACCGGGTTGCGGGCTCCGACAGTGCCCTCTATCCGCCGATGAGCGACTATCTCAACAAACACCGGATTCCATGTCATACGGGTTTTGATCCGCTGAACATTCTCAGAGACGCACCGGACGTTATCGTCGTGGGCAATGCGATCAGCAGAGGAAACCCGGAGCTCGAGGCTGCGCTGAACGAACACATGAACCTTGTATCGATGCCGGAGATCGTTCGCCGGGAACTTATCGGGAAAAACAGATCGATCGTCATTACCGGCACTCACGGCAAAACAACAACAACCTCCCTCACCGCATGGCTGTTCGAGCATGCAGGCCTGACACCGGGGTTTCTGATCGGCGGCATCGCTGAAAATTTCAACGCCGGATGCAGGGCATCAGGCAAAAAAAAGGGCGGCCACTTCATAACAGAAGGTGATGAATACGATACCGCATATTTTGATAAAAGGAGCAAGTTTCTGCATTACCGCCCGGATATCGCGGTAATCAACAACATAGAATTCGACCATGCTGATATATTCAGTTCCCTTGACGATATCGTAAAATCCTTCAGGCAATTCATAGCGCTTATCCCTTCAAACGGTCTGCTGATTGTCAACGGCCATGACACAATCGCCTCGGAAATAAGCAGTCAGGCGTTCTGTCCGGTTGAGCGGTTCGGCATGTCCGAAGCGTTCGAGTGGTCGGTTTCCGATATCGATGTCAGCGAAACAGAAACCTCTTTCCAACTGGCTCACAAAGGAAACATTGCAGGAACTATCCGGATCGACCAGTTCGGCAGCCATACTATTCTCAACACCGTCGCTGCCGTTGCAGCGGCCTCTCATGCAGGCATCCCCTTTCCGGTTATTGCCGAAGGAGTCCGTTCTTTCAAAAGACCGAAAAGAAGAATGGAGATTGTTGGAGAATTCGATAACGGCATCACGCTCATCGACGATTTCGCGCACCACCCCACCGCTATCAGCGCAACCCTTTCGTCGTTACGCCAACGGTTCCCCGAAAGAAGAATACTGGCCTGCTTTGAGCCCCGATCAAATACCAGCACAAGAAACATATTTCAGAAGGATCTGGAAAACAGCTTCAGTGATGCCGATATTGTTATTATCGGCAAGGTTCATCGACCTGAACGATATGCAGAACATGAACGTCTCGACACACAAAAACTCTGTTCGTCTCTCGCCGGTTCAGGAAAAAAGGTATTTCAGTCCGGAAAAGATCCTGCCGGCTACCCGGAGGATATCGTGAGGTTTATTCACGAAAACATCAGACCTGATGACCTTATTATCCTGTTGAGTAACGGCAGTTTCAACGGATTAAAAACAAGTTTAACCGAAAGTTTTCTTAAAAAAGGCTGAATATTTCAGTATAGTTATCTTATTTTCATGCACTGAACATGAATTTTTTTGAATACAACAAACCTGAGAACGTTATCATGGGAAAAGTAAAAGTAGGAATAAACGGATTCGGACGTATAGGACGCCTGGTATTCCGCCAGGCTTTGAACAATGAAAAAATCGAACTGGTCGCGATTAATGACTTGTGTGATGCCAAGACACTTGCTCATCTTCTTAAATACGATTCAACCCACGGCATCTGTAATGCTGAAATAGCGGTCGAAGACAGTTCCCTGATTGTCAACGGAAATAAAATCATCATCTGTTCGGAAAAAGATCCTGCACAGCTCCCATGGAAAGAACTGGGTGTTGACCTTGTCGTGGAATCAACCGGCATTTTCACAAGCAGAGAGGGTGCGGCAAAGCACATCGCCGCCGGAGCGAAAAAAGTCATTATTTCAGCTCCTGCCAAAGATGACGTTGATGCGACGATCGTACTCGGTGTGAACGACGACACCATCACAGGCGATGAGGAAATCATCTCAAACGCAAGCTGCACGACAAACTGCCTTGCGCCTATGGCCAAAGTTCTCGAAGATAACTTCGGCATTGAAAAAGGGTATATGACCACCGTGCACGCCTTCACCAATGATCAGCGAATTCTCGATCTCCCTCATAAAGATCTGCGCCGGTCAAGAACTGCATCGTCCTCAATCATACCCACAAGCACAGGCGCGGCAAAAGCCATAGGACTTGTTATTCCTGAACTGGTCGGCAGACTTGACGGAATGGCAATGCGCGTTCCCATTCCGGACGGCTCTGTAACAGATCTGACCGTTATCCTGAAAAAGCCTACCACCAAAGAAGAAGTCAACGCCGCGATGCAGAAGGCAGCGGAAGGAAACATGAGAGGCGTTCTTGAGTTCTGCACCGATCCCCTGGTATCAATCGATATCGTTGGAAACCCGAATTCATGTATCCTCGATTCGCAGCTCACTATGGCGACAGGCAACATGGTAAAGGTAGTCGGCTGGTACGACAATGAGCTCGGTTACTCCACAAGAGTCGTGGATCTTCTCGAAGTCTTCGCGCATTTCGTATGACCGGGCAGTAGCACAACGTGATCGTTACAAGAGGGTGAAGAATATCACCCTCTTTTTTATTTCTGAAAAATCTTCAGGAAATCCTCTCATTCATCCGCAGTACGTTGCAGACATACCGGTCGGCACATCCCAACCATTACACGGGGTGATCCGGCATCCATGGGGTTTTTAAAGGACAAGAATGGATTCCCGTGTCAGGCACGGGAATGACAGGGAGTGGAGAGGAGTCATGCAGTTTTACAGGACAAGGATGGATTCCCGTGTGAAAAAGTTTCCCGTCCCTGTACGCACTTTTTCTCTTCCCTTGGTGAATTATTCTGATCACATCGCATGAGCTCTTCGGCTGTTGAGATTTAGCATCTAATATGTTATACTAACTCATTACATACTGAGGCGTTCCAAGCGCTTGGCCGCACAACCTTTGACAGAGAAATCATGTCCAACTCTTCCCAACAAATGAAAGCCATCATCCTTTATGATACACGCTCTTCAGGCGGGTCAACCGACAGATTTGTCGATGCACTCGGCAAAAGTCTGGTTGAAACCGGTGCGTATGTTGAAAAGGGAAAATGCAGGGCGACCGCCGACTACAGTTTTCTTCAGGACTTTGACGTTGTTATCATGGGAGCTCCGGTCTATTACCTGCTGGTGTCTTCTGAGCTGCTCGGTTCGTTTTTTCAGAGTAACCTTAAAAAATATCTGCGGAGAAAAAAAATCGCTCTTTTTCTCACCTGCGGCAGTCCCGAACCTATGGCGACCATGATGTATCTTCCTCAGCTCAAAATACACATGGTTCGAAACAAAATCCTCGCCGAAAAGGTGTTTGCCCCCCAGGAACTTTCCGACATCCAGGCTATTGATGACTTTGTCAGAAACATAACACATTCATACAGATCCGCCATACGAAACAGAAACAGCGAGCTGGTATGGATTGAAGACGCTCAGGAGCTGCTTGCACAGATACCTTCCTTTTTGCGTAACAGAATCAAAATTGCCACTGAAGAGTACGCAGAAGAGATGGGATATGGAGAAATCACACCCACGGTGATCGATGAGGCAAAAACTGAATTTGAATGATTGACTGATCAACAGAAAGGAGGGCTCCTCAGAAACCTGTCTCTTAGGGTTCAAACCGGAAAAAAAGCTCAAAACCACATACAGTCATGCCGGACTTGATCCGACATCCACAGGGACCTTCCAATAATAAGAATGGATTCCCGTGTCAAGCACGGGAATGACCGAGAGTGGAGAGGAGTCATGCCCGACTTGATACGGCATCCACAGGGGCCTTCCAATAGTAAGAATGGATTCCTGTGTCAAGCACGGGAATGACCGAGAGTGGAGAGGAGTCATGCCCGACTTGATACGGCATCCACATGGGCCTTCCAATAGTAAGAATGGATTCCTGTGTCAAACACGGGAATGACCGAGAGTGGAGAGGAGTCATGCCGGACTTGATCCGACATCCACAGGGACCTTCCAATAATAAGAATGGATTCCCGTGTAAAACCTGTGAAATAGGAACCCTGGTTTCACGGATCAAACCGGAGGATGACAATCAGGAGGGATGCCACCAACTATTTCCTGCTCAAAATACGAGAGGCTGCCCTTTTGAGACAGCCTCTTTTCTGTTGATGCTGCTGAATTCTCATCCAAATATATCCTTGGCTTTTTCAAAGAAACTTTTCTCATGATCGGTTTTTTCATCCGGAACAAGATGATCCGATTTCTTCATCTCTTTCAGAAGTTCCTTATCCCGATGGGAAAGCTCCTTCGGGACATAGACATTTACCCTGACAAGATGATCCCCCCTGCCCGGTGACTTCAGATGACCGATGCCTTTGCCGTTGATCCTCAGCATGGTGTTCGGCTGGGTTCCCTGGGGAACAGTCAGCTTCACACGCCCATCAAGCGTCGGCACCTCCACTTTTGTCCCGAGAATCATATCAGGATAACTGACAGGCAGGTTATAGATAACGTCATTCCCTCTGCGGACGAACAGCTTGTGGGGCATCTCTTCGATAACCACGATCAGGTCCCCATTGCCTCCGCCCCTCGGACCGGCATTGCCCTGTCCTCTCAACGTGAGATAGTTACCTTCTTCCACCCCGGCAGGAATATTTACCTTTACCGTCGTTTCGCCCTGTTTGATACCTTCCCCGTGACAGGAAGTACAACGCTCTTTCACAACCTTGCCCTCTCCTCCACAGGTTGGACAGGCGGTAATGTTGACAAACTGGCCGAACATCGTTTTTGAAGCCTGGCGTACTTCTCCTGCCCCCTGACAGGTTGAACAGGTCTCCAGCTCACCGGTTTTTGAGCCAGTGCCCTGACAGACTTCACACGGTATCTGCTTTTTGATTTTAATCGTTTTTTCAACGCCCTTCGAAATCTCTTCCAGAGAGAGTTTCAAACGAATTTTCAGGTCATTGCCCCGTACACCGGCTGATGACCTCGACCGCCTGGCCCCTCCTCCGAAAACATCTTCAAATCCGAACGGCGAACCACCGCCTGACCTTGCACCCCCGCCGAACATGTCACTGAACGCGCTGAAAATATCGTTTATATCACCCGCGCCGGCACCATACGCACCACCCTGCGAAGAAGCTGAGGATCCTACGCCTGCGTGCCCGAACTGATCATAACGCCGCCGCTTGTCTTCATTACTCAGAACCTCATAGGCTTCGTTCACCTCTTTAAAATGCTCTTCAGCCTCGCTGTCACCCGGATTTTTATCCGGATGGTACTTCATGGCCAGCTTACGGTAGGCTTTTTTAATCTCATCTTTGGAAACCGATCGGGATACCCCGAGTACTTCATAGTAATCTCTCTTCATCTCGTATCAACTATTTCAACTGTTTCTTGTAATAAACCACTGCGGTCTTATTTAGCCACAACAACTTTCGTGTGGCGAAGAACCCTGTCACCCAGAACATAGCCGTCCTGAAAAACTTCAACAACCGTTTCCGGCTCGACATCCGGATACTCAACCTGCGTGATAGCTTCGTGGAGGTTGACATCCATCTTCTTTCCTAACGCATCGATTCTGGTAACCCCTTTATCCTCAAGCCACCTGACAAGATTTTTCTTCAGCAGCTCGGCACCGTCAACATATGGACGGGCATCTTCTGTCTTTTCAAGCAGTTCAGGAGCATGCTCGACAATACGAACAACATCATCGACAAACGGAAGCAGTTCCCTGATGACAGTTTCCAGAGTGCGGCTACCCGCCATCAGGGCTTCCCTCTCTTTTTGTCTGCGGAAATTTTCAAATTCAGCCGCCTTGCGCAACAGCTCTTCACGCAATTTATCGGCCTGCTCTCTTGCGCCGATCAGCTCATTTTCAAGTTCTTCGATCTTGTGGTCGAGAACTTCAGACTCTCTGCCGGACTCTTCTCCTGCTCTCTTCTCTTTCTGTTCTGCTTTATGATGTGACGTCTTCTTTGTCATAATCCATTTACACTTGTTTTTATTTGAATTGTATACCGTTATAGCTTTTCACGCTATGATAATGAGTGCGACAATCTGTCAGCCATATAGTTAACGAGCCTGACAACGCGTTCGTAATCCATTCTTTTCGGGCCAAGCACTCCAAGACGGCCTATGGTGTTACCAACATAGTACGGTGTTGTCACCACGGTAAAGTCTTCAGCGGTAGTTGCACTGTTCTCCCTCCCTATCGAGATACTTACATCCATTCCCGAAGAGGTCACCGGTTTTACCCTGCCCTCTTTTTCAAGAAGCTCAACCATGCGGTTTTTGTCCTCTATCATGCACACGAGATCCCGCACTTTCTGCGGCTGATCAAATTCCGGCTGATTAACGATATGTTCCGCTCCTGCTATGTAGAGCCGTTCAAGAACCGGTGTATCGTCAAAAAGATTGTCTGCCGACCCGACAATCATGTTCAAAAGCTCCCTGTCCTTGTCACAGTCGGCCAGGCGACGGCTGATGGAGTTACGGATTTCACGAAGTGTCAACCCTGAAAGCCTCTGGTTAAGCAGATCGATAACGTTATCGATCTGCTGACGGGACACCTCAAGAGAGAGTTCCATGACAATTGTCCTGACAAAAAGCGACTGGATCGACAGAACCACCATGATCCTCGATGAACTCAACACCACCAGATCAAGACGCTCGAACAATGCATTGGAGAGCCTCGGAGAAATAACGACACTCAACTGCTGAGAGATACTCCCTAAAACCTTTGCGGCCGCCTGAAGGATATCCGCTGAATCTTTCGGATCGTACTTGAGCAGCCGGAAGTTACGGTCTATCCTGTTTATCTCCTCATCATCGATACCCTGCACCCGCATGATAAGATCCACATAGTATCGATAACCCTTGTCTGTCGGCACACGACCTGCCGAGGTATGCGGCTGACTGATATAGCCCGCATCCTCAAGATCAGCCATGACATTTCTTATGGTTGCATCAGACAGGCCAAGATTATAATTCCTTGCAATATATCGTGAACCTACCGGTGATGCATTCATGACATAGGCCTGAATAATAATAGAGAGCACCTGACGTTCACGCTCCGACAAATCATGGAACATCATTATAGAATACGCGCTAACAGCTGTTAGTAAATATGAACTATGAACCTGTATAAAAATTGAAGCCAATTTATCAAAAAAAACAACCTGATACACCTATTAATTTCATCAGGGTGTCCTTGGCCGCATACGTCCAAAAAGAGTAACCCTCAACACATGTTCAGGTTACGTTTCTTCATACGGGTAAAGCCCCGGAAATAACCCGATCAAGTCCCGCATAATCCTTCTGCACTGCTATGCCTTCATAGCCCCCGTCGCGCATACTACCCGAAACGACGGAAGCTCCGTCTGCATGCAACTCAAAACAGAGTACTCCTCCGGCCCGAAGCAGCGCTGAAGCGCTTCGGGTGATTGCATGATAAAAAGCAAAGCCATCGGAGATCGTCAAGGCGATTTTCGGTTCGTACTCTTTCACCTCTTTCTGAAGCGCGCTCCATTCACTTTCAGGAATATAGGGCGGATTTGAAACTATCAGATCGTACCTGCCGGCAAGTTTTTCAGAAAATCCCGGATGAAGAGCATCTGACTGCACAAACCGGATTCTTTCTGTCACACCGTGTTTTTCAGCATTCAAAGCGGCAATTTCAAGTGCCTCTGCGGAAACATCAACAGCGGTTATCCGCGCATCAGGCACCGTGATGGCGAACAGAACGGCAAGACATCCGCTGCCCGTGCCTATATCGAGAATTTCCGGGCCACTTTCGGGAGCAGGAGCCCCTGCCTGCCAACGCTCCAATGCATACTCGAACAGAAGCTCGGTTTCAGGCCGAGGAATCAAAACCCTTTCATCCACCGAAAACGAATAGCCGTAAAATATCTGCTCCCCGGTAATATATTGCAGAGGCCTGCCTTTGAGACGGTCCCGGCAAAGAACACGAAATGCTTCAAGCTGAGGCTGCTCGACAGGACGATCGTAGTTCAGATACAGATCCATCCTGCTTTCCTGCAGAACATGGGCAAGAAGGATCTCGGCATGTAAACGGGCTTCGTCAATTTTTTTTTCTCTGAAATGCTCTTCAGTGACCTTGAGCAGATCAAGAGTCCGCCACTGTCGCGTATGTTCCGGCATAAAGTAACATCAAGGAGTATGTGATTCGATGATCTGAAAACGCAAGAGCCAGTTTCCCGGTCACCTGTCGTCCAAGTTAGAAAGCCTGAGTCCGGACAAAAGCACTGTAACAATAACGGCATACACCGCAAAGAGAAGCCATGGCTGTTTACGCAACCGGAATTTAAAAAAAATCGTTAGTTTCCTATGCTTTTATGACTGCCTAACCAGATGACACCATGAATAAACTGTTCTGCACTGCGCTGATGACCCTTATGTTTTGCAGCCTCTACCCGTTTACTGCATCAGCAAGGTTCACCGGAATTATTGACATGAACCTGACTATGCCCAACGGCAAATCCGGGGTAACCTATTTTTTTGGCTCTGATGAGCAGCGGATGGATATGACGACACAACTGGATAAAATCCCGGACCCGCTGAAAACAACCGTAATCACTCGCGCATCAGACCCTGATCAGGCCACCATACTCAACCATAAAGCAGCCACCTATACAAAAGTGAATCTTAAAACCGCTGCAGAAAACGCGACACTTGTCGATTTCGACAGCGACTACAGAATAGAAAAAGCGGGAAAAGAAACGATTAAAGGCTACAGTTGCCGGCATGTCAAGCTGTTCAGCGCCACAGACACCATAGAGATGTGGCTTACCAGGGATATTGGTGATTTTGAAACCTTCAGGCTGCTGCAGTCACAAAATCCGCGTCTTTCCAATACGGTTCTTGCCAAAAAGCTCTCCGATGAAGGGCTGGACGGCTTTCCTGTCAGGATCATTCAGAAAAATGAAGCCGGCACGCTTGCCATGGAAGTCATCTCGGTAACACCGATGCCCGTCAAACCGTCCGAGTTCAGCATACCTCAGGGATATACCGAGATCGCCGACCCGCAGCAGCCGCTGAACCAACAACAGAAACAGCACCTGAAAGACCTCATGGAAAAAATCAAAAATTTCAACGAGTAGGTTGTATATTCAGCTGCTGAAACATATTCCGAACCAATAAACCATTCCAATTCGTGGCAGATACAATCACTCCGAGAGAAGAAGACTACTCCCAGTGGTATATAGATCTTGTTCGCTCGGCAAAACTGGCCGATTACTCAGATGTGCGAGGCTGCATGGTAATCCGTCCCAACGGATACGCCATCTGGGAAAAAATGCAGGCTGCACTGGATGGCATGTTCAAAGCGACAGGCCATGTCAACGCATACTTTCCTCTGTTTATCCCTGAAAGTTATATTCAGAAAGAGGCTGACCATATTGAAGGTTTTGCACCTGAATGCGCGGTTGTCACGCATGGAGGAGGCGAAGAACTGGCTGAAAAGCTTTACGTACGGCCAACTTCTGAAACAGTTATCTGGGCATCCTACAAGAAATGGATTCAGTCATATCGCGATCTGCCGCTCCTGATCAACCAGTGGGCAAACGTGGTGCGCTGGGAAATGCGTACCCGGCTTTTCCTTCGCACCTCCGAGTTTCTCTGGCAGGAAGGCCATACGGCACATGCCACACCGGAAGAAGCCCAGGATGAGGTACTCCGCATGATCAACGTCTACAAGACCTTTGCGGAAGAGTACATGGCAATGCCTGTTCTCATCGGAAGAAAAACTGACAGCGAAAAATTTGCAGGTGCTGACGAAACATGGTGCATCGAAGCGATGATGCAGGACAAAAAGGCACTCCAGGCAGGCACATCGCATAATCTCGGACAAAACTTCGCAAAAGCTTTCGACTGTCAGTTCCAGTCGAAAAATGGAACTCTCGAGTATGTCTGGGCAACCAGCTGGGGAGTTTCAACACGCCTTATCGGTGCGCTTATCATGGCTCATTCAGATGATAGAGGGCTTGTCCTGCCGCCAAAACTCGCTTCACGACAGGTCGTTATCGTCCCTATCCTCCGGGGAGACAAGCAGGCGGTAGCCGAAAAGGCCCACGCCCTGGCCGATGAGTTGAACAGTAACGGCATACATGCTTTCGTTGATGACAGCGAACAGAACTCTCCCGGCTGGAAATTCGCGGAATATGAGCTGCAGGGCATACCGGTCAGGCTGGAAATCGGACCGCGAGATATCTCAAGCAACATCTGCATCGCCGCCCGCCGTGATACCGGGGAGAAGCAGCAGATTGCACTTGACGACACCTTTGCCGCCTCAATCAGTTCACTGCTCGACGCGATACAACAGTCAATGTTCAAAAGCGCCCTCGAATTCAGGGAAGCAAACACCAGGGAAGTCTCATCATACGATGAGTTCAAAAAGTGTATCGACAAAGGCTTTCTCATCGCTCACTGGGACGGGAGAGAGGAAACAGAGGCGAAAATCAAGGAAGAAACCAAAGCCACTATCCGTCTCATTCCGGAAGATCCGGACTTCAGAAAGAAATACTCCATGGACGAACCGGGCATCTGCATATGCAGCGGCAACCCCTCGAAAGGAAAAGTGGTTTTTGCCAAGGCATATTAGGGGGGGGATAGTGACGAGTAACGAGTGACCAGTGACCAGTGACCAGTGACCAGTGACCAGTGACCAGTGACCAGTGACCAGTGACCAGTGACCAGTGATAAGGAAGCTGATGAAAAGAGACGCCCCGTAACACATTGCTGTATTTACGGGGCGTCTCTTTCATCACGCATCAAGTATGGATCACATCAACCTGTAGTCATGCAATCCTTCATTTCCTTTACTCTGACCCGAAATATTCCTCGAGGCCTTCGTTTGTCGGTTTCATGCTTTTGTCACCTTTGTTCCAGTTCGCAGGACAGACTTCACCAAACTGTTCGGTAAACTGCAGCGCTTCAACCATCCTCAGCACCTCATCCACATTACGTCCAAGCCCCAGGTCATTTACAACCTGATAACGGACAATGCCATCCTTGTCTATCAGAAAAAGCCCCCTGTAGGACACGCCTTCTTTTTCTGCCAGAACATCATAAGCCTTTGAAGCAACCTTGTTGATATCCGAAAGCAGTGTATAGGTCACACCTTCTATGCCACCCTGTTTCCGCGGTGTCTTCAACCAGGCGAGATGAGAAAACTTTGAATCCACAGAACATGCGAGAACCTCAACATTTTTATGCCTGAACTCTTCCAGCCTGTCCTGAAAAGCATGCAACTCTGTCGGACAGACAAACGTAAAGTCAAGTGGATAAAAAAACAGCACCACATACTTACCTCGGAAATCCGACAGTTTACATGAATCCACAAATTTTGCGCCTTCCGCAACTGCCTCAAGATCAAATTCCGGTGCCTCCCGGCCAACTAATACGCCCATTACACTCTCCCCTTTATTATATATGAATAGATGATTTGAATTGTAACTAAACAGGACTAATTCTGTCTTAATATACTATTCAAAAAGAAGTGAAGCAAGTACGTAACCTGAATAATTCGCCAAGGGAAGAAAAAAAAAGCGCACAAGGACGGGAAACGTTCCCTTTTCTGTCATTCCCGTGCCTGACCCGTGAAATCTGAGCATCTATTTCACAGGTCTTACACGGGAATCCATCGTTGATGCCGGGATTTGCATGGATGCCGGATCACCCTGTGTAATACTATTACACGGGGCGGCATGACTGTATGTGATTTTGAGC
>JADHTF010000029.1 GCA_016776555.1 Chlorobium phaeobacteroides
GACATCCATGCCCTCCGGATAGTCATGCCGGACTCGATCCGGTATCCATGCCCTCTGGATAGTCATGCCGGACTTGATCCGGCATCCATGCCCTCCGGATAGTCATGCCGGACTCGATCCGGTATCCATGCGTTTTTACCGGAGAAGAATGGATTCCCGTGTCAAGCACGGGAATGACAGGAGAGGGGGAGTATGGACTTCCCGTGTAAGACCTGTGAAACAGATGCTCAGATTTCACGGGTCAAGCACGGGAATGACTGGAGAGTGGGACAAGTGTAAGTCAAAAGGCAAAAGTAAAAAGTGCTGGATGGCGAGATAGCTCGAATATGTCCGAAAAAGGCGAAAGATTTTTCGCCCCTACCAGTTACCTGTCTTGCGTTATATCAATAGTAAATAGTCATTAGTCATTTCCCCCCATTCCCCCTTCCAACTTCTGGATTCTGACTTCTGACTTCCTCCAGGCTATCCCTCATTATCAATTATCCACTATCCATTATCCATTACCTGTTCCCTCGTCACGCAAACAACCCGTCCATGGGTACGATCGGCAGAGGTGTCGGTTTCAAGCCCTCTTTGCGACAGATTGCGTTTGCCGCGAGGCGGCCGGTGAAAGCGGCTGCTTCCATGAGAAAAACCGGCGCATCGACTTTCACCCAGTCTCCGGCGAGAAAAAGATTATCCAGCGGCGTCTCGGAAACCGGTCTTCCGGCATGATCTCCCGGTGCCCAGCGCGTAAAGTTCTGCTGCTGCATGTAGACGTCATAGAGAATCCGGGCATCCCTGGTTTCCGGAAACATGTGATGCATCTCCCTCAACATCGTCTGTTTGATCACCTCGTCAGAACGCATATCACCGGGAGCGATAGCATAGGCATGCAGTTCCACAACGCTGCCCCCCTGTTGCTTTGACCAGGAAATAAAAGGCTCCTGAAACCTCGAAAACAGAGAGATCGAATCCGTATAGGTATACCCCGCGACCGTATAGAACGGATACTCCGCGGATGTGAGCGGTTTGTCCAGCCAGAGCCTCCAGACAACATAGGGATCTGCTGTTCCAAGGGCCGCGATCTGCGATTCAAACTCCGGCTGCCGCATCGCTGAACGTTCGACAATCCTCTTGGTGCCGGAAACGTCCGCGGCCATCACGCAGTAATCACATTCCAGAACCTCTTTGCCGCCCGTGGTTCCGGAAAACACCAGCAGTTCCTGACCGGCAACCGTCACGTCAAGTTTTCCCAGAGGCGTTTCAGGAGGCCCGCTTACTACAGCCCCGTTTCCGTCAAACATCCCGGCATGACAGGGGCAGAAAAAACCTTCGGATTTTTCATCAGGAACAACCGGACATCCCATATGCGTACAGGTAGCGTCAAAAGCGATATACTCCCCGTCACGCCTGGTCAGAAGCACCGGCATGCCGTTACCCCCTTTAAACGACGCCCACTCACCCTCTCTGACCGCGGCGGCATCAACCCTCACGACAAGCCCACCCGAACCGCCGCCGTCCAGTTCGACACCGGAAACAGACTGACCGTCAACGACAATCCGGCTGACCTTCTTTCCCAGGAGCATCCTGACTCCAAGCTCTTTCAGCCGCCGTTCCATAGGACGGATCAAGGCATCCATACAGTTCCTGGTTGTAATCCGGTAACCTAACGCCTCGGGACTCCCCATGAAGTAGAAATGAAAATACCGGATCGCCTCAGCCGCTGAAAGCACCTCCATCCTGTTCATGGTCGCGTCGGAAAAAGGATGCAAGACCGTTCTTAAAAACGGTTCATAGATCTCCTGCTCCCTACAGAATGTCAGAAAATCAACACCGTCATACCGCTCAAAGGTACGGTCATACTCATAGCGAAACATATCCAGGACAGGCAGCATCTGCCTGAAATCCTTCATTATGGGAATAACGTCGAGCGACGACGACTGCTGCAATACCGAAAACAGGTTAAAGGGAAACAATTTCGGGGTATTACCGAACACTTCAAGCGGCTGCTCCCTGAACAGCACCGGATAACCCGGAGCGGGCATGAAAACGTCACCGACCCCCGACTCGGCAAACATCTCGTTGAGGTTATAGTACTGGTTGAAGTATCCGTGAAAACCGTGTTCCACCGGAAACCGCGTCCCCAGAGCGTCAACCTCCCAGCCGGTCAGCTTTCCACCAGGCTCTGCTGAAGCTTCGACAAGAGTAACCTCAAAATTCCTGCGGGCAAGTTCCATCGCGGCGCTGATCCCTGCAAGACCACCACCGACCACAACAGCCTTTCCGGGCTCCTCAAGCCGCTCTTTCAACCCGTCGGCGTCCTCCTCTCCCTCGCTGTATATCTCTTTGCGTGGCTGGTAATAGCCGAGTGCACCGGCAGCACCGACTGCCGCGATACCGCCGGCGATGCCGCTTCTTTTGAAAAATTTCCCGAGAAACTCTCTGCGATCCATAGTGTTCAGGTATATTCGTGTTAACATCAGCGTTCATGGCATAAACTTGCAATCTAACCTGAATAATTCACCAAAGGAAAAAAAAAGGGCGTAGAAGAACAGAAAACTTTCCCTTTTCTGTCATTCCTGAGCCTGACCCGTGAAATCTGAGCATCTATTTCACAGGTCTTACACGGGAATCCATACGTCCCCTCTCCTGTCATTCACGTGCTTGACACGGGAATCCATTCTTTATATTGGAAGTATGCATGGATGCCGGATCACCCCGTGAAATAGATGTTTGGATTTCACAGGGGTGTACTAGTACGAATAGTACACGGGGCGACATGACTGTATGCGGTTTTGAGCTTTTTTTTACCGGTTTTCAGGAGGAAATCCACGTACATGATCGGCTCAATGTATATTTCTTACAATTCGGGTTTTCGAATTCTCAAGGATTTTTCAGGCTACATACCTTTTAACAACCTCACCGCATGTGATGGATAAAGAGAACACTGTACAGGCGATCCTTCGGAAAGCTGAAGAGTGCGGCTTCTGCGCGGCAGGCTTTTCATCAATTACCCCCTGCAGCGAAGAGAGTACGAGACTCCGGGAGATGATCCGGGAAAACCGGCATGGTGAAATGCTCTACATGCAGAAAAACATCGCTTCAAGAGACAACCCGGAAAATCTGCTGCCGGGAGCCAAAACCGTTTTTTCCGCAGCAATGCCCTATCATTTCCCTCTTGAAACCCATGCAGAGAGCGGCAGGCTCTCCCGTTACGCGATGGTACGAGACTACCACAGGGTGCTGAGCGAAAAACTTGAAGAGGTGCTTGAATGCATACGTGAGAACCATTCCGGAGAGGTAAACGGAAAAGTGTGTGTCGACGGAATCCCGGTCTTTGAAAAGTCCTGGGCAGAAAAGGCAGGCCTGGGCAGAAAAGGAAAAAACACCATGCTGATTGTTCCTGATAAGGGCTCGCTGGTCTTTCTCGGTGAAATCCTGCTGGACATCGAACTGCCTTTCACCCCGGAGCACCTGCCCGATCCCTGTGGAGAATGCAACTCCTGCATCAACAGCTGCCCGACCGGGGCGATCATTGAAAAGGGAAAAATTGACGCGAGAAAATGCATCTCCTACCTCACCGTGGAGCTGAAAAGGGAGTTCACCCCTGAAGAGTCCGGAATGACCGGAGAATGGATGTTCGGTTGCGACATCTGTCAGGAAGTCTGCCCGCACAATCAGAAATCGCTGAAGAAAAAAACAGCTGCCGGGTTTGAGCCTCAGAAAGAACTTCTCACCATCACCCCGGAAGAGATCCTTTCACTGACGAAGTCAGGTTTCAAAAAGCTTTTCGCATCAACGCCCGTCTACCGTACCGGACTCAAGCGCCTCAAACGAAACGCAAGAGCGGTTCTTGAAAACCTGAAAGAGTGTTGAACTGTTGAACTGTTGAGCTGTTGAGAAGACAGAATCCAGAAGCCAGAAGTCGGGAGGCGGGATGAATGAGCGTTGAGATTTTTTCCTCCTGTCATTCCCGTGCTTGACACGGGAATCCATACATCCCCTCTCCTGTCATTCCCGTGCTTGACACGAGAATCCATACATCCCCTCTCCTGTCATTCCCGTGCTTGACACGAGAATCCATACATCCCCTCTCCTGTCATTCCCGTGCTTGACACGGGAATCCATACTTCCCCTCTCCTGTCATTCCCGTGCTTGACACGGGAATCCATACATCCCCTCTCCTGTCATTCCCGTGCTTGACCCGTGAAATCTGAGCATCTATTTCACAGGTCTTACACGGGAATCCATACTTCCCCTCTCCTGTCATTCCCGTGCTTGACACGGGAATCCATTCTTGATATTGGAAGTCTTCATGGATGCCGGATCAAGTCCGGCATGACTTTCCGGAGGGCATGGATGCCGGATCACCCCGTGAAATACAACGAATATTACACAGGGCGGCATGACTATCTTAACGTAGTCACTGGTCTTCTTTGGGCCGTTCAGCCATTCAGCTAACCAGCTATTCAGCCTGTTTACTTTTGCAAACCATTGAGGCAAAAATCGTATTCACCGGCTTTGCCTGTTGGAAAGTCTCTTATTATCGCCGGTGACAGGCCCAGGGGTTTATTGCTTCGGCATTTGCCGGACAATAAACCCCTGATTTCTTTCCTTCTTGTCCTATAATTCGTGGACAACTCTTTTGCCTTTTTCTTCTCAATGCTTGAAGTGCCGCATAGAGGTGAACACCATCGCGAGGTCATGCTCGTCGGCGGCGGCGATAACCTCATCATCGCGAACCGATCCGCCGGGCTGTATAACCGCCATAGCTCCCGCTTCTGCCGCTGCGAGCAGTCCGTCGGCAAACGGGAAAAACGCGTCTGACGCGACCGCGGATCCGTTCAGGTCAAGGCCCGCCTCGGCAGCTTTTGAACGGGCGATTTTCGCTGAATCGACACGGGACATCTGTCCTGCTCCAACCCCGACTGTCTGTCGGTTCTTCACATAGACGATCGTGTTTGACTTCACATGCTTGCAGATCTTCCATGCAAACATGAGATCATCGAGCTCCTGCGCTGAAGGCTGACGTTTCGTGACGACTTTCAGGTCATCCCGGGAAGCAATCCGGCTGTCTCTTTCCTGTACCAGCATGCCGAACCGGGTTGACTTGTATTCCGTAACCTCCTGCAGAAGAGGTTTTCTCTGGAGAAGAAGACGCCGGTTCTTCTTCTTCATCAGCATATCAAGAACCCCTTCTTCATAGGCCGGAGCAATAAGGATTTCGGTGAAGATTTCATCAATGGCCTTCGCGGTTTCCATATCGAGCGGTCTGTTGCATGCGATGATCCCGCCGAAAGGAGACTGTGTATCGGTTGAGAACGCCTTGCGATAGGCCTCGACAAGCGTATCGGCCTGCGCGACACCGCAAGGATTGGTATGTTTGATAATAACCACCGCCGGCGCTTCATCCCTGAACTCTTCAATCAGAGCGGTCGCCGCGGCAGTATCGAGCATGTTGTTGTATGAAAGATCCTTACCGTGAAGTTTCCGGAAATACTCCTCAAACGAGCGTGACCCGCTGCCGTCGTCCATACGATAGAAACCGGCGTTCTGATGCGGGTTCTCACCATAGCGCATATCGATCTCTTTTTCCAGCCGGACACTGATCGATCCAGCTTCCGAAGATGCCTCTCCCTCTGAAGATGCAGCCAGGTAATCCGCGATTGCCCGGTCGTAACGGGATGTCAGTGTAAACACTTTTCCTGCCAGCTTCAGTCGGGTCGAACGTGTGGTCGCGCCGTTGTTCTCCCGCATTTCATCGAGTACCGTCCGGTAATCGGCGCTTTCAGTGATAACGGTCACCGACTCATGGTTCTTTGCCGCGCTGCGAAGCATCGAAGGTCCGCCGATATCGATATTTTCAATCGCCTCTTCAAACGTCACATCAGGTTTCGCGACTGTCTCCTGGAACGGATAGAGATTGACGACAACCATGTCGATAAAACCGATACCGTTATCCCGCGCCTGAGCGATATGATCGGCATTATCACGCACAGCAAGCAGTCCGCCATGGATTTTCGGATGCAGCGTTTTCACCCGACCATCCATAATTTCCGGAAAGCCCGTAATGGTTGAAATGGAAGCCGCTGCAACACCGGATTCCTGAAGTTTCCGCAGAGTTCCTCCGGTCGAGAAGATTTCAACCCCCATGGATGAGAGTTCGCGGCAGAATTCAACAACGCCGGATTTATCAGAAACTGACACTAATGCACGCTTGATAACAGGATCAGACATTTGTAGATTAGATTGGAAAGGTTATAGTTGAAACAAAGCGTAAATGTAATCAAATATACAGTAAATGGCCAACCATAAAACAAGGCTTGCCGTCTTCTGTTCGGGCACCGGTTCGAACTTTCAATCCCTCTATCACGCTCTCAAAGAAAGAAACATTCCAGCTGAATTTACGCTCTGCCTGTCCAACCGTCCTGAGTGCGGCGCATTCTCCTTTGCCGATCAGCATGCTATTCCAACAGTGCATCTTTCTGAAAAACAGTTCGATACACATGGAGCATTTGCCGCCGCGATGCTCAAGGCGCTCGATGAACACGCCGTAGAGTATATTCTGCTTGCCGGATATCTGAGAAAAGTCCCTGAATCCGTGGTGAACGCATACGCCGGCAAAACACTCAATATCCATCCCGCCCTGCTGCCGAAGTTCGGCGGCCCCGGCATGTACGGCATCAATGTCCACAAAGCGGTACTCGAGGCCGGTGAAAAAGAATCAGGAGCAACAGTGCATTTTGTTGACCCTGAATACGACAAAGGCCCTGTTCTGCTGCAGCACAAGGTTCCGGTCAAACCGGGTGACACCCCTGAATCGCTCGCGTCGAGAGTTCTGGACTGCGAGCATCAGCTCTACCCCGACGCGCTGGAACTGCTCATCAGGGGAACAGAGCTATGAGCGAAACAGTGCTCATCAATGAAATATTCCGCTCTATTCAGGGAGAATCGACCTTTGCCGGAACCCCGTGCACCTTCATCCGTCTCTCCGGGTGCGACAGCGCCTGCAGGTGGTGCGATACACGGTACGCGTCAGTGGAAAACGGCACCGCCATGACGCTATCCGAAATAGAACGCCGGGCAGACGGGTTCAGAACTTCGCTCGTTGAAATCACCGGGGGCGAACCGCTCCAGCAGGAACCTGTTTACGCGCTCATGCAACAGCTCTGCGACAAGGGCCATACGGTGCTTCTCGAGACAGGCGGCTTTCTGCCCGTTGACCGCGTCGATCCCCGCGTACACAAGATCATTGACCTCAAAGCCCCCTCTTCAGGAGAAAGCGGGCGCATCTGCACGTCGAACATAGAGCTTGCCGTTTCAGCCGCAGAACCCCTCAAAAAATCCTTTGAATTCAAACTGCTCCTCGCCTCCCGTGAAGACTACGACTGGGCTGTCGATCTGCTGAACCGCTACCGCCTGAACCAGCACTGCACCGTGCTCATGGGAACGGTTTTCAACAAACTGCACCCGGCCGAACTCGCTGCATGGATTCTGGAGGATAACCTCAATGTCAGGCTCCAGCTCCAGCTTCACAAATACATCTGGCCGCCCGATATGAGGGGAGTTTAGGAAGAGTGGGGAATGTCAAATGTCGAATGACTATTGAATAATGGAAGACGGAAGAAGCGAGAGTGCTGAGTGGGGAGTGCTGAGGAAAAGGCAAAGGTCAAAAGTCAAAAGGGAAAGAAAGCGACGGGTAGAAAAAGGCTGATTGGCTAAATAGCTAACTGCCTGATAAGCTTTCAAGCTTCTTTTTGACTTTATTTATCTTCTCTATTGCGTACATTTTTTAGAGTGTACCCTATCTAATGAAAAAGGACCATGCCGTCAAATCCAGTGCTTTCGCTTATCGTACCGTTTTATAATGAGGAGGAGTCTCTGCCGATGCTTCTCGATCAGATCTGTCAGGCAATGGAGGAACAGGAACTGCATGCTCTTTTTGAGCTTCCGTTCACCTTTGAACTGCTGATGATCGACGATGGCTCCACGGATGGTTCATCCGGTTTCATCAGGAAGCAGATAGATCGGAGACCCGAAGTCAAGCTGGTTTCCCTGCAAAAGAATTTCGGAAAAACCGCCGCACTCGCAGCCGGTTTCCGCTATGCGTCCGGCGAGGTAGTCGTCACTCTCGATGCCGATTTGCAGGATGATCCCTTTACAGTGAAAGAACTTGTTGCGAAACTACAGGAAGGGTATGATCTTGTGAGTGGATGGAAAAGGCAGCGTAACGACCCGTTGTCAAAAACCATTCCTTCGAGGATCTTCAACACCACGACCAGACTGCTTACCGGCATAGAGCTCCACGATTTCAACTGTGGTCTGAAAGCCTATCGAAAGAAGGTTGTCGCGTCGCTTGATCTGCATGGCGAAATGCACCGGTACATTCCGGTTCTGGCGGAGTGGAACGGTTTCAGGGTAACGGAAATTCCTGTTAAGCATAACGCACGACGTTTCGGCAGGACCAAGTTTGGTGCGTCACGGGTCTTTCCAGGCCTGTTCGATTTTTTCACTGTGCTGTTCATCACCCGCTATCTTCGCCAGCCGATGCACTTTTTCGGTATGCTGAGCCTGATAAGCTTTCTTGCTGGTTTCGGCATCAGTCTCTATGTGACGATCGGAAAAATATTTTTCAATCAGGCTGTTGTGAACCGGCCTATTCTTTTTCTTGGCATTCTGCTGATTATCGTTGCAGTTCAGTTTTTCTCGATCGGACTGCTTGGAGAAATGCTAACCCGTGACACCTCCAGCACACCTGACTATACCGTCAGGGAGACGGTGAATGTGGACGAAGATCGTTGATTTGTTTATTTGTTGAATTGTTGATTTGGAAGAGAGGAAGGGTTAGTAGGGAGTGGGTTGTGGGTAATGGATAGTGGGTTGTGGGTAATGGATAGTGGATAGTGGGTTGTGGGTAATGGATAGTGGGTAGTGGGTAGTGGGTAGTGGATAGTGGGTAGTGGGTAGTGGGTAGTGGGTAGTGGGTAGTGGATAATGACTATTGAGTAATGGAAGAGGGGAAATGGCCGGAAATGAATAATGAATGATGAGGGATAGCCTGGAGGTAGTGGGGAGTGGGAGTTCTGAGTGCTGAGCAATGAGTGTTGAGTTCTGAGTAACGGATAACCGGGGAATAGGAAGTAGGAAGTTTCCCCTCCTCCTGTCATTCCCGTGCCTGACCCGTGAAATCTGAGCATCTATTTCACAGGTCTTACACGGGAATCCATTCTCCCCCTCTCCTGTCATTCCCGTGCTTGACACGGGAAATTTGAGCATCTATTTCACAGGTCTTACACGGGAATCCATACTTCCCCTCTCCTGTCATTCCCGTGCCTGACCCGTGAAATCTGAGCATCTATTTCACAGGTCTTACACGGGAATCCATTCTCCCCTCCTCCTGTCATTCCCGTGCCTGACCCGTGAAATCTGAGCATCTATTTCACAGGTCTTACACGGGAATCCATTCTTGATATTGGAAATATTCATGGATGCCGGATCACCCCGTGAAATAGATGTTTGGATTTCACAGGGCGGCATGACTTTCCGGAGGGCATGGATGCCGGATCACCCCGTGTAATAGTATTACTCAGGGCGGCATGACTATCTTAACGTATTCATTTGTCACTCGTTACTTGTCACTTTCTTTCCTTCTGCCTTTTGACCTTTGCCTTTTGACTTCTATCTTCAGGATTCTTTCTTCATAATTCTAACTTCCCTACTCCCTATGCGCTACATCGGAGCACATGTCAGTATTGCCGGCGGCATTGAAAACGCCCCGCTCAGGGCACAAGAGATCGGGGCGACCGCTTTTGCCCTGTTCACTAAGAACCAGCGTCAATGGAAAGCTCCGGCTCTGACTGCAAAAACCATAGAGGCGTTCAGAGAAAACTGCGAGCGCTGCGGTTACAGGCCTGAGCACATTCTGCCGCACGACAGCTATCTGATCAATCTCGGAAGTCCCGATGCGCAAAAACTCGACCGCTCACGCAACGCGTTTATCGACGAGATGCAGAGAACAGAAGCTCTGGGACTGGTCCGGCTTAACTTGCATCCCGGCAGCCATCTGAGAGAGAGCAGTGAAGAAGCATGCCTTGAAACCATTGCAGAATCTGTCAATCTTGCGCATGAAGCGACGAATACGGCAGTCGCGGTACTGGAAAACACCGCCGGTCAGGGATCAAACCTCGGGCACACGTTTGAACAGCTCGCCTTCATCATTCAAAGAGTGCATGACAAATCCAGGGTTGGTGTCTGCCTCGATACCTGTCACCTTTTTGCAGCAGGCTACGATCTTCGCACTGAAGAAGCGGTCAACGGAATGTTCGAACTGTTTGACGCGTCAATAGGACTCCACTACCTGAAAGGGATGCACCTTAACGACGCAAAACCTGAACTGGACAGCAGACGTGACCGGCATGAGAGTATCGGCAAAGGAAAGATCGGGCTTGACGGGTTTGCAGCCATCATCCGGCATCCCGCGAGTGCGGAAATCCCCCTGATCCTCGAAACTCCGCAACCCGAAATCTGGAGTGAAGAGATCACCCTGCTCCGGAGTTTTGAAGAAGCACAGAATTGTTGAATTGTTGATTTGTTGATTTGTTGAAATGAAAGAAACCGGAGACCGGAGACCGGAAGCCAGAAGGCAGGAGCAAGGAGAGCAGAGAGTTGAGAGACGAGAGTTGAGAAGAGGGGGAGAAGCAAGGAGCAAGAGGGTGAGAATGGATAATGGGAGATGGATGACGGGCGATTGGTAGGGGCGAAAAATCTTTAGCCCGTGTTAGGTGCTCTTCGGGCTATTTAGCTATTTAGCCAACCAGCTATCTCGCCATCCAGTTCTTTTTACTTTTGACCTTTGACTTACATTTGGCCTCCTCTCCAGTCATTCCCGTGCCTGACACGGGAATCCACAGTATCTTATGTAAAACCGTATGGATCCCGGATCACCCCGTGTAATACAACGAATATTACACAGGGCGGGATGACTATCTTAACGTAGTCACTGGTCACTGGTCTTCTTTGGGCCATTCAGCCAACAAGCCAACCAGCAATCCAGCCATTTTCCTTTTGACTTTTTCCTTTTGACTTAACACCCTCACGCTTTCCGCAGGTACTTCCTCACCGCCACGGAACTCCCGAAGACCCCGAGGAAAAAGCCAAGACCGACAAGAACAGGATAGACATAGACCGTCGACGGATGCAGCACCTCATAAATACCTGGCTCATAGCGAAGCAGAAGCTGGTCGGAGAGCAGATAGATCGCAAGTGCGGCAAATCCTCCGGAAAGAAGACCCTGAATGCCCCCTTCGATAATGTATGGCGCGCTGATAAACCAGTTGGCCGCTCCGACCAGACGCATCGTTTTGATTTTCTGCTGGCGAGAATAGATGGCCAGCCTGATAGTGTACCCCACAAGGACTATTGTCGCTACCGCTATCAGCATGCCCGATCCGGCGGTAAGCACGGTAAAGAGACGGGCGTTATCCTCAAGTTGCTTCAAAAAGACCTTGTTGTACCGGATATCGAGACCAGGTTCATACGCCGCAATCGCTGTAACAATCCCCTTAAGGCTGTCAGGAGCGGCATACCGGGGATTGACAAGTACTTTTGCAGAACGGGGCAGGGGGTTGAGACCGAGAATCTCCACGATATCCTTGCCGAACTCCTGGCGAAAAACAGCTGCGGCACTGTCCCTTGAGATATAGCCCACCTCACGCACCCCGTCCAGCTTCTCTATATTTCCTCTCAGCGTCACAACCGCTTCATCTGAAACCCTGTCAGGGAAAAACACCTCAAGTTCCACCCTGCCGCGAACCTCTTCTATAATGTCAAAAAAACTGAGGGAAACCGTCGCGAACAATCCAAGCAATACGAGCGCGAAAAAGCCAACCACCACCGTTACCGCGGCAGGAAGCTTTGCCCGCCAGATACCGGAAAAACCCTCCCTGATCACAAAAAAAAGATTCATAACTCTCTGAGACTTTCTTGTTTAGCACCTGCCCTTCCTGAAGCATCGTCACCAGCCTTCATCCAAAAGAAAAAACAAAAGCAGTTGGAAATAAAAGTTTTTTTTTCATATTTACAGCTACGTATCGGGGCTATAGCTCAGTTGGTAGAGCATTTGCATGGCATGCAAAGGGTCAGGAGTTCGAATCTCCTTAGCTCCACAAATTTGAATCAAGTCAAAAGGCAAAGGTCAAAAGTAAAAAAGGCTTCGCACATAACCCTGCTCACCTCTCATCTCTCGACTCTCTCTTTGCTCCTGCTTCTCACCCCTGCCAATCATCGCGGGCAGACACAGGGGTCTGCCCCTACTCCCCACTACCTACTACCTAATTCATCGCTCATCGCTCTGCACTGTGAAATCCACTCAGAACCAAGCACTGAGAACTATTCAGCTATTGAGCCATCTTAATCAGTGACCAGTGACTACGTTACGATAGTCATCCCGCCCTGTGAAATCCAAACATCTATTTCACGGGGTGATCCGGGATCCATGCTGTTTCACGTAAGAAGAATGGATTCCCGTGTCGAGCACGGGAATGACTGAAAAGGGAGAAAGTCATCCCTCCCCGTCTCCCCACATCCCCTGCTCCCCACTACCTACTACCTACTACCTACTACCTACTACCTACTACCTACTACCTGCTCCCTACACTTTCTTCAGCACAAAAATCACCAGGCCTACCAGCAGGGACGCGCCAAGCCCGGCTGAAATATTCAGCCCTGCGGCAAGGAGAACAACCGGTACCGTTAACGCCACCGTCATAGCCGCCATGCCGGAAGAAAAAGAGAAGACAATCGCGGTCAAAACCGTAAAGAAAAAACTTGTCGCGAAACTCCCCGCAAGCGACACAAAAACCTTCTCCCGCTTTCCGGCAATGACCTCCTGCTGACGCTTTGTCTGCTTTTCTCCTTGTGGATCCAACCGTTTTTTCAGGAACATGGCAGAGAGCGCGACTATCAGCAACGCAACACAATAGATCAGGTATACCGAATAGATTTCCTCCCACGCCGGATTAAAGAATCCCTGTTCAAGCAGGGAAGCCGAAAGATGAAGCATCACTATCGATGTCCCATAAAAAACAGTACCCCATAAAAACGTAATCGCGAACCAGATCCATAGTGACGGAGGCGAAGCCGTCTTTTTTGCTGCTAAAGGCATGATGTATAGCACTCTATAAGGTTTGAACAATTCCCGCTGAACTCTTCTAAAATAATCCATAACCCGGTGACTTCATCATCTATTTGCGTTCACCGGACATCAAAAATGCACATGAGCGAAGTGAAGAAAAATAGTTTTAATTATAGTACTTGTTATTTTACCTTCAATTGGAACAATTTAGTGCGGTAAGTTCACATAATTTTAACATCAGGAAGGGCATCATGTGTGGAGTTTTCGGCGTCTATAATTCAAAAACTCCCGCAGAGGACACATTCTATGGGCTGTATTCCCTTCAGCACAGAGGTCAGGAAGCTGCAGGAATCGTCGTGGCCGATTACGACAAAAAGAATAAAAAGAAAACGGTTTACAGGCAGCACAAAGGAATGGGGCTGGTGTCTGAAGTCTACAAGGATTCGGGGATTTTCAAGAAATTACCGGGCCACGCGGCCATAGGGCACAATCGCTACTCCACAACCGGCGCGTCAAAATCCATCAGCAATATTCAGCCTTTTTCACTGACCTACCGTTCAGGAAACCTGGCCATTGCGCATAACGGAAATCTCACCAACTCCCGCACATTACGAAAAGAGCTCACCGAGCGCGGCATCATTTTCCAGGCATCGTCAGATACCGAAATCATTCCTCATCTCGCTGCATTGAGCAAGGAAAAAGAACCTCTTCACCAGATCTATCATGCTCTGCGTCAGGTTCAGGGAGCGTTTTCTCTTGTCATTCTCGCAAACGATCAGCTCATCGCGGCCCGCGATCCTTATGGAGTACGACCTCTCGCACTCGGCAAGAAAATTGATCCGAAGACCGGTGAAGCGGTCTATTATGTAGCGAGTGAAACCTGCGCCTTCGACATTCTCGCGGTTGACTATGTTCGTGACATCGAACCCGGTGAGATCCTGCTTATAGACAAATTCTCGGCAAAAAACCATAAACCGACCTCACTCTTTCTTCCTCCTTCAAAACGCAAAGCGCGATGCATTTTCGAGTATGTCTATTTTGCCAGGCCGGACAGTCTTGTTTTCAACCATTCCGTGGACAAGGTACGGCGTAATCTCGGTAAAAGTCTTGCCCGGGAATCCATGATCGAGACTCCCAATGATGACAACAAACATCAGATTGTTGTCAGCGTGCCCGATTCATCCAACACTGCAGCTCTGGGCTTTGTCAGAGAAAGCAATAATATCTGCCGTCCCGCACGATTTGAGCACGGCTTGATCCGTAACCATTATGTCGGAAGAACGTTCATACAGCCGGGGAAGGAAAGCAGGGAAATCAAGGTTCGCTCAAAATACAATATCATCCGCGGCGTCCTTCAGGATCGCCAGATAATTGTTATCGACGATTCGATTGTACGGGGAACAACCGCCAAAATGCTCATTAAACTCATCCGTGAAGCCAAGCCCAAAGAAATACACCTGCATATCAGCTCACCGCCCATAACCAACCCCTGCTTCTACGGCATGGACTTTCCTACAAAAGTCCAGTTGCTCACCTACATGTTCGCTGATGCGAAAGACAACGATGAAGAGCTTGAAAATATCCGGAAGTATATCGGCGTCGACTCTCTGAAATATCTCTCGCTCCAGGGTATGCTGAACAGTGCTCCCCGGTTTGAAAATGAAACCCGGAGCTACTGCACCGCCTGCTTTACGGGAGACTACCCGATCCGCATGGACGACGCGACAACCGATAAGGAAGAAAACGACAGCGGGGAATAGGAAAGTCAAAAGTCAAAATTTAAAAGTAAAAAAAGCCGCAGCCTGTATCGTATTGATTTTGCCTTTTAACCTTTGACTTTTGACTTTTGACTTGATTTTCTCTCACCCTTTCTTCTTGTTCTCTTTAAACTCGATCCGGACAGACGTATGGGGTACGGCTTCAAGGCGTTTTTTCGGAATAGGCTTGCCCGACTTGGCGCAAACACCGTAGGTCTTGTTCCTGATCCTTTCGAGGGCCTGGTCGATGTATCCCAGATATTTCTCGTCACGTGCGATAAACATGAAGCGCTGCTCACGATCCATGGTCTCCGTACCGTGATCCGCCATATGCATGGAGTAGTTGGAATTGATAGAGTCCTCCACACTTTCTTCAGAAAGTGATGATTTGAGAATCTCAAGATCACGCAGGACCTCTTCACGACGCTTCAGAAGAAGCTGCTTGAAATGCTCCAGCTCATCGTCCGACAAATAGGTATGAATAACCTTTACCGGACCTTCGATAACTTCATTGTCTCTCTTAATGGCACTGCTGCTTTTTCTCGGCATGATCTATCCAGTTTACTGATTCCTAAGTTGAGCGAGTCAATAGATGCTAAAAACTGATAAGATTATTTTTATTAATCTGATATACGTAAAAACACATCTGATGTGAACAAACCCGTTGGGTGAACGTGAAAAAAAACAGCAATCTGCATCTATTGCCTCCCTTCGGGATTATCGATCATACTACATCTTCTTTGTTACAAGGAACTTGCGGTAGTTCACTACAGCGGCGTTCCCTGTGCCTCGAATCTACAGCATGATCGACAATCGCTCAATTCAGGTAAATACAAACGCTTCAACGCATAGCCCGGGCTAAACGATTGTTACATACTGCCATCACAAAACCCACTCACTGCTGAACTGCCAACAAACAATCTACTCAACAGGTACTACAACCTTTCGTCCGTCATCTTGTTCTCTGGTAAAAACACGGTAATTATAACATTAGCTTTTGGATTTATCAAGAACAAAACTACATAACTCCCCGTTAAGGCTCTCCTCACGCCCCCCGGAAAGTGTCTCAGGAGATACAACATCAAGAACCACAGCCAAAGTTTCCTGCCTGATATAGTCGCGGTTCTTCTCCACGGCGAGCACCACCTTTTCACTCCCCGCCACACGAACCTCTATCCTGTCGGTGATCTCCAGACCGGAATCTTTTCTCAGGGCCTGGATCCTGCTCACCAGCTCTCTGGAGAGCCCGAGCATTTCCAGCTCAGGGGTGATTTCAGTATCCAGCGCGACCATGACGCCGGAGGCGTCATCCGACCCGACCAGCCAACCCTCGATATCTTCACGGCTGACCACAACATCTTCACCGGTAATGGTATAGATTTTTCCTTCCACGTCAAGGGATAGAGAACCTTCGGTTTCAAGCGTCGCTATCTCCCTGTGCGTCAAAATCCGGATACGATCGGCAAGCTTCTTCACCTCTTTTCCATAACGGGGGCCAAGCGATTTGAAATCCGGTTTTGCTTTCTTGCTGACCACCGAACCCTCGTCTTCGATATACTCGACCTTCTGCACGTTCACCTCATCGATAATAATATCCCTCACCTGCTCATACTCCATCCTGTCAGCAGCATCATCGACGGCGAGCATGATACGCTTCAACGGCTGACGTACCTTGATGGACGCTCTTTCACGCATTGTCCTGACAAGGGATGTCACAATCTGGGCTTTTTTCATACGAAGCTCCAGCGGACTGTCAATCGCACCGGCGTCGACAGATGGAAGATCACAGAGATGCACCGATGCAACAGGCTCTCTGCCGGTAACAGCATTAAGGTTCATGAAAATCCTGTCCGCGATGAACGGCGTAAAGGGGGCGAGAAGCTTTGCTACCGTCTCGAGACACTGGTATAACGACTGGTACGCTGCCGTTTTGTCAGGCCCTGCCTCACCTTTCCAGAACAGCTTCCTGGAACGGCGGATGTACCAGTTCGAGAGGTCATCGACTGTAAAATCATTGATCAACCGTATTGCACCGGTAAGGTCGTACTGCTCCATACGCTGTTCAACCCCTGAAACAAGAGAGTTCAGTGAGGAAATAATCCAGCGATCCAGCCCTGATCTTTCGCTGACCGGGATAGGCTCTTCGGAAAAAGTAAACCCGTCAACGTTCGAGTACATGACGAAGAAATTATAGCTGTTGATGAACGCGCGGAAAAACTTGCGTTGCTCCTCCTCTATCTCATCACTATTGAACGACTTGGGCCTCCACGGAGGACTTGAAAGGATAAGGTACCAGCGAAGAGAGTCTGCACCGTACTTTTCCATCGTTTCAAACGGATCGACAACATTTCCCTTTGATTTTGACATCTTCTGGCCTTTCCGGTCAAGAATATGACCGTTGACCACAAGGTTTTTGTATGCCGGCTTGTCAAAGATCAATGCCCCGATGGCGTGCAGCGTGTAGAACCATCCCCTTGTCTGATCAACACCCTCCGCGATGAAATCAGCGGGAAAGGTCGTATCGAAAACCTCCCTGTTTTCAAAGGGATAGTGGAGCTGCGCAAAAGGCATGGAGCCACTATCGAACCACACATCGATCAGCTCCGGGGTCCGACAGTATCGTCTGCCGTCCCTGATAAAATAGACTCTGTCAACGAAAGGCTTGTGCAGATCAAGTTCAACCAGTCCTTCAGCAAGCGCGTCACCGAGTCGATACTGTTTGCCGTCGATATCGATATACCCTTCCTGAAGTTCTTCAACGGAGCCGATAGCGAACACCTTGCCCGAATCCGGGCCGTCTCCTATCGAGAAATCCTCTGAAACCCATATCGGAAGCGGTGTCCCCCAGAACCGCTCTCGAGAAAGCGCCCAATCCTTGTTCTCCTCCAGCCAGTTTCCAAACCTGCCGCTACCGATCTCGGGAGGACACCAGTTTATCTGACCGTTAAGCTCCACCATCCTGTCAGCAATATCTGTCGTCCTGATATACCAGGACTCGCGCGCGTAATAGATAACAGGAACATCGTAACGCCAGGAAAACGGGTAGGTATGGGTAATGGTTTCCTTTCTGAAGAGCTTTCCCTCCTCCTTCAGCCTCCTGATAATCAACGGATCGGCGTCCTTGAAAAACATGCCCTCATACTCCGGCACTTCAGCGGTAAAACAGCCGTTACGTGCGACCGGCTGCAGCATCGGGAGATCGTACTTCCTGGACAGCTCATAGTCATCGGCACCGAACGCGGGAGCGATATGCACGATACCCGTGCCCTCCTCTGTCGAGACAAAATCACCCTCTGTAACAAACCAGCAGGGCTTTTCAGGCTCAGCCCAGGAAAACATCGGCTCGTATTCCAGTCCGGCAAGCATGCTGCCCTTGAAAGAATCCAGAATAACGATTTCCTCATCCTCGCCCAACTGCTTGCGGAGCACCTCGATCCGGGATCCGGCAAGAATGTAGACCACGCCATCACTCGTTCTGGCCTTCACATACTCCACATCAGGCCCGACACACAGTGCGACATTTGAGATAAGTGTCCAGGGCGTTGTCGTCCACACAAGAAAATATTCATCGGCATCCTTTACCTTGAACGTCACATAGACACTCGGGTCTTTTACCTCTTTGTAACCAAGCGCGAGCTCATGTGAACTCAGCACCGTCTCCGATTTCGGGTCCTGAGGCACGATCTTGTAATCCTTATAGATCAATCCCTTGTCAAAGATCGTTTTCAGCGCCCACCAGACAGACTCCATATACTCATTGGTACAGGTGATATAGGGATCATCCATATCAACCCAATACCCCATCATCTCGGTCAACCGTCCCCATCCCTCACGATTGTCATCGATATGATGATAGACAAGCTCTCTGGCCACATCATTGAACTCATCGGCACCATACTCTTCAACCTGGGCCTTGTTTTTAAGACCGAGTTTTTTTTCGACCGCGATTTCAACCGGAAGACCGTGCGTGTCCCAGCCGGCCTTGCGGGGAACCTTGTACCCCTGCATCGTCTTGAAACGACAGACAATATCCTTGATTGTCCTGCTGAAGACATGATGCACCCCGGGCTTACCGTTGACCGTAGGCGGGCCTTCATAGAAAGAGAAAACCTTATCACCTGGTTTATCGAGACTTTTTTGAAAAATATCATGTTCTTTCCAGAACTGTAATACTTCAGTCTCTACGGAGCTATAGGACAGGTCGGCAGGATATTCGGGAAATTTGTCGGGCATTGTTTTACCGTATAGTCAAAAAAGATAGCGTGAAGAACCCTCATACGCTGATCGATGCAGGCCGGATGAAGTTCAGCCGGAGTGCCGCGACTTGTCGCAACGTAAGGACTCCGGCTCTCCCGAGCGAGCTCTAGGATACAGCGCAGGTTTTTCGAGGCGCACAGCAGCAGGATACGTGAACCTTGTATTATTCAGGCATTGAATATAGCGCGGGGAAATGCGAAAGGCAAGCCTTTTACCTGATAAAGGCTTGCCTCTGCAATTATCAATCAAAAAGCCGCCCGTAACCTGGTACGGCTTTTCAAGGGATCAGACGGATTACTGTTTTCCCTGATTATTGTTAAGGGTCTTGCTGATACCTTCAAGGATTTGCTGAGCAACGCCGTTTGCCGACTCCAGGGCCTGTACAAGGGCGTTGCCAAGTGGAGTGAGTGTAGTATCAAGAAGGTTTCCCACACCTGAAAGGATTGTAGAAAAATCCCCTTTAACATTCTGACCGCCTCCGCTTTGCTGCTGGGATTTCATTTCTTCTGCCATATGCCACAGAGTTTTATAATTATTTATCAATGCTCAGACTACAGTAGAACAAAAATAAAACATTTCTCCAACATTCAAAACCGCAGGGACTATTAGTAGTGCTGAGTGCTACGGGGAAGATAGCTGAATGGCTGGATGGCTGGATGGCCCAAAGAAGACCAGTGACCAGTGACCAGTGACCAGTGACCAGTGACTACGTTAAGATAGTCATCCCGCCCTGTGTAATATTCGTTGTATTACACGGGGTGATCCGGGATCCATACGGTTTTACATAAGATACTGTGGATTCCCGTGTAAGACCTGTGAAATAGATGCTCAGATTTCACGGGTCAGGCACGGGAATGACTGGAGAGGAGGCCAAATGTAAGTCAAAGGTCAAAAGTAAAAAGAACTGGATGGCGAGATAGCTGGTTGGCTAAATGGCTAAACACGAAGTTGACAGGGGAGGGCGAAATATTTTTCGCCCCTACCAATCACCGCGGGCAGCCACAGGGGGCTGCCCCTACAATTCTCGTCTCTCAAATCTTGACACTCTGCTCTCATTCATCCAGCTTTTTTACTTTTAACTTTTGACTTCCCTACTCCCCACTACCCATTATCCACTATCCATTATCCACTATCCATTATCCACTATCCATTACCCACAACCCACTCCCCATCTCCCCTCTTCCACTATTCACTAGTCAATCGACAATAGTCATTACTCATTAGTCACTCTCTTCAAATACTCCCCCGAGGCGATATGATCGAGCCAGGTGCTGTTCTCCAGATACCAGTCCACCGTCTTCTCCAGTCCCTCTTCAAACTGAAGCGAAGGTGTCCATCCCAGTTCCCGCTGAAGTTTTGAGGAGTCGATCGCGTAGCGGAAATCGTGGCCTGCCCGATCGGTCACACAGGTGATCAATTTCCCGGATTCTCCTTCCGGGCGACCGAGCTTCCGGTCCATGATACTGCAGAGCAGTCTGATCAGCGCGATGTTCGTCCACTCGTTGTTTCCCCCGATATTGTAGGTCTCCCCCTGCTTTCCCTTGTGATAAATCATGTCGATCGCCCGGGCGTGATCGATGACCCACAACCAGTCCCGGACGTTCTCTCCTTTTCCGTAAACAGGAAGCGGCTTGTTGTTCCTGATGTTATTGATGAACAGCGGGATCAGCTTTTCCGGAAACTGACACGGTCCGTAGTTGTTCGAGCAATTGCTGATCACCACAGGCAGTCCGTAGGTATCGTGATACGCACGGACAAAATGATCCGAAGAGGCTTTGGACGCTGAATACGGGCTGTGCGGATCGTAAGAGGTCTCTTCGGTAAACATGCCCTCGCCACCCAAGGCACCATAGACCTCATCGGTCGAGACATGGTAGAAAAGTTTTCCGCTGTAGTCGTCTTGCCAGAGTGCTCTTGCCGCGTTCAACAGATTCACCGTACCCAGCACATTGGTCATGACAAACCCGGTCGGATTGGCAATCGAACGATCGACGTGCGACTCGGCGGCAAGATGGATCACGCCGTCAAAAAGCTCTTTTTCAAAAAGCTCCAGCATGACTGCGCCATCGGTAATATCACCCCTGACAAAGCGGTAATTCGAACGATCCTCCACATCCCGCAGGTTCTCCAGATTACCCGCGTAGGTCAATTTGTCAAGATTGGTGATGCTGTATTCCGGGTAGGTATCGACAAAATACCGCACCACATGCGATCCGATAAACCCCGCCCCCCCGGTGATGAGAATGTGCATGGGAATAAAAGTCAAACGTTAAAAGTAAAAAGTAAAAAAGGGAAAACAGGAAAAAGAGGTTGATGTGTTGAATTGTTGAGCTGCAAAACAAGAATCCCGAATCAAGAAGCCGGTATGACGTTAAAAGCGTTGTGTTGAACTGTGGCATTGTTGTTTCACCGCTACCCTTATAAATACCTATCAAATCATGACAAAACCTCTACAGAGCCATAATCGGCCTTGCATTCTACTCAAGACAACGTCTATGAAGAGCATTGATCTTGTTGGATAATTCTCTTATTTCTTGCTTAATCAACTGATGTTCATCCTCTTCAAGAATCTTCAAATCAACAGCTATTATAAGCTGGCACGCCACTTCCATCATGGAACTGTATGTTATCTGATAAACCCCGCCCCGTGAAATAGATGTTCATATTTCACAGGGGTGATCCGGCATCCATGCCCTCCGGAAAGTCATGCCGGACTTGATCCGGCATCCATGAATACTCCCAATATAAAGAATGGATTCCCGTGTCAGGCACGGGAATGACAGGAGAGGGGGAGAATGAATTCCCGTGTAAGACCTGTGAAATAGATGCTCATATTTCACGGGTCAGGCACGTGAATGACACAAAGGGGAAACTAATCCCTTTCCTTTCGACACCCTTCTTATCCTGATTCTTGGCTTCTGAATCCGGTCTTCCTCCTCAATTCAACAACTCAACAAATCAACAACATCTCTTCAGCATTCTTTCGAGCGAATCCTGCCAGTGGGGGATTTCCAGGTTCCAGTGCTCTTTGATCTTTCCCTTGTCGAGCACGCTGTAGTGCGGGCGTTTGGCTTTTGTCGGGTACTCACCGCTCCCCACAGGAAGCACCCTGCAAGGAAGTTGCCTTGCCCGCATAACCGCTCTGGCGAAATCATACCACGAACAGACTCCCTCGTTGGAGTAATGGTAGGTTTCAGCATAGGTATGCTCTCTGTCGTACCGGCTGAGCATCGAGACAAGAGCTTCGGCGAGATCCGCTGCAAGTGTCGGCGTTCCGGCCTGATCGAACACCACCTTCAGCTCATCTCTCTCACTGCCCAACCGCAGCATCGTTTTCACGAAATTCCGGCCATGTGAAGAGTACAGCCAGGAAGTTCTCACTATCATATATGAAGGTGCGATCGCTCGAATCTTCTCTTCACCCTCCCATTTCGATTGGCCGTAAACACCGAGCGGACTGACAGCGTCACCTTCATGATAGGGAGTACACGACTCCCCGTTGAACACATAATCGGTCGACACATGCACAAGCAACGCATGACGCTCTTTCGCGGCTTCTGCAAGCACCTCCGGACCGTCACGATTCACCCGATACGCTGCTTCCGGCTCATCTTCCGCCCTGTCGACCGCCGTATAGGCCGCGCAATTCACGATCGCGTCAACAGCATGCTCACCGCAGACACGATGCACCATCGCCCTGTCGGTAATATCAAGAAGAGGCAGGTCATAGAAAAAAAACGTCATCCCCTCGTGCCGGGCCGCAAGTTCCTTCAGTTCCGAACCCAGCTGCCCGTTGCCGCCTGTAACAAGAATGTTCATCAAAAATCAAGTCAAAATTCAAAAGGCAAAAGTATACAAAAGTGACCAGTGATGAGGTAAAGGTCAAAAGGCAAAAGGGAAAAGGAAAAAAAGTGCCCAGTGCTAAGATGAATATAGTCTTGCACCTCGGCATGAAAAGTCAAAGCTCAATAATAAATACCTCTTCGACCCCCGAAATCCAGACACCTTAGGACATAACACATACCACACTCATCACTCATTGCTCAGTACTCAGAACTAAC
>JADHTF010000030.1 GCA_016776555.1 Chlorobium phaeobacteroides
CTATCACAGGCATTAAACTGGCGTGTGACGTACGCACAGACCAGAACAAAACGTTAAAACGGTAGCCCTATAGGGACAACCGGGATTTTTTCACCGGCTGATGCTGCTGGTCAGATACTAATCGATCAATTCAGGTTTTTCATGATGATTCTCCGTTTGTTAGTGCTGCCACAGAATTGCACAAATATACTACGTTATATTATACGTAATTTAAACGCAAACTCAAACCCGTTACGGGAAGAAAACGACAAAAAAGTCACTCCGCCATCAATAATCCGCAGACCTGGTTCTATGACGATTTCAACGCCTTAACGAGCGTGAATAATCCCTCGCTAACGTTGTATAGGGCGTATCGAAACCTGCAAAAAGACAACGTATAGCAATCAATCAGAAAAAGGCAGCGGAGCCCGCTGCCTTGAAGAGTAGAATTCATTTCGACGGTTCAGAAACCAAAACGAACACCGGCGACGATGTTATGACTGGCTATCGTGAATGAGAAAGGATCTTCAGGGGTGAAATCCGTGGTCGCAAAGTAGCGGTAACCGAGATCGATCACCACGTTGGGCATGCCGGTAAACCCTACGCCAGCCCCAAGCTGATATGCCAGAACCGTATCGTCGTCACTGTTGCCGTCCCCGTAATCGAAGGACACATTGGCAAGACCTCCTCCGGCCATGAGATAGGGAGTAATCATCGACAGAGGCACCTCAACATCGAGATATCCGTTAGCCATCAGGGAAAGAATGTCGAGCCTGGTATTGTCGGGGTCGGGGCCAAGAACTCCTGAAATGCCATCAAGATCGTTTACCTGGTAACCAAGCGCAGCTTCAAGTCTGAGCGTTCCCGCATCCAGACCGACAGCCCCTGAGACGGTGTAGCCTGTCTTATAGTCAACAGCGTCACTGACAATACCTGTATTGTCAGTGAAATCCGAATCAGCGAGCAGTCCCAAACCAGCCGATGCACTGACATAAGGGGTTGCCGCCTGAGCAAGTGGTGCTGACACAAGAAGCACCAGCAATACCGCACACACACGAATACATTGTTTCATGCTCTCTCTCCTTTATTAATAGACACAAACAGAACAACTGTCTCTCTCGATCATGCTACTGAAAAAAACACCGGAAATCAAGGGCATCTCTATTAATTGTCATGAGCGGTTCAAGAGCAAGGCGAACGGAGCGCAGAAACTGGAGTGTACACGGAGTACATGAGGATTTTGAGCACTGTTCAACGATGCAATTGAAACGCGGAATAAATACATCGAGATACCCTCAAGCTGTTGCTTCATCCTTCATCCGTTTGAGTAAAGGAAGCGAGTCCCGATACCCCACCTCGACAAGCTCCGGAATCCGCCGGGTATCGACAAGACTGAATTCCCCGAGATCAGGCGCAATCGTCAGGTCCGCCTCTTCGATCTGCATGGCGGTTGTCGTTTTCAGCGTGCTGTAAAAAGCGTTAAGCAGGAGGTCGACAATGGTATCCGGCCTGCTGAAAATATGACCCCCCATAAGATCCACGCAAACGAGAGGACGAACATCCTGCTCCTGAAGGGGAGAAAGAGGAACATTCTCCATAAGCACGCCATCAACAAGCATGCGTCCGCCTATCTCGACCGGCCTGAAAACAGCGGGAATACAGGAACTCGCCATCACGGCCTCGGCAACATCCCCGTTTTTCAACACGACCTTCTCGCCGCTCCCGATATCAGTCGCAACGATCGCAAGGGGAAGAGGAGACTCCTCAATCCTTCTTTTTCCCAGGAGGTCTCTGACAACACGTCCGAATTTTTTATTGGAAAGCAGACCGAACTGTGAAAGCGTCAGTCCGGTAAGATCAAGCCAGTCGAGTTCATGTGCAATCTCTTCGATCTCGCGCCAACCCATGCCGAATGCGTGAAGAGCGGCAATAAAAGAGCCGATGCTCGTACCCGACAACGCCCCTGCCGTAATCGCAAGTTCATCCAGAGCACGCAGCACGCCCACATGTGCCGCGCCGAGCACCGCGCCTCCGCCGAGAGCGAGACCGATTGAGAGCGTTCTCTCCGGGTTTGCCTCCTGAGTCTCCTTCATATTTTTTTCTCCTTCATCAATTCACTCTTGATCTCAAGACCAAACCCGAAGTTTATTTGATACCATGTACTCAGCCATTGCAATAACTTGTAATCATCACTCAGAACTAAGCCTGAATAATTCATGATAGTTCGAAAACCCGAATTGCAGAAATATTCAGTGAACCGATACTATACCCGGATTCCCTCGTAAAAACTGGTAAAAAAGGTCAAAACCCCATGGATTCCCGTGTCAAGCACGGGAATGACAGGGAGTGAAGAGGAGTCATGCCGCCCCGTGTAAGACCTGTGAAACAGATGCCCGGATTTCACGGGTCAGGCACGGGAATGACAGGGGGAAAATCTGTCCCGTCGCCCCAGTCACCGCGGGCAGACACAGGGGTCTGCCCCTACGAATCATCAACCTCCCGTCTCCCATCTTCTCTGCTCTCGCCTCTTGTCTCTTCCCCTTCCGATCTACCCATATTCCACCTAACCCCTCCCACACTCATTGCTCATTGCTCATTGCTCATTGCTCATTGCTCATTGCTCATTGCTCATTGCTCATTGCTCATTGCTCATTGCTCATTGCTCAGCACTCATCACTAATTCAGCCCCCCGGCACCCCTTATGAAAACAGACGAAACAGCCTCCGGAGACGGTTGAACTTTTTTTGACTGAACGGAGGATAACGGAGAACGTTTTCAGGAAACGTTCTTTTCACATGCACACTTCTGGGTCGGGAAAAGGTTTCAAAACCCGCTGCCCCATGGTATACGCCCATTCCGCTTTCTCCGGCGCCGCCGAAAGGAAGAGCGGGAATTGCGGCCTGGAACATGAGATCGTTGATACAGACCCCGCCGGACTGCGTGTTCTGTATCATATACTCTTGAAATGAACGGTCTCCGGAAAAAACATAGAGCGCAAGAGGGTGGCGGGCCATACGAACTACTCTCAGTGCGTCTTCCGGCGTCTCATAACTCAGTACAGGTAACACGGGACCGAAAATCTCATCGGTCATCACACGTGCATCAGGTGAAACCTCCCGAAGAATAGTCGGGGAGAGATAACGACGTCCTGCATCAGTCGATCCTCCTGTAACCACGATCCCCTCGTCGAGATAGCCGGCAAGCTTCTCAAGACGAGCTTCAGTAATGACTGCCGGATAATCAAGGCTCTCTTCAGGTTCGGTTCCGTAAAACGCCTCAACGGCATCCTTCATGCACCTGAGAAGCTCTTCTTCAGCATTACGGTCTACAAGAACGTAGTCCGGCGCTATACAGGTCTGCCCGGCATTGAGAAACTTCGCCCAGACAATTCTTCTCGCCGCTACAGGTATGTTGGTGTTCTGATCGACAATACAGGGATTTTTTCCTCCGAGTTCGAGAGAGACCGGCGTAAGATGTTCCGCCGCCTTGCGCATGACCTGTTTTCCGGTTTTGATCCCGCCGGTAAAGAATATGTAATCAAAAGATTCTTCGAGCAGCTGCCGGCTTTCTTCAACTCCCCCCGGAAAAACCTTTATCGCCTTTCCATCAAGGTAGCGACCCACGCCTTCCACAAGAAGCTCCGATGTTGCCGGAGACTGCTCGGATGGTTTTATCATCACACAGTTTCCGGCCGCAATCGCGCCGATCGCAGGCGCGACTGCAAGCTGCAGAGGATAATTCCATGCCGCCACGACAAGCACAACGCCATAGGGCTCCCTGGTATAAAAACTTCGGCCCGGCTGAAATCGTAATGGCGTAGGCACCCTCCTCTTTTTCATCCAGGATTTGAGGTGTTTCAGAGCAGCATCAATTTCCGTTATGAGATAGTGAATTTCCGTGAAATAAGTCTCCGCCTGTGACTTCCGGAAATCACTCTGCAGCGCTTCATAAATCTCTTCTTCCTGTTCCAGAAGAAAACGCCTCAGCATGAGCAGCTGTTTTTTTCTCCAGGAATAAGAGCGTGTGATACCGCTCTCGAAATATGTTCTGAGATCAGCACAAAGCTCCGAAGGATTCAGAGTTATATTTTGTTTGTTTTGCACCATCATTTCATAGGAAAAAGAAAACGTGCCAAGTGCTAAGGTGAATATAGTTGAAGCAATGACGAGTAACGAGAGTCGAAGTCATAAGTCAAAAGGCAAAAGTCAAAGGGAAGAAGGAAGAAGGAAAGAAAGTGACGAGTGACGAGAAAAAAACAAACTGGCTGGTTGGCTGGATAGCTCAATAGCTAAATGGCTACTCAGCTAACCAGCTATTGAGCCGTCGTAACACATAGCACCTAACTCCTAACACAGTCACCAAGTATAAGTCAAAGTTCAAAAGGAAAAAGGCAAAATGGCTGGATAGCCAGATAGCTGAATGGCTAAATAGCCTTCCCTCCATCCTAACACGTAGCACCTAACTCCTAACACCTCCAACATTCCACACTCAGCACTCAGCACTCGGCACTGAGAACTGAGAACTACCTCCTCTATACGCCTCTGCTTTCATTTCCTTGCAGTATCTGCATATACTTTAAATGTATCAACAAACCTGACAACTTCTACACTATGGAATGGATGGCGCAGCCTGGGTCATGGGACTGACAACAGGCCTGTTTACGGTTATGCAGCACGAAGTATCCGGCCGTGACCTGATTCTTTTCGGCGGCGGCCTCTTCCTGCTTGCAAAAAGCACCAGGGAAATCCATCACAGTCTTGACGGAGTCGAAGCATACTTCAGGGACGGTAAGTCTTGCATCGGTACTGCTGCAGATAGCGCTCATCGATATTGTCTTCTCTCTTGACTCGGTAATTACCGCTGTCGGCCTTGCTGAAGAGGTCGCGGTCATGATTATCGCTATCGTCATTTCCGTCATCATTATGATGCTCGCGGCAAAATCGATTAATGATTTCGTTGACAGACACCCGACAATCAAAATGCTTGCACTGAGCTTCCTTCTGCTTGTAGGCGTTACACTTGTCGCGGAAGGTGCCGGGGTTGAATTCCCTAAAGGATACATCTATTTCGCCATGGCTTTTTCCGTCGGGGTTGAAATGCTCAATCTCCGCATTCGTAAAAAAGAAACCGAACCGCTGCATCTTCGCAAATCATCGCCGGCTGCACCTTCCGGGGAATAGTCACAACAAACCTTTTTGTCTAACAATGGAACAGACAAAGCTTTAGGAATGTTTCAATAATTCAATAGCCTGCATGTTCAACAAGAGAAGCAAGGAGTGAAGATGCCCATACCTGAACCGCTCGAACCCCGGCAGCTCTATACCACCTGCGACCCCCAAAGTTTTTCCTTCACAAGCACCGCTGATCTTGACGGAGAAATCAAAATATCCGGTCAGGAAAGAGCCAGAGAGGCAATACGGTTCGGTGTCGGAATGAAACAAAGCGGCTTCAACCTGTTTGCTCTGGGGCCGTCAGGAACAGGCAAACAAACCGCTCTTGAACAGTACCTCCAGGATATTGCCCCTCATGAACCGGTTCCCGATGACTGGTGCTATGTCTACAATTTTGAAAATTCACGACAACCGAATGCAATCGCGTTGCCTGCCGGAAAAGCGTGCCGTTTCAGCCATGAAATGAAAGAGCTTGTCGAGGGACTGTTTTCTACCATACCCGGCGCTTTCAGCAGCGAAGAATACCAGGAACAGGAAAAAGTCATCAAGGAACAGTTCAGTGAGCAGCAGGCATCGGCAATTGAGGAACTTGAAAAAAAAGCTGCCGAGCATGACATAGCGCTGATCAGGACCCCTTCCGGCTTTGCTTTTGCTCCTTTAAAAAAAGGCGAAGTGCTCAATGCAGAAGCTTTTATGCGCCTCAAAGAGGCAGAAAGAAATGCCATTGAAAAAGAGATCGCCAACTTGAAGGGAGCCATGCAGAGCATTATGATGCAGATCCCGAAGTTGCAGAGGGAAACACAGGCAAAGCTTAAAGAGCTCAATCAGCAGGTTGCGAGCTTTGCCGTAAAGCCTCTTTTCGCCGAGCTGAAAAACAGCTATCAGGATCAACCGGCAGTGGCGCTCTATCTTGATGCTGTGGAAAAAGATGTGGTCGAAAACTTCAACCAGTTCCTTGAAAAAGAGTCATCTTCACCAATGATGCCCATCGGCCCTGGAGAACTGAAAAACAAGGCAAGCCAGCAGCTCCATCGTTATAGCGTCAATGTCATTATCGATAACAGCAAAACGAAAGGCGCTCCGGTTATCTATGAGGACAAGCCGTCTACCCAGAACCTGGTGGGGGATATCGAACACCTTGCACAGATGGGAATGCTTGTCACCGACTTCACGCTGATTAAATCCGGAGCCCTTCACCGCGCAAATGGAGGGTACCTTATCCTCGACGCCAGGCGTCTTCTGCTGGAACCACTCGCCTATGAAGCGCTCAAGAAAGCGATACGAACCCGGCAGATCCGCATCGAATCACTGGCACAGCTCTATGGAATGGCAAGCACTGTCTCCCTTGACCCGGAGCCTGTACCTCTCAACACCAAAATCATTCTTCTCGGTGAAAGAAGACTCTACTATATCCTCAGTTCCCATGATCCTGATTTTAACGAACTTTTTAAAGTTGCCGCAGACTTCGACGATGAAATGGATCGGAACGAAGAAAGTCACCTCTCCTATGCGGGCTTTATCAGCTCTATCGTCCGTCGGGAAAAACTGCGGCACCTCGACAAATATGCCGTAGCGCGTATGACGGAATACGGAGCAAGGCTCTCAGGTGATTCAGAAAAGCTCTCCACGCACATACAAAGCATCACCGATCTGATACATGAATCGAACTTCTATGCCGCGGAAAATGATCACGAGCTGATTACCCCGGATGATGTAAAACAGGCTATAGAAGCGAGAAAATACCGGGCCGGACGCATCCCCGGAAAAATTCAGGAGGCGATACTCCGGAACACCATACTCATTGATACAGAGTCGGAAAAAGTAGGACAGATCAACGGACTGGCAGTCTATATCCTCGGAGATCAGAGTTTCGGAAAACCAAGCCGCATTACCGCGAGTATCAAGCTGGGAAAAGGTGAGGTTGTGGACATCGAGCGAGAAGTTGAAATGGGCGGACCGATCCACTCGAAAGGGGTGATGATTCTTTCAGGATTTCTTGGCGGAAGGTTTGGAGAGCAACAGCCGCTTTCGCTTTCTGCCTCCCTTGTATTTGAACAGTCCTACGGCGGGGTTGACGGTGACAGCGCCTCATCTGCCGAGCTTTACGCCCTGCTCTCAGCCATTTCAGGCAAACCGATACAACAGAGTTTTGCCGTAACCGGCTCAGTCAATCAATACGGAGAAGTACAGGCTATCGGCGGAGTAAACGAAAAAATCGAGGGTTTTTTCGATCTCTGTCAACAACGGGGACTTTCGGGCAAACAAGGTGTTCTTATACCCGCGTCCAACGTAAGAAACCTCATGCTCAGGGAAGATATTGTCGCGGCTGTCACTGAAGGAAAGTTCTCCATCTATCCCGTTACACACGTTGATGAAGGCATAGAGATCCTCACGGGAGTACCGGCAGGCGAAAAACTGGATGACGGCAGGTATCCCGAAGGCACGATCAACGGCCTTGCCGTAGCAAAACTTATAGCGATGTCCGAAAAACAGAAAAAGTATTCCTCAAAAACGGACAACGACAAAACCCCGGAGGAATGATGACCGGGAAAACAAAAACGATCAGGATACACCGCATAAGCGTCGCCCTTGACTGTTCTCCGCATAGTCGGGCATCTCTTGTTGCTGCCGCTGAAATAGCAGAGCTTCTGCATGCGGAACTACTCGGGATTTTTGTCGAGGATATCAACCTGATCCGTATGGCGGAACTGCCTTTCTGTCAGGAAATACATTTGCATACCGCACGAAGCGAACCTCTCGATACGCTGAAGCTGGAACGCCTGCTGAGACTTCAGGCGAAAGAAGCCTACAACATTTTCCGGGAAACCGCCCTACGCTTCGGGGTCCCCTATACGTTCAGGACTCTTCGCGGACCGGTAACCTCTGAAGTATTGACAGCCGCTCTCGAATCCGACCTGCTTGCCCTGGGAAGATCCGGCAGAACACCGGTATGCCGGAAAGGGCTTGGGTCAACCGCAAAAAAAGCTGTCGAGGAAGCAAGGCCACATATTTTACTTGCACACTCAGACGTCAAACCGGACGGGCCGATTCTTGTACTGTATGATGGTTCACGTGGGTCAAAACGTGCTCTTGAGACAGCTTGCAGCATTGCAAGCGCGAAAAACACTCTCCATATATTTCTGATCGCAAACACCGAATCTGCGGCTTCGCGTCTCCGGGAAGAAACCGCGTCGATTATCGGCGACCGGAAGAAGAAGACCGAGCTGCATGTACTTCCCTGGACCGACAGCGCCATGCTGGCCCAATGCATACACATGACCGGACCAGGACTTGTCGTTCTCAGCGACAGCAGCGAAGCGATAAGCCCTGAATCCGTCTACAGACTTATCGACGCGACAAACTACCCGGTACTGCTTGTCAAAGGAACGACGTGAACGGTTCAGGAGCAAGGCGAACAGAGCGCAGAAAACCCTCTCTCCGCACAATAACGCAATTGATTAGTAGAATACACAAAGGGCACGTGGAGGCTCACCGGACAAACTCGGAGAGCAGAATCCCGGCTGAAACCGCCGCGTTCAGTGACTCGACGCCTGCATCTTTCCTGCCGCGCGGTATGGTGATCTGCAAGTCGGCTTTCCGGAGGATAGACATGCTGACGCCCTTCGCCTCATTGCCGATAACCAGAACCGTTCTCTCCGGCACAGCATGCTGAAGACGAAAATCGGTTCCATGAAGCGATGAACAGATAATGTGATAACCCGCACGACGCATTTTCTCAAGCTCTTTCTCGAGATCACCCACGCTGTAGTGGTTCAGACAGAAAACACTTCCCGCCCCGGCCCTTATGGCTTTCGGATTATATCTGTCCGCTGTTCCGGGCCCGCACACAACAGTAGAAACCCCGAACCAGGATGCGGTTCTGAGAATGGTACCGACATTTCCGGGGTCCTGAACATCATCGAGCGCAAGAACCAGCTCTCCGGCATGCTGCTCTTGAGAAGAAATCTCTCCTGCCGATCGCTTCTGCTGGCTGAAGATGCCTACGATCCCCTGTGCGGTGGAGGTCCCGGAGAGCCTTCGGGCCTCATCAGAATCGATGAGATATATCTTCTCTTTATAGCGCCGGCTTTGCGGAATATGAGAAAGTTGCTCCTTTTCAACCAGCAGCGCTATGAGATAACCGGCGTCCGGAATGTGATGCATCAGTTCGGAAACCGTTCTGAGCCCTTCGGCAAGAAACAGCCCTTCCCTGTCCCGGTATTTTTTCTGCAGGAGCTTGGCGAATCGCCTGATCAGCGATTTACCTGCGTGAGGATAGGACTCAACCGTCATTTCTTCTTAAGAGCATGTTTGAAACGGTTGATAACATCTCCCGGTTTATGTGAAAATTCGTCGGGAGACGGGGGCATCACTCCGGCAAAATCATCCAGCCTGATATCAAATGAACCGGCTCTGTCGTTTGCCTCACGTCCGGGATTCTTTCCCGTCATAGTCTCCTCCATGTATGCCTCCATCTCCTCATGATCGAGGGATTCCCGTAATCCGGCACGCCCGCCGGCAGCCTTTGCCAAAGCTCGTCTGAGAGGCTGAAGAAACTGGTTTTTATCGACCCCCTGCAAATCAAGCGCATACTGCAGCCGCTTGAACGCCACTGCATCCATCGCGTCTATCCTGGAAAGCATCTGCTCGTATCCGCCAAAACCTTCTGCCAGTTCACGCAGTAACGGATCAAGCTCTTCAAAAGGATCCTCAGGTACTTCCTGTCTATCTGGTGCGGAAAATGACTCAGCGATACCAGGGGAAGAAACCTCCTGTTTCTGCTTCGGCTTCTTCTTTTTTTTCTTCCGTCCGGCCAGAAACTCTTCATCGACCTCATAACCCTCCAGCAGTTTCCGTACCTTTTCATCTTTCATCGCGCGCGCACGCCTTGTGGAAACCGATTCGATTTCAGAACGCCTGCCTTTCAGCAGGGTAATACCAAACAGAACCCCGAGTGCGGAGAGAAAAACGATAAACGGCAGAAACAACAATTCAACGCGAATACCATACAGCGCGATTACTACAGCCTCGGAAATGATCAGCAGAAATGATAACCCTATGACAATTCTTGCCACCAGACGTTCGTTCATATTGACAGCATACCTTTAATTTTCAATACAGCCTTCTTTCAGTGCGCCATAACAGTCTACATAATTCCTGATAATTTTTATACTCTATTGTCGGCATGAGACAAACAGACCACTACCGAACATGGACAGACACCGTAAAATCGAGCTCATTTCACCTGCCGGAGACCACACATCGCTTCTTGCCGCCCTTCAGGCGGGAGCAGATGCCGTCTATTTCGGTGCGGAGGGATATAATATGCGGGCGGCCAGCAGAAGTTTCACGCCCGATGATTTTCCGACTGTCTCCGGCCTTTGCGCGACCTATGGCGCAAAAGCCTACCTGGCACTCAATACCGTGATATACGATGAAGAACTGCCGGATGTTCAAAAGACGGTCCGGGCAGCAAAAGCTGGTGGTCTCGACGCGATCATCTGCTGGGACCAGTCGGTTATAGAAGCGTGTCGGGAAGCCGGGATGCCCTTTCATCTCTCAACGCAGGCATCAGTCAGCAATTACCGCGCGGTACGCTACTATGCCTCGCTTGGCGCGGGAATGATCGTACCCGCCCGTGAACTGACCCTTGAACAGATCATAAAGATCACCGAAAGAATCCGCCTGGAAAAACTGGACGTAGCCATCGAATGCTTTGTTCATGGCGCCATGTGTATGGCCGTGTCGGGAAGATGCTTTCTCTCGCAGGACATCTTCGGGCGTTCAGCCAACCGCGGCGCATGCATGCAGCCCTGCAGACGCCGTTACAGGATCATCGATAGTGATGACGGTCATGAACTGGATCTCGGGACAGATACCGTGATGAGCCCTGAAGACCTTTGCACCATTTCGTTCATTGACAAACTCATCGATGCAGGCATAACCGGCTTCAAGATAGAAGGCCGGAACCGAAGTCCTGAATATGTCCATACTACAACGAAATGCTACCGCAAGGCCATCGACTACACTCTCGAACATGGACACGAAAAACAGTTCAGACGCCATTTTGAAGCTCTGGCGAAAGAACTGGCCACGGAACTTCACAAGGTCTACAACCGCGGATTTTCACATGGATTTTACCTTGGCGTTCCTGTTGATTCATGGACACAGCAGTACGGGTCTCTTGCCACGGAAAAAAAAGTGTATGCAGGTACTGTGCAGAAATACTACCCTAAAGCAAAGGTGGCGGAAATCCTGATACACACCAGAGGAATACACTCGGAAGAAAAACTCTCGATACAGGGAACAACAACCGGACTGGTTGTTCTCAACGTCCAGTCGATGCGGGTTAACGATCAGCCTGCTCTCTCGGCATCAAAAGGAGATATTGCGACAATCCCCTGCGATAAAAAAGTCAGGAAAAACGACAAGGTGTATGTGCTGGAAGCTGCGGAATAACGCCGCCTCTCCGGGTCATTCCCGTGCCCGACCCATGAAATCCGAGCATCTGTTTCACAGGTCATACACGGGAATTCATCGCCTTTATTTCGAAGCAAGTGAAGCGCCATCAATACATGCAGAGCTCTTTTTAATCTTCTTTTTGACTTTTGACTTTTCACCTTTTACTTTCTTTGTTGATGGACGCCGGATCACCCTGTGCAATACTAATACACAGGGCGGCATGACGCCTCTTCTCTCCCTCTCCCTGTCATTCCCGTGCCCGACACGGGAATCCACTCTTATACTGACGCTCTGCATGAATGCCGGATCAGCCATCAAACAAAAACCTTGTTAACTTTCTGACACATCTCGACGTTGCTATTTTTATATGAGAATTTTTAGCTTACCTTGCCCACTGCCGAAACAACCCTGGAACAGGAGTCTCACTGATGATCTATAAAATTATTACCAAGCCGGAATTCAGGAAATTCATTGATGCCCTTGTCAGGCAGAACCTTTCCTACGCTCCAAAAGAAGTTGACGTCGATAAAAACGGCGAGCCTGTCTATCAGTTCAAAGAGGTTTCATCCGTTAGCGACATCGCTTTCGACTACTCGGTTACCGCTTCTTCAGCCAAGCATTTTCTCATGCCGTTCAAAGAGGATCTCTCGAGGTTCACCTTTACCGATAAAGACTGGCAGCAGGATATCACGTATGAAGCACAACCCATTGTTCTGATCGGGCTGCGCGCCTGCGACATAAGCGCCGTTACCATACTTGACAATGTTCTTCTCAACGGACAGTTTCCGTCTCCACACTACCTCGCGAGACGCAAAAACACCTTTATCATCGGAATGGACCACCTTCCTCTTCCCGATTGTTTCTGCAAATCGATGAACCATCACACGGTCAATGACGGTTTTAACCTCTTCTGTTCGGATATAGGCGACAGCTACTACCTGTCCATCAACTCATCGAAAGCCTTCAACTATCTCAAGGAATTCGAGATTAGCGATCCGACAGATGAAGATGACTGTAAACTTATCGAGCGCCGAAAACTGATCAAGCATAGCTTCAAGACCGAAGTCGAGGTAACCGGCCTGCCGAGCTTTCTCGATATCGAGTTTGACTCGCCCATCTGGACCAAATGGGGCGATAAATGTCTGAACTGCGGAACCTGCGCAATGGTCTGTCCAACCTGTTACTGCTACAACATGGAAGACCGGCCTGACACCGATCTGAAAGGATCGGCCCGGCAAAAACAGTTGTACTCCTGCAACCTGGTCGATTTCGCGGAAGTTGCCGGTGAACATAACTTCAGACCGAAAAACGGCGACAGACTGAAATACCGCTACTATCACCATTACCTCGGATTCGCTGAAAATGCAAATCAGCAGATATGCGTGGGATGCAACAGATGCGGACGGGCCTGCCTTGCCGACATTAATCCCAAAGATGTCATTAATGACCTTAGAATGGAGAAAGAATCATGCATGATATGCGCTTCACCATCCCCTCCCAGGACGTAAACAGGGAACCGTTTGCCCGGAATGTTCCGGATTTCCACTACAGGTCTGCACTTATGCAAACCGACAGGGGATATAAATGCCGCATAACCAATATCGTCTCCCTGACAGAACAGGAAAAGCTTTTTCAGCTGAGAATCCTCGACCCTGATGAAAGAAATCTGTTCAGGTTTCGCCCCGGTCAGTTCCTCATGCTTCAGGTACCTGGTTATGGAGAGATCCCTATTTCTATTTCAAGCTCGACCAGCAACAACGAGCAGATCGAGCTGTGCATCAGAAAAGCCGGACATGTCACCAGCACGCTCTTCCAGACCCAGGCAGGAGCCCACGTTGCCATCAGAGGGCCTTTCGGCTCATCCTTCCCCATGGAAGAGATGATGGACCGAAATATAATTCTGGTCGCCGGAGGGCTCGGCATCGCTCCGCTACGTGCTCCGCTGTTCTGGATCAACGATCACCGGGACAGGTATCGCGATGTGCATATGCTCTATGGAACGAAAGATCCCTCTCAGTTGCTTTTCACCTACCAGTTTGATGAATGGGAAAAAATCAACCATATCGATCTGCATACGATCGTAGAAAATGCCACAGAGGAATGGGAAGGCAGAACGGGTATGATCACGGAATTGTTCAGTGACATAGCAATCGATCCTGAAAATACCTATGCCATTGTATGCGGCCCTCCCGTAATGTTCAAGTTTGTGTGTAATTACCTCGACAAACAGGGCATCCCGATGAACCGTATGTTCGTTTCTCTTGAACGACGGATGCATTGCGGTATGGGCAAATGCTGTCGCTGTATGGTAGGATCGACATTTACCTGCGTTAAAGGTCCGGTTTTTGATTACTGGTCCGTCATGAATCTTAAAGAAGCCATCTAAGGAGTCAGCCGTGCAACATCTCGGGTTCTCTCATACAAAACTGAAAATCGGCTCGTTTGACTTCACCTGCTGTGAAGGATGCCAGCTGCAACTTGCCAATCATGAGTCCTCTCTTCCGGCCTTTCTGGAACTGCTCGATATCCGGAATTTCCGCGAAATATCATCGGAACGGCATGACGACTATGACATCGCCCTGGTCGAAGGAAGCATCACCAGGCAGGATGAGGTCGAACGTCTGGAAACCATCCGTAAAAACGCGAAAGTCCTTGTCGCCTATGGGAGCTGCGCATGCTTCGGCGGGGTCAACAGCCTGAAAAACAATTTCCCTCTTGACCAGGCTGTCAGGGAAGTATACGGTGACAAATCCGTCGACACCCTGCCGGTCAGAAAAATAAGCGATGTTGTCAAAGTGGATTATTCCATCCCCGGCTGCCCCGTCTCCAAGGAAGAGGTTGAAAGAATTATCGTGAGCATCGCCACAGGCTCGATAATCAGCCTTCCCAAATATCCCGTTTGCGTCGAGTGCAAACAACGGCTCAACACCTGCCTGTTCGATCTGGGAGAGATATGCCTCGGCCCGATAACCAGAGCCGGATGTGACGCGGTCTGTACGTCAGGAAAAACTCCCTGTCTCGGCTGTCGGGGCCCTGCTGACGACATCAACTTTCCGTCATTCAAGCAGCTGGTCTCCGACCTGAAACTGAGCCGTGATGAGCTTGATGAAAAACTTGGATTTTATAACTGTTTCGAGGAATTCCGCCATGACAAAAGTTAACTGCTCTATAGATGTCCACCATCTTACACGGGTCGAAGGACATGGAGACATCCGCATATCCATCAAAGAAGGAAAACTGATCGATGCAACCTGGGCGGTTGTCGAAACGCCAAGGTTTTTTGAAGTGATGGTCAAGGGTATGAGCGCTCAAAGAGTCCCGTTTCTCACCTCAAGAATATGCGGTATCTGCTCGATCAGCCATGCTCTTGCAAGCATCAGATCTCTTGAACGGGCAATGGAGATAACGCCGCCGGACGCAGCAGAAAAAATAAGGCTGCTGGCCATGCATGGTGAAACGCTGCAGAGCCACGCCTTACACCTGTTCTTTCTTGCTATTCCGGATTTTGTCAACACGCCCAGTGTGCTGCCGCTCATCAAGTCACATCCGGAGATTGTCCAGGCAGGACTCCGGCTGAAAGAAGCGGGAAACGCGATCAGCGCACTGACAACAGGAAGGCTCACCCATCCGGTCAGTCTTGTTGTCGGCGGTGTCAGCAAAGCCCCTGAAAAAAAGGATCTTCTCGCGCTCAAACATCAGCTCGAGGGCGTTCTGCCGGATCTCGAAAAAACCGATGCGTTCTGTAAAACGCTGACAATACCGGATTTCACAAGAGAGACCGAATTTGTCTCTCTCTACAACGGCATCACCTATCCTTTCATCGGAGGAGACCTGCTCTCCACAGACGGCATCAGGCAGAATGAAAACGAGTATCTGACGATGACGAACGAGTATCTGGAGGAGTATACAACAAGCAAACTCACCAAACTGAGCAGGGAATCTTTTGCTGCCGGAGCACTTGCACGATTCAATAATAACTATGCGTTCCTGCATCCCAGAGCCAAGGAGGCGGCAGAAACGTTCGGCCTGAGACCAGTCAACCACAACCCCTTCATGAACAACATAGCGCAACTGGTCGAATGCCACCATATTGTTCATGACGCCATCTCCATGATCGAAAAGCTGCTTGACGACCCGCTCGACCAGTTGAAAACGCAATGGACTCCAAAAGCGGGAGCTGCCACGGGAGCTGTTGAGGCTCCCAGAGGAATTCTCTACCACCATATGGAGGTCGATGAAAGCGGAAAGGTTGTCAAAGGGGACTGCATCATCCCGACGACCCAGAACAACGCAAACATACACCTGGACCTCAGCGCCCTTGCCTTACAGGCTCTGGAAGAAGGAAAAAACGATAAAGAGATACAACTGCTCTGTGAAATGGCAGTCAGGAGCTATGACCCGTGCATCTCATGCTCGGTGCATTGAAGAGTGTTGATGTAGTGACGAGAAACAAGTGACAAGTGACATGTGACGCGTATAAGTGTGATAGCTTAACGGCTCAATAGCTATCCGGCTAAACAGCCAACCAGCTATTGAGCTATCCCAACCTCATTGCTCATCGCTCAGCACTCAGAACTACCTACCTACTCCCTACTACTGAATTTTGCTTTTTCTTCTCCTCGCAAGAACCAGCAGGATGAAAAGCAGAATCAGCCCGGCGACAAGAAACGGCCAGAGAGAAACTATCCCCAGAAGGAACAGCATGAAGTTGTTCCATCCGTTGTTGAGGGCAACCGTGAACTGGGAAGAAAACCCTACAGACTCAGGCTTCAGCTGATAAAAGGTAACGGTAAGCGTGCTGAAGGATATCCTGTTTTGAAGATAGTTCAGACGTCCTTCAAGTGACTCGATTTCCGAGCGAATCCGGCCGATATACCGCTCAACCTCGAGTATATCCCGAACCGATTTGGCTTTGGTGAGAATGTCACGATAGCGTTGCTCTGTCTCTTTTTTTATGCGAATACGCAAAGAGACATCCATGAACTCTTCGGTGACATCCCGTGCAGAGATTGTCCTGCTGTCAAAGCGCTCAACAGCGCTTTCCAGTTCATGAACCAGATCATCGAAGCTATCAGCCGGCACCCGAATGACAAGCCGCTGCTCGATTCGGTCATCGAATTTATACTGATCATCATTGGCCAGATAGGCCTCGAAACGAGTAACCAGGGTGTCAAGCAACGTTCTGGTTTGTTTCAGGTCGGAAGTTTCAAAAGAAACCCCTCCCTCACGGATTATCTTCGGATCAACAACCTGAATATCCTGCTGTGTCTGAAGGTTTTCACCGGAAACAGCTACAGGCGCAGGAAAAGATCGCACGCTTTTGGCTGGCGCTTCGTCAGACATTTCGAGGTTACGGGAAAAACCTGCCCCCTCTTTTTCCATAAGAGCAGGTTCGTGACCGTTACCGGCACATGCCGTGATAACGGCCAGAAAAATTACCGGAAAGACCGTCCTGAATATGTAGTTCATTGTACATAGAGTTACCCATAACAGGTAACTCTTCCGAATCAAAGAATTTCAACAAGTTCTATCGAAAAGGTCAGATCCTGACCGGCCAGCGGATGATTGGCATCGATGGTTATCGAAGCATCAGAAACATCGGTAACCAGGACAATCGCATTCTGGCCATTGGCCATGCTCACCTGAAGCTGCTGACCAACACTGACCTCGAGCTCTGACGGAATCTGTTCCCGAGGAACTTCGGTTATCAGGTCCTCGCTCCGGGGGCCGTATGCCTTTTCAGCATCGATAGTAGATTCTGTGGACTCTCCCGGCTGAAGACCGACAACAGCCTGTTCAAAACCCGGAATCACAGCTCCTTCTCCTACGGTAAATTCAAGCGGCTCGCGCTCAGCAGAGGTGTCAAAAACCGTTCCATCTCCAAGCTTACCGGTGTAATGCACTTTTACTGTATCGCCATGTTTAGCTTCTGGCATAAATATTTCCTCCATTTTCTCGTAATTAATCCCAGCAACGACCATCTCCCGAACATCTGCACAAACAGTAAGCCCGAACAACAATCGATTTTAAAGCGTTAAAATTATATAAAAATATCATAACATCACACCGATTCAAAAAAAACCGTACGTAAGAGCCCTGCCATTTGGCTATTGTATAAAATAATATATATTTACCCCCCTGATTTACGGTTCTACGCAGCAGCACCGTACTTCCTAACTAGTTCGAGTTAACAATAAACAACAAGTACACAGTATGAAAAAGGCACTTTCCCTACTGGCCGCAGCCGTCCTTATTATGGGCTGGTCAATACCTTCCTATGCAGGCAATCCCTACGCTTCCGGTAACATCGGTATCGTATGGTTCGATAATCTCAATGGAGTCGAATCAGATTATGAAAATAGAGATTACTCCATCGATGCCTCATTAGACTCAGGCATTTCACTGACTGGTGCAGTAGGTTGCGATATGGGAGATACAAGAGTTGAAGCTGAGATAGGGTATCAGACAAATGATGCCGTATCAGCCGAAGTTCTTGATGACAATGGAATTCTTGAAGATGGCCCCTGGGAATGGGGTGGTGATGTTTCGCTAACAACGTTCATGTTCAACGGCTACTACGACATCGCACTTATGGAATCCGGCCTTGAGTTCTTCCTTACTGCAGGTGTAGGCGGAGCTTTCTATTCCTTCGATGATGTTGGTGACATAAACGATGATCGTTACAGGGGTACTACCAACGGAAGCACCTGGGCATATCAGCTTGGAGCCGGACTTGCTCTTCCTGTTGGCGACAACCTCATCGTTGATGCCCGCTACCGTTATTTCGATACCGCTGAATTCACGACAGAGGACGATTTTGACGCCTTTGATGATGTAGCGATGAACCTCGATATCAGCAGCCATTCTGCTCTTGTCGGTTTGCGTTACAACTTCTGAGTCGCTCCCTGAGCAACAATACAAAAAAGGAGGCTGGAAAAAGCCTCCTTTTTTGTTTCAACTTCGACCCGCTACTCTTTCCCTGTTATTCTTATTTTCGGCAAAGAATCTGGATAGTTCCGCTGCAGAAAGTCAAGCAGCTTTTCCCGCACATGACAACGCAGATCCCAGGCATCCGAAGAATTGGCTGCACTTACCAGAGCACGGAGTTCGATGGTTTTTTCTGTGGTATTGGTTACCTGCAACGACACAACCCGCTTATCCCAGAGAGGCGTTGCCTCGACAATCCGTTTCAACTCGTTTCGAACATCCTCAGTCGGCACACAGTAATCAGCGTAAATCAACACTGTTCCTAACAGTTCGGCAGATGTCCTTGTCCAGTTCTCGAAAGGCTGTTCGAGAAAGCGGTTTACCGGCACGATCAGCCGTCTCTGATCCCAGATTCTGACCACAACATAGGTCAACGTAATCTCTTCAATCTTCCCCCACTGGTTTTCAACGATGACTACATCATCGTTACGAATGGGCTGGGTTACGGCAATTTGAATACCGGCAATAAGTGTCGCTATGCTTTTCTGGGCCGCGAAACCGAGAATGATTCCCGCAACGCCCGCTGAAGCCAAAAGACTGATACCGATTTGTCTGACAGCATCAAATGTCATGAGTGCAGCAGAAACCGCAAGAACGATAATGATCACGTTGAGCACCTTTCGAATAAGCTCTATCTGCGTCCCAACCCGGCGGGCTTCAAGATTATCCTGAAGGTTCGGGTCAAACCTGCCCATAATCACCTTGCCTCCGACCCTCAGAAGACGAATGAGAAACCATGCAAAAGCGACTATTAAAAAAATCTTCAGCGCATGAAAAAGGGGTACTGCGAATGGCTCGGGAAAAGTAAGATGAGGACGCAGAAACAACAGCACCACAACGGTAAAAAGAACCCTGAACGGAACCTGTATCAGTTCCACAGGCACGAGGATATCCTTGAGCGAGCTCCGGATTCTGCCGGCGGTTTTCTGGATAACGGAATTGGAAACGAAATACAGCAACAATCCGGACAGCAGAATCAGAAGCGGCAGAAGAATGCGCACATTTTCAGAAGTCCAGAGATGTTCAAGCATGTCGATAGCGCTCCCCGGATCACCCTCTCTTCAACCGTGCGCTCTCGCTGAGCGATCGGGAAACGCAATCCTCTATAGCCATACCGCCAAAGTAATTTCCGGTCAGCAGCAGATTTTTTCCTGAAAGCATCGTGTCCATCTTTTCAAGCCACGACTTGTGCCCTACTTTCAGAGAGGGAACCGTATTGATCACCTCGTGTTTATGGATTATTTTGTCTGCTGAAATACCAAGAACCTCAACAATTCTCCGCATCTTGTCCGCCTCGCTCTCTCCAGGCCTGAAATGAAACGCGAAGCCGCGATAGTTGTCGTCTGGAACGGTATCACGTGAGACAGCGGAAAAGAAAATATCGTTCGGAGAGATGATCGCCGCGACCGGTTTGACAGAAAGATCTTTTTTCTTCACGACAACCCCTATGGAATCCACAGATGCCGCTTTGAGCAGGGCCAGATGCCCGGCAATATCAGCCTCGATCGTCTGCAGAAGGCGGGAGGATACCGCTGAAGGCGTTGCAAGAGCAAGTGTCGCGGCAGAATGGATCATTCCGGTTGTTGTCGTAATCGCGTAACGCCCTTCAAGATACTCGATACCGGTCACCTCCTGACTGGTAAAGACGTTGATCCCCTTGCTTTTAGCAATCGCCCGTGTAACAGATTGCAGGCCTTCCGTGAAGGTATAGTTTTTCAGCACCTCTTTTCGCTTGGGCCGGGATTTAAACATCATGTCAGCAGGAAAATCATCGGTGGGCTGGGATGGCACAGCATTGAAGAAGTGGCTGAGGGTCTTGTTGTAGTTGCCGACTCCTACGATTTTCGAGTAGTACTCACGAACACTCAATCCCTCTTTCTTGAGCGAAAACATGTTCGGAACTGATTTGAGCGCTTCGAAAATATTGAGCGAAGAGAACACCGATTTAAGTTGCTTTCCATCGAGAAGCATGAATGGAACCTTTTCCCGGGGTATGATGGAATCGGATAGGTGGCACGCTTCCACAATATCGAGCAGGTTCTGATAGGAATTGTAACAGGTATGCGCGCCAAGCTCGAACCAGAATGATGCGTCATTGTCCGTATACCGGTGCGAGTTGAATGAGCCCCCTGCACTCTCATTTTTTTCAAGTATGGTGGTCTTGAGTCCCGCTTTGGCGCAGTAAAACGCAAGGCTCAACCCGCTGATACCGCCGCCAACGATCACGACATCACTTTTCATTATTTTCCGGTTTGTATGGTTTTTCCAAATTCGTGATGCAATTTAGTGAAATCGAAGCACTTCACCATGATTTAAAGCTGGTTGCCTCCGGCTATCAATCAGTTCCGCCTGAACCTGCATACCCTCCATCACGATAGCTCTCGACATAACGGACATAATTCTCCGGAGATTCTTCTATGGTGAGGCGTTCGGTGTCGGTAATCGGCCTCATGATCTTTGCAGGAACACCGGCGACCAGCATTCCGGAAGGGACAGTGAAACCTGACCGGACGAGAGAGCCTGCCGCAACGACAGAGTAAGGCTCGATCACACAGTTGTCGAGCAGCACCGCGCCCATGCCGACAAGCACATAATCCTTTACCGTACAGGCATGAAGCACCGCGCCGTGCCCGATGGTCACGTTGCTCCCGATAGTGAGCGGTCCGGTATCGTGCGTCACATGCAGTGTCGAGTTATCCTGAACGCTTGTCTTTTCGCCTATCCGTATCGGGCAGACATCCCCGCGGATAACCGTATTGAACCAGACGCTCGAATGCGCGCCAATGAAGACGTCACCGATAACACGGGCGCCATCAGCCAGAAATACCGTTTCATGAAGGTCGGGATAGATGCCGTTATAGGGTAAAAGTGTTGTCATGTCTGCACTGCTTCTGATGGTTGAAAAAAGCAACAAATGCCGCCTGGCGTTGTGAAAGCCTGGTCTTACCGGTATTTTTCAATACGATCATTCCAGTACCCCGGCTTACGTTTGACATGCGCCACAGCAATGACCAGAATGAAATCTGGTTCAATAGAAAAAATTATTGCATGAGGAAACTTCGGTATAAGACACCGCCGAAAAGACTTGTGGAGTACTCGGTAACGAAAAGGATTGTTTGCTACTGAGTTTACAGCCAATTCAACAACCTCGCGGAAGCGACGGCCAAGTCCTGCCCGGCATTCTTCATAATACTCAACAGATGATAAAAACTCCGAGCGAGCATCAGTATCAAATACTATGATGCTCATGTAAGCAGACGATCTGCTTCATCAAAGACATCTTTCGCAGAAACAGGTTTCCGTTTTCCTGCCTTGTATTCCGCATAACGGCTCTCTGCTTCAGCCACCCATGCAGCATCGACCTCGGTCATCACCTCACGGTCCAGCGAACCAAGAAGTCTATCGGCAAGAAAAGCACGTTCTTCGATTGGCAACCTGAGAGCCTCCTGCACTATTTTTTTTGCCATTTCTGTCATTATGTATCTCCTGTGCTTTCTGAATAGTTCAAAGGTACACTGAAATATAAAAACAACTATCAGAACCTTATTATCAGCTGCAGATTATATCCATTTGCTCTAAACCATTAAAACACATTAATATAATACCTTAAACACGATTTATTGTATTCAGGCACAACTATAGAGTACCGCTATAAATGCTCATTGCTATCATAAACCTGACTTTTTGGCAACCGCACCCATTTCGCTGTTCATGGCTTCACAGATAATCTTCTCTTGAGGGAAAAGTTTTCTGTTATCTACCGGTTATTATCAACGCCTACAGGATGCCCCTTTCCCCTTTTTCCCCTAAACTCTAAACGAAAAGAGGCTGACCCTTTCGAGACAGCCTCCTTTTAACATATTTCATCAAGTTACCCTTGCACTACATCGTAAGAATAACGTTTGCCGCAGTGATTTGAGAGTTTGTGTCCTTAATCTGGTATTCTCTTCGAACAGCTTCCATCTGTTTGTTCATTGCAATTATAGCATCAATGTGTTCTTGCCTGTCAAGAGTAGTCACCTTCTCCTCTCGCTCAAGCCGTTCATTGATACTCTCTGTTTTACTGATTTTTTTCATCATAACTCATACGATTTGAGGTTATACTCACCTAAGTTGATCGATTTGCAATAAAAAAAGCCCTCACCTATGGGCGTAAAGTGTTATATTAGCGTGAGTAACGACCAAGTCACCACGTAATAAAACACAACCCAGCAGGTGGAGAGCTTTATGGCAAAAGATAAGACGA
>JADHTF010000007.1 GCA_016776555.1 Chlorobium phaeobacteroides
GATGGATGGATGGATGGATGGATGGATGGATGGATGGATGGATGGATGGATGGATGGATGGATGGATGGATGGATGGATGGATGGATGGATGGATGGATGGATGGATGGATGGATGGATGGATGGATGGATGGCTATCAAAAAAAACGGGGGGCTTGTCGCCCCCCTGTTTTTTTTAGTGCTCGAAAAGCATTTCGGAATAGGTAGGCAGCTGCCATTTGCTGCGATCCACCATCAGTTCAAGAAGATCAGCGACATCACGCACTTTGTTCATGGCAGGAAGCACAACGTCCGCACAGTAGTCAGCCGCGTCAAACTCCTCTTCGATATCACCGAGTTTGACAATAACAGCATCGAGTTCTTCGGTCAGATCAATAAGAACAGAAAGATTTTCGGCAAGAGCTTTCAGATGATCACCCTGACTCTTCAATGTTTTGTCTGAGATGCCGATACGTGAAGCAGCTTCAATAAGTCCGTTGAACGATGATGCGATTTCACCCTGATATTCAGAAACGTCAGGAATAACAAAGGTTTTGAGCATAAGCTGTAACGTACGGGCTTCGATATCGATTCCCTTGATATAGCGTTCGAGACGGGTATTCAACCTCGAATTAAGTTCCTCGTTTGAAAGAACACTGTAAGAGGCAAACATTTTCTTGTTATCCTCCTCAAGAAGCGCCCTCAGGGACTGCGGTGTATTTTTCATGTTCGGCAGACCGCGCTCTGCAGCTGCATCCTGAAGATTGTCGCTGTAGTTGTCTCCCTGGTAGCGAACAGCCTTTGTTGCAGCAATTTCAGCACGAATCACCTCAAGAATAGCCGCGTCTCTTTCGATACCAGCATCGATTTTAGACTGGATCTCTTCGGAAATACCGTCAATAGCTTCCGCCATCAGGGTATTGAGTACCATGTTCGGTGTCGAGATAGGCTGTGACGAACCGACAGCGCGGAACTCGAACTTGTTGCCGGTAAACGCGAAAGGAGAGGTACGGTTACGATCCGTATAATCCTTGTTGAGAACAGGCATATGAGCGAGCCCAAGGTCAAGAATCTGTTTCTCGGTAGTAAAATCAACCTTGCCGCTTTCGATTGCATCGAGCACCTTCTCCAGCAGTTCACCGAGGAAAACAGTGACAACGGCTGGTGGAGCTTCATTTGCGCCAAGACGATGATCGTTGCCGATACTGGCAATAGCAGCCCTCAGGATAGCAGAACGCTTGTACACGCCTTTGAGAACGGCAACGAGAAATACCAAAAACTGAATATTCGACTCAGGAGTATCACCCGGCTCAAGAAGATTGATACCTTCAGCAGTACCGATTGACCAGTTGTTGTGTTTTCCGGAACCGTTGATGCCTCCAAATGGCTTTTCGTGTATAAGGAGTGCGAATCCTTTCTTCTCGGCAACCCTTCGCATGATCTCCATAACCAGCAGATTGTGATCTGCCGCGATATTTGCTCTCTCGAAAATAGGCGCTATCTCAAACTGGTGAGGAGCAACCTCGTTATGGCGGGTTTTTGCAGGAATGCCAAGCAGATAGAGCTCTTTTTCAACCTCGTTCATAAATTCAAGAACTCTGTCGGGAATAGAACCGAAATAGTGGTCTTCAAGCTGCTGGCCTTTTGGCGGATTGGCCCCAAGAAGCGTACGTCCGGTCATCACGAGATCAGGACGCATGGTATAGAACTTACGGTCGATCAGAAAATACTCCTGCTCCGCGCCGGCATAGGTATTGACACGGCTGGATTCCGTACCAAGAATATCGAGAAGTCTGACTGCCGATTTGCTGACAGCATCCATGGAACGAAGCAGAGGTGTTTTTTCGTCGAGAGCCTCGCCATGATAGGAGATAAAAACAGTGGGGATACACAGTGTCAGGCCATTGCCTCCTTTCATAAGAAACGCCGGACTCGATGGATCCCAGGCTGTATACCCTCTTGCCTCAAACGTTGTCCTCATACCTCCCGACGGGAAACTTGAAGCATCCGGTTCGCCCTGAATAAGCTGACCGCCTGAAAAACGCTCGATCGGGGTACCGTCGCCATCAATTGACAGAAACGCGTCATGCTTTTCAGCCGTAGATCCGGTCATGGGCTGGAACCAGTGTGTATAGTGCGTCGCCCCTTGCTCCATTGCCCACTCTTTCATTCCGTGAGCGACAACCGCCGATATATCCTCAGAAAGCTTGTTACCAGCCTCAATGGTTTTCAGCAATGCCCGATAGACTTCCTTTGGAAGTTTTTTACGCATGGCCGCCTGATCAAAGGTCATGGAACCAAAATACGTTGATACCGCTGTAGTGCTATTGTTGTCCAACAGATCCTCCTTGATGGTTTTTATTTATATGAGTAAAGAATAAAAAGACAGATTTTCATTTTCTTGATTTCTTTTCGTCAAACACGGCAAGCACCTCTCTGTCCTTAAGGTTCTTGCGAACGATCTCCGCGCTGATTGTTGTATTCCTTTTTATCTGAGACAAGACAAAACTGGTATTGGTCCCAAGCACTCCCGGCCAGCTCTGCACTCTGGACAAAAGCTGTTCAAGAGATGCCGTATTGTGCGTCATGACCCGTAATATGTGCGAACCCTCGCCTGTCACGGCATAACACTCCATAATCTCATCTTCTCGAATAACATGCTCCATGAACGATTTATAGTGTTTGGAAGAATCGACTCTCGCCCAGACAAATGCCTGAATATCAAAACCAAGCCGCCTTTCATCCACCTGAGTGGTAAAGTTTTTGATAATGCCTTTTTTCTGAAGCTTATCAAGGCGTTCGCTGACAGAAGGGATCGATAAACCTACGATTTCAGCAAGCTCACTCAAACGTATGCGACCGTTTTTACCGAGAGCTTCGATAATTTTAAGATCAATAAGATCAATGTGACCGGACATAAACCTACAATTTTGTATTTGTTCATCACCACATTACAAAAATAATAAGAATAAGGCAAATATTTTCTAAACTTATGCCCACCCAAAGAACAATATACCTAAAATAATAAGGATATGCAGGCAAATCAATACTTCTTCGGGCGGTAGACGCCGGAAGGTCGTACATTTCCTTCCGGATTTCCATAAAAATGTGTACTTATTAATTTATGTGCAAGGCTAACTGCGAAGACGTCCATGCACCTGCATGCAGTATACCATTTCAAAGACTTTGGCAGGCCCTGAAAAAAGGGATTGATCATGATTGAGCTCAGACCAGACGAAAAACCGGGCGATTACAGTCGGTCGGAAAAAAACTCTGAAATAACGAGCCCGGAGAATCGTCCTCCTGCCATGAGTGATTTACGGCTTTTCGTAAAAGGGTCGCTTTCCCTCTTTGCCAAGTTCATCGAAGATGTCGATTGGTTCCTGACAACAATCAACCCCAAAGAAAAACGCTGAACCAGCCTGAATTTAGAATAATGAAACCCTGCAAAGAGAGGAATTTATACTTATATTCTGCTCATGATTTCTTGAGATACATAACCCACAAGAGCATCAAACGGTGAAAGTAGCAATCTTCGGAGCCGGCGTAGCCGGTTTAAGCGCAGCCATTGAACTGGTTGACCGCGGACATGACGTTGAAATTTATGAAAAACGAAAAGTCCTTGGCGGAAAAGTCTCCGTCTGGAAAGACAAGGACGGGGATTCCGTTGAATCGGGACTGCATATCGTTTTCGGAGGCTACGAACAGCTGCAAACCTATCTTGACAGGGTCGGTGCCGGTGACAACTACCTCTGGAAAGAGCACTCTCTTATCTATGCGGAGCCTGACGGCAAACAGTCATATTTCAAAAAAGCACATCTTCCGAGCCCCTGGGCAGAAGTTGTCGGTGGCCTGCAGGCAGATTTTCTGACCATGTGGGATAAACTGTCCCTCATAAAAGGACTCTACCCTGCGCTTGCAGGTAATGAAGAATATTTTCGCAGTCAGGATCATATGACCTACTCGGAATGGCACAGGCTGCAGGGAGCTTCGGAACACTCTCTTGAGAAACTCTGGAGAGCGATCGCCCTTGCGATGAACTTTATCGAACCGAATGTGATCAGTGCACGTCCGATGTTGACGATCTTCAAATATTTCGGTACAGACTATGCCGCTACGAAGTTCGCGTTTTTCAGGGAAAATCCGGGCGACTCGATGATTGAGCCGATGCGCCAGTACATTCAAAGCAAGGGAGGCAGAATCTTTATCGATGGGAAACTTTCCCGATTTGAACTCAATGAAGACCATACTATCAAGCGTGCCGTGCTTAGTGACGGTCATGCGATTGAAGCTGATGCATATATTTCGGCACTCCCTGTGCACAGTGTAAAAAAGATACTTCCTGAACCGTGGCTGAAGCACCGGTATTTCTCGGATCTGTACCAGTTTACAGGCAGCCCGGTTGCAAACTGTCAGCTCTGGTTCGACAAAAAAATCACAGATACCGATAACCTGATGTTTTCACAGGGAACAATTTTTGCGACATTTGCCGATGTCTCGATCACCTGCCCGGGCGACTTCCAGGAGGGCATGGGAACCTCAACAGGCGGCAGTGTCATGAGCCTTGTTCTCGCACCGGCGCACCATCTCATGGATATGCCCAAAGAGGTCATTATCAGGCTTGTCATGAAAGACATCCATGAAAGATTCCCGAAAGCACGGCATGCAAAACTCCTGAAATCGACTCTCGTTAAAATCCCTGAGTCAGTCTATAAAGCCGTCCCTGATGTTGACAAGTACCGGCCCGATCAGAGAAGCCCCATAGATAACTTTTATCTCGCCGGGGATTACACCTATCAGCGCTACCTTGCTTCAATGGAAGGTGCGGCGCTCAGCGGCAAGCAGGTAGCAGAAAAGCTGCACGCAAGGGCTGGAAAGTAAACGGTAGAGCTCCCTGCAACACTATCCGGAAAAGTCTCACAGCTCTTCCGGATAACCTCAGGAAAGTGTTATATTCCTCATATTGCTCTTGTCTCTTGTCTCTTGTCTCTTGTCTCTTGTCTCTTGTCTCTTGTCTCTTGTCTCTTGTCTCTTGTCTCTTGTCTCTTGTCTCTGACATGGATACCCCACTACTCATTATTTTTACCCGAAACCCTGAACCAGGGAAAGTAAAAACGCGTCTTGCAGCTGCGACCGGAGATGCGTTCGCGTTGGCACTCTATAACAGGATGAGGGGAATTACGCTTAAAGCCGCTCTTGAAAGCGGTGCGGAACTCGCCGTATTCTATTCGGACTATCTCCCTGAAAACGATTGTTTTCTTGCGCCGGGCATACAAGCGTTCCTGCAGGAAGGCGATGATCTTGGTTCACGGATGCTGCATGCCTTCGATAAAGGGTTTACCGAAGGATACCGGCGAATTGCCCTTATCGGAACAGACTGCCCTGAACTGACCGGAGAAACACTCAGAAAAGCTTTTGCTCTTTTGAACAGGCACGGTGCGGTCATCGGACCGGCAACAGACGGGGGGTACTATCTGATAGGAATGCGCGACCTGCTTCCGGATCTTTTCATCAACCGTGAATGGAGCACCTCGAGGGTCTGTAATGACGCACTGAACATACTGAAACAACACGGGGTCGACTGCGCTCTGCTTCAGGAGCTCTCCGATATCGATACCGTCGAGGACCTCGAAAACTTCAATTCCTCCCGGCCATGAACCTGAGTATCATCATACCCACATATAATGAAGAGAAAAATATCGCTGACATACTTTCATCGCTCTGCAAAGCGACAGAAAAAAGAAATGACGTCGAAATAATCGTCAGCGATGCAAGCGATGATAACACACAGCGCATCGCATCGGAGTTTTGCGTCACTGTCTGCCGTTCACCGAAAGGCCGTGCAGCCCAGATGAACCGTGGAGCAGAACGCGCAACCGGAGAGATGCTCTATTTTCTTCATGCAGACACCCTGCCTCCTGCCGGATTCATCGATACCATTCTTTCAGCAAAACAATCGGGAAAAGAGGCAGGATGCTTCCAACTGACTTTTGATGACCCCCACTGGCTGATGCAAACCTACGGGTGGTTTACCCGGCTTCCCCTGACGCTTTGCAGAGGCGGCGACCAGTCTCTTTTCATCATGAGCGATCTTTTCAAACGGATAGGCGGTTTCAACGAGGAACTGCGGGTCATGGAAGATATTGAAATCATTGAGCGCATCAGCACGCATTCCACCTTTACCATTCTCAACGACAGGGTAATCACTTCCGCGAGGAAATACGCTGTAAACGGAAGGATCAGGCTGCAGGTTATCTTCGGGCTGATTCACCTGCTTTACTCTTTGGGATTTGACCAGGATATCATCGCTGATTACTATGCGCACACGGTAGACTAAACGTATCAGCCACCAGGCAACCGTCAGATCCTTTCCTACCACTGAACGATTATTATCACCTAAGTTGATCGTTTCAACAAATGCTTTATGGTATCAACTTTATACTATATAATGCGTTATGCTGAATTTTCTTACAGCGAACATCTCACCCGACGGGTTGCGCGACCATAATGCAGAAAAATCGCATGTGTTGAAACCCTATGGGATTGTCGCTCAACTCAGGTATCATTAATCTGTTTATTTGGCCAATATTGTCGGGAATCAGCAGGTGACCCGATTATTTATTATATTGTCATTAAAACACATCCTCTATCCTAGAATAACACTGAAGCACAATCGTTCAGTTGCAGATTAAAACACCAGATACACTATGGCAGAAGAAATCAGAAACAGTTCCGGCACACCGGAAACGGCTCAAAATGAAACGTCCGGCAACAAGAATGCCGACTTCCCTACGCTTTTTGAAAACATAGGGCTTTTGATTGACTCGTCCATCGGCTCGATTACAGAAATGATAGATTCCGCGAATTCGGTCACGAAACAGGTTTCTGAAAACATCACTCTGATAGCCAACTCGGACGCGGTCAAAGGAATAGTTGACAATATCGGTTCCCTGTCACAAAATGTCATTCAGGGTGTCAACGATACGCTGAATTCCGAACAACTGAAAAAGACATTCGATGAGCTGGGAAAACTCGCTACGTCTGTCCTTGACAGTGCAGGTTCAGTTGTAAATTCCGAGCAGGCTCAAAATCTTTTCACTACCGTCAACACCGGCTTGAACCAACTGCTCCAGACAATTGTCAGCCCTGTTCAGTCAGGAGCCGCAGCCATGAAGGCAAAAAAAGCCATAGAAATCCCGTTCTGTCACAAAACCCCTTGCGCTCCATCAGACGCAAGCCCTGAACCGGAAAAAAAAGCAACTCCGACACCACAGGCTGCACCGCCTGAACCTTCTCAAGCAACAATAAAAAAAGAAGAGCCTGTCAAGCAGGCGACACAGCCAAAAGAGTCTCAAAGTGCACCAGCCGTCACGCGTGAAAATCCCTCACTCAAACCGAAAATAACTGAAAACAAGAGGCGCGATAACAACGACAAATCCCGCGGAAAAGATCGTTCAGGGTATAAAAAGGAAGATCCTTCAAGAAAAGGGACAATCCCGCGCCAGAAATAGAACAAAACTGACCGGAAACATATAACTAGACTATTCTAATTGCATACTACTAACTACTAAGAGCCTATTCCCCCCCTATACCTCCAAACACAGGAATATTCGTGCTACGTTCAGAAAACCATCATAAAAAGCCCAACGATGATTCGGGTCAGAATAAACACTACCGGGTATTGGTCGCCGACGACCATAAATCAACCCGCATCGTGCTGAACCATTTCCTGAAAAAAATGGGCTATCTCCCGATTGAAGCCGTTGACGGAAACGAGTGCGTGTCAATTCTTGAAAAAGAAAAAATCGACATTCTGCTTCTGGATATCAATATGCCGAACAAAGACGGCTCTGAAGTGATGAACTATCTCCAAAAGCAAGGAATAACCATACCGGTTATCATGATCACTGCACTCGATGACATACCGAATACGGTAAAGTTCATAAAAATGGGTGCATATGAATATCTCACCAAACCTCTTGATTTTGACCGGCTGCAGATCGTCATGAGAAATGCCATTAGCGAATCAGCGCTTCATGACAAGGTTTCACAGCTTAAAAAAGAACTCAAAAGCAAAGAGATTTTCAGAAACATCATCGGGAAAAGCGCTCAGATTAAGCAAACGATGGAGCAGGCGCTGCACGTCATGGAAACCGATCTCAATGTCCTGATCATCGGTGAAAGCGGTACCGGCAAGGAGCTCTTCGCCCAGGCGATTCATGAAGGCAGCAAAAGAAAAAACGGTCCGTTTATTTCGGTTAATTGTGCGGCCATTTCACATGAACTTGCCGAAAGCCTCCTTTTCGGGCATACAAAAGGTTCATTTACCGGCGCAAATAACGATCATCAGGGATTTTTTGAACAGGCTGATGGCGGCACTCTCTTCCTCGATGAAATAGGAGACATGAATGCCGATATACAGGCAAAAGTGCTCAGAGCGATCCAGGAGAAAAAAATTCGCAGAGTTGGCGAAAAAAGCGAGCGGAGTATTGATTTCAGAGTCATCTCCGCTACTCACTGGGATTTTGCCCAGGCTCTTGACAGCAACTCATTCAGGGATGACCTCTATTACAGACTTGAAGAATTCCCCCTCTACCTGCCTCCTCTGCGAGAACGGAAAGAGGATGTTCCCTTCCTTGCGAAACACTTTCTTGAAGAGTTCTGCAGCGCCAACAATCTCAAGCAGCTGAGCTTTTCGCATGAAGCTCTTGAAGAAATCGAGGAATACCACTGGCCAGGCAATATTCGTGAACTCAAAAACGCCATTCAGAGAACCGCGATAAGCTGTAAAAACAGTGATGAAATAGCCTCTATTCTCTCCCACAAAGGAGGCCGGCTCAGAAAAAACGCTACACCGCTTGCTGCAGAAGAGAATGGCATTCAGATAGAAACCGCGGACAGAAAGACAAAAATACAGAGCCTTGAAGAAATTGAACGTCATGCTATTGAAGAAACCTTCAAGGCCTGTGAAGGCAATCCGACAAAAACAGCCCAGGTGCTTGGTATCGGAAGAGCGACACTCTACAGGAAACTCAAGAAATTCGGGCTCAATTAAGAAATGACTATTGACTATTGACTATTGAAAAATGTAAAAGTCCTCTTTTCATTTTTAATAGTCATTTCTACACTCCTGTATGTCCGAATCCTCCATCTCCACGATCTGTCTCTGAAAGGGCCTTCACCTCTTCAAGCCTGACATGTTCGTAACGGGCGACAACCATCTGGGCTATCCGGTCCCCATGGCATACAATAAACGGTGTTTTTCCGTAATTAACGAGAATAACCATTACTTCTCCCCTGTAGTCGGCATCTATGGTAGCAGGAGCATTGGGAAGTGATATCATATGCTTTAAAGCAAGACCGCTTCGGGGCCGGAGCTGGGCTTCATATCCCGGAGGAAGCTCAATAGCAAGACCCGTAGGTATCAGCGCCGTGGAGAACGGAGCGAGCGTCACAGGCTCATCAAGACATGCGGCCAGGTCCATTCCTGCTGCCTGGAAGGTAGCATAATGAGGAAGAATCGCTTTTTCGTTTACACGTACAACAGGTACTTTTACCATTGAAATGTTTTTACTCCAGGATAATGAAGATGTAGAAGAATATATGCAAAACAGAGATTCAGATAAAGTATATGCACTTGCTTTCGGCGCACATCCTGATGATGTTGAACTTTCCTGCGGTGCAACCCTGCTGAAAATCATTGATGAAGGACAGACTGTCGCCGTATGTGATCTGACTCAGGGAGAGATGGGAACGCTTGGAAGCCCGAAGCAACGCAGAAAAGAGTCGGATAACGCAACACGGGTTATGGGATACAGCGAACGCGTTACTCTCGACCTCGGGGACGCAAAACTCCATCATACTGATGCGGCTGTCGAAGAGGTCATCGGGGTAATCAGACATTTTCTTCCGGAAGTAGTATTCACCAACCCTCCGGATGAACGTCATCCCGATCATATGAAAGCCTCACGTCTGGTATACGACGCGGTGTTCTACGCTGGACTGAAAAAAATCACCACAACATACAACGGACAAAAACAGCAGCCCCACAGACCCCGCCACCTGCTTTACTATATGCAGTTCAAGCATTTCGATCCTTCCATCATCATCGATGTCTCCTCAACATTTGAACGATCGAGACAGGGAGTCCTCGCTTTCGGCTCGCAATTCTATCAGGAAGGCGCCGGGGATGAGCCTGAAACACTGATCAAACGAAAGGAATTTCTTACCGGACTTGAAGCTCGGTCCCGGTATCTGGGAGAACAGATCGGAACCCGTTTCGGCGAGGGTTTCACCATGCCCGGACCGGTTGGAGTATCGAACTTCAGCGGGCTTTTTCCGAAAAACGGTCACATGGCTCCCGGCACCCTTCAATGATAGTCGCTTTTGGCCTTTTCCCGACCGCTCAAAAACCTGTCAACCTGCAAGGCTGCGCGACAGCCTTCCGATGCGACGATAACCGCCTGCTTGATATCCTTGCAGAGAACATCACCGGCGGCAAACACACCGGGCACAGAAGTCGAAAAATCCCCGTTAACTTTCAGGCAGCCCGATTCCCGCACTTCAAGAAGACCTCCCGCGTAATCAAGAATCGGCGCTGAACCTGTAAGGTAAAGAAATACGCCATCGACAAAAAGAGGACTCTCATCTCCGGTAATGCTCAGGGATTCAACCGCTCCCTCGCCGTTGATCGAGGAAATACGTTTGTTGTAGAGCACATCCACATTCGGAAGAGTGCCAAGACTTTCGACCTCCTCATCCGGGGCCGCAAACGTTGTGGTCGGACAAAGGAGATAGACTTTTCCGGCAAAACGGGAGAGCACCTTCGCCTCTTCTACCGCTTCGCCGGTTCGACCTGAAACGGCAACAACCTGCCCTTTGTAAAAGGCGGCATCACAGGTGGCACAATAGCTTACTCCAGCACCGACAAGCTCTCGTTCGCCCGGAATCTCCCGGCTCTTGCCCATCGATCCGGTAGCCAGAATAAGGGCTTTCGCCCTGAACAGCTTGCCGCTTGCCGTAAAAACAACCTTTTCCCGATCCCTGAGATCGATACCGGTCACCTTTTCTCTCATAAAATGGGCGCCGAAAGATTCTGCCTGGCTTTTCATGGAATCCAGTAACTCCATCCCTGAAATATCAGGACGCACTCCGGGGTAATTGGCGATAACGTGGGCCATGCCAAGTGCTCCTGCATGAGGATCTTTGTCAAGCACAAGAGTCTGTAACTCGGCTCTCGCCGTATATATCGCGGCTGAAGCGCCGGCAGGCCCTCCGCCGATAATCAGGACGTCGCAGTGTTCCGTATTCATTTTTTGGTCAGCGTTTCAAATTGTCCGAAATTCTCTAAATTCTTCAATAGTAACTTTTTCCCCGCAAAAACCGAGGCCATGCAAAAAATAGTATTTTCGATAGCAATTCTTTTTCTTTTTTCAGCACTTTCCTCTTGCAGCAACAGTTCACGGGAATATCGTTCAGACCAGGTTGCCATAGGCGTTGACGCGGATTTCGATCACCTCAACCCTCTTCTCATCCAGCTCTCCCTCTCCAGAGAAGTCTGCAATCTGATTTTCCCTTCACTGGTCAAACCAGATTATGACCCTGAGCTTGGCACCATTACCTTTCAACCGAATACCGCTGAGAAATGGGAGTTCACCGAAGGCGGCAGAAAAGCCGTCTTCCATCTCCGGAAAGACGCTGTATGGCAAGACGGTGTGCCGGTCACGTCACATGATTTCAAATTTTCCTACCGGCTCTATGCCGACCCGAATATCGCCAGTTCGCGCCAGCATTACCTCAACGATCTGCTCCTCCTCGATGACGGCAGTATTGACTTTGACAACGGCATTGAAACTCCTGATGACACAACGCTTGTTCTCACTTTCATGAAACCGATGGCCCCGGCAATCATTCTCGATCATTTTAATGACCTGATGCCTGTCGCAAAACATATTTTCAAGTCGATCCCTCCTGAAGAAATCCGGATGAAAGCTGCAGAAACACCGATCATCGGAGCAGGCCCCTTCAAGGTAAAAGAGTGGGCGCGTCAGCATAAGCTGTTGCTTGAATCAAATAAAACCTCTGTGCTCCCCCAGCCTGCTGCTGTCTCGAAAATGAGCTTTATCATCATTCCGGAATACACAACCCGACTGACGATGCTTAAGTCAGGTCAGCTCGACGCAGTTATTTCAGCAGGCGGCATCAACCCCAAAGATCTTGAAGAGCTGAAAAGAAGCAATCCGGAGATCTCGATCAAACCCGTACGAAACCGCTACTTTGACAGTATTGTCTGGCTCAATATCAACGGCGAGCAGTACAGGGAAAACAAAATAATAGAACCGAATGTCTTTTTCGGAGACAAAAGGGTACGAAAGGCCATGACCTATGCCATAGACCGCCAGTCGATCATCGACGGGTTTATGGGCCCTGAACATGCCACCATTGTCAACACGTCCCTCTCTCCTGCATATGAAGCTATCGCAAACACATCGCTTGGAACTTACGCATTCGACCCGCAAAAGGCCGAATCGCTGCTCAGGCAATCAGGCTGGGAGCCGGGACCGGACGGCATCCTGCAGAAAAACGGCACACGCTTTTCATTCACGCTTGCTGCCCCTGCAGGTAACCCCCGAAGGAATTATGCGGCAACAATTATCCAGCAGAACCTCCGCGAGATCGGTATAGAATGTAAACTGAGAATAGATGAAAAACTCATTTTTCTGAAAAACCAGAACGAGTTCCGGTACGATGCAGCCCTGTCGGGATTAGCCGCAGAAACACTTCCGTTTCAGCTTATCATCTGGGGGTCGGACTTCGAAAACCGCACGTTCAACTCTTCGGCTTTTCAGAATCAGGCCCTGGACCGCGTCATCAGCCGCCTTAACACCCCCCTGCCTGAAAACGAAAGCCTCATCTTGTGGAAAGAGTACCAGAAAATCCTGCATGAAGAACAGCCGAGAACCTTCCTCTACTACTATGACGAACTTGAAGGGTTCAGCAACCGGGTAAAAAATGTAGAAGTAAACCTTCTTTCCACCCTTTATAACGCGTATGCGTGGGAACTGGAATAGCGACTTGACAGCATTGGGGCATACAGGCATTTTTTTCTATATTCCTGAGCTTTTTTTACTTCGACGCTACAGTGTCATAAACCGGACAAAATTTAGATGTATGCCTCGTTATACTCCCGAACAACTTGAAAAAAGAAACGCTTCAGTCTGGACAACAACTCAGGGTATCCTCGCACCGATCCAGTTTGTCGTTTTCCTTGCAGGTCTGGTTGTAACGCTCCTGTATAAAACCGGAATCGTCGTTGACGATTTCTCGTGGGTAACCATCTTTGTCGTTCTGAAAACGTTAATCTTTATCCTGATATTCGTTACCGGAGCATTCTTTGAAAAAGATGTTTTCGACGAATACGTGTTCGCACCCGAGTTTTTCTGGGAGGATGTAGGCAGCACCATAGCCATTATCATCCACATCTCCTACTTTGTCTTCTTCTCTATGGGCATGAGCGAAACAATCCTGATCTGGACCGCTCTCATGGCCTATTTGAGCTATCTTATCAATGCCGCGCAGTTTCTCATCCGTCTGATCGTCGAGAAAAGACATGCAAATAAACTCCATGCTCAATCTGAAGGAAACTGATTCTGACATGAAAGCAAAAGCTATTGTATTTACCGGTGTTCGCCAGATCGAGGTGAAAAACGTTACCCTGAAACCGGTTTTATCAACCGATGTGATGATTGAGACCTACTGGTCATCGATAAGCACCGGTACGGAAAAGATGGCTTTTGAAGGCCTTATCCCTTCGCCGCCCTTTATTTTTCCGTTTATCCCCGGCTATGAAACCGTTGGAAAAATCACGAAAGTCGGAGCGCATGTCAATGACAACCTGATAGGAAAATATGCCTACATCGCAGGTTCTTTCGGTTACGAAGATGTCAACGCCGCATTCGGAGGCGCATCACAGTTTGTTGTCTGTCCTGTCGAAAGCATTACTGTCCTTGACGGCATCGATGACCCGAAGTGCGGCATAGCGCTTCCACTGGGGGCAACAGCGCTACACTTTATGGATCTTGGCGATGTGCAGGGCAGGAAAGTCCTTGTTCTCGGTCAGGGCGCAGTCGGCATCCTTGCCGTTCAACTGGCAAAGCATATGGGTGCCAGTCTTGTCGCCGCAACGGAACCTCACCAGAACCGCCTCAACTATTCATCAGCCGACCTCAAGGTAAACCCCTCATGCCAGGATGTTTCCGCAGAACTTGCAGGAAATGAATTTGATGTCATGATAGACAGTACCGGCGTTATGAGCGCGATCGAAACCGGCCTGCGTTTTCTGAAATTCCATGGAAAAGTGATTTTCGGAGGCTATTATCAGAGAATGAACATCGATTACTCGCAGGCTTTCGATAAAGAACTCTCATTCGTGGCCGCCCGACAGTGGGCAAAAGGAGATCTCCTGAGGGTGAAAGAACTCATCAAAAATAATACACTGCAGGCAAAAAAAATCTTCACCCACAGCCACCCTGTGAATGCTGATCTGGCCGAGGCCTATCATCAGGCATTCAACGATCCGGACTGCCTGAAAATGGTGCTCAACTGGAAACCGGAAAACGAGAACACTGACTGAACACGGTGATCTGCAAAGCAACACTAACAACAGCCTGATGTCTACACCTCGCACAATTGCCATTTATGGAAAAGGCGGTATAGGAAAAAGCTTCACGACAACCAACCTCAGCGCTACATTCGCGCTTATGGGAAAAAGAGTGCTACAGCTTGGCTGTGACCCTAAACACGATTCAACAACGTCGCTTTTTGGCGGCGTCTCGCTGCCGACCGTCACAGAAGTGTTCGCAGAAAAAAATGCCCGCAACGAAGAGCTGCAAATCAGCGACATCGTCTTCAGGAGAGATATACCGGATTTTCCGCAACCGATCTATGGCGTTGAACTCGGCGGGCCGCAGGTTGGAAGAGGGTGCGGAGGCAGAGGCATTATATCCGGTTTTGACGTACTGGAAAAATTAGGCCTGTTTTCCTGGGACCTGGATGTCATTCTGATGGATTTCCTTGGAGACGTCGTCTGCGGAGGTTTCGCAACGCCTCTTGCCCGCTCCCTGAGTGAGGAAGTGATACTGCTTACAAACAACGACCGTCAGTCGATTTTCACCGCAAACAATATCTGCCAGGCAAACAACTACTTCAAGACCGTCGGTGGAGAGTCAAAACTGCTCGGGCTCATTATCAACCGGGACGACGGTAGCGGCATTGCAGAAAAGTACGCTGCTGAGGCAGGAATCACTATCCTCATGAAACTGCCGCATAACACCGCGGCGAGAGACAAGGACGACAGTTTCGATTTTGCCGTCCGTCTTCCTGAAATCGGAGAACCGTTCCGCAAACTCGCCACTGATATTCTTGAAAGAAAAATAACACCCTGTGAAGCTGCAGGACTTGATTTTCAGACATTTATCCGCCTTTTCGGAGAGGTAAACGAAGCTCACCCGACCCCGGCGTCCCAAGATGAATTAACCGGTCAAAAACAACAGATCAACGGCGAGAGGCCCGAAGCGGCACAAAACGATTCAGTTTCACCTGAAAGCGAAAAACTGTTTGCCTGCATTGAAAAACTCCCTGATTCCGAAAAGGAAATCTACCGCTTGATCGAGGTGGAGAAAAAAAGCGCTGCGGAAGCAGCCGGAATAAAGGGGATCAGCGAAGCAGAGGCACAGGAAATTTTTTCTTCAGCCAGAACCCACCTCAGAAAACTGTTCTTCTCCGTTTGAGGAAGCCAGGAAAAAAGAATCGAGAATTCAGAAGCAAGAAGCCGGAAGCCTGAAGTCAGGGTCAAGAATCAAGAGACAAGAGACGAGAGACGAGAAGAGGGTATGGCCGGAAATGGCGAATGTCTATTTAGCCAACCAGCCATTTGGCCATTCAGCCTTTTGCCTTCATAAAAGATGGATGCCACATCAAGTACGGCATGACTTTCCTTTCTTCCCGTCATCTTCTGTCTTGATCTGAAGATAACTGGAGGAGAAAAAACTCTCCCCTACTACCTACTCTACCCCTTTGCTTTTTTTGCCGCCTTTGCCCTCAGGTTGGCATCCAGAATCCTTTTTCTGATCCGGATATTTTGCGGCGTCACTTCAACAAGTTCATCATCATTGATGAAATCGAGAGCCTGTTCAAGCGTCAGCTTTTTCGGAGGAGTGAGACGAACCGCCTCATCGGCCCCGGAGGACCTCATATTGGTAAGTTTTTTCGTCTTGCAGACATTCATGGAGATATCGAACTCTCTCGTCGACTCTCCAACGACCATTCCTTCGTAAACCCTGACATTCGATCCGATAAAAAAGGTACCGCGATCTTCAAGGGCGGCTATCGCATAGGCAACCGACTGCCCTGCTTCTCCGCTCACCAGCGCTCCGGTCTCTCTTGCCGGCAGTTTTCCTCTGAAGGGCTGGTAATCATGGAATACATGAGAGAGAATGCCTTCTCCCTTGGTATCTGTGGTGAATTCCTGACTATATCCAATCAGACCTCTGGTAGGAATTTCAAACTCAAGTCTGACCATCCCGCCTCTGAGCGTCTCCATATGCTTCATTTCCGCCTTACGCCGCCCCATCTTTTCGATAACGACGCCGTTATATTCATCAGGAACATCAATCGTCACATGTTCAACCGGTTCGAGCAACGTCCCGTCCTCTGCTGTTCTGGTAATAACCTGAGGCCTTGAAATGGCCACTTCAAACCCCTCCCTGCGCATGCTCTCGATCAGCACGGAAAGATGCAGTTCTCCTCTGCCGGAAACACGAAACGTATCCGCACTATCAGTCTCTTCAACCTGAAGGGCGACATTGGTCATAACCTCTTTCATGAGCCTTTCACGTATCTTGCGGCTGGTGACTTCCTTGCCCTCCTGACCGGCAAAGGGAGAATCGTTCACTGAAAAAAGCATGGAAAGCGTCGGTTTGCTGATCTCAAATGACTCAAGGGCTTCAGGCCGGACGTCCGAGGCCAGCGTCTGGCCGACATTAACTCCTGGTATGCCTGAAATGGCGATAATATCACCTGAAGAGGCCTCCTTCACTTCAACGCGCTGGGTCATATGAAAGGTAAAAAGCTTTGCGACACTGCCTTTTCCGACCACCCCTTCGTCAGAAACAACAGCAAGAGTATCTCCCTTATGCACCCGTCCTCTCTGAATGCGTCCAACAGCAATTTTGCCCAGATAGTCACTGTAGTCAAGCGTTGTCACCAGCATCTGAAAGTCATCTTCGTCATGATTCTCCGGAGGCGGAATCTCTTTGACTATCATATCGAGAAGCAGAGTCATATCACCGTCAGCATCTCCCATTGAGGCCTTTGCTATACCGAATTTGGCCGATGTGAAGAGATAAGGAAACTCCAGCTGATCTTCATCCGCACCCAAAGCGATAAAGAGATCGAGCACCTGATCATGCACCTTGTCGGGATCTGCCTGGGGACGATCTATTTTATTGATAACGACAATGGGCTTGAGCTTCAGCTCAAGCGCTTTACGAAGCACGAATTTAGTCTGGGGCATCGGCCCCTCGAACGCATCGACCAGCAGCAGCACTCCGTCTACCATTTTCAATATGCGTTCAACCTCCCCGCCGAAATCGGCATGACCTGGAGTATCGACAATATTTACTTTACAGTCCTTATAAACCGTTGCCGCATTTTTTGATAAAATGGTAATTCCGCGTTCTTTTTCCTGGGGATTGGAATCAAGTACCCGGGCATCCACCTGCTGGTTCTCTCTGAATTCACCGGTATGTCGAAAAATAGCATCGACAAGGGTTGTCTTTCCATGATCAACATGCGCGATTATGGCAATATTTCGAATATTCTTTTTCATACTCATCTTTTTCAAAGCAAATAATTATATTTCAATTCTGTTCGGGGCGAATATACACTTTTTCCCTGACTCCGGACCGGATCTTTTCTGAACAGTTCTATCCCGGAAACAGTGATGTCATTGAAATCCCTCTCGAACTCACAAAAACACCCCGTAAGACTCCTATGAATAATGCATTACTACTGAACGATGCTGTGCTCATCGGGATAAGCCTCACGGTTTCGTTGCTGTATATCATCTCAACAGGACTCTACGGTGCTGATTTTTTAAACAGTAACAGCTTTGCGAAAACATACAAGCAGCCTGCGCTTATTGTCACTATTGTCGCTCATATTGCATTTATAGGCTTCCTTACAGCACCTGAAGGCTACAGACTCAGCTACTCCATTTCAATGCTGATGAGCATGGTGGCATTAACGCTCACGGTCATCTATATGTTTATCGAGTTTTCAACCAAGACTGATAAAACCGGTTTTTTTATTCTTTCATTTGCCACAGGAGCGGAAATACTTGCATCATTGATGTTGTTCACCTCTTCAGGTGAAGGCCCTGCATTCAGCGGACTCGGCATAGGTATTCACCTTCTTGCCGCGATTTTCGGCTTCAGCGCTATTGCGATAGCAGGTCTCTACAGTTTTCTCTACCTGCTGCTGTTTCGCCAGATCAAAAACAACAAATTCGGGTTCCTCTTTGAAAACCTCCCGAACCTCGAAGTTCTCGAGCAGCTGATCAAACACGCGGTAGCGTTCGGGTTCCTGTTTCTTTCGATAACGCTCCTTGCCGGTGTTATCGGCTCAATACAGACCGATGAAATAATCAACCTTTTTGATTCAAGGCTCATCGCGCTTGTAATCATTTGGCTGTTTTACGGGGCAAGTCTGTTCATCAAAAAGCTTTTCGGTTGGGACACCATTCATATGGCCTATCTGCTCATCGCTCTTTTTGTTCTTACAACCACACTTATTATGCTCATGAGCATTTTTTCCCCGACGTTTCACAATATTGACTTTTGAAGCAGGGGATTTGAAAAATTTTCAGCTTTAGGGTATATTAACCTTCGCTTACTTTTTAGTAAAAAGAGACCGGAAATATCACATCGATTTCAGGCAAGCCACTAAACCATTCACATCATGAACATTATTTCAGTTGGTGTAAATCACAAAACTGCACCTATTGAAATCCGCGAAAGACTATCTCTTTCCGAGGTTCAGGCCAAGGAATTTCTGACAAACCTGATTGACGACGGAATAGCACAGGAAGCCATGGTGGTGTCAACGTGCAACCGAACTGAACTGTATGTAGTTCCCGGCATGCCGGAAGTTGACGGAAACTACATGAAAGAATTCCTGATCTCTTACAAGGATGCGCAGGGAGAAGTTCGACCGGAGCATTTCTTCAATCGTTTTTACTGCAACACGGCCCGACACCTTTTTGAAGTCTCCAGCGCGGTCGATTCATTGATCCTCGGTGAAGGGCAGATTCTTGGACAGGTAAAAAACGCCTATCGAATAGCCGTTGAAGTTCAATCCGCAGGTATTCTTCTCACCCGTCTCTGCCACACTGCGTTCAGCGTAGCAAAAAAAGTCAAAACGAAAACAAAGATCATGGAAGGGGCGGTTTCCGTCAGTTATGCTGCCGTTGAACTCGCTCAGAAAATATTCTCCAATCTCTCCATAAAGAAGATTCTTCTGGTCGGTGCAGGCGAAACCGGTGAACTTGCCGCAAAACATATGTTCCAGAAAAATGCGCGGAACATTGTCATCACGAACAGAACGCTTTCAAAAGCCGAGGCTCTCGCTGAAGAACTGGGAACCAATCAGGTACTTCCCTATGAGTCATACAAGGATCACCTTCATGAATTCGATATTATTATCACAGCAGTAAGTTCAAAAGAATATGTACTTACTGAGCCGGAGCTGCAGCAGAGCATGCAGAAAAGAAGGCTCAAGCCGGTCATTATCCTTGATCTTGGACTGCCCCGAAACGTCGATCCGGAAATCGGCAATCTCAAAAACATGTTCCTCAAGGATATCGACGCGCTGAAGCATATCATCGACAAGAACCTTGAGATGAGAAAATGTGAACTGCCGAAAGTCAAGAAAATTATTGATGAGGAACTTGTCGGCTTCGCACAGTGGATCAACACGCTGAAAGTCCGCCCGACAATTGTAGACCTGCAATCCAAGTTTCTTGAAATCAAAGAAAAGGAACTTGAACGTTTCCGTTACAAGGTCAGTGATGCCGAGCTGAAAAGAATGGAACGACTGACAGACAGAATCCTCAAAAAGATTCTGCACCATCCGATCAAAATGCTCAAAGCTCCGGTTGACACCGCAGACACCATCCCGAGCAGGGTTAATCTGGTAAGAAATATTTTTGACCTGGAAGAACAAAATCGACTATCCAAATAATCAGTTAAACCCATAATCTGTAACTGCATTGAAAAAAAAATTAATTATTGGTACCAGATCCAGCCCCCTCGCATTGTGGCAGGCTGATTTTACACAAGCCGAACTTTCGAAACATTTCCCCGACCTTGAAATAGAGCTTAAACTGGTTAAAACAACCGGTGATGTCCTGCTTGATTCTCCGCTTTCTAAAATCGGAGACATGGGTCTTTTCACAAAAGATATCGAGAAACACCTGATTTCAGGAGAGATCGATCTTGCCGTCCACAGCCTGAAGGATGTCCCGACGGAAACTCCTGAAGGGCTCATGCTCTCTGCATTTACCGAGAGAGAAGACACCCGGGACGTTATCATCTCCAAAAACGGTGAAAGTCTGAAGACACTCAAACAGGATGCAAAAATAGCCACGAGCAGTCTGCGCAGAACATCTCAGCTTCTCAGCATGCGACCGGACTTCCAGATGGGAGATATTCGGGGAAACCTGAACACCCGATTCAAAAAGTTTGACGAAAGCGACTTTGACGCGATGATGCTGGCCTACGCTGGAGTTCACAGGTTGAATTTCGGTGACCGTATCTCCGAGATACTACCTCATGAAGTCATGCTTCCCGCTGTCGGCCAGGGAGCCCTGGGCATAGAGACACGCGTTGACGATGAAGCGACAAAAGAAATTGTCAGCGTCATGAACAACGTGAATACCGAGTTCTGCACAAAGGCTGAAAGAGCTCTTCTGCGTCACCTGCAGGGGGGATGCCAGATCCCTATCGGATCCTATGCAAGCCTGAAAAATGGCAATCTGCATCTGCTCGCCTATGTTGGATCAGTCGACGGCAAACGTACTATCCGTAATGAAATAACCAAGGAAAACTGTACGCTTCCTGAACAGGCGGAACAGGCTGGAATCGAGCTTGCCGAGGAACTCCTCAAGCAGGGCGCTAACGAAATCCTTGCGGAAATCAGAAAAACCTGCTGATGAAGAGTGTTCTTGTCACCCGACCGAAACATCAGGCAGGATCATTTGTACAGGAATTGAAAAAGTATAACCTGGGCTCGGTTGTCTTTCCGACAATCGAGATCAGGCCTGCTTCGGGCTGGCAAATCCCTGATATCTCATCGTATAGCGGCGCTTTTTTCACAAGCCCGAACAGTGTCCGGTATTTTCTTGAACGGCTCAGGACCGAAGCGCCGGATGAGCTGCGGAAACTGACAAGCACCAGGGTTTTTGCGGTTGGGAAAACAACAGCAGGGGATCTTGCAGAGTATGGAATAGAAACGGAGCCTATCCCTAAAGTTGCCGACGCAGTCAACCTCATGCAGGAAATCAGTCCGGAGGAAATTCAGGGAAAATCGTTTCTTTTTCTTCGAGGCAACCTTTCCCTGGGTATCATACCGGCAGCCATAGCAGAACGTGGAGGCAGGTGTGACTCCATAATTGTTTATGAAAACCATCCGCCTGATCTTGAAGCCACCGAAAAGGTAAAAAAAATGGTGGGCGAAGGCAAAATATCATGTTTGTCCTTCACCAGTCCCTCTACTGCCCAGAACTATTTTAAAGCTGTCGGCTCAAAGAAAATACCTTCAGGAGTTCTGGTAGCCGCCATCGGAAAAACAACAGCGACCGCGCTTGAAAAACTTGGCGTCAGCGTCGATATCGTCCCCGAATACTATGACGGCCCTCATTTCGCAAAAGCCATCGCGGAAGCACTTCAAAAAAATTGCTGATGTGTTGATGTGTAAGGCTTCTGAGGCATCCATTCTTTGTAGCTTGATGGCTCAATAGCAAGAGGATCATTCCGGAGACCGTTACCGAAGTCATGGCCTTAGAGTAAGGGAAAAGGTAAAGGTCAAAAGTCAAAAGGAAAGAACGTGACGAGTGAAAGGCAAAAGGCTGAATGGCCAAATGGCTGGTTGGCTAAATAGACATTAGCCATTTCCGGCCATACCCTCTTCTCGTCTCTCAACTCTTGTCTCTCGATTCTGGATCCTTGATCCTTGATCCTGACTCCTGCCTTCTGCATTCTAACTTCCTTCCTACTACCCATTCCCTACTTCCTACTTCTAAATTCCTACTTCCCACTTCTACCCTCTAACTCCCCTGCATCGAGTGCATCTGGTTTCTCTTCCTCGATGTCGGTTCCCTTTTCTCCTGAAACTTCTTCGATACGCCGTAACCGGTTCTGAATGGCTCGCGTTCTCACGCCAACAAGCGAGTCCAGTTCAGAGCCTGCCTGTGATATCCTGTTCTGTGCTTTACTCAGCACCTCACCAAACCTGGCGAACTCTGTTTTAACCTGAACAAGCACTTTCCATACTTCGCTGGTTCTTTTCTGTATCGCAAACGCCCTGAAACCCATCTGGAGGCTGTTCAACAGAGCAGCGAGTGTCGTCGGGCCCGTCACGATAATGTTGTACTCTTTCTGCAAGGTTTCAAGAAGCACCGTATTTCGAACAACCTCCGCAAACAGACCTTCAATGGGAAGAAAAAGAATACCAAAGTCAGTCGTCTCCGGCGGGTTCAGGTATTTGGTTCTGATATCTTTTGCGCAGCGGCGCATCTCTACCTCAATATCCTTTACAGCGATCCGGACACGCTCCTTGTCACCCGATTCCGAAGCTTCGACAAGCCGGTAGTATGCCTGAAGAGGAAATTTTGAATCAACAGGGAGATAGACAACACCTCCTTCATCGTCTTTTCCGGGAAGTTTCACTGCGAATTCCACCCGTTCACGACGTTGTTTGCCAATCATGACGTTCTCCGCATACTGCTCAGGGGAAAGCAGCCCGGCCAAAAGATTCTGCAGTTGCATTTCACCCAGGACACCTCGAACCTTGACGTTCGAAAGCACCTTTTTCAAATCCCCGACACCGGACGCGAGCGTCTTCATTTCTCCTAACCCCTCGTGCACCTTTCGCAGGCGCTCGCTAACCTGACTGAAAGACTCACTCAGCCGTTTTTCAAGCGTAGACTGCAGCTTTTCATCAACCGTTCGCCTCATTTCCTCAAGCTTGTTCTCATTTTGCTCCTGCAGGTAATGGAGGCGCTTTTCAACAGTATCGCGTATACCTTCCAGCCTTTTTGATGACTCCTCTTTCAAGGTCTCATGCCTTGAAAAGAGTTCACTGAAATTTCGCCGCTGCAATTCATCCTGCCGCATGACATGACCGCCAAAAGCGTCCTCAATGGACTTGAGGGAGAGCGACTGTTCGGCACGACTGTCCTGAAACAGCCGGGACAGTTCAATTCTATTGCGCTGAAATTCGTTTTTCTGCTCATTCTCAAGCCGCTCGAGATCGGCACGCAATGTTTGTTCCGTCCGCTTGAACGCATCTATCGAAACACCTGCCCTGTTTGCCCGAACAAGCAAAACAAGTATGACAAGAAGAAGAATGATGACAGATACAAGAAGATAGGTGATCATAGCGTCAGGGAAGGATGGAAATGTTCATTCAGGATGATCCTGCCGCAGGGCGATCAGGCCATATCGACAAGGAGCTTATCACCGATGAACCTGTTGGTGCTTACCAGGCCCTGTCCGTATATGGTGGTTTCGCCGGTATAGTCAAAACAGCGACCTCCCGCCTCGGTAACAACAGGAATCAGAGCAGCACAGTCCCATGGGCTCATGATCTTGTCAACTGCCACTTCAGCTCTTCCGGAAGCGACAAGCATATGGCCGTAGCAATCTCCCCAGCCGCGCACAAGACCCGCATCATGACGAAGACTATCAACGGGATGATCTGAAAGAGGGTCAAGAAGGTACTCTTTTTCTGTAAAGACAACGGTCGCTTCACGATAGTCAGATATGGCAGAAACGCTGATGGCTTCGCCATTAAAAAATGCGCCGGACCCCGTTTCAGCATAATAGATCTCTCCCAGTGCAGGAAAATTGACTGCTCCAACTCTCATTTCACGATCAACCTCCAGACCGATCATAACACCGAAAAGAGGCACACCATGTATAAAGGACCTCGTACCGTCAATCGGATCGAGAATCCAGCGACGGCCGTTTACCGATAATTTCTCATCAAACTCTTCACCGAATATGCCGTCGTCGGGAAACACTTCCGTGATGCCTTTACGTATAAGGCTTTCTGCTTTTCTGTCAGCTTCAGTAACAGGAGTATCGTCCCTTTTGGAGTCAATCTTCAATGATTTGCTTCGATAATACGAGAGAATCAGCGTTCCCGCATCCCGGGCAAGTTTGACAGCAAGCTGCATATCATCAGTCATAGCATCACATCCCTTCACCCAGCGGGTGCTTTCGTTCACAATCTCTGACGGCGCTGCTCATATCCCGGTCAGACGGCGGGATCCCCTCTATGCGGGAAACAATCCCGGAAATACACCTGTAGACATCATTCCGGGCATTATCCGTAATGGAAGAAAATTCAGCATAACGCAGTATATAGTAAAAATTTGACAGCATAAAGCATTTGCTGAAACGATGAACGTAGGTCACAATATACACAAAGCGGCTAAAACACAGCAGATCCTCACCGTACCAGCTGACTGATTTTCATCAGCAGCACTTTTGTATCTACAGGCTTCACGAGATAATCATTCATACCAGCCTGCATCGCGTCTTCTATCGAACCCTCATCCGAGTCACCACTGAGACCTATAATCGGAACAGAAGAGATGTTTGTGCCCCGGCTCTTACGAATACGTTTTGTCGCGGCCACACCATCGAGCAGCGGCATTCTCATATCCATTAACACAAGATCATATAACTTGCTTTCAAGTCTTTTGCATGCATCCATTCCGTCAAACGCTTCATCGACAAGCATCCCTTGCTTTTCAAGAACCGTTTTAAGCGCTACACGGCTGAAAGCCGAATCATCGACAATAAGCAGAGACTTACCCGTGAAATCCTGCAGAAAGTGTTTTTGACAATCGTGAAAGATAGCCGCAAGCTGTCTGAGAAGTTCAGTTTCTACACAAGGCTTTGATATCAGTCCCTGCATACCCGCTTTCTTTGTTTTGCCGCGTACAATGTAATACGAACCTGCTGAATAGGCCACTATCGGCACAAGGATGTTTTCGCTGCCTGCCTTGCCGTTCCTGATGTTTTCCACCGCCTCATACCCGTTCATGACAGGCATTTCAAGGTTCATGATCACAAAATCAAATCGGTGAGCTGAAAGCTTTTCAAGCCCCTCCCTGCCGTTTCCTGCTTCTTCGACGATCGCATCCAGATCAGCGAGAATCTCCCTTACGACAGTCCTGTCTGCCGGCTCGTCATCGACAACAAGAATACGTTTCTCTTCAAAAAGCGCCTTGTTGGAAGCGATAAGCTCTTCACGGTTGCTGCGGATATCATCCCCGGAGATGACGGGAAACGTAAGAATGAATTCTGTGTATTCTCCCTCAACGGAGTCACAGGTGATATCCCCTTTAAACGATTCCATCACCCGCTTGCAGTAGGCAAGACCTAAACCTGTCCCGCCTTTCCTTCCCGAAGTGAAATACGCATCGAACAGCCTGGGAAGGTTTTCAGAAGGAATTCCGGGCCCTGTATCTTTCACTTTCACCCTGTTCCATTGCACCCCTTTCTCCAGTGATATATAAATTCTTGCGTCAGGACAGGATTTGAGATAATGCAATGCGTTCATTATCAGGTTGAACAGGACAAAAACATAGATCGTCTCATCAACCCTGAAGACAAAGTTCTCATCTCTGCTGAAAAGAACTTTTTCACGCTCCTGCCTGGATTCAAAACCGTACTCATCGATCGCTTTCTGCGTAACAATTGCAGCAGATGCATAGGCAAATCCGCTCTTGTCTATCGGTTTTTCCCTGACTTGATCGAGAATCATGGTGATCACCTGAGAACCACGTTTCACCGCCACTTTGCTCTTGGCGACATTCTTGTAGAGTTTGTCAAGAGTATCGTCATTGATCGGAATGGACAAACTGCCGGGCCGATAAGCGGGCAGGCTCTGCTCGATAGCTTCAAGGTTGTAGCGAACCTGACCGAGAGGATTACGCATTTCATGTGCTATACTTCCCGAAAGAGCCTGTAAAGCAGAGTTCTTTTCCAACGCTATCTGTCCCCTCTTGTTACTATAACTGAAGACATATCCGGCCACCACGGTGAAAAAAATCACAATCGAGTAGAGGGAAATATCAAAGTCCGGATTGAGACGAATATCAGGGGTAGTCAGGACGAAGAATGCAATCCCGCAGATCACACCGACAAGAAGATCAAAAAGAAACATCAGCCAGTTGGGGACATACGTGATCAGAACGAAAATCATGAAGATTTCCCAGTAAAGCCAGAGTTCATGAAAATCGTTCTTCAGCAGATAGACCGTAAAGATGAACGGGAGAGTAAAAATGATGACAACATGCCAGTAAACCCGAAAATATCGAACTAAACCTTCCGATAGATCAAGGCCAAGAAGAACAGAAAGAGAAAAGCACGTTGCAATCATCCTTAAGGCAAAGCTCTCATAAGGAAGATGAAAAACATACTTGAAGACAAAATAAAACAGGAAATGTGCAGGCGCTCCCAGAACAGCGGCAATGATAATATTGAAACGGGAAATCTGAGTCCCCTCATAAAAGCACTTCTTTACATAGTGACCAACTCGATTGGTTCTGTTCACGAGCCTGCTCCCGTCATAAACTTCTGAATTGCTTCTTGTGCCCCTTTGAAACACGCTTCAATGGAGGCTCCCCGAAAATAATCACCTGTGAGAACAAGGCCTCTGAACCCTTTTAGCTGTTGTTCGATCTGTTGCAGCAATTTGTAATGAAAAGGGGAATATGCGCAAAGACCAGGCGAAACATAGCGGTAAACAAAAGCTTCTCGCGTATTGTTGTTAATATTAAAATACGGGGCGATTGTATCTTCCGCAAGAGAAACCGCGTATTCCGGGTCTGTTTCAGAATCAATAACAGTGCGGGCCGTTTGACCGCTGAATGTAAAACGAACCAGGTTCAAGTCATTGATTCCATAGGCCCCTGCATTGCTTATAGAACAAGAATTGTCAAACACCATTGCTCTCTGAACTCCCCTGAAAACAGCATCATGATACTTTGCTATGCCTACAGCAACCGGAAAATATGTCACACGGTCAAGTAATGACGCCAGTTCAGGAATGGAACTCTGAAAGAGCGCAGCGGCTTGAACCGCTGGAAGAGCAACAACTACTTTGCTGTACTCTGCGCTATGACTTTCGGAACCGGCAGCATAGTGCAATACAATTTTTTCATCACTGAACGAACAAACCCTGACTTCATGCCCGATAAAAAATTTCACTGATTTTGAATACTGCGTAAAACGCTGAAGTAGTGCCTGCATACCCTGCTCAAGCTGCTCATAACTATCAAGTACCAACGCCAGATTCGAACCAAAATTACCAGGATAGCACTCATCCGGCTCTGCTCCGTTCATTCTGACCGTTACTGGCCGAACAAGATGGTCGACACATGATTCGGGAAAAAAAGAAGCCAGGGATCTGTCATCATAACGATCTGCGATCGCGTTGAAATACGGTGTATTCAAAAAACCCTGCTCCAAATCCTTGCGCACCGCCTGAATCATAGGCATAAGTTTCATGACTCCGCCGGGACCTGCCAGAGAGAAAACTCGCAGAAGATTGCGCAATCGTGATTTTTCCTTGTTGAGACTGATAACCCGACCACCCACAACCTGCGAAGTATTAAAGCCGAAATACTCAAAATCCAGTCCCCCAAGCGCCGTTACGAAATCGCGAAACCTGCTATACTTCCGTCCTATATTCTTACCTCCAAAATCCACAAATCTCCCGTCAAGGCTCTCACTGCCGATCCTGCCTCCAATACTGCGGCCTGACTCGTAAAGATCCACTTCTGCGCCATGCTGCTGAAGATAATATGCGGTGGCAATACCCGATATTCCACCACCGATAACGGCAACTCTACTCATTGGTTGATGGTTTCAATCCCCTGTACCTTTGAAAAAAACAAGCGCTTGTTTCTCAGAGATAATTTTTCGGTTCTGTTACGATGTCGATCATAACGCTCACTGTTCATAAAAACAACCGCGTCAAGAACAGCTTCAGCACACAATTTCCCCCATTGAAAAACGTGACAGATTGCATAACTGTCCTTTTCTCCCATTTCTTCAGGAACCGTATAAGAAGAATAAGCGCGTATTATTACGGGGGCATCGTGCTCAATGTAATTATAAAAATTTGTGCAATAAGAAATAAGGGTCATGCCTCCAATTGCGGGTAAACCGCTGCACACATGCGTTGTAGCAATACTTGCCTGCCTCATAGCCTCAAGAAGCAACATTCCCTGAACATGGTCCGACTCATGGTCAAACCGTAGTTCTTCACTATGCATGAACATGTTATAATACACTATATCGCCTGCGAAGTATGGTTCCGAAAGCAAAGCATTGGCCGGGTTTTTCTTATGTATGATTGCAGAATCGATAACTCCCGGCAAAACATCTTCATCCTTTACTGCAAGAGGACTTTCGAGCAGTCCGGAAAGGTCGAGCGGAAGCTTGCGAAGCATGGCGGAAAGAATTTCAGAATCAGTCTCATGAAGAAGATCACGAGCGAGAGGCTCTTGTATTTCTTCAAGTTTTTGTAACCGTTCATCTGAAGAGGAGAGGTATTCCGGAGAGAGATACATCTCACATGCTCCCCCCAAAAGCCCGTAATACAGCATAACTTCTTTCATCGAGTTGACAGTGATAATGTTCCTGGCCTGATGACCTTCCGGCAATGCATCGTCGTCAAAAACAAGCGTATAGTTTGTTTCACCCGGAACAGCACACAGAAATCCTTTGCTCTCGTGGCTCCTTTGAACATTCCGTTCAGGTTGCTCGCGTTCTGCGACATCAAAATACAGTGGTTCCCGTATTAAATTCTGAATCTGCGATGAAACACTTTGCGTAAACATCACTACCTCCTTCAAGATTTATTGAAACTTACAACAAACTGCTGACATCCTAATCATTAACAATTGTTAATATACGCCAATAATAACTTTACCACACAATAAAAATTTGTGTAATTTAATGCTATTTCCTTATTAATTAGAATCATACGATACTGTGCAGGCACAGTTATCCCTTTTGCTGATCCAGAGTCCTGAAAATCAGCGCGCCATCCTTCCCTCGACGTATCCTCAAAAACTATGACGTAAAAACTATCATCGATACATGAAGGTTTCCATCACCATCACGACCACATCAGGAAAATTCATGCGTTCAGGAAAAAATGAGCCAGGAGGAACTGCAATAGCCGAAAATCGTCAAGAAACCGTAGCGAAACGAGCACAAACAACGGAGAGCATGGAACATCGCTGTCCCGAAAGTATTGGGGAGCACATCTCCCGCTCTCAACCGGTCAGCATATACCCCATTTCTTTATTTTACTTATCAAAACAGCACTGTCAACAGGCTTGAGCATATAGTCATCCATGCCTGCTTCAAGAGCATTCCTGATATCCTCCTCGTCAGACTCACCGCTGAGACCGATAATAGGAACAGTGCTATTGCATCCGAAATCACTGCCGCGAATATAGCGCGTTGTTTCGATACCATCAAGTTCCGGCATCTGAATATCCATCAATATCAAACTGCAATCGTCCTGCATCAGCTTTTCTATCGCGCTTTTTCCGCTTACAGCTTCAACAATACCGATGTTATGTTTTTCAAGAATGCTTCTCAGCACAAGCCTGTTGAATGAAGAATCATCAACAAGCAAAACATTGACACCGGATAAATCACTCTGCGTTATACAACTCTCGCCATTCAGCGCTGAAGCAAGAAGGCTGATCAATTCAGATTCAACAATCGGCTTTGAAACAAACCCCTGCATTCCTACTTTTTCCGTTTTGCCGCGGGCAATATAATCCGGAGCCGCGGTATGCCCGATCAGCGGAACGTTTTTCGCATAAGAACCCGCTTTCCCGCTCCTGATTGCTTCCGCAGCTTCGTAACCATTCATCACCGGCATATTCAGATTCATCAGTATTGCATCATACCGCTTTTTCAGCAGCATATCGATCGCATCTTTTCCATTATCAGCTTCTTCAATACTCACATTGTAAGGAGAAAGGTACGCTTTAACCGGCTCCCTGTCATCGACTTCATCATCAACCAGCAAAAGACGCTTGCCGGAGAATACATCACTATATTTTGTCACCATTGATTGCCTGAACTCAAGAAGCTCCTGCTGACTGACAACAGGGAAATCCAGACAAAACTCCGTATACTCACCCTCTACCGAATCACAGCTGATATCGCCTCCAAAAGCCTTCATCACCCGTTTGCAATAGGCCAGACCAAGGCCAGTCCCTCCCTTTTTTCCGGAAGTATAATATGCTTCAAACAGTTTGCCGATATTCTCAGACGGTATGCCCGGCCCTGTATCCCTCACATACACCCGATTGAAAGAGTCCCCTTTTTCAATCCTGACGGAAATTCCGGCATCCGGATAGTTTTTGATAAAATAATATGCGTTCATGATGAGGTTGAACAGCACAAAAACATACATGGTTTCATCTGCCTTGATGAGAAAATTCCCCTTGCATTCCAAAGAAAGTTTTTGACGATCATGATCGTCCTCGTAACCATATTCATCAAGGGCCTTCCTCGTAATCACCTCAACAGAGAGAAAAGAAAACCCGCTTTTATCTATAGGCTTGTCTTTAACTTCGTCAAGAATCATGTTGATAACCTGCACTCCTCTGTTCACCGCTATCTGTCCCTGTGCGACTCTCAAATAGATAGTATCGAGCGTCTGGGCAGTCAGTATTTCATAAACCTTGTCGGCATGATGTATCGGCAGTTCTTCCAGGATACTCTGGAAACTGAATTTCACCTGACCAAGGGGATTGCGCATTTCATGCGCTATACTTCCTGCAAGGGCCTGAAGAGCTGAATTTTTTTCCTGCGCGACAATACCTTTCCGGTTACTGTAACTGAACACATACCCGGCAACTATTGAAAAGACGACAAGAAGCACGTAAGGTGGAATGTCAAACTGCGGATCAAGAACGATAGCCGGAGGCGTCAGCAGAAAAAAGAGAAAAGCGGCAACCACGCCGACACATAAATCAAAAAGAAACATCAGCAAGTTCGGTACAAAGGAGATCAGCACAAAAATCATGAAAATTTCCCAGTAAAGCCATGCCTCATGAAAATTGTTCTTGAGCACCATCACAGTAAGAATAAATGGCAGAACGAAAATGAGCAGGGTATGCCAGTAGACAGGGAAAAATCGACCGAGAAAATCAGGATTCTTCAGTTTGAATAACACGCCGAGACACAAGGCTACAGCAATTAAACGAAGAATGATGCTGTCATACTCGAGCTGGAAAATATACTTGTAGGCTACATAAAATAAAAGGTGTGCCGGTGCGCCAAGTGCCGCAGCGGCCATCACATTGAATCGAGAAACCTGAGTTCCCCGACTGAATGACGTTTTTATGAAGCTTAGCATACTCATACGCACGCTCCCTGCACCGACCTTTCAGCTACAGGTGTGATTCCTTCGCTTACCGACCGGGTCGTGTTGACGGGACAAAAAAAAGAAAAACAGTGCGCGTAAGCATAAAAATGCAAATAACACTGACAAGGGGCAGAGATTGTATCCATGCAGATTACACGATTTTCTAATGGGGGAAACGTGTAGCTTTATAGCATGCAAAATACTAAATCTGAACTATTTAAGCACATCAAGAAAGCGTAATAATAAAAAAAATAAAAATCCTCCGGCAAAATCCCCTCGACACCGTATCATACGCTCTGAATCTCCACAAATGTGGTTATCGATAATTCTTCTGCAAGCGCAACTTTGTCATTGACGTCAGTTTTTGCTCGCAAAGCTTCATGATGTTTCGAGTTTTTCGTATTTTTGGCTTTTCCACAAATCAAATCATCCAGAAGCATGAGTCAGACAGATCTACTGAATATTGTACACCGCCCGAGAAGACTTCGCAGAACACCTGCCATAAGAAATCTTGTTCAGGAACATACACTTACAAAAAATGACCTTGTTTTTCCTCTCTTTGTCTGCCCCGGTACCAACGTGGTGGAAGAGGTCTCCTCAATGCCCGACAGTTTCCGCTATTCTATAGATAATGCGGTCAAGGAGTGTAAAGAGCTCCGGGATCTGGGCATCCAGGCTATCGATCTGTTTGGCATCCCTGAAGAAAAAACTGAAGACGGGCGTGAAGCCTATAACGACGACGGCATCATCCAGCGAGCTATCAGGGCGATAAAAGATGCTGTTCCCGACCTGTACATCATGACCGATGTCGCTCTTGACCCGTTTACCCCTTTCGGCCATGACGGTCTTGTCAAAGACGGCATTATTCTGAATGACGAGACAGTTGATGTACTCTGCAAGATGTCGATTTCCCATGCAAAGGCGGGTGCGGATATGGTTTCTCCAAGTGATATGATGGACGGACGTATCGGCGCGATCCGTGAAGCGCTGGACGACTCCGGCCATTCAGATGTAGGCATTCTCTCGTACGCCGCAAAATACTCCTCAAGCTTTTACGGCCCCTTCCGTGACGCGCTCCATTCAGCACCGCAGTTCGGCGACAAATCCACATACCAGATGGATCCGGCCAATAGCGATGAAGGAATGAAAGAGATTGAACTTGATATTATGGAAGGTGCGGACATCGTTATGATCAAGCCCGGACTTGCCTATCTGGATATCGTCTACAGAACAAAAGAACGATTCGATGTACCGGTTGCTGTCTACCATGTTTCCGGAGAATACTCGATGGTCATGGCTGCAGCTGAAAAGGGCTGGATTGACGGCGACAGGGTCATGATGGAATCTCTGGTTGCGATGAAACGGGCTGGCGCTGATCTTATCTTCACCTATTATGCGAAGGAAGCGGCTAAAAAGCTCTCCTGACGGCAAATCACCTGACTCATTTCATCTTCCGGCTGCAGCCCTGCAGCCGGTTTCTCTCCAGGACAAAACTATGATCAGATACTTTACAGCAGGTGAATCGCACGGCCCTGCGCTTTCCGCTATCGTTGAAGGACTTCCTGCAGGATTGACAGTCACCCCTGAAGACATCAATAAAGAACTTGCACGTCGGCAACAGGGATACGGCAGAGGCGGACGCATGAAAATCGAAACAGATAAAGCCGACGTGCTTTCCGGCATCCGTTTCGGCAAAACCATAGGATCGCCGGTAACACTTCAGGTAGAAAACCGGGACTGGAAGAACTGGACGGTAAAAATGGCCCGGTTTGACACACCCGCTGAAGAGATCCCGGCGATTACCGTCCCGAGACCCGGTCACGCGGATCTCACAGGAATGATCAAATACGGCTTCGAAGATATCCGTCCTGTCATAGAACGGGCGTCAGCCCGTGAAACTGCGGCACGTGTCGCGGCATGCGCGCTTGCAAAAGTTTTTCTCCGTTCGGCAGGCATCCAGATCGGCAGTTATGTCTCCTCAATAGGAGCCGCGGGAAAAACCGCACCCTCGCCGCGTCTTCATGAATTACTTGACGCTGGAGCGGAAACACTGGCAGAGGAAGCTGACGCCTCCTCAGTGCGAATGCTCGAAAAAGAACATGAAACACATGCCATTGCAGCTATCGACAAGGCCAAAGAAGAGGGAGACACGCTCGGCGGCATTATTGAACTCTTCATCACCGGCGTTCCTATGGGGCTCGGATCATATGTGCAGCACGACCGCCGGCTTGACGCGGAACTTGCCGCCGCACTCATCTCGATCCAGGCCGTAAAGGGAGTTGAAATCGGTACGGCGTTTGAAAATGCCCGAAAACCGGGATCTCAGGTACACGATGCTTTGTTCCTGCGCAAAGGTGATGGACCCGAGAGAAAAACCAACCGCGCGGGAGGAATTGAAGGGAGCATGACAAACGGGCAGATTATTCACCTCAGAGCGGCAATGAAACCGATCGCCACACTGATGTCTCCGCTGCAATCATTTGATATACGCTCGCTGGACGCTCACCTTTCTCACATAGAACGCAGTGACACCTGCGCGGTACCGGCATGCAGCGTTATCGCCGAAGCCGTTATCGCACCGGTGATAGCGAACGCTTTGCTGAGAAAAACCGGAGGGGATCATCTTGAGGAAATCCTCGAAAGACTTGAAGCGTACAAGGCGGACATAGCAAAAAATTTCCAGCCCTGACCGGGATCAGTCCTGTCGAGGCTTTTCATTCAGGCGCTGGTTCATATCAAGAGAGGGCTCTTCCACCTCTGTCCTGCCGACAATCTGCGCGGGAACACCCGCGACGGTGTAATGCGGCGGGACATTGTCCAGCACGACACTACCGGCCCCGACCTTTGCTCCTTCCCCGATTTCAACATTTCCGAGGATTTTCGCTCCGGCTCCGATCAGCACCGAGCGTCTGACCTTGGGATGCCTGTCTCCGGTTTCCTTGCCCGTACCGCCAAGCGTCACCTCATGCAGTATAGACACATTGTCCTCAACCACTGCGGTCTCTCCGATCACCAGGCTGGTCGCGTGATCGAGCAGAATCCCCTTTCCGATTTTCGCGGCGGGATGAATATCGACAGCGAAAACCTCCGACATTCTGTTCTGCAGCAGATAGGCCATCGGCCTGCGCCCGTTTTTCCACAGCCAATGAGATAAACGATATGCCTGAAGCGCCTGATAGCCTTTCAGAAAAAGCATTACCTCGAAATAGTTAACCGCCGCCGGGTCCCTTTCAAGGGTTGCCGAAAGATCGACCACAGCCATCTCCACAGAACCAGGGCTCTCTTCATAAAATTCTTCGAAAAGAGTCTGCAGCACCTGAGGAGGAAAATGTTTCGAGGCAAGCTTGACTGAAAGCAGCATTGAAAGCGCTGAAGCGAACCTTTCAAAACCAAGAATATGCTGCTCCAGAAAGTGCTTCATGCATGGTTCGCGCTCACTCTCCCGCTCAACCTCCAGACGTATAATGGGCCATATCTGCTCTGCGGTCATAGGTACTTGTATGTAACGTGTTGCTTGTTATTCCATCTCCCCACAATAAAAGCTTTTATCCGCAGAAAGTTTCAAGATTCCGGCTTTCCGCCGCAGGAATGAACGTCAAAAGCAAAGAAACTAACGAGTGACCTGTAGAGAGCGGCCCCCGAGCCGGCAACGCAGGCTCTGCCGTTCAGACAGGTCAGCATCTCAACGATTCAACAGTTCAACAACTTCCCTACGCTCTCACCTGGATAATTTCCTCCCAGCATGTCGTGTAACGCTGTGAGAGTTTTTCCTGACGCTGCTTCCATCCCGACTGTGATTCAACTGCCAGCCTCAACGTTCCTGAACCATAGCGGAAATTTATCGTGTCGATCGCCTGCATAAGAGCCTGTGAATCAGCTGCTGAGGTTCCATCACCGTCAAAAAGCGACGGTGTAACTGATGATGGGAACGCAGGCGAAAACCCGTCCAGAATCACTCCCGCCTTCTTGTAGGCATAACCATCCCGGAATATCACCTTCAGGATATCCAGCGCATAACGAACTATTCGTAAGGTACTCTGCGTTGCAAAAGGCATTGCCGCTGTACGGCTCTCTCTGTAGTGATCTGAACGCCGGTCACATGCGTCAGTGCAGAGAAACACCGTAACAAGACCGGCATAAACCCCCTCCCTGCGCAACTTCAGAGCACATTTCGACGCGAAACTGCCTACCGCATGCTCCAGATCTTCACGCGTCCTCACCATTGTCCCGAAAGAACGGGATGTACAGATGCTCTGTTTGGAAGGACGTACCTGTTCCAGAGCAAGGCAGGATTCGCCGTTCAGTTCTTGCTGAACCCTCGCTCCTGTACTATGCATATGACGCCGCACCCATGCAGGTCGAGCCCTGGAGAAATCAAGGGCAGTAGTGAGCGAATGGGTACGCAAAAAGCGACCGTAGGCTCTGCCGATCCCCCAGACATCCTCAACAGGAACGTTGCCGAGAGCCTCGCGAACAGAGATACCGTTCTCAAGCACGCACACCCCGTGATACCGCGTGTCTTTCTTGGCAAGATAGTTGGCAGCCTTGGCAAGGGTCTTGGTCGGGCCTACCCCGACACTGACCGGAATACCGGTATTCCTTCTGATCGTCAAACAGACCTTTTGCGCCAATTGCTCAAGATCGTATCGACCGAATTCCTGCAGATCGGCAAAGGCTTCATCAATGGAATATATCTCGATATCCGGCAGCAGTTCGCCAAGGGTGTGCATCACCCGTGACGACATGTCCCCATAGAGCGGGAAGTTCGGGGAAAACATCGCCACATCATGCTTTTTAATCAGCTCCCTGTATTTGAAAACCGGTGCCCCCATCGGCAAGCCGAGAGCCTTGGCTTCCCGGGAACGTGAAATAAAGCATCCATCATTGTTGGACAGCACAACAACCGGACGGCCGTAAAGTGCCGGATTGAACACCCGTTCACAGGAGACATAGAAGTTGTTGCAGTCCATAAGAGCAAACATCGTCCGGAACCTCCCTATCGAGCTTTATGGATGACATAGGTCACTATGCCCCATACGATAAATTCGTTCTCTCCGGTAACGGGAATCGGGTCGAACTCTTCATTGGCCGGCATCAGGCACATCCTGCCGCCCTGCTTTCCGATACGCTTGACCGTAAATTCACCGTCGAGAAAACAGACAGCAATATCTCCTTCTTTGGGATCCAGCGACTTGTCGATAACAAGGATATCCCCCTCGTCTATTCCTGCGTCAACCATCGAGTATCCCTTGACCCGACCATAAAACGTGGCACTCGGATGACGGATCAGCTCTTTGTTCAGATCCAGTTTCAATTCGAGATGATCTTCAGCCGGTGACGGAAATCCGGCGGAAATTGCCGACGAGGCAAGCGGCAATTCGAGTTCCGTCATCATATCGGCGGAATAAAAATCAATCGAAGGGCTGTTATACATTTTCATCAATTTCATCCTACGCTCCGGTGTTACGCTATCATGTATTCACAATACGCATAATCCCCATAACAGGCAATTGATTCCATACGCTTGTGAAGTAACAAGTGACGCCGCCCGATCAATCGGGCCTGATGACAAGTGACGAGAAAGCAGGAAAGCAGGGCGAATTACTGTCACTGGACAGTTCTCCAGTTACTGAGTTCGTTGAGTCGGGCAGGCACGGGGGCCTGCCCCTACGGTTGCTGACTGCATACTGAATACTGTCGACTTTCTTCTCATCTCTCGTCTCTAACTTGCCACTACTCCCGGCTGTTGGCGAAATCCTTTTTTTTCCGTACACTTCGCAATTCCGGAATACACTATCATACCCAGGATTCTTGACGATGATTATATCACGAAAAATCGAGATCGATTACGGCCATACACTGCCCAACAGCTTTTCGTTCTGTAACCAGTTGCATGGGCACAGAGGCACTGTGATAGCAACGGTTGAGGGTAGCATCATCAACAAGGAAGGCGATCCCCAGGAAGGTATGGTGATGGACTTCAAGTTCCTTAACGACATCATGATGCAGCACATCCACAATGTGCTCGACCACGGCTTCGCTGTCTGGAAAAACGACCATGAAGACCTTGCGTTTATCACGAAACGCAACAAGCGCGTCGTTATCACCGACGAACCGCCGACCGCAGAGAGCCTGGCCAAATGGGCCTTCAACCAGATCCATCCCCACCTGCCGGAAAACGTCACACTGAAGAATCTCCGCTGGTACGAAACCCCGAACAACTGGGCGGATTACACAGGCGACAGGTAACAAAGAGAAAACCCCGGAATCCCGGGGTTTTGTGATAAGACAGCTATCTGGCTTTTCTTGTATTGGCTGACCACCGTTTCGCATTTGATTTTGCGGAAAACTTCTCTGCGGAACGTCCTCCGTTTCTCCGTCCCTGCTGCAAGGGCAATTTCACCGGATTGTGATCCGTCAGAGGAAAGGGATGATGATCAATGTCAGGGATTTTTTTCGCGATCAGTTTCTCGACGTCGCGCAGGTACTCTTTCTCCCCCGCATCGCAGAACGAAAGCGCCGTTCCCTTCGCCCCGGCACGACCCGTCCGCCCGATCCGGTGAACGTATGTTTCGGCGACATTCGACATATCGAAGTTGATGACGTGCTCCAGATCGTCGACGTCGATCCCCCGTGCGGCGATATCGGTCGCCACGAGCACCCTCGTCGTCTGTTCCTTGAAATTTTTCAAGGCCCGTTGACGGGCGCCCTGTCCCTTGTTGCCGTGGATAGCTTCAGCGCGAACAGCATGCTTCTGCAAAAACTTGACCACCTTGTCGGCCCCGTGCTTGGTACGGGTAAACACCAGCGCGGTCTTGATCTCCTCGCCCTTCAGCAGATGAACGAGCAGGCGGTTTTTATTCCCTTTATCGACAAAGTATACCGCTTGCCGGATGGTGTCCACGGTGGATGAAACAGGCGTGACTGAAACCTTTGCGGGGTTCTTCAGAATGGTGCCGGCCAGCCTGACGATTTCCGTCGGCATGGTGGCAGAGAAGAAAAGCGACTGCTTCTTCTGCGGAAGCGCCGCCAGTATTTTCCTGATATCGTGAATGAACCCCATATCGAGCATGCGATCCGCCTCGTCGAGCACAAGTATTTCCACATCACGCAGGTGCAGATGCCCCTGATTCATGAGGTCCAGCAACCTGCCCGGTGTCGCGACGACAATATCGACGCCTTTGCGGAGCGAAGCTGTCTGGGGGTTCTGATTGACCCCGCCGAAAATCACCTGGTTGGTCAGTCCCGTATGGCGGCCGTAGGCACTGAAACTGTCGCCGATCTGCATAGCGAGCTCCCGCGTCGGCGTGACGACAAGCGCCCTGATTTTCTTTTTCTTTTCATTTGTTTTCCGCGCGTGGAGCAGTTGCAGAAGAGGAATAGCGAATGCCGCGGTCTTTCCCGTTCCCGTCTGCGCGCAGCCGAGCAGGTCCCTGCCCTCAAGGATCATCGGAATGGCCTGAGCCTGTATCGGTGTCGGCGAGGAGTATCCTTCCTCACGCAGTGCTTGTAAAATCGGATCGATTAGATCTATTGAACTGAATCCCATAGTGAATATGTATCGGTTGAAATGTTAGGTTGATCAACCGAAAATCCAAAAGGCATTCATCTGTTGATCATCGGGGAACAAACGCCTGAATGGCGTCTCCGGGAATAAAAACAACCCCGCCCCGGCACAATATGCAGGTTTTTTTCTTCTTAACGGCTTTTATTTTTGAGCATCGTGCTGCGCACCCGGTACAACCGTTCCGTGAATCCTCCCTCATTCTCAAAATCAGTCGCCAGCCGTTCGACCTGCCGGTCGAGAAGGTAACAGGCAAGGTTCAGGAGGGAAAGCGCTCCGTTCGCCACAAGGCAGGCCGCACTCAGGGACGGACACGGACCTTCACCGGCAGACACTGACGGGCATGCCGAAATCTCATTGCCTTTTCGCGAATCCCTGTCAGTCCGCATCCGTCCGTGTTTCCCTTCCTTTCTGCCGCCACCCAACCACCCGCAAACCCGGATGGGGTCAGGCGACCTGCGAAGTCTTACGCCGGATCAGCAAAAGAGCTACTGTACCATCCCCGAATAAATCAGAAATAACGCAACACCGGTGCTCATCAAATGCGCTACAGCGTACAGTTTGTTTTTACGTCCTTTGCAAAAGCTGTGATGTACTCCCATAAGCAGGGAATACACAAGAACAGAGGAGACAATATGTATCATGTTTCCGGCAATAATGTTACGGCCTGTTTACCGACATTATTCAATCAATTACTGTACCAAATAATATTTTTACACCCAAAACACAGTAAAACACTGCACACTGATACAGTATTTTAATATATGAAACAACTGTATCACTATCTACCCTATTCATCTGTTTCATTTTGAGCCCATCAGGGAATCACTCTGAGATCTCCCGCTCCCATCCAAAAGAATGCGTGTACCGGCTGGTCGAAAGCACTCCGGCTTTCCATACACCGAGCATTTCTGAGAACCTGTGCTTCTCAGTTTCACGTCGGCTCAGTTTGCTTTAAACCCCTATGGAGAGTCCTTTTAAACAGGCTTTGCAACACGTGTGGACAATCCGTGCTGAGCACTCCTGTGATGGAAATTTCACATCGAGCGGTCGTCATTTTTCTACGACGTGAATGACACCGTCAGCCCGTCAGCACAGACTGCATGGAACCAACGGGCACTATCATTTGTAGTATGTGCAAGTAAAAAAAAGTGCAGGAACAGAGGTGATGCTGAAAAAGATGATGACAACGAGGTGTATGAATCAAGAGGAGGATACCATGAAGAAAGTTATGGCATTGGCGATGCTTATATATCTCAAGCTGCGCCCCCTACTGGCGTGACAATGATCACAGAAGATACGACAGAGACTACCATCATCAGAAAGATAATAAATACTACAAAGATGGGAAGAACAAGAAATACAAAAAATATGATGACAAGAAGTATAAAGAGAACGATGACAATTCTAAGTACAAAAAGTACAAATAAATAACCGGTTCCTGGTTTCTGAAATCAGGAGCAGACAGTCTGATCAGTTCATTCACGGGAGGAAAAAGTTTCTTTTTATTCAGTGAATGAATTGTTTTTTTTCGACTACTCGCCGTCAAAACCAGACAAATATTTCGGAATAAATCAGGAACGCCACTATCCCGAGCCGCACAAGAAGAACCGATACAGAAACTTTTTTACTCAGCCTGTTGAGAAAGCTGTAATGTGCACCCAATAGGTTCATTCCGCTCTACAACAGGTAAACATGCTATTTCTGTCGCAATTTTGACATCCGGAAAATCAAAATGAGAAAAAATGATCACCGTTATGGCAGATTGAATGCGACTTCCTGCACGAAGTATTTCACCATACGATGGATGGGCAATGAAATGAAACTAATAGCCGCAAAGAAGAAAAAAACGCACTATCTGCGGATACATTGAAAATGCGTAACTGTGCTCAAAAAAAACAGTAATGGATCACTTGACGAAGTATTGCTGAAATGTTATATTTCAAACGAATCATTTCTCCCATCCCCTAATATTTTCTGAACGAGAGAACATGGCTGTACTTGAAAACTATCCAATAGTAATGGAAGCCGGTGCTTTTATACTGGTGTTTGTTGTATTTGGAATTCTCTGGGCCCTGACCAAACAGAAATAGGATACGCACAAGAACTCTTCTATTCCATTGTCACACACCCCGAATTCTTCGCTGGACGAAGCTCAAAATCCTCATGAGCACACCAGGTTCTGCGCTCTGTCCGCGCTGTCTGTGGCCACACTCTACCGGTAAGAGAGGCCGATAAACAACACCTGTGGGAAACCCCGTCCGATATCCAGTCACGCATCTGATGCAGGCACCCAATAGATTTCTCCATCCTGTAGCGTTACCGTTTTAAACTTCCCCGACCCAAGCAGTCGCACTATCAGGCGTTCGACCTGATCAGGTTCGTCAGGAATGAGTTCATCCAGAGCATGACGAAGTTCGCGATCCTGTAGCGGGTGCCGTCTGGTGATAGCAGTTACCGTTTCGATAATATCGGCGGTATTTTTGAGGTTCATACTCCCTTTTACCGGATGAACGACTGTCGCCACCTGTGACAGGACAAGGCGCGCCCTTGCAAGACCCTCTTCAGCAGGAAGTCGAACATCAGACTCGGTTGAAGGCCGGGTAGGAAGCACAATGTGCACCGTATCAGGTCTGACCTTTTCAAGAGCGGATGCTATATCCTGCAGGGCTTCAGCAGTATCGTTTACACCGGCGATCAGCATGACTTCGACCCAGAGCATGCCGCGATACACCTTGCGAAACTCTACGAGTCCCTCGATATGCCGTTCGTAGGTGAAACCGGGACAGGGACGGTCGATGCGGTCGAACAGCTCGGGAGAACCGGCGTTCAGGGAGGGCAGCACGGCGTCGGCTTCGAGCAGTTCCTCGCGTACATCCTCTTCGGAGAGTAAAGATCCGTTGGTGATTACGGCTACAGGGATCGAGGTCAGCTTCCTGGTCTCCCTGATCAACCAGCCGATCCCTTTATACAGCGTTGTTTCACCGGAACCGACAAAGGTTATCCAGTCAACCGCGGCAGGCTCTTCAACTGCCTGTCTGATTTCTTCAAGGATCTCTTCGCGGGGATAAAACTCTCGGCGTTCCGTCACATACTCCCCTGTTTTCCCGAGCTGACAGTATATACAGTTCCAGGTACAGCTTTTCGGCGGCAGCACATCGACGCCGAGAGACTGCCCGAGCCGTTTGGAGGATACCGGTCCGAAAACGTATTTCATCGATGAAGAAATGTTGATGCGTTGAACTGTTGAATTGTTGAACTATTTTCGTACCAACAAGCTCTATGCTATGATGTCGTATCCAACAAAAAGTCATGCCCCCTGTGTAAAAATTATTACACGGGATTGATGCGGCATCCATCAGCTTTTCCTGTCACTCGTTACTTGTCGCCAGTCACTATCAAAAAGCAGGGGGCGTTGGGCGTGCCGGAGATGCAAGGCGCGGAAAACGAAGCTGTAGTGTACTACCGCGAGTGTTCCGCAACGCCGCAGATACGGTGCGCCCGACGACCCCCTGTCGCTAATCAACGCCGGAGGCCGCCAGCACCTCGGCAATTTTCACTTTGCTTTCAGCCTCGAAATCCTCCTGGGATATCATCGGAAGCAGAACACTTGCCACGCCGAAGGCAAGTATTTCAAGTCCGAAAATAGCCGCATAAGACCACATATAATTATCGGAAAAAGCATAGATGACATCACGAATAATACCCGCCCCGAAATGCCCCATGAACATCGCCAGGCTCTGGGCTGTCCCCCAGAGACCTATATAGACTCCGCTTCTTCCTGCGGTCATGGTCATCATCATGGTAATATTGGAAACACTCGCGGCACCAAGTCCTATACCTGCCGTCACAAGGCCGATACGGAGAATGTTCTCATCCAGCATGAATCCTGAAAAAATAATTATCGAAAACCCCGCCATGCCAAACAGGTTTCCTATAAATGCTCCCCTCTTCTTACCTATTCTGTCAAGCAGAAAGCCTACGAGCAGCATAAAGACAAGCTGCATGCCACCCATTGTCGGCCTGAACAGTTTCGTGGTCACTCCGACAGGCATACCGAACACGTCCGCGCCGAAGGGTTCCATAACAATTTCACAGGAAAAGAGCGCAAAAATAGCGACGAAAATATAGAATGCAAACAGCAGCGTTTTCGGCGAGGAATACAACAGCTTAATTGACTGGCCAAAGGACAGCGCCTCTTCTGTTTTCCCCTTTTTTACAACAGTATTGCGTTCTTCCACCCCGACAAAAGCAAAAAGCCCGAAAGCAAGCGCAATCAGCCCCCCGATAAACGCGACGTTTATCAGACGTTCAGGCGAATACACGTCAAGGTAGGTTCCGACAATACGTGCGGAGATAATTGTCGTCAGTACCATCAATGTCCAGCTTGCGGAGGTCACTTTTCCGATATGCTTGTCTCCTACGTAATCGGCTAAAAGAGCATAGTAAGCGGTCGTGGCAACCTGTAGACCGAAACCGAAAACAAGAAAAATAATGACAAGCTTGAATAACCCGACATCTCTCAGCATCGCGGGAATCATTTCCGCGATACCGACTCCCGCAATGGTCACTTCGTAGGCTGCAGCCGGCGCGAGCATGAACGAAAACACGCAGCTTATCAGTCCGAGAAATATGTAGGGAGATCGTTTGTAGCCGAAAATATGTGATTTGTCGGAAAGGTTTCCGGCCCATACCTTCACACCGAATACGGCCAGCAGCTCTTTCAGGCTGATAAGACCGAAAACTATTGTGGAAGAAATACCAAGATCGGAGGTCATGACACGATTAAGCGTATCATGCAGGAAACCGAGCATGATACCGAACCCCATCTGAAATAGAGCAAGACGAACAAGGTTGAACTGCCTCATAGAGTAGAACTGATAAATAAATCATTCACCCGGACCAAAAAACAAGATGCGTAATTTACACAAATACAGCTCTTTTCTAAACTGAACTCACTGCAATTCACTCCGCCCTGGTGAGGTGGTGAGCTGTCAGGTTTTCTTTATCAGGCTGACGATATAGAGCAAGACAATCGCTCCGACCAATGCAGTAATCAGTGAGCCGATCCATCCGCCTGCGGATATTCCCAGCAAACCGAAAAGAAACCCTCCGATAACAGCTCCGACTATACCCACAACAATGTTTACGGGAAGCCCGAAACCTCCCCCTTTCATAATGTTTCCGGCAAGCCATCCGGCCACAGCGCCAATCGCGAGAAAAATAATCAGGCTCATACTCTCCTCCTTCTTTGGTTACGATCCTTGAGTTTCAGCGTAAACACGCCATCATGCAACAATACTAATATACTACCCTCTCGACCAATATGGAAAAGACGTTCATCTGCTGAGGATTTTTGCTGACGATCTCTCTGCAAGCGTAAGACATCCGCTTGCAAATCAGAGCGATTTTGGTTATCCTAAAATCAGCAAATCATCTTAGGGGTGCTTGGCGGACAACGTCCGCAGGCTGAGAATAAACTCTTATAACTTGGCGCAGGTAATGCTGACGCAAGAAAAGATGAAGCATGTTGACACCACGCTTCTCTCTCCTGATCCGGCACAACACCTTCCTTTAGCGTTAATGACAGTATACAGCATACAATCATGAGTACTTCACCGGATAACCTCTTTTGTCCTGAACAGAACTTTTACGGACCGGATTCAGAAAAAATCTATATCGATGGCTCCCTTCACCCCGTCAAAGTGGGTATGCGGAGAATCAAGCTGTCAAAAACCTATACACTGCATGGCACTGATTTTTCATCTTTCCCTCTCTATGATACCAGCGGCCCGTATTCTGATCCGTCTGTAACCATCGACCTGCACAAAGGACTCCCCTCAACTCGGGACTTCTGGCAAAAGAACAGGACGGATATTGAAGTCTGTCCCGGCAAAAATCCCTCGCCAATGAACAACAGAACTCCTGTCAGGGCAAAACAGGGGAAATCTGTTACACAGATGCATTACGCCAGGAAAGGCATCATTACTCCCGAAATGGAATATGTCGCCATCAGGGAAAACCAGCAGCTCGAGGAGTGGATTGAAAGGTTTTCATCAAACGGCAGTTCTGTGAAGCCGGTTACGCCGGAATTTGTTCGCGACGAGATCGCAAAAGGAAGAGCGATTATTCCGGCAAACATCAACCATCCTGAACTGGAACCGATGGCTATCGGGAGAAACTTCCGGGTCAAGATAAACGCGAACATCGGAAATTCTGCCCTTGCATCATCTATCAGTGAAGAGGTTGAAAAATCTGTCTGGGCATGCCGATGGGGAGCGGACACCGTGATGGACCTGAGTACAGGAAAAAATATCCACCAGACGCGGGAGTGGATTCTCCGGAACTCCCCTGTTCCCATAGGCACAGTGCCGATATATCAGGCACTTGAAAAAGTTGGAGGTAAAGCCGAAGAGCTGAACTGGAACATCTACCGTGATACGCTTATCGAACAGGCCGAACAGGGGGTTGATTATTTCACCATTCACTCCGGCATTCTTCTTGATTTTCTTCCTGCCGCACAACGAAGAACCACCGGCATCGTCTCGCGCGGGGGATCGATTATCGCCAAATGGTGCCGGGCGCATAAACAGGAAAACTTTCTTTACTCCCACTTTGATGATATCTGTGACATACTCAGATCGTATGATATCGCGATCTCCATCGGAGATGCCCTTCGTCCCGGATCAATTGCAGACGCCAATGACGAGGCTCAGTTCAGTGAACTGAAAACTCTCGGCGAGCTGACCCTGAAAGCCTGGAAATACGATGTTCAGGTAATGATAGAAGGCCCCGGTCATGTCCCGCTCAATCTTGTTGAGGAGAACATGCGAAAGCAGCTCGAATACTGCCATGAAGCCCCGTTCTACACGCTGGGGCCACTGGTTACCGACATAGCCGCCGGGTATGACCATGTCAACTCCGCGATCGGAGGGACACTGCTGGCAAGCCTTGGCTGCGCGATGCTCTGTTATGTCACCCCCAAGGAACATCTGGGCCTTCCTGATAAAAATGATGTACGGGAGGGGGTTATCGTGCATAAACTTGCGGCCCATGCCGCCGACATTGCCAAAGGCAGTCCATCAGCCCTTCTGCATGACAAACTGATGAGCAGTGCCCGATACTCATTCGCATGGAACGACCAGTTCAATCTCTCTCTTGACCCGGTCAAAACCAGACAGGTTCATGCGGAGAGTTCACAGCAAAATACAGGGGATGGCACCGACGACCACTTCTGCACCATGTGCGGACCTGACTTCTGTTCAATGAAGAAGTCGCAGGAAGTTACGGGGAAATAGAAAAACAGTTGCGTTGTTGAACTGTTGAATCGCTGAATTGCTAGAGAGGCAGCTGAATCAGTTGGCTACTGGCAAAATGCAGGGGCGAAACATGTTCGCCCCTGCGATGATGCATGATTTCGGCTATCAATCCATCCATCAAGCTAACCGGCTGCATTGACGATGGCAACGAAATCGTCGGCCTTGAGGCTGGCTCCGCCAATAAGTCCTCCGTCTATATTGGGCATACCGAAAAGTTCCACAGCATTGGATGGCTTCACGCTGCCGCCATACTGAATCCGGATGTCTTCTGCATCGGCCTCTCCATACATATCGCTTATGGTCGCACGTATGGAAGCATGCACCGCGTCAGCCTGTTCGGGAGTTGCCGTCTTTCCCGTCCCGATAGCCCACACCGGCTCATAGGCAAGCACAACGTTACCAAGATCCTCTATATCTGCAAGCCCTTCCCTTACCTGGGCGGTTACGATAGCGTCAGTCACACCGGCCTCCCTCTCTTCAAGGGTTTCACCGATACACAGAATCACCCGCATTCCGCCCTCCAGAGCTTTTTTCAGCCTGAGGTTGACTGTCCGGTTGGTTTCACCGAAATACTGTCTGCGTTCCGAGTGACCGACTATAATGTATGAACATCCGAGAGAATCAAGCATACGCACTGATACCTCACCGGTATAGGCTCCCTCATCTTCATAGTGGCAATTCTGAGCCACAAGACAAATATCACTTCCCTCAATGACTCTCCCTACCTCTGAAAGCACCGGATATGCAGGCGCAATACCTACCTCACAGGCCATCTTTCCGCCATCAAGATTTTCAAGAATCGACGAAGCGAGCGCCACGCCTTCTGCGACATTCTTGTTCATTTTCCAGTTACCAACAACAATTTTTTTACGCATGAGCTCTAATAATCGGTTACAATATCTCTATAAATTTTATCTATCTGATCGAGTGCAAAGCGGTGTTTACCTGAGCGGGCATCCTTGAGAACAACCTCCGACTGATTGACCGACACAATCCGGCCATGCCAGACCCGGTCTTCTATGGTAATGAGATTGACCTCCTGATCGACCAGATCATTATTCCCCCCGATCTGAGCCGTTGTATACACAATCTGTCGTTTTCCCATGATTATAGCGTTATGTTTTGCAGCTATTTTACAAATATTTCCAGTATCTCATAGTGAAGCTCACCTTTCGGCACCTGTATCTGAACCTTGTCGCCGACAGCCTTTCCAAGAAGGCTTTTTCCTACAGGAGAACGGACTGATATCTTCCCCAGATCAGTATCCGCCTCATCAGATGAAACGAGGGTATACTCGATGATCTCCTCTTTTTGTGCATCGAGATTTTTCAGTTTCACCGATGTCAGAATGTACACCCTGTCGGTTTTCACCTGTTTAGGATCAAGTATCGTCGCCCTTGTAAGTTTGCTTTCAAGATCACCGATCTTGTTTTCCAGTTGACGCTGCTGCTCCCTTGCGGCATCGTATTCCGCATTCTCGCTCAGATCTCCATGAGCTCTTGCTTCAGCGATTTTTTCCAGAACTTCTTTTCTGACATCGCTCTTTAACACGGTCAACTCATCTCTCAACCTGTTGTATCCGTCTTTGGTCAGGTAGACTCTATCGCTCATATCCCTGCATTTTGTTGTTCACACGCTCTTACATGCTGACCTCTTGTCAATAAAAAAAAGTAAAGCCAGCAGTAACGCTGACTTTACCTCTATGTTTCACAGTTCAATTTACAATTCTTTGTTCTGCCTGCAAAGCGGGTTTACAGGTTAAACGCAAAATAGACCTTACTTCCGCCACGCTCGACGAGCAGAAACAGAAGGTCTCCCTGCTTCATCTTGCCGACAAGGGATAAAAACTGCTTATAGGAGGAAATATTCTTTCTGTTGACCGCTTTTATGCTATCACCGTTACGCAGTCCTGCGCGATAAGCGTTGCTCCCTTGAGTGACTTCCGTTACCACGACCTTTCCCGCGTCAGCCTGTAACCTGTACTGTGCGGCAAGCTCAGGTGATAGCGGAGCGGCATTGAACCCAAGCAGCTCGTCCATCTCCTGCTGCTGCTCGGCAGCCACCGGCTGATCGGGTATCTCGTTCAGCTTGACAGATACTTTTTTAAGAGCGCCGTCCCTCCATAGAGTCAGCTGAACAGTCGTTCCCGGGGATGTCCTGGCTATGGTATTACGAAGTTCAACGGTATCCCTGAGTTTTTTACCATTTATTTCAAGAATAACATCTCCGGTCTTCAGCCCGCCTGCTTTTGCCGGACTGTTTTCCAGAACCGTACCGACCAGAACGCCATCAGCTCTATCGAGTTTCAACCCTTTGGCGATATTCTCATCGACATCCTGTATGGTAACGCCAAGCCAGCCTCTGGTAACCTTGCCGCTCCTGACAAGTGACTGCATAATCTGACGTGCCATATTGGAGGGCACTGCAAAGCCAATGCCCTGAAACCCTCCTGTCCTGCTGGCTATAGCCGTATTGATACCGACAAGTTCTCCATCGATATTTACCAGGGGGCCCCCTGAATTTCCCGGATTAATCGCCGCGTCAGTCTGGATAAAGTCCTCATAATCGGCAAGTCCGACATTCGCGCGGCCTTTGGCGCTGACGATCCCCTGAGTTACCGTGCGTGCAAGGTTTTCGCCCAGAGGGCTGCCGATAGCGATCACCCATTCCCCGACCCGCAGTGCGTCACTGTCGCCGATTGCAATAGGGTTGAGATTTTTCGCATCGGTTTTAATCACCGCGATATCTGTTTTCGGGTCTGAACCGATAATTTTGGCTTCGTGCCTCTTGTTATCATAGGTCCTGATGTAGATAGTATCCGCATTTTCAATAACATGGTTGTTCGTGAGAATGTAACCGTCCTTGCTGATAATAACCCCTGAACCTAAACCACGCAGCACCTCCTTGCGACTTTCGGGGGTTTGGTTCCCGCGCGGACGATCAAAAAAACCGTCAAAAGGGCTGCCAAAAAGGTCAAAGGGAGAGACAAACCTTCGGTTGACTGTTTTTTCGGTAAAAATAGTCACGACCGAAGGTGTTGCCGATTCAGCGATATCGACAAAAGCTTCGTTGAAGTCTCTGAGCGTATGAATCGGCCTCTCCTTGACCTTGCTTGCTGCGGTCGCCACACCGGCATGATTGGTTACCGCCACCTCATACTGCTGTCCCGGAAAGGTAAACTCCAGATTGGAAAAAACGAGCCCTCCTATGGCAACACCTGCCAGAATCAAAAAAATAGCGGTGAGTTTGTTCTTCTTCATCTTTTTCAACAGTTATTTTACGTTATCACTATAACTTACGAACAGGAATACTGAAGTGAAACACGCAGCGCCACTTTACCCCCGATATTCTTCAAGCGCTTCCACAGTCCGCAATCCGGCTCTCATCTTGTTCATGGTTTCTTCAAATTCATTCAGAGGGACAGAGTCGGCGACAATACCTCCCGCCGCCTGAAAATAAATAACATTGTCTCTGACCACCATCGTTCTTATCGCGATAGCAGTTTCAAGCTCCCCCCGAAAATCAATAAACCCGACAGCCCCGCCATACAGACCTCTTTTTTCCTCTTCGAGTTCGCAGATGATCTCCATCGCCCTGACCTTGGGGGCACCGGTCAATGTCCCTGCGGGAAAACATGCCCAGAATGCGTCCATCGGGCTGTAGTCGTCCTGCAGTTCACCACGAACATTGCTGACAATGTGCATAACATGAGAATACCGTTCGATGATCATCATCTCGTTTGTCTCGACCGTTCCCACCTTGGCTATTCTACCGATATCATTCCTGCTCAGGTCAATCAGCATGAGATGTTCAGCAAGCTCTTTTTCATCCGAAAGCAGCTCTTTTTCGATCTGCGCGTCTTCTTCATAGGTTTTCCCCCTGGGCCTTGTTCCTGCTATCGGCCGGGTATCGACGATCCTCCGCCCTTTCGCGTCGGCGCTGACCTTGACCAGCAATTCCGGAGATGAACCGACAATTTCAAAATCACCCAGATCGAGATAATACAGGTAGGGCGACGGGTTTATGGTACGCAACATGCGGTAGACATCAAACGCTCTTGAATTCAACGGCCGCCGCAGTCTCTGCGAGACCTGAACCTGAAAAATATCGCCCGCCCTGATATACTCCTTGGCAACATCTACTTTGTCGAGATACTCCTCTTTTCGGGTATTGGAAACAACCGCTTCTTTCTTTTCAGGAACCAGCCGCATGAGCTCCGTATCAAGCGGCAGAAACATTTTTGCGCAAATGGATTCAATCGTCGCTTCAGCACGTTTTCGATCCTCATCCTCAAGGTAGTTGACAATGACAAACACCTTGCGCTTAACATTATCAAAGACAACCAGCTTGTCGCAGAACATCAGGCAGACATCAGGAAGGCCCGACGGGTCAGGTTTACGGGCCAGAGGTATCCGTTCGACAAGATGCATCGTATCATAGTTGAAGTAACCGAACGCGCCTGAGGTGATCATCGGGGATGTCCCTACAATGCTTTCGGTTCGCTGGGATGATCCGAACGAATCGAGACAACTGTCGATCACTTTCCTCAGATCATGTTCCTGTTCGATAATCCTTTCAAGACTCCTGAAACGTTCATCCCTGATAGTAAGTGTCGTGGCTCCGTCAACGGAACCTTTCAGAACTGCAACCGGATCAATGGCGATATAGGAAAATCTGGCGAGTTTCTCTTCGCCTTCAACGGACTCGAGCAGACAGGAATAGGCATCCCTGAGTTTCAGGTATACTGAAACAGGGGTTTCCGTATCCGCATGTACGGTTTTAATGAGAGGATTCAGTATAAAAGCGGTCGAACGACCTGTATGTGACATAAATCAGTGCGATGAATGAATAAAAGTCATTGGTAAAATAAAGAGAAAAAATCACTATCATGAAAAGAGACAAAACCCTTACAACCCCATCATTTTTTTTTGAAACAACGTCCAGATACAACTGATCCGGGCAGGAAGATAACCGTCGCAAAATGGCTCAAAGCATTGGGATTGTCCCCGGGAATACTGTTTTCCGCCGGCTACCTGCTGATCTACCTTCTTACAAACTCCTATCTGAACAGTGAGTTCAAGAAAACCATCTCCCGAACCGTTGAAGCAGCATCGGATAATCACTACTCCCTCACTATAGGACATCTGCGTGCAGGCTTTGACCTCCACTCGCTAACCCTTGAAGACCTTGGGCTCACACCGGCAGACCAGGGTCTTCAGGAAACGTCAGAAAACTGTTTTTCAGTACGGGAACTCTGTCTTGATGACATAAATCTCTGCAACCTGCTGTTCAGCAAAAAAGCCATGGAGAGATCAACCAGAGAAATCTCAAGACGTATTCTTCTCTACCGGCAAAAGGCCGAAAGAACAGCGGAGCCGGTTCAGTGAACCATCATACCGGTCCTCTGCCATCGAATTGAACTGACTTTTTCTACCGGATCAGAGAAGGAAATATTCGGGTCCCATGACCAGTACACCATAAGCGCCTGACCGACAACATCCCTTTCCGACAAAAATCCCCAGAAACGACTGTCAAGACTGTTGTCCCTGTTATCACCAAGAGCGAAATAGTAGTTCTGCTCGATGGTATAGGTATCTGCCGGTTTCCCGTCAACAAGAATTCTTCCTCCTGGAACAGCGATAGTGTGGCCTTCCTCTCTGATCAGAGCGGCGTAAAGGTAATATGAGTCTTCATTCAGGGAGACGACATCCCCTTTACGCGGAATACGGAGAGGACCGTAATTGTCCTTGTTGAAACCTGCATATCTCGGAAAAATCTGCTGGTCAGGATAACCGGCAGGCATGCTACCGGCAAGAAACTGCGCATGTTCCGGAAGCGCGGTAGCCTGACCGTTAATCAGTACGGTTCTGTCCTTTATCTCAAGGGTATCACCGCTTACGGCAATACACCGCTTTATGTAATTCAACGACCTGTCTTTCGGAAATTTGAACACGATGATGTCGCCACGTTCTACAGAATCAACCTGTGGCAGCCTGATATCGGTAAAGGGGACTTTTGCCCCGTAGACAAATTTGTTAACAAATAAAAAATCACCGGCAAGGAGCGTTCTCTCCATCGAGCCTGTCGGAATACGGTATGACTCAACGACAAATACCCTGATAACCGTCGCGAAAAGCAACGCGATAAGCAACGCTTCAAACCACTCTTTTGAATGCTGTTTTCCTGTTTTTCCCGTGCCTTTTGCCAAAATGTTTGTTTTTTAATGGTTAGAACCTGCAAGAAAACTTCTGCCTGCTTTTTTTAGACGTTTTCCGTCATGAAATCTTGCGGCTGCCCGCGGCATCGGAAAACACTAAAGGGCACCTCTAAAAAGTGTCATGAGCGGTTCGAGTGCAAGGCGGATGGAGCGCAGAAACCGGAACGTACTGATAGTACGTGAGGATTTCGAGCACCACCCAACGCAGCAATCGAGACGCGCAATAAGTTTTTAGAGGCGCCCTAAAGAGCATTCAAGATGCGAGTAAGAACGTCATGCCGCACTCGATGCGGCATCCATACGTACGCTCACTATCAGCAATGAACCCCCCCCTAACGATTCAACAAATAAACTATCTTCGTCTTTATTGCCAACGGTCAACTGAAGGCTGCCGACTGCTCCCGGGCTTCCCGATTCCATCCTCACTGATCATCCATATTGAGCACCGCGAGGAAAGCCTCCTGGGGAATTTCAACCCGCCCGACCTGTTTCATGCGCTTTTTACCTTCCTTCTGCTTTTCCAGCAGTTTTCGCTTTCGACTGATATCGCCGCCGTAACACTTCGCAAGCACATTTTTTCTCATCGCGGAAATCGTTTCGCGTGCAATCACCCTGCTGCCGATTGCAGCCTGAATGGCGACCTCGTACATCTGTCTGGGAATAATGCTTTTCAGCTTCTGACAAAGCCTTCTGCCCCATTCATAGGCTTTCGATCGATGCACTATGGTAGAAAGAGCATCAACCGACTCACCGTTCAAAAGTACATCGAGCTTGACAAGATCTGAATCGCGATACCCTATGTACTCGTAATCCATAGAGGCATATCCTTTAGATACCGACTTAAGCTTGTCATGAAAGTCAAACACGATTTCCGCAAGCGGAAACTCGAAATGGAGGTTCACCCGGGTTGTGTCAAGATAGTCTGTGTTTTTGTATTCGCCCCGCCTTTCCATGGCCAGTTTCATAATGTTACCGATGTACTCGGCCAGCGTGATGATCTGAACACTGACATAGGGCTCCTCGATCTTCTCGATAAATCCCGCATCAGGCATCTTCGAAGGGTTGTCAACAACATGTGTTCCCCCTTCAGACGAAATGACCCTGTATTCAACGTTAGGAACAGTTGTAATGATGTTGACCTGGTACTCCCGCTCCAGCCGCTCCTGGATAATCTCCATATGAAGCAGGCCAAGAAAGCCGCACCTGAATCCAAACCCCAGAGCAGCCGATGTCTCTGGCGTATAGACCAGCGAAGCGTCATTCAGTGATAGTTTTTCAAGAGATTCCCTCAGATCTTCAAACTCGTTGGAATTGACCGGATAGAGTCCACTGAACACCATTGGCTTGACGTCCTTGTACCCTGACAACCGCTCTTTTGCAGGGGCATCGGCGAGCGTGACCGTGTCACCGACCTTGGCATCCCGAACATCTTTAATGGAACATATCAGATATCCCACATCACCGGCCCCCAGTGTTTTCACTGGTTGCCTCTTAAGGCCCATTGTTCCGATTTCGTCAGCAAGAAAAACTTTTTCATTCGCAAAAAACCTGACCCTGTCACCCTTGTTCAGCATACCGTCAACAATGCGCAGATAGACAATTGCCCCCCGGTAGGCATCAAAAACCGAATCAAAAATCAACGCCCTGAGCGGCTTGCTGCGTTGGTCAACCGGAGCGGGAACCCTTTTGATAATCGCTTCGAGAAGCGCATCGACTCCGATACCCGCTTTGGCGGAGACCTCGAGTATCTCACTTCTGTCAACGCCCATCAGATCGATAATCTGCTGGGATACACCTTCGACATCTGAAGAGGGAAGATCGATTTTATTGATAACCGGTAGTATTTCCAGACCAGCTTCAACTGCGAGATAGAGATTGGCGATTGTCTGAGCTTCCACACCCTGGGTTGCATCAACAACAAGCAGCGCCCCTTCACAGGCGGCAAGCGAGCGTGACACCTCATAACTGAAATCAACGTGTCCCGGAGTATCGATAAGGTTCAGAATGTATTCTTCACCATCGGCTGAAGTATAACGCATCTGAATCGCGTGACTTTTAATGGTAATCCCCCGTTCGCGCTCCAGATCCATATCATCAAGCACCTGAGCAGTCGCCTGGTTGTGCAGAAGAGTGTCCGTCGCTTCAAGAAATCTGTCGGCAAGGGTAGATTTGCCGTGATCAATATGGGCTATGATGCAGAAGTTCCTGATAGTATCAACCACCGTAGTGCTTGAAGACATATAATTTATTGTATAAAGTTGAGTAAACAAGGGGGGCACCTGCCGACAACCACCGTAAAAAAATATTCGTCATAGCGACCCCGGATAAAATGCAACGGGGAATATAGTCAATACGGTTCCCCTATGAAAATGAAGGACACTCCTCTTCACAACGAAACCCGCAACAGAAATCGGCAGCCCCCATCTTCCGTTTTCCTTCCATCTGCAGAGAGAGAATTTCGACCCATCCATCCAGCGCCATCACAAACATACGGGTGCCGTCAACCACGAGAGCACCGGGAACCTTCTGCTGTTCATCCTGTTCGGGAAGCTGAAACATACCGGGAGCGACCCTGTATATTTTCACCTTTCTGTGGTTGAATACCGTCCATGCCGAGGGTTTGGGTGAAAGGCCTCTGACAAAATCACAAATGGCGTCTACAGGTTCAGCCCAGTCGATCCTTGTGGTCTCCGATGTCAATTTAGGAGCCCTGGTCGCCATCGCATCATCCTGTATGGTCGGCTCTGCCTCACCATCCCTGATACGTTTCAAGGTTTTGAGAACAACTCCCGCCCCGATATCCGCCAGACGTTCTGTAAGTTCGCCCGCTGTTTCTTCAGGCGCGACAGGTGTTCTTTGCTGAAGAATGATGTTGCCCGTATCAACTTTTCTGCCAAGAAAAAAGGTGGTCACGCCGGTTTCCCTGTCACCATTTATTATGGTCCAGTTAACCGGGGCCGCTCCCCTGTAACGAGGGAGCAATGAAGCATGAAGATTGAAGGAACCAAGTCGTGCAAGCTCATACACAGCGGGCGGCAGAATACGAAATGCTGCCACAACAATAACGTCAGGACGATACCTTGCTATGGTATCGGCAAAACGCGCATCTTTGACATCGTCAATTTCAAGCACAGCGAGACCCAGTTCTTTTGCCGCCTTCTTGACGGGTGTGGGCTCGGGTTCAGCTCGCTGGCTCCGTCGGGGCTTATCTTTTCCTGTAACGACAAGAACGATCTCTACATCATTGTCAGCCTCGGCAACGGCACGAAGAGAAGGGACGGCAAACAGAGGCGTCCCCATAAAAATAACTCTCATTGAAAAACCGATTATTTATTTCACCACACTATCTTCATGAAAGGCGACAGGATAGTTTGTATTGATCTCTCCACGGGATAAGGCATCGAGCTCTTTCTGGATTTTCCTACGATCACGCCGCTGCATCCTGTCTACAAACAGCGTCCCGTCAAGATGGTCGATCTCGTGTTGTATAACACGTGCGGCAAGCCGGTCAAACTCGCCTATACACTCTTCGAAATTCCTGTCACGGTACTTCAGCTGGATAGCGGAAGGACGAACGACATCACCCCTGACATCGGGAATGCTCAAACATCCCTCTTCCATGGAGTTAAAACTTTTCACAGAAAGAATGTGAGGATTGATCACCACCATCGGAGAGGCCGCCTCGTATCCTTCGGCAAGTGAAAGATCTACAACAATCAAACGAAGTGAAACACCTACCTGAGGAGCGGCCAGCCCGATCCCTTCGGCATTCCTCATGGACTCAAGCATATTACTGATTAGTTCTTCAAGCTGCGCGTCACTCTCTTTCAACGGTTTTGCTTTCCTGCGCAGCACCTCATCACTGTATGTGTTAATGGGAAGTATCATATCCTTCTGAATTGAACATTCCTGATTCCAAATGAAATATTTAAATAAAATAAAAATAAAGACTTATCTATAACATCCTCCTATTGTATCCTGCGAATCGTGTTCCATCCCGAACCATTTGAAAGAATCACTGCTTTTCGCTGCGCTGCGACTGCTCTTCGCCCATACCATCACCTCTATCCGGAATACTTCAGTACTGACAATGAAACCTGCACGCAGTGTAAAAAGTTGCTGCGACGCGCTATGGGGCCTATCATCCGGGAGAACATCCTCCCATAGGTACAACCTGTCTATGGAATATGCCAATATCGGCTTAACTTTAAGTAAATTAGACAAGAATTCCTATGAACATCGGTTATTGCCTGAGAATGCTTTACTCGTTCTCTTCCACCTTTACCGGCATGAACCGTACAGATAGATCAACGCATATATGATCCGGCAATGAAAACGTTTTCCTCTCTCTCTCTTATTCTCATCCTCCTGTTCTCTGCAGGAATATGCCGCGCTGTTGAAGACACAACAACGCAAATAACAGACACGACCGTTACCGAAGAATCCGGTTTTGTTGAGGATTCTTTAACAGCAATTCTGCCGGAGCCTCTGCCCATAGACGACATCGAGGTCATCAATGCTTTTTCCGATTCCCTGGGCCAGGAGAGCGGATTTCCGGTAATCCTCAACAATAATGAGATATTTCGTCTCTACGGAACAATTGAAAATATCGGCCCGGAGGAACGGGCAGAGAAAACCACACAACTTCTGTCGGATTTTTTCCGTTCGTCAGAACCGGCTGATTCCCTGAGAATCGTAGAGGGAAAACGGCTTACGGGAATCAGTACATCACGAAATATCATCGCCGCATTCAGCGATGAAGATGCTGTCGCTGAGGATATGTCCAGACAGGAGTTAGCCTACACGGTACTCTCCAGAATAGCGACTCAGGCACAACAGTTCAGGGATGAAACCAGCGGAACGAATGTTTTGTTCAGCGTACTCAAATCCCTGCTGTTTTTCGTCGCTCTGGGGATCGTATGGCACTACCTGAACCGTTTATTTTCCTTCATAGACGTCTGGATACAGAAAATACGACTGCGTGGCAATTCAAACAGCGAGAACAAAGTACTACAACTTCTCTCTCCTGACCATCTGGCATCAGGCTTTGGATGGCTCAGCCGGGTAACAGAACTGTTTTTGAAAATTCTCCTGATCTACGCATTTCTCGCTACGGTGCTGAGTTTTTTCCCATGGACAGCGGATCTGTCGACAAATCTGCTCGCATTTGTTCTCGAACCGGCAAAAAAAATCTCAGGTGATTTTGTCGCCCTTATCCCCAATATCATCTCGATTGTCGTCCTGATAGCTATTACCCGCTACCTCGCGAAATTCAGCGATCTCGTCTTCAGAAACATCGGAAAAGGAGAGCTTAAGCTCGGTGATTTTGAGGCTGAATGGGCTGAACCGACAAGAAAAATCGTCAAAATAATCCTCTACCTTCTCCTGGCGTTCCTCCTTTTCGCGTCGTTGCCGCTTGCAAACAACCGGACAGCGCTGGCGCTGGCAATTATTCTGGGACTAACCCTCTCTCTCAGTGCCGTACCGGCTGTCCAGAATATAATCAGCGGCATCATGCTCAACTATACCGGATCGTTCAGAATAGGCGACAGAGTGAAACTCGGTGACATCACCGGAGATATCGTCTATAAAAGCCCGCTGGTAATCAGGATAAAAAACAGGCTGAATGAAATCATCATCATTCCGAACACGACTGCTTTTCGTTCAAAAATCATAAATTATACTGAGTCAGTACAAAAAAACGGGCATCTTTCGCTCGAACTTGCTTTTCACCTTAAGCAGGACATAAACACGGAAACACTTCGAGAGCTGGTTCTCGAAGCAGCTCTGAGCACAGACGGCATCCTGCTCGACCCGAAACCTGTCTTCTTGAGGGCTGAATCAAAAAACGAATTGTTCAGCTACCTGCTGAAAGTCAATACCAAAGAGTACAGAAATCTGGAACCTCTCTATTCGAGACTTTTCCAGAACGTCCAGAACAAGTTGCGGGAAAACAAATACACCTGATACGTCTATTCGTTACAACTCCGGAATCAAGGATATCAAGTACAGATAAGAGAACAGTATCATGACTTTTTCACAAAAAAATGCTCAGAAGGAGCCCTCCCAGCAAACAATGCAGGTTGAGTCTCTTTTTAAAGCGTCGATGAAAGAAGAAGCGTACCGCTGTACAAGGGAAAGACTTGTCATCCTTCGCGAAATATACGAATCAGACAGCCATCTTGACGCTGATGAAATTTTTGTGCGCCTGAAAAAAAAGGAAATCAGCGTATCGAGAGCCACAGTCTATCATACTCTCGACCTGCTCTTCAAATTTAATCTTGTAAACAAAATCGACCTCGGCCATAAACATACGCACTACGAAAAATCTTATGGCGTTGACAACCACCTGCATATTATCTGTGAAGACTGTGAACGGGTCGTTGAGGTACAGAGCGATGAGCTCAATAAAATCCTTGAAAAACTCTGTCAGAAAAACGGTTTCACGCTTGGCAGTTTCAGCCTTCAGGTTTTCGCAAAATGCCGTGAAGCGCAAAATGATACTCGTCATGGCAACATGAAACCCTGATAGAGCAACGTATACTGAACGGTGACCATCCGGAGGGCCTGTTCGGATCATGCGACAGACTATACAAACTTTTATTTAATCACCCGGCTTACGTATGGATGTTTCCCTCTTTGCCGCCATAATCGGCGGCATCATCGTACTTGGAGTTGTCGGCGACTTTCTCTTCTCCAAAACCAAGATCCCGACCCCGATCATCCTCATGTTCGCGGGAATAATTCTCGGGCCTGCGACCAATATTCTCCAGAGTGATATTCTTTCCGGAATCGCCCCCTATTTCGGAACCTTTGCGCTTATCCTGATCCTCTTTGAAGGCGGCCTTGATCTGGAATTCGATCTGGTCATCCGGCAGTTTTCTTCCGCTCTTCTGCTGGGCTTTCTTTCTTTTATTCTGGCATCCGCCGGAATAACCGCGTTTTGCCTTATCGGATTACAGATGGACCTCAGCGAAGCCCTGCTCTACGGGTTTATTTTCGGAGGAACAAGCCCGGCGATCATACTTCCTTTACTGTCAAGACTGTCCATCCCGAAAAAGCTGAAAACACTGCTTACGCTTGAGGCTGTTATCAGTGAAGTGCTTACAGTTATCTCTGTCATTCTCTACATAAACATCCTTGAGGAGCCCGGACATTTCCAGGGTGTATCGATCTTCAACCATATTCTTGCGATTCTTGGAACATCGATACTGCTTGCCGCATTAAGCGGCCTGATCTGGAGCCGTTTCATGGGCTATTTCAGCAAACAGAACCTGGCCTACATGCTCACTCTCGGGTTCATCCTGCTCCTCTATACCCTGACCGATTTTCTCGGTGGTGAAGGCGCGATAACCATTCTTGCTTTCGGCATCCTGCTCGGCAACGGCAAAATACTTGCCTTTAAAACCCAGTCCGTTCTTGCCAAAATGAACAGCACGATCAATATTGATGATTTCGAACTTGACGAAGTAGTAAAAAAAATAAACGCTGAACTCACCTTCCTTGTAAGGACCTTTTTCTTTGTCTTTATCGGCCTGCTCTTTGATTTCAATTTTTTCACAGAAGAAGTGCTGCAGATGACCGCGGCCATTATCGCTATTTTCTTTATCAGCAGGTTTACCTCGGCAAATCTTGTCAGGCCGCTTTCCCCGTCTATCAGAAGCGCGCACATCTCGTCGACACTGGGGATCATACCCAGAGGCCTTGCGACAGCGGTTATGGCATTTATCGTCCTCGAAAGCGGAGTAACAACATCGTCTGAACTTCTTCCGGTGGTTTTCTCGGTCATCCTGGCAAGCAACCTGCTGATGGCTGCGTTTGTTTACTATTATGAAAGCCGTCATAAAGAAAGCGCCGTGGAAGAAGACTCCAGGAGCATACAATAGCACCAGACAAGCCGCCATACACCGGTTTTTCGTTATCTGATCGGCAATAAATGAGACCTCCGCATTTTTTTATTTTACCCTGTCAGCGTATCATATCTCACGCTGGCACGGAGAAAATACCCTGCCGGACTCCCCGGTTTCATCCGGACGGTCATCGCAAGAACGCTGTCACATTGGGTGAATAATATTTCATAACCGGTTTCGCAGGACTGCATGCGAGCCATGAATCTCTACCGTAGTTTATGTCAGACCCGCTTTATCAGAAAATTGTCATCAAGGTAGGCACGAATGTCATCACCGACAATCGTGGTGAACTGGATCTGCAGATACTCGAAGAGCTTGTATCTCAAATCTCCGAGCTGCGCAGCCGTGGCGTGGAAGTGTTTCTTGTCTCTTCAGGAGCGGTAGCAGCCGGCCGGGCCAAAGTCACGCTCAATGAAGATCTTTCGCCGATAGCAGCCCGACAGGTACTCTCGTCGACCGGACAGATACGGCTTATCAATACCTACACCGACCTTTTTGAAAAGCATGCTCTGAAAATCGCTCAGATACTTGTCACCAAAAGTGATTTTCGTGACCGGCAGCACTATCTGAATATCAGGACCTGCCTCGAATCACTGATGAAATACGATATCATTCCCGTAATAAACGAGAATGACGCCGTCTCTGTTACAGAACTCATGTTTACTGACAACGACGAGCTTTCAGGGCTCATCGCCTCAATGATGCATGTAGACGCCTACATCATTCTCTCGCATATCGACGGGCTTTTTGACCTGTCCGGTGATGAGAAACCGCCTCGTCTGATTACTTCCGTCGACATTGCAACCGAGCATTTCCATCAGTATATCAAACCGGGAAAATCGGAGTTCGGAAGAGGCGGCATGCTGACCAAATGCCATATCGCCCAGAAACTCTCCAGATTCGGTATAGCCGTTCACATCGCCAACGGACAGACCCCCGGCATCCTGCTCGACCTTCTCGACGGCAAAGCTGCGGGAACCAGGTTTGTCCCTCAAAAACCGGTCTACGGCAGAAAAAGGTGGATAGCGCACAGTGAAGGACTTGAAAAAGGAGCTGTAACCATCAACACCGGAGCAGAAAAAGCCCTCCGCTCTCAGGAAAGAGCTAACAGCCTTTTGCCTGTAGGCATCGAATCGGTCTTAGGAGCATTTTACAAGGGTGATATTATCAGAATCTGCTCTGAAAACGAAGAAACCATCGGTTACGGTATGGCACGATACAGTTCAGAAGAGACAAAAGAGCTCATGGGAAAAAAAGGTGCAAAGCCCCTGATCCATTACGACTACCTCTACCTCATGCCGTGAGGCCGGAGAATCTCATCGGCCCCCAAGCGGCTTATCAACTGATACGTCAAGGGCAAAAGCAGTTCCTTCTCTCCTAATCCGGCCTGAGATACCCTGTAGCAACCAGTTGCTGGATCGCAAACAAAAACCCCTGGCGTACATTCGCGACACTGCCGGGCAAAAGATCCGCATGCTTTTCAGCAAGCATCTCCAAGGCGTTCGCGATCACCTCTCCCTCTTCAAACGCCATGACAATAGCGGCCGTCATAACGGAAACCCCTTCTATAAAAACATGCTCACTATCCGCACGAAGAATAATGGCCGACTGCATCGGCGCGATATTTTCCACCGGATCTCCCTTGTCGAAAGAGTCAACGACCTCGCTGAACGAATATCGTGTGAATTTTGTCAGACATGACGCAAAAAGACGGTCATCAAGCGTCAGCGTGCAAGAGCGGTTGACATCCTGAACAGAAGACATCTCCTTCAGGGCAGTGAACTCTTCATCGCTTAACGAATAGGCATCCAGCATAAATCTGTACTGATCAAGACACTCTTGCCTGAAAACCTGCAGTTGAGGCAGACAAGCAGCAAAAGCGAGAAAATCCTCAAGAAAGTCATAATTGCTGTAATAAAGCATTCCCTTCAAAGAGGAAGTCGTACTCTTTCTATACTCGAGAAAAAGCTCGACGACGTCATACAGATCACCGACTGCATGAACAGCCATCACCAGCAGCCAACGCATGTTGTACGCCGCGTAGCGGAGAAAACAGGTACACTCAAAAACAAATTCGCGTTCAACGAATTTGAGCGGCAAAGCGTAATGCGCCGCGAACAACTCCGGCGAGGCACGTACCATATCATCATAATGAGCAGAAATACTGGACAGCATGTCACCCTGATGAGCCATGGCCGAAGTCAGTTCATCATAGTACAGTTCCTCCTTGTACTCTTCATAGTAGTTTGATCCATTTACCGGCGAGAGCATATCTATCTGGGGTGAAGCCAGTCTCCGGCATAACATTTCGTAGTAAAAATCCAGCGTCAGCCTCACCTCTTCCCTTCTCTCTTCCGGAAAACCGATCATGAAAGCGACCGTCGTGCGAACACCGTACTTGTGCAGGGAGTCTATCACCTGACGAACCTTGTCGATTTTCAGCCGTTTTTCTATAACCTGCTGCACTCTTTGTGACCCGGTCTCAACCCCGATGAAAACCGATTCACAACCACTATTGCTCAATTCTTCAGCTATCTCTGGAGAGATACTGTCAGCACGAAGGCTGCAATTCCACGAGAGACCTTCTGTGCGAGAATCGTTTTTCCATTTTCTGCAAAACGAAAGCAGTTTTCGATGTGAATGAAAGAGATTGTCATGCAGCAGGGCGATTCTGGGAAAGCCGAACTTCGTGTTTAACACCGATGCCTCATCAAGGATCGTGTCGAACGGACGAAGCCTGTAAGCTCTTCCGAAAAAATGTGATGTTGAACAGAACCTGCAATGAAAGGGGCATCCCCTTCCTGCTTCAACCATGAAAGAGTCCAGGTTGTAATCATCACACAGATCGTAAGCAGGCAGGGGCATATCTTCAAGATTCGGAGGCGGTCCGAACGTGTTGACGCGGATGGTTTTCCGGGAATCACGCCAGTACAGACCGGGAACATCCTCAGGAGAAGCATCATAGCATCTGCTGAATGATTCCAGCGAATCCTCGATTTCACCAGCCAGAATAAAATCAATGTAGGAACACCGCTCCATGGTATGCATGGCGGTCGCTGTTGCATGAGTACCTCCAAGCAGGACGCGTATTTCAGGCCGTTTGCGCTTGAGTTCCCTCGCTATGGCGAGTGTCACGTAATAACTGTTGCATATGGAGGAAAAGCCTGCCACCGAAACAGCGCTTTCAGCTAAAAGACCGGCGAAGTCCTCGCAGAAAGTCTTCGCGTCTTTTCCGGAATCAAGGTGACGCAAGTACTCGTTATCTGTATTGAAAAGGTTTACCTCGACTCCCAGCCGCCTGAAAAGCGAGGTAACCACAAGTATGCTGAAGGGAGGGGCTTTCAGGTACTTGATATGCTTGAGCGTGTCAAGACTGTCAAAGTCGGTTGCCGTTGGATAAGATACTAATGTTATTGCTTTCATTGTACACAGAATGCAGCATGAGGACCGGAACCGTATCCTTTCGTGCAAAAAACAGGCACAGACCCCTGATCCACAACGTACGTCTCAAGCCCGGAAAGAAAAATAGCCTGTTTATGATTTATGCCACTCGATATCCATTTCAACCTTTCCTTTCATCCCTTTTGCTCCCACGCTTTTATCAAGAAAGATATCCCGTATCCTCGAACCCTGTAATTCAGCGAGCACATCCATCTTTTCCTTTTCGCCGAGTTCTCCCATCTCAGCCGGAATCTTTATCTCAATGGTGATTTTTTTCTCTTCAGACATGAACACCTCCTGTTTAATTCAATGAAAAGGAAAAACCCAGACAGCCATAAATCCGCAATGTCACTGTACTACCTGAGACTACATTAAGTGTAAGTTACACGAATATATGTATTTCACACAAATATACTCATACCGGTATCTTCCTGTACACGTCACACACGCATCATTCTCTTCAAATCCTTAAATTGGATACCGGCAGTGAGATTATTATACTTTAGTTGGATTTTTTGACTATACAGATACCGTAACAATGGCAAAAGTAAGAGTCCGTCAGAAAAATCAGATCACCATCCCGCTTCGTATCGCAGAAGAAGCTAATATCAAGCCGGACGATATGCTTGAAATACGCTATACCAACGGAGTGATTGCATTGATGCCGCATGGAAGAAAAGAGAGAAAAAGATCGGTGATGGATTATGCCGGGATCGCAAGAGGGACCTGGGGAAAAACGATTGCAGAAATCGAAGAGGAACTGAAACGCGACAGCAATCCGCTCAGGCTGTACATTTTTCATCACCAACGATCTGGCAATCCAATCTGACCACATCATTGAGGTCATCCCGGTGAAAGCGCTCCAATGCCCCCCCCACCTTAAAAAACCTGAGCAGTTTTGATGGATCAGGTCTGCTTGCATGGAATCTGAAACCTGCGTTGATCGTCGCAACACATGTTTTATGCTTTTAACATTATACTATATAATGCGTTATGCTGATTTTTCTTGCAGCGAACATCTCACCCGATGGTTTGAAAGCGTATGAAGGCGGATTTGAGCGAAGCAGGAACAAACACCCGGGAAACGTTTCGACTGAAAGGCACCTCTATGTATTGTCATGAGCGATTCAAGTGCGAGGCGAACGGAGCGCAGAAACCAGAGTGTACACAGCGTACATGAGGATTTCGAGCACCGCTCAACGAAGCAATTGCATCGCGGAATAAATAAATAGAGGTGCCCTAAAATATAGAAAGGTTTATATGATGCAGATAATGCCCACTCTTCTCTATAACGCAGCAGGATTTTCGGAACATCAGACGCCTCGAGAGGGTTAAAGAAGTCAAAAACGTTGGGGGCAACCTGGCACCGAAAAATACCAGAAACGTTGATCCGTAACCAATAGAAACCATGCACACAATCTCTTCCCTACGTCCCTACCTCCTTTCCCAGCCTTTTACCTCCCATAGAACGATAGAATAATTTTCGACATTTTATCGTATATTGCATAATATTTCGACAGCAGCATTCTTTTTTCGACCTAAGTTGATCGTTTCAACAAATGCTTTAAGCTGTCAACTTTATACTATATAATGCGTTATGCTGAATTTTCTTACAGCGGACATCTCACCCGATGGGTTGCGCGACCATACAGCAGAAAAATCGCATGTGTTGAAACCCTATGGGATTGTCGGTCATGCTGCATCTGCTTCGTTACAGGGAACTTGTGGTAGTACACTACAGCGGCGTCCCCTGTGCCTTGCATCTACAGCATGCTCAACAATCGCTCAACGTAGGTTCGACAATTATGCCTGACAAGATCCCAACCATTGCAGAAGCCTGTATCACTATCGATTCACATCGGTCATGGATCGGGTATGCTGCGTTGCAACATGCGCTGGGATGTGAGGCTCCACTGAGAGAACGCTGTGCTGTTTCCTCCGGCCATGTCCACGGGAGCGTCCGGCTTGACAAAGGCATTCGCCTCTACGATCAGCGCTACCGTCCCAATAATGACGTTGCCGGGCATCTCTTTTTCTCGCTCAAACATGAGACTCTCGATCTGCTTGTCCTGAAAGAGATTCTTGTTTGTCTCGGCGGTGAAACCATTACCGAAATTGTCCAAACGTATCGACAGAAACAATTGGCACGAAAGCTGTGGTTTCTCTATGAATGGTTGACTGCAGAAAGACTTCCCCTCGATGATGCAGAAACGCGAATACGTTACGTACCGATCCTCGATTCAACGCATTATTTCACAGGTTCAAACAGGCCATCGGCCCGGCACCGGATTATTGACAACCTGCCGGGCAACCGTTCATTCTGTCCTCTGATACACAAAACAGCGGTTCTACAAAAATTCATCGCTCTGGACCTCTCAGACAAGGTCAGAAAGGTCATGGGAAGAGCAAGTCGTGACGTCTGGAGACGGGCAGCAAGTTTCTTACTGCTTGCCGACAGCCGTGCATCGTTTGCCATCGAGGGTGAACGCCCGCCCAGAAACCGAATCGAGCGATGGGCACAGGTTATTCAAAAATCGGGAAACCGTCCGCTTTCGATGACTGAAATCCTGAACATGCATGGGGCACTCATCCAGGATCACCGTTTCGTCACTGCAGGATTTCGAACTGAAGGCGTATTCCTTGGCGAACGGGACCGTAACGGAGAACCGCAGCCCGAATTCATCGGTGCCCGCCCACAGGATATAGAATCCCTCGTGAAAGGACTGGTGGACAGTCATCGCATCATGGCGGAAGCTTCGATTGACCCGGTCATCCACGCCGCTGCCATAGCGTTCGGCCTTGTCTTCATCCATCCATTCGAAGACGGCAACGGCCGCATGCACCGTGCACTGATCCATCAGATTCTCACCGAACGAAGCTTTGCCCCGCCCGGAATAGTATTTCCGGTCAGCGCGGTTATACTTGAACGCATAGAGGAATATCAGCGCATCCTCCGCGAATATAGTTCGCCCCTCATGCACAGCATTCAATGGCAACCGACAGAAAAGGGAAATATCGAAGTGCTCAACGACACAGCTGATCTCTACCGCTACGGGAATTACACGGCTATCGCTGAATTCCTCTATCACGCTGTCGAACAAACTATCTCTGAACTTCTCCCAAAAGAAGTTCACTACCTGACATGTTATGATAAAGCCCGGAAAGCAATCGGAAACCGTATTGATATGCCCGCCAACCAGATACGCAACCTGATCATGTTCATCACCCAAAACGATATGAAACTTCCCTTGAGAAGACGCCAGAAGGAATTTGCCGCTTTGAGCGATGAGGAAGTGTTGGCAATTGAATCAGATGTCGCTCAGGCTTTTTCAGTGCAAGAGAAATAACGATTTTTCCACTGGAAAATGGTACGATTATCCAAATGGAGATCAGGCGGAAAAACAAAATAACCTTTTAAATACTTTTAAACCTAATAAACAACGTCCCCTACTTACTCATTTGTAACCCAAACGAATTATCTCAGCAGTACAGTGATTTTTCACAATCAACTGCGCCACTTTTTTGTCCTTTCAACAACGGCGTCATACGAGTCATACGACCGGATACCTGGCAAAGCTGATCATAGCTGTCCCCGAATTTCTTCAGGAAACCGAACAATACTTCCCCACAGAACGCATGGATCTTAGTGATAATCTCCTCGTCGCCGTCAACCTGGCGGGCAATTTTCACAAGCTTTTCAAGTTGCTCCTGAATAGCATACACATGTTGCTTGATCTGTCCCGCGGCAGGCAGTGATGTATCTTCGAAAAGCAAAGAGATGGACACATCCAAAACTGACAGATACTGTATGACGTCCCCCATTTTAAGCTGCAAGTCGTTACCTGCCTCCATCCTGGATATTTTGCTCGGATCACACCCCATTCGACGTGCCAGTTCCTTCTGCGTCACACCTTTGCATACCCTCATCTGCAGCATGTTACTGACAATCTGACTGTTCTCTATTTCCGTCTCAACCTGTTTTTTCACCTCTTCTTCCCCGGCAAGAAATGCTGCCGCATCACTGACCGATGTGAGTCGTTTCTCCTTGTCCATGATTAATCCCCTTGTTTTGGTTTGCTGCTGACTCAACCAATGTTTTTGACAACATCTTTTGCAGCAGCTATATCCTCCTGTTGCGTTTCCTTCGTCCCGATTCCAAGAATGTATATCGTTTTTGTTTTTGTCTCGGGATACACATACAATCTCAGCGCTTTTGCAGATTTCACACCGCTTTCACCTATCCTGAACAACCCCTTACCTTCGGAGCGGAAAAAGGCAGGGTGATAATTCAACTCAGAAAGCTTAGCCCCCTTCTCCAATAAGACTTTAATTTTATTAAGGTTATTGAAACAGGATACGAATTCCCTCTTATGGTTTCTCTGTATGCGCTTGAATCTCGAATTACTTGCATAATCAAGATTTATACCCCATCCCTCTTGCATAATAATCAACTTAAAACACAAATAATTGCATTTTTCACAACTTTCTCACAATTTACACCATAAATTGCACACAAAAAAGCCCTTTGGTCATAATTACGCATCACAAGGAGAAGTAACGAGGAAGAATAATAGTCAAAAGTATTTATGAAGGGATCTGAATGGAGATCAGGCGGAAAAACATACAACGTATTAAATACTTTTAAACCTAATAAACAACGTATTACTCAGACCTGAGAACTGGTTCATGATTTCCGGCATTTCCTTTTCCAATATGCCCATACGATTCAGGAATTAGTTTCTGTCAGTATCGTCACGAACGATGCGCCCCTGTTCTATCCCCCGGATGATCACATGATGCAGGGCTCCCGGTACGTCCAGTCTCGCTCCTCACGGCATGTTGCTTTATCGTCTTTACGTTTTCAACAACATATCCCACACACTCCGACTTTTCACCCACATAACACAATCTCTTACGCTATTGCACAGCGTCCCCTATCCTGAAGCAAGCCCCAAGCCGCTGTCTTGTCAAAAAACGGTCGTTTGTTGAGATAACTTAATGCACGTATTACTTCAGATGAGCGGTTGGCTGATTTTCAAAAATTAAGCAGAACATGTGCTTCGACCATAGGCTTTTAGCTAGATGTGAGTCTTGTTGTAATACCCGTAGATTAATCCTCTGCTATTGCGAAGAAACCAGAGTGTCGGACTTCCGCAACTGGAATAAAGGGGCTTGAAGTGCTGAAAAACGACAGAAAACGATGGGATTAGTGCGCCCAATCGACAGGATGCCCAGTGGCAATGAAGTATATTCCCCCTATCACAGGCATTAAACTGGCGTATGACGCACGCACGCACGCACCAGAACAAAACGTTAAAACGGTAGCCCTATAGGGACAACCGGGATTTTTTCACCGGCTGATGCCGCTGGTCAGATACTAATCGATCAATTCAGGTCCTACAACCACCGCTATGTTCAAAATTAAAACGCACACGTCATTTTGTTCGTAACCCGTTATCTGGTTTTTATTTGAGGTGAATTTTTGGTAAATAATGCGGTACTGTATCGTGTTTCTATTCTCGAATGCTTTGTAAATTAAAAAATCCTCTTTATGAATGTCTTTAAGACTCACGCAAGTATCATAGAGGATTATTCTTCCTACATCCGCAGTTTTATTTCCATTGCTGACCCAGACATCAGCCAGGTTGTTGATCGTGCATTAAGTACGGGCAAGCTATGGCCAGAGCCACTTTTGCAGTTTAACCCTTCGTTTGACATGTTCGGAGGGCTCGAAGAGCTGATAGCTTCGAAGACGTTGCATGGGGCCATTGGTGAAATATTCAAGGGGTATAAACTGTATCGCCATCAGGTTGAGGCAATACGATTAGGTACCAGCGGCAAGGATTTTATCGTTACATCCGGCACCGGCTCGGGCAAGTCGTTGACCTATATAGGCTCTATTTTTCACCATCTTCTTTCCAACCCAGGAGCAAAAGGAGTTACTGCGGTCGTAGTCTATCCTATGAATGCCCTCATTAACTCGCAGTTCGAAGAGTTCACCCGATACAAGAAAAATTACGAGGATGCCACTGGGAAAGAGTTTCCGATCATTTTTGGCCAGTATACAGGTCAGGAGGGTGAGGAGGCAAGGGAAAAAATGCGGAAGAACCCGCCGCATATTCTGCTGACCAACTACATGATGCTGGAGTTGTTGTTGACCCGCGTACGCGAGCGAAACATTCGAGACAGTATCTATGAGAATCTCCGGTTTCTGGTCTTCGATGAATTGCATACTTATCGAGGTCGTCAAGGCGCTGATGTTTCAATGTTGATTCGACGGATTCGATCTAATTGCGCCCAGCAGCCCGTAAGTATAGGTACTTCTGCCACCATGGTTTCCGATACTGTTGGCAATATCGAGAATCAGAAAGCAGAGGTTGCCAAAGTTGCCACAAAACTGTTTGGATGCACTTTCACCTCCGAGCAGGTAGTAAACGAAAAGCTTGCCCGTTCACTTTCTCCCAACGGCACTATTCCTGCCAGGCATTTTCTTGCGACGGCCATTGAGTCAGGCATTAATCAGGACTCCGATATCGAGGCACTTAAAAAGAATCCGATTGCCATCTGGCTGGAGAACAAAATTGCACTTGATGAGCGAGGAACTGATCTTGTCCGGGGCAAACCAAAACGACTGAGAGAGATTGCTTCAGAATTGGCCACCGATGCTGGTATACCTGAAGAGAGGTGTCGCCTCTTTTTGGAGGAGTTACTGCTCTGGATCAGCGCATCCAATGTTCGGCAGCAAGAGTCCGGAGAGCGCTATACCTTTCTGCCCTACAAGCTGCATCAATTTATTTCTCAAACGGGTTCTGTCTACACAACCCTTGATCAGGATGAGAAGCGGGATATTTCTCTTGAGCCCGGGGTATATAAAATTGATGAGGCCGACAAAAAACCGATTTTTCCCAATGTATTCAGTCGCGGAAGTGGGCATTCCTTCATCTGTGTTTCCCTTGCAGGTAACCGATTGGAGCCACGTGAATTTCGTGAAATAACTGAAGATGAGGAGAGCAATGACGGTTATCTGATTATTGGCGAAGATATCTGGAATCTCGATGAAGATATTGAAATGCTCCCCGATTCCTGGTTTCGCAGAACAAAGTCAGGTGTTACACTGGACAGCAAGAAAAGGGCATATTTCCCCGTCAGACTCTGGTTCGATGAATTCGGGAACTGCTCCACCAGCGATGAAAAAAAATGGTGGGGATGGTTCATGAAGGCACCGTTACTTTTTGATCCCACATCGGGCGGTTTTTTTGATACAAGAACCAATGAGGGCACCAAACTTACCAAGCTGGGTAGCGAAGGACGCAGTACATCCACTACTATTACCGCCTTCTCCATTCTCAATCGACTCAGCGACGCTGGCTACAGGATTAAAGATCAGAAACTGCTCAGTTTTACCGATAATCGTCAGGATGCGGCCTTACAGGCAGGGCATTTCAATGATTTTGTGCAGGTCATTCGTCTTCGTGCAGGTATTCATAAGGCATTGCAGGAGTCCCCAGTGGGCATGTTCACCTTTGCCACTCTTGGTGAAGCTGTCTTCAAAGCTCTTGGGCTCCCGTTTCTTGAGTTTGCCAACAGGAGTGAGGAATCAAGTTTAGCTCCGATTCGGCGAAAATATGAGCAGACCCTTCAAGATTTCCTTCTGTATCGCTCTATTGCTGACCTCAGGAGGAGCTGGAGAGTGGTGTTGCCCAACCTCGAACAATGCGCTCTCCTGACCATTGAGTATGAGGATCTTGATGAGATTATTGCTACTGATGAATTTTGGGCCGTATCGCCCCTCTTTGGAGCGCTGAATCATTATGATCGTAAAGAGCTTGTTTCCACAATTCTGGATTTTTTCCGGCTTGAATTTGCCATACACAGCGAAAACTTTCTTACCCAGTCACGCTTACAGGAATCTGAGCGGCAGTTCCGTGAGATATTAAAACAGCCATGGACTCTCGATCGTAATGAGAAGCTTCAGGAACCCTATTACATTCGGTATCAGAAACTCAGCAAAACTGCCAAGCTCTACACCAAAAGCATGGGGCCGGCCAGCTCTCTGGGGAAGTTTATCAAGGATTATGTCAAGCGGCAAAACCTTGATATTGACCTGAAAAAAGATGGTTACAAAAATCTGATTTTCCAGACGATGGAGTTGCTGGCAGATGCAGATTATCTGAAATCGTTTCCTGCCAGAAGCGAGCAAAATGAAGAGGTACTCATCTACCGTTTACGTCTGGAAAAGGTTATCTGGAAAGCAGGAGATGGGGTAACGGTCAAGGCTGACTTTATTAAACGTCGTACCTATAAAAAGCAGATACCCCAACCCAATCTTTTTTTTAAAACGATCTATCGCCGGGATTTCTCAACCATGAAACGGCTTCGGAGTGAAGACCACACCGGACAGTTGAATAATGAAACACGGCTTGAACGTGAAGAGCGCTTCCGGGCCGATTGGTACACCGACGAAGGGAAAAGGGTGCTTGACCAGCAGAAGATAAGAGCTGAATCGATCAGTGTGCTCTTCTGCTCCCCGACTATGGAGCTTGGAGTTGATATCGGCTCACTCAGTGTAGTTCACATGCGCAACGCTCCTCCAAACCCTTCGAACTATGCCCAGCGGTCAGGGCGTGCAGGCCGGAGTGGTCAGGGTGCCCTTATCTTCACCTATTGCTCAAGTTATGCCCCCCATGATCGCCACTACTTTAATAATCAGCGTGAACTGGTTGCTGGTACGGTTATGGCACCACGTCTCGATCTCTGTAACCGGGAGTTGCTACTTTCCCACCTGAACGCGCTTGTTGCTTCAGAGGTTGGTATTCCCGGCCTTGACGAGGGTGCTGGATCAAGACCATCAATCATGCATCTTGTTAGCGATGATAATAACAAGCTGCCTCTTGCCGAGAGTGTAAGGGCTGGTCTTCAGCTCAATCAAGCTCAGTTTGACCGCGTTAAAGCCAATTTCAAAAGAGTTATCCGCGACTTTGAACCAGAACTGGAAGCAAAAGCATCGGCATGGTATTCCGATCAATGGATTGATCAAAACCTTTCGAAGATTATTGAAAACCTCGATACATCACTCGATCGGTGGAGGCTCATCTACCGTTCGGCAAGAGCAATTCTGACAAGGGCAACCCAAAAGATCGAAAGCGGCACGTTAAGCCTTGGCAGTGAAGAGTATCGCAAATACAAACGCCATCAAGATCAGGCAACCCGGCAGCTTGACCTGCTTCGTAATAATCTTTCCGGCAAGGCATCGGAACTCTCCGAGTTCTACCCCTACCGCTATCTTGCTTCAGAAGGTTTCTTGCCAGGTTATAACTTCACACGCCTTCCTCTTCGTGTCTTTTTACCTACTGGTGATTCTGCAGGAGTCTTTGTCTCTCGTGCCCGCTCACTGGCTCTCCGGGAGTTTGGGCCACAGAATATCATCTATCACAGCGGCCGGAAATACCGGGTTTGTCAGTTGATTATGCAGGACACTGAATCCTCTCTTACCGAGGCAAAAATCAGTACCCGGTCAGGATACTTTCTCCCGGCTGATCAGAAAGATATGGAAATCTGTCCTTTTTCGGGGCTGAATCTTGGCGACAATGCCAACAAGATGCATATCCATGACTTGCTGGAAATGTCGGAGTCTCGCGCTGAAGAGATTGATCGCATTTCCTGTGAAGAGGAGGAGCGGGTTTCCAAAGGCTTCGATATTCGAACATTCTTTACCGTTGACGGTGGCCAAGTTGATCGGGTGCGTAAAGCAATCGTTTCGAGCAGTGAGGGGACACTGCTTAATGTGCGTTATATACCGGCAGCCCGGCTTGTTCATATCAACTTCAAATGGAAGGCTCAGGAGGCGGAGGGGTTTCCCATCGGTATGGTCTCGGGCGACTGGCGCAGCTCTCTTCCAGAGCAAGATGGCCAGAGTAATGAGCAATTCCGACGAGTGAAATTGATGACATCAAACCTCGCTGATGCCTTGTATATCGAGCCGATTCAACCGCTTGGATTAACTCCTGACGGGGTGATTACGCTACAGCACGCCTTGAAGAGGGCCATCGAGCTTGTCTTTCAGGTAGAACCAAGCGAGATCGGAGTGGTCACTGTCGGCGATCCTGAAGCGCCAAATATCTTGCTCTATGAAGCGGCGGAAGGGAGCCTTGGCATCCTCTCCCAGTTTGTCGAGAATATCAATGCCTTCCATAAGGTGGTAGCGGAAGCCATCGCGTTATGCCGTTATGATGACCCGGAATACAAAGGGCCTGCATCCTATGACGACTTGCTCAGCTATTACAATCAGCGTGACCACAAGATCATTGACCGTTATCTGATCAAGGAGGCTCTTGAAAAGCTGATGCTCTGCACCATCGAGATTCAAACCAATCAGAGTTTTAAAAACTACGATGCCCACTATCAGACTCTGCTCGGCGGGATCGATCCAAATTCCAGTACCGAGCGGAAGTTCATTGATTTTCTTTATAAAAACGGCATCCGCCTGCCTGATGCCGCCCAGAAACGGGTCGAAGGCCTCTATGCGCAACCTGATTTCTATTATGAACCCCGCATCTGGGTCTTTTGCGATGGAACGCCCCATGACAAAGCTGAGGTGCAGGAAAAAGATGAGGCAATACGCCAGGCCATCATTGCCAAAGGCGATGAGGTTTGGGTCTATAATTACAAAGACAACTTGGCCGATATAGTGGCTATGCGGCCTGATATTTTCAGGAAAGTAAAATGAGTATAACCTATCAACCAGGGAAACTGGTTTCTCTTCGAGGGCGGGACTGGATTGTAATGCCCTCTGATGATCCGGATCTTCTGGTGGTCAAGCCTCTTGGTGGTTCTGATGATGAGATTGCCGGTATTTATCTTCCATTGGCGATTCCCCGTGATGAGCCAAAAGAGACGCAATTTGGTGAACCAACAGGCGATGACCTCGGCGATATCAGCACAGCTCGGTTGCTTTATGATTCAGCAAGGTTGGCATTTCGAAATGGTGCAGGCCCCTTTCGTGCACTGGCAAAGCTCTCTTTTCGTCCGCGCTCCTACCAAATGGTTCCGCTGGTGATGGCGCTTCGGCAGGAGTCCATTCGCCTGTTGATTGCTGATGATGTCGGCGTCGGCAAAACCATAGAGGCATTACTAATCGCCAAGGAGATGCTGGAACGCCGCAAAATCCAGCGCTTCGCGGTTGTCTGTCTTCCGCATCTCTGCGAACAGTGGCAGCAGGAGATTCGCGACAAACTTGATATTGAGGCGGTTATCATCCGTTCCAACACTCAAGCCCGCCTTGACAGGCAGATCCAGGGCGATACCAGTGTTTACGATTACTACCCCTACCAGGTTATCAGTATTGATTTTATAAAATCCGATAATCGTCGGGATGTTTTTGTTCAGCAATGCCCCGAACTGGTCATTGTAGACGAAGCTCACACCTGCGCTCGTCCAACCCGGCGCATCAAACAGCCAGCAACAGCGTTACCATCTGCTGAGTCGTCTGGCAGGCAAGCCAGATCAGCAGCTCATTCTTCTAACTGCCACCCCGCACTCCGGCAAGCCGGAAGAGTTTCACTCCCTGCTCGGGTTACTCAAACCGGAGTTTGAAGGGCTTGATTTACCCGCAGCGTCACAGCTTCAGCGCAAGGAGCTGGCTCGTCATTTTGTGCAACGCAAACGGGGTGACGTTGAAAAGTGGATGGGTGAGGAGACCCCGTTCCCCAAGCGTGAACCTATAGAGTGGGCCTATGATCTCTCGATGCTTTACATGATTTTTTTTGACCAGATACTCGACTTTGCAAAAAAATTAATTGCACCTGATTTTTCAAAACAGGGCCCCCGACGGGTGCAGTACTGGACGGCACTTGCCCTGTTACGTGGAGTGATGTCGAGCCCGGCTGCCGGCATTGAAATGCTCAACACACGGCTTTCCAATATTGCTCCTGTTGCTTTTGACGAGAGTTTGGTTGACAACAGTGAGAACCCTGTTCAGGATAGTGAGTTTGGCTATGAGGGCGATAACACTCCGACCTCACTGCTTGAGCAAACCGACTGGTCAAACTACCAACGGCAACAACTGCGCGGATTTTCTGACCAACTGGCATCTCTCTCTGACTTGAAGCACGACCAAAAATGCGGGTCGGCAGAAGCCATTCTTGATGATTGGCTCTCGGAGGGCTTCAACCCCGTTGTTTTTTGCCGCTATATCGCAACCGCCAACTACGTCGGGAGGCTGCTGGTTCCAGCCCTCCGAAAAAAATATCCCAAGCTTGATATTCAGGTTATAACCAGTGAACTGCCTGACGAACTCCGCAAGCAGAAAATTGATGAGATGGGCAAAGCAACGCTTCGGCTCCTGATTGCGACCGACTGCCTCAGCGAAGGCATCAACCTCCAGCAACAGTTCACCGCAGTGCTGCACTACGATCTCCCCTGGAATCCCAACCGCCTCGAACAGCGCGAGGGAAGGGTAGACCGTTTTGGTCAGCCCGCACCGGAAGTCAAAACCTGCCTTCTCTACGGCGCCGATAATCCCATTGACGGTATTGTGCTTGATGTTTTGCTGCGCAAGGTTCGCGAAATCAAACGTTCAACCGGAATCAACGTCCCCTTTCCGGAAGATTCACAGAGCATTATTGACACCATCACACAGGCTCTTTTGCTCAATCCGGATCGCAAAATCAACCGCCAGCGAGATGGAGCACAGCAGTTGACCTTTGACTTCAGCGAGTTTGATGAGGCTCAGTCTGCCAAGGCCACCATTTCCCGCAAAATAGAGGAGGCCGCTGAGCGCGAAAAAGCGACCCGTACCATCTTTGCCCAGAATGCCATCAAGGCCTCCGAAATAGAGGCTGACCTTCGGGAGGTGGATGATGCCATTGGTGACCCCTTTGCGGTTGAACAGTTCGTGACCACCACCCTCAATAACCTGTTTGGCGTACAGGTTATTGCTCAACAGAAAAAGGGTTGCTATCGCCTCATTACTGCCAACCTCCCTGACCAGATACGCGGCATCCTGCCCGTTGGCGATATCGTTCAGATTAGCTTTCTCTCACCGACGCCTGAAGGCTATCACTACCTTGGGCGCAACAGCCGCTTTGTGGAACAACTCTGCCAGCTCCTCATGGCCAACACCGTCAACCGTTCCGACAAGCGGGCCGCCCGTTCCGCCGTCATTCGCACCCGGCAGGTGGCCATCAAAACAACCATACTCCTCTTCCGCTGTCGAAATGTCATCGAAGATCGAAGAGGCAGTCAGCAGATTGTAGCCGAAGAGATGATTCTCTGGGGCTGGAAAGGTACTCCACAGGAGAAGGAGTTCCTCGATCAGGCAGAGGCAAAAGCGCTCCTCGCCTCTGTTCGTGCCAACTCCGATATGTCGCTCCCTGCCAGAACAGGGTTTCTCGAGAATGAATTGAAACTGCTCAAATCGTTTGAACCTGAATTTGACCGCGTGGCTGAACAACAATCAATAAAACTGGTCGAAGCCCATGAACGCTTCAGTTCATTGATGGATGGCAAGCGTTTCCAGGTGGTGCACCCGGTACTGCCGATGGATCTTCTTGGTGTGTACATTCTTTTGCCAGAAGGCGAAGCTGTGGGAGGTGCCGCATGATCTTCCCATCCATCCGCATTGAGGGAGCCATACTCTCACCCGATATTCTTGAAAAGCTTGAGGAAATTCCCGGTCAGCGATCCGTCGATTTTGGTCTGGATCCATCAGTCAAGGTCAAAGATGAGATTGCCCGCGCATGGGCCGATGCCCAGGACTATTGGCGCATCTTCAATCGCAAGCTTGAAACGCTGAAAAAAGAGTCGCCAGCCACCACCGAAACCCGAAACCTCTGGGTGGTGCCGCTGCTTGGGCTCCTTGGCTACCAACTGGAATTTGAGGCAAAGAGCATCGAACTCAACGCAAAGCTCTACCCCATCTCCCACCGCATCGCCAACCGTGGCGGAGCCGCCATCCACATTACCGGCAGCAACGAGCCCGCCGGTCTCGACCGAAAGCCCGAAAAAGCTGCTTTGCGGATGTCGGCCCACGCCATGTTGCAGGAGTATCTGAACCTCACCGAGCAACTCTACGGCATCGTCACCAATGGCCGGGTGCTGCGCCTCCTGCGCGACAGCTCCCGCCTGGTCAAACTCACCTATCTGGAGTGTGATCTCGACCGTATCTTTACCGACGGTCTCTTTGCCGACTTTGCCGTGCTCTACCGGCTGCTGCATGTGACGCGCTTGCCAGCCTCTTGCGAAGCTCCTGAAGAGAGCCTCATTGAAAAATATCATCAGGACTCCCTCGATTCCGGAGCACGTATTCGCGAAGGGTTGAGCAGTGCCGTCGAAAAGACCATCCTCTCCTTTGCCAACGGGTTTCTCTCAAATTCAGAAAATGCCGCACTGCTGGCAGCCATTACCTCCGGACAGATAAAACCGGCAGAGTATTATCATTATCTCCTGCGTTTGATCTACCGGATTCTTTTCTTGATGGTTATCGAAGAGCGAAATCTGGTCTATCCACAATCACCAGTTGCGCCCAAGCGGGATATTTACGACACCTACTACAGCCTCATGCGCTTGCGCCGGTTATCGGAAAAGCGGTATCTGGCAGACCGCCGCCATCACGATCACTGGCTGGCGCTCATGGCCACCTTTCATCTCTTTGAAGATGGTGGCCCCGGAGGCAATCTTGGTATTGCTCCACTTGCCGGCGACCTCTTCAGAGCTGATGCCATCGGGCCATTGAACCACTGCTCCCTTGATAATGAGACGCTCCTGCACTGCCTTCGTTCATTGAGCCTCTACGAAAACCAGAAAAGCGGGCAGCTCATCAGGGTCAACTATGCTGCGCTCAATGTGGAGGAGTTCGGCTCAGTCTATGAAGGACTTCTTGAGTACGAACCGGTTTTTCTTTACAACGACAATGCAATCGAATTTGCCTTTGCCCGAGGTGACCAGCGAGCTGCCACAGGCTCCCATTACACCCCTGACGATCTGGTTCAGCCCCTGATCAAACACTCCCTTGACTATCTCATTGCCGACAAGCTGAAAACCAGCAACCCTGAAGAGGCGCTTCTTTCATTGAGAGTAGCCGATATCTCCTGCGGTTCAGGCCATATTTTATTAGCCGCAGCCCGTCGAATAGCCACTGAACTTGCCATTGTTCGTACCGGTGAAGAGCAACCCTCCCCAAGCGCATTCCGGTCGGCTATCCGCGATGTCATTCGCAACTGCATCTATGGCGTTGATCTCAACCCCCTGGCCGTTGAGCTCTGCAAGGTAGCGCTCTGGCTTGAGGCCCATATTCCCGGGCAGCCACTGAACTTCCTTGACCACCACATCAAATGCGGCAACGCCATTGTGGGGTTTGCACATCGGGAAGAGATGCAAAAGGGCGTGCCGGATCAAGCCTTTGTTACCATGCCGGGCGATGACAAGGAGGTTGTTGCCGAACTTCGCAAAAGAAATAAAGCGGAACGCATTCGTCAGGGAAAACAGGTAAGTTTTGCCTTCACTCCCGAAATCGACCAGAGTTTTTCCCTGTCGCTGAAACAATGGCATGAAATTGCCTCTTTGCCTGAGCGCACTCCATCAGAGATTGAAGAGAAAAAGCGACGCTATCAGGAATTTGCCACCGGCAAAGATTCCCGTTTACTGCACCAGATCGCCTCGATCCCGATTGCCCAGTTCTACATTGAAAAAACCTATGGGAATCGATCCTCGATTATCACCGATGATGAGTATAGCCAATACCTTTCCGGTCAGCAATCGCCCAATGAGCAGGCGACAGCTATGGTGCAGGCAATAGCAGAGAGGAAGAACTTTTTTCACTGGTTTTTGGAGTTCCCTGAAATCATTGAGAATGGAGGGTTTGATTGCATTCTGGGGAATCCGCCGTTTCTGGGAGGTCAGAAACTGAGCGGAACTTATGGCCTTGCTCAACTTGAGTACCTGAAACATGCCTATGCTCCGATTGGTGCGGTTGACCTGGTCACCTACTTCTTCCGGCGCATCTTTACGCTTATCAAGGATAAGGGTTTTCAATCGTTGATCTCTACTAACACCATCGCACAGGGTAGTGCTCGTGAAGGAGGTCTTGATGTAATTGTTGGGCAGGGCGGAACCATCAACCATGCTGTCCGCAGCCTAAAATGGCCCGGAATAGCTGCCGTGGAAGTTGCGCTTGTTACTATCTCGAAACAGCAATGGAAAGGGAAGTTTATTCTTGCTGGTAAAGAGGTTTCAACCATCACACCTTACCTTGATGACGCATCAACGTTGGGCAATCCTTTGCCGCTCAAACAGAATGAAGGCAAAAGCTTTCAGGGAAGTATTGTACTCGGTAAAGGCTTTGTTTTGGAACCGCAGCAAGCTGAAGCACTGATAAGGAAAAATCCGAAAAATAGGGATGTGCTTTTTCCATATCTCAACGGGGATGATCTGAACACTAATCCCGATCAAGCACCAAGTCGTTGGGTGATCAACTTTTTTGACTGGTCTGAAGAAAAATGTCGGAATGAATATCCTGACTGTTATTCCATTCTCGAACGGTTGGTAAAACCAGAGCGGAAGCGCTGGAAAAAAGACAAAGCTGACAACGATATTGTTGGTGAATACGCTTTACGTAAACCATTGCCTCAAAAATGGTGGATTTATGGTGAAAAAAGGCCTGCGCTGTATCGAGTAATCGCAAAGGAGGATAGAGTGTTGGTAGCTTGTAGAGTTGCAAAATATGTTAATCATACATTTTTCGCTCCTGATAGCGTCTTCGGTCACGCGAATACTGTGGTAGCAAGGTCTAATTTTTCTCATCACACATATTTGCAGTCATCTCTTCATAGCGAATGGGCTTGGAAGTATGCTTCAACATTGGAATCCAGAATAAGTTTAAATGTTGATTGTATTGACACATTCCCATTTCCCCAAAATCTAACTCAATCGCAGGAAGAGCAACTCGAACGTCTCGGAGAGAGCTACCACGAATATCGCAAACAACTGATGCTTGACATACAGCTCGGCCTCACCAAATCCTATAACCTCTTCCACGCCCAACCGCTGCGCCCGATGGCATCAGAAGAAGAGCAACTTGACGATAAAGCCCTTCAAAAACTCCTCGGAAAAGATGCAGTACACCTCCGCAAGCATCTTGCAAAAACACCCGGCACCATCACCTTCAACGAAGCAGTTTCAGCCATCCAGAAACTCCGCAACCTGCACCACCAAATGGACAACGCCGTCCTCGAAGCCTATGGATGGTCAGACATCAACCTCCGTCACGACTTCTACGAAGTAGAATACCTCCCCGAAAACGACCGTGTCCGCTACACCATCCACCCCGCCGCCCGCCGTGAAATCCTAAAACGCCTCCTCGCCCTCAACCACCAGATCCACGCCCAAGAGGTCGCCGATGGGTTATGGGATAAGAAGGGGGCGCGAGGTAAAGCGGAAAAGCAACAAGATGGTCAGATGGGTCTGAATTTATAACTGCGAGCACCAACATTAAGCTGATTACGGGATATTACAACATGGCTAATGAGTTGCATTCTTTATCCAACCTATTTCAACCTAAGTTGATCGATTTGCAATAAAAAAAGCCCTCACCTATGGGTGTAAAGTGTTATATTAGCGTGAGTAACGACCAAGTCACCACGTAATAAAACACAACCCAGCAGGTGGAGAGCTTTATGGCAAAAGATAAGAC
>JADHTF010000031.1 GCA_016776555.1 Chlorobium phaeobacteroides
CCCTATCACAGGCATTAAACTGGCGTGTGACGTACGCACAGACCAGAACAAAACGTTAAAACGGTAGCCCTATAGGGACAACCGGGATTTTTTCACCGGCTGATGCTGCTGGTCAGATACTAATCGATCAATTCAGGAGTCATATATGGAGCAGCTTCTCCTGAGCATGACGATGCGGATGGTTCAGGAGGAAGGGACAGTACTTGCCGGCAGTCTGCAGGCTGCCAGCTGGGATGAGAACGTGAAGTTGAAGAATCGGAAGGGTCTGGGAGATGCTCGTATCAAGCACTACTTGTCATTTATCTATTTATTGACGCATGAGTGAAAATGAACTGACAACCGACCAGCACGAGGTCGAAGAGTTGCAGGTCGAACCTGAAAAACGCCGGGATTTTCTGAAAGTAATCGGCTGGGGAGGTATTGCCGGGTTCATTGCCGTGAACCTCGCGGCTTTCGTTCGTTTCCTGTACCCGAGAGTACTTTTCGAGCCGCCAACAACATTCAAGGTCGGCAATCCGGCCGATTTTCCTCCCGGCCAGGTAAATACCCAGTTCATAAGCAAGTTCGGTACCTGGGTGGTTCGCCAGAGTGACGGATCGTTTTTTGCCATGGAGGCGAAATGTACGCATCTGGGCTGTACACCGAACTGGCTTGAAGCCCAGCAGAAATTCAAATGTCCCTGCCATGGCAGCGGGTACTACATAACAGGGTTCAACTTTGAAGGGCCGGCGCCCCGACCGATGGACCGTTACAAGATCAGTATAGCCGAGGACGGACAGTTGTTAGTTGACAAAAGCATAAAATTCAAGGGTATGCCGGGCGAGGACTCCAACCAGCTCTACCCGCAAAGTCTCCTGAGGGTATAATGTGACAGATGCCATGGAAGAAGCGGTAGTGAACGTAAAGAAAGCGGCCGGAAGGGCGGTGGCCGCAGTCAGGCAGGAGCAGTGTACCGGTTGCGGTATATGCGTGTCTGTCTGCCCTGTTCCCTGTATCGAGATAGTTGACAGCGGCATGAATTTCACTGGTACGGCATCGGTGATAAAGGAGCTTTGTACAGGATGCAATTTTTGTGCGATAGACTGTCCCTGGGAAGCGATAGTGATGTTGCATCCCGATGGCTCGGAAAAGCGTCTGGACAGGTATGGTAAACAGGTTAAAAAATTGCGGGGTTACGCCTGATCCTTTCGGTCAGGGAGAGAGGAAAATGAAAAAGTGAATGTATATGAAAATGCTTGACACGATAAAGCGTTCGGTACTCTGGAGGTCGATTTTCAGAAGGGAGTACAAGGACACACCGAGAAACAGGGCGCTTGCCATATTCGGCAACATTTTTATGCATCTGCATCCGGTCAAGATCCGGGATAGTGCCGTTAAGCTCAGGTATACCTGGGGAATGGGGGGGATTTCGCTTTTTTCTTTTATCATTCTGACGGTCACCGGTTTTCTCCTGATGTTCTACTATCACCCATCGGTTGAAAAGGCTTTCTGGGACATGAAGGACCTTGAGTTTCAGGTGCCGTATGGGATTTTTTTAAGGAATCTGCACCGATGGGGTGCACATTTCATGGTGATCGTGGTATGGTTGCATATGTTTCGCGTGTTCATGACCGGCTCCTACAAGTCGCCAAGACAGTTTAACTGGACTATCGGAGTCATACTGCTTGTGCTGACCATGCTCCTGAGTTTCACCGGTTATCTGCTTCCTTGGGATCAGCTCGGTCTGTGGGCTATCGTGGTCGGTACCAATATGGCGGCAGGAACTCCGCTGCTTGGTTTTGAAGGCCCGTTCAGCGAGTATCTGGGGATAACACCGTATAACGATGTCCGGTTCGCTATTCTTGGCGGATCAACAGTTGGAGGCAACGCGCTCTTGCGTTCCTATGTCTGGCACTGTGTTGTCATACCTCTTGTGGCGGTCGTGCTGATGGCGGTGCATTTCTGGAGAGTAAGAAAAGACGGGGGCATATCAGGCCCTCATTCTTCCTGAGCGGACGGACAAAATCCTGTTATTAACAAAAACTTGCCGGATACTACAGTAATGGGTCCATTTATCGAGATTATTTCGAGGCCTGACAATATCGCCATTGTCCTGATGATGTTCATGGTTGCCTTTTTTACCTTCTGGGCTTTTCAGCAGGCAATCAGAAACGACTCTCTTCGTTCGCGCGGAGAACCCATCGACGGGGAATACGATGAGAGAATCGATACATGGAAACCTCTTGTCAGGATTGAATTTATTATCGCTCTGATTGTCTTTATCGGTCTGACCTTCTGGTCGCTTGTTGTCGATGCGCCTCTTGAAGAGCTGGCAAACCCGACATTGACCCCGAATCCGGCAAAAGCTCCCTGGTATTTCCTCGGACTTCAGGAAATGCTTGTCTATTTTGATCCCTGGATTGCCGGTGTCGTGCTGCCTACGCTGATCATTATCGGACTGATAGCCATTCCCTATGTGGACAACAATCCAAAAGGAAACGGTTACTATACTTTTGCAGAAAGAAAGTGGGCGATTCTGATTTTCTGCTTCGGTTTTGTCGTGCTCTGGATTCTGCTGATTGTCATCGGGGTATTTTTCCGGGGTCCCGGGTGGTTATGGTTCTGGCCATGGGAAGTGTGGGATCACAATAGAGTTGTCTATGAAGGGACAACGGACCTGACAAACCTTGTTGGTATCGATTCCCGTTCATCCCTGGGTTTCTTCATCGGGGGCGGGCTTGTGACGATCTATTACGCGCTGGGCATGATTTTGCCGTATCTCTACTGGAAAAAATATAAAGCGGAGTTTCTTTCATCGCTTGGAATGATCCCCTATATAACGGTTTCTTTTTTGTTCTGGACAATGCTTGCCTTGCCGGTAAAGATGTTTTTGCGTCTTGTTCTGATGGTTAAGTATGTCTTGGTGACGCCATGGTTTAACATATAGCACAGGTCTTGCCTGAGTTTTTCAACAGTAACTGTAGTTAACGCAGCTCAATATGAAAGACAGGTCTTCGTATACCCCGTTTCTTTTCGCTTTTCTCAGCCTGCTGCTTCTGGCACTGACTGTCTGGGTTATCTGGAAGGATGAGATCCAGTTGAGGCCATGGAAAGAGTACCAGCAGGAGTATAAGGAATTAAAAGCTTCGAAACTGCAGTCGGAGTACGATGAGGCAGTCACGTTGTTTCAGAGCAGCGGGGACGCCCAGAAGCTCGAAGCTCTGAAGGCAAGGCTCGAAGAAGCAGACAGGATATTCCAGAGCAAGGAAGTGCAGGAAAAGTATAAAGGGCTTGCAGCTCAAAAAGATATTGTCGAAGCATCACTCGACCAGAACCAGAAACAGCTCCAGGAGAAGCGAGGTAAGTTTCTGCAGGTGGAATACCTGTACATCCGTGATCAGCGCGAGCAGGACAAAAAAACGATGCAGGCGCTTCAGAAGGAGATCGGGGGCCTGACTGAGAACAGGGATGCATTGCTCGAGCAGAAGAGCTCTATCGGGGAGAAGATCGGTGACCTGACCAAAGAACGGGAAGCATTGCTCGTCGAGATCGAGTCACTTCATAAAGGGCTCGATGAGAAGCTGGCGGCAATCGAGAGCAACGAGCATATGTCTGAAGGTATCAAGCAGGTGCACATCAGTGATGCCGACAAGGCCGATCGTTGTATTACCTGTCATATAGGTATAGAAAGTACCTACCGTTTGACGGACAGTCAGCCGCTGACACCGCATCCGGCACGTTTTGTCTATCTCGAAAATCATCCGGTGAGCGACTTCGGGTGTACCTTCTGCCACCGCGGGCAGGGCAGGGCCACAACCTCTCCCGATAAAGCCCACGGATGGGTTCACCACTGGACAGAGCCGATGCTTGAGGGAAGGATGACTCAGGCTTCCTGCATTTCCTGTCATGAAGATACTGAGTATTTACGGGGCGCTGAGTTTCTTGCCGAAGGTTCAGGACTCATTAAAAAATACGGTTGTTACGGGTGCCACATGATCCCCGGTTACGAAGGACTGCGTGAAATAGGTCCTGTACTTGCCGAGGTGGGATCCAAGGTGAATTACAGCTGGGCGGTGAACTGGCTGCAGGATCCGAAGAACTATTATGAAGCAGCCCGGATGCCGAAATTCTACTTCTCAAAGGGGGAGGCCGAGTCTATTGCCGACTATCTGTTCAGCATGACGGGAACCACCAGACATGACACGTTATACACAGACGAGGAGATTGACTGGGATCTTGTCGAGAAAGGCAAAGCGATCTGGGGTCAGTCCCGGTGCAATATATGCCATGTGACTAACGGTCAGGGTGGTGCGCACGCAGCGGTCCATGCACCCGATCTGAGCAAGGTGGGCAGCAAGGTGAGCAAGGAGTGGCTGTTCAAATGGATCAAGGACCCCAAGAAGTATTTCCCGGAAACAAAAATGCCGAGGTACCGTTTTTCCGACGAGGAGATATCTGCCCTTGTCGAGTACATTATCGGGGAGTACCAGGATTTCGATTTTGAACCGGACTATGAGGAAACTGTCCCGATAAAGGCCGAATCGATTGAAAAAGGAAAGATGCTGGTCGAAAAATACGGCTGCTTCGGCTGCCATAAGCTGAAAGGCATGGAAGACATGCAGAATATCGCTCCTCAGCTGCTGAGAGCCGGTGCGACTGTTGCCGGCGGTGAGTCGTCGGAAAAGATAGGTGCCGAGCTGTCGTCCATAGGAAGCAAGCCCTTGGAGCTGCTTGATTTCGGTAAAATGAAAGGAAAGATTCCGCACAGCAGGGAAAGCTATGTCCAGCAGAAGCTGCGTGCGCCAAGAAGTTACAGGGACGATTTGAGAATGCCTGATTTCCGGTTTACGGAGGAAGAACTCAAACCGCTATCGGCGGTGCTCCTCGGATTTACCGATGCATCGCGTCCTCTCCGTTTTATAGTGCCAGGCCATACCCGGCTGGATCAGCAGGAAAATGAATTTGGCTCACATCCTCTGGCCGGCGTGTTTTCACAGCTTGCCGAAGATGTCAAGTGCCTCAACTGCCATAAGATAAAAGGGCATGGTTATGATTTCGCTCCTGATCTTACCATAGCGGGAAGCAAGCTGCAGGAGAGCTGGATCAGAGAGTTCCTCGATCAACCCGATGTTATCCGCCCGATGTTGAAGCAGATGCCCAGGTTCAATCTTGGCAAGCAGCTGGGGATGATACAGGGCAACCTGAAGCCGCTGGAGATTGAGACGGTGGTGAATTATTTCAGGACCGAACTGGTATCGGGTGATATACCGGCCACGTTGCCTGAGCTCGAGGAGGCACCTGAAGCAGACCCGGTAGAACTAGGACGGCAGCTCTACGATGAGAAAGGTTGTGTGGCGTGTCATCAGATCGGCAGTGAAGGCGGTACGGTAGGACCGAATATAACAAACGTGGGTGGTCGTCTTACTGCAGGTTTCATATTCAAATACCTTGAGGATCCCCGCAAGTTCAGTTCGGATAATGTCGATCCTGACTATGGATTTTCCGAACGGGAGCGGGTCTATCTTACCCGGTATCTGATGTCGTTGAAAAAGGGTACGAATAACGCCGAAATCAGTGAGACAAGGAGCGAGCAATAATGGAACTGAGAATCAACAAAAGCAATGGAATGGCTGTTTGCTTTATAGTGGGCGTTCTTCTTGCCCTGCTGTTTGGCTGCAGTGCGGAAGAGAAGCATGCCGGTTCAACGGAAAAGCAGGAGCCGTATGCCATGGTTGAAGGAGAACGCCTCTATCTGCACTATTGCGCCATCTGTCACGGTGAAAACGGTGATGGCTCCGGTCGATATTACGGATCAGGTATGCAGGCCTCTCCCGCTGACTTTACGCAGGAATCGTTTTTCAGGGAGAGAAGCGACAACCGACTGTATACGGCAATAAGCGAAGGGTCGGCATCGGTCGGGAAATCAAATCTCTGTCCTCCATGGGGTCGTACGTTGCATAAAGAGGAGATCGAGTTTCTGATCGGTTACATCAAGTCGTTTGTTCAGCAGGAAGCAGATGAAGCAGAAGATGATCGTGGGCTGTAGAATTATTAACGATTGTTATGCGTTCTTTCGAACATGTTGCTTTATTTATATGAAGAAAAAGTAGTTCAACTAAAAATAACCGGAGATATGGTATGAAAAGGAAGTTGTTCAACGCGGTTTTTATGGTGCTTTTGTTCAGTATGGCTGTGCTTGTTCAGAAAGAGGCGTTTGCGGCAGGTAAAATTACCGGGATGGTAGAGGCTCAGCGGGCAAGGTTCAAGAAAGATGCCGTGGTATATCTGAAAGGTGTTTCCGGAACGTTTACGCCGCCGGCAAAGCATTATACGATGGATCAGAAAGATCTTATCTTTACGCCGCACGTTCTTCCTGTCGTGGTAGGATCTTCTGTCGACTTCAAGAACAGCGATAATGTCAACCATAACGTTTTTGCGCCGACAAAGTGCAAGCCTTTCAATCTCGGAACCTACGGTAAAGGAGTCGTTAAGACCGAAACGTTTGATAAATCCTGCGTCGTCGATCTGCTTTGTAATGTTCATTCTGAAATGTCAGCTTTTGTGGTGGTTCTTGATAACCCCTATTTCGCCAAAACCGGGGCAGATGGTAGTTTCACCATCGAGAATGTTCCTCCCGGAACCTATCAGATAGCGGTCTGGAGCGAAAAACTCAAGGCGGCTCCGCAAACTGTTACGGTTAAGGACGGGGGAGCGGCACAGGTAACATTCAATCTTGCAAGGTAGCACCATGAAAAACCAAGGCAGAAAATTATTCCACGGGACTGTTATTGATGCCCGGAAGTTTATCGCAGGTGTCTTGTTTTTTTGTCTTGTTCTTTTGAGTGCCCGGGAAGGTTTCGCTTACGACGCAGCACTTCTCACCAGGCTCAAACAGGGGGTTGCTGCATGGAACCAGTTCCGGAAGGATAACCCGAGCTATGTGATCGACCTTCGCATGGCGGACCTTCGCGACCATTCTCTTAAAGGGATCAATCTCAGCAAGGCAAACCTCAGCAAGGCAGATCTCTCCGATGCCAACCTTGTAGAGGCGGATTTGAGCGGTTCAATGCTTGTGGAGGCGAATTTACGGGGGGCTAACCTGAGCAGAGGAAAGGTTCGCGACGTTGATCTAACGTCAGCAAACCTTTCCGATGGTTTTTTTATTGAAACCGACTTCACCAGGTCACAGATGGTGAGATCAAAAATGCAGAGAGCGTTTCTGGGCAGAGCAACGCTCACGGGAACCAACCTCAGTTGGTCCAATCTCGAGAAAGTCAATCTCGATAATGCGGATCTGCAAAACGCCGTTCTTGTGGATGTTGATATCACCAGTTCCGATCTTGTCGCAGCCAACTTTTCAGGAGCTGATCTCAGAGACGCAGACCTTTCAGAAGTCAATCTTAGAAATGCTGATCTCACCGGGGCGGATCTGAGAGGTGCCAGACTCAGTTTCAGTCAGAATATGACAGGCTCTACACTGAACAACGCAATCCTGCATTCAGCCAATCTCATAGGCACAAATCTCAATGGTGCCGATATTGAGCAAGCAGATTTTTCTGGTGCGAAAATTTCGACTAAAACCATTTTGCCCAGTGGGGTAAAAGGTAATTCCGAATGGGCCAAAGCGAAGGGTGCGCTGTTTGTAAAATAAAATACTGTCAGTGTTTCTGTTCAGAGTAAGGTTTTTTTGAAACAAGTACTGTAACGGTTACTGGTGATGCCAATTTTTTATGTTTCCATCACCATGAAAAAACAGGCAGAGTTGATCCCCCGAAAGGGGGATCGTTTCTTGGTAGTGACAAGAGATGGGCGGGAAACAGACGGTTGGCGGAACAGGTGACGGTAAGAAGGTAATACAGGGATAAACACCAGAGGTTTTCATGGTTCAGAAGCGGGGAGGATTGTTTTCGTTGCCGTTAGGTTTCAGGCAAAGCGTGCTTTTTGCTGTTGTTCTTGTTGCCGTTGGGTTTTGCATTGAGCTTGCCAGTACTGGCAAGGGGGTTGCGGCGCCTGGCTGGCCTGTGAATGGAATGGTTGCGGCCATTCTTGTTGCTGTTGTTTTTTTTGTTGGAACTGTCTTCAGAAAACATCCTCTGGTTCTCTGGCTTGGGGGGATTCCTCTCGGTCTGTCTCTCATTGCAGTTCTTGCTGCTCTTTCTATGATTGGCGGAATTGTTCCCCAGGATCCTGAATATGCTCCGTTGCTGGTTGTTGATCTCGGATTTAACCGACTGTTCGCTTCATGGCCGTTTGCTCTTGTCTGTGTTGTGTTTATGGTGAATCTGGGGCTCGGTTTTGTTCAGAAACTCCTGCCGTTCAACGTTGCCAATATTCAGTTCATGTTGTTTCACGGCGGGTTCTGGATCGCTGTGACCAGCGGATTACTTGGTTCTTCGGATCTTCAACGCATCGCCGTGCCTCTCTATGAAGGCAAGGAAACAACCAGCGGGTTTGACAGGGCTTCAGACTCGATGGTTGAGTTGCCGTTTGGGATATTCCTCCATGATTTCACTATCGAGGAATATGCGCCGATGCTCGGGCTCTATGATCCTTCGAAGGATGCATTTGTGCCGAATGAATCCAGAGCCATGCTTGAAATCAAGCCTGGAATGAAGGTTTCATGGGATGGCATCCTTGTCGATGTTATCCGATCAGTTCCCGATGGTGTCATCAAGAGCGGTGAAGACCCGGTGGCCGCAGATCCTGCCGGAGGCGTTCCTTTCGCAAAGGTTCGGGTAGTGCATCGGGGAGCTGAACAGACCGGATGGATCAATCCGGCAGGAAAGGGGATTGATGCCAGGTATCTCGTCGTTGGCCGCTACGCTCTTGTTCTTCTTCCGGGTTCACCAAAGAGGTTTTCTTCAGAGGTTATGTTTACGCATAACAGCGGAGAAAAGAAGATAGGGGTCCTTGAGGTGAACAAGCCATTTGATTTTTTCGGATGGAAAATATATCAGGCAGGCTATGATGAAAAAGCCGGAAAAATGTCGTCGTTGAGTGTCGCCGAGGCGGTAAAAGATCCCTGGCTGCCGGCGGTTTACTTCGGCTTTTATCTCATGATGGCTGGCAATCTCCTCTTTTTCTGGCAGGGAATGAAAAAAAACGGCAAGAAATGACATGGATTGAATTTCCGATAGTTGCAGGTGCCGCTGTTGCCTGCTGGACTGGGGGCAGTATCTTGAATCTGCTTTCCGGTAAAAAAGAAGCACTCAGGGTTCCTTCCTATCTGCTTATGGGGGCAGGAACAGTGGTGATGGTTGTTTTTCTTGTGCTGTTCTGGCAGCATGTCGAAAGGCCTCCTCTCAGAACCCTGGGTGAAACCAGGCTCTGGTATGCCACATTGATTCCTCTTGTCGGTTTTATCGTTGAATATCGCTGGAAAATCACCTGGCTCAAGTTTTACTGTATGGCCCTGGCTGCATTTTTCCTGAGCATTAACCTGATCTATCCGGATATCCTCGATAAAACACTCATGCCTGCATTACAGAGCGTGTGGTTTGTCCCTCATGTTATAGTTTACATGATCGGTTACGTCTTTCTTGCCGCAGCCTCGGCAGCCGCATGGCACAACATCTACCTCGGTTATCGCTTGCGTCGAAATGAACAAAGCGAGGCTGTCGGACACTATCTGGCAATACTGGGTTTTGTGTTTCTGACATTCGGACTTCTTTTCGGCGCTTTCTGGGCAAAGGAAGCCTGGGGGCACTACTGGACCTGGGACCCAAAAGAGACCAGGGCTTTTCTTGCATGGCTTGCCTATCTTGCCTGCCTGCTTCTCAATGCTGAAAAGGTTGAGAGACGCCGCCTGCAATGGTTCCTCGGTCTGGCGTTTGTCGTGCTTCTGGTGAGCTGGTTCGGGGTAAACTATCTGCCCTCGGCGCAAAGCAGTGTTCACAGCTATCAGCCGGGCTGAGTCTCTATCCGGTTGCCTGCAGCTGAGCCCGATAGACAGGGAAAGGCAGGCCGTGGTACACGCTTTTTTTTTTTTAAGACAATCGTTTATGGTACAAGAAGGTATGGGTATAAAGCAATGTACAAGCATACTCGTATGTGCCTTCTATTTTCTGCTGCTTATGCGGCCCCTGGCGCCATTGATTGAGTATAGCCTGCATCAGAACTATATCGCCGAAAACCTCTGTATCAACAGGGACAAGCCTGAAATGAACTGCAGAGGAAAATGCTATCTCAAGAAACGATTGCAGCAAGTCAACAGGGATGAGCATTCCCGCGGTAAACAGGGTCAGCATGCGCTCTCTGTAAAAGAGAGTTTCCCTGGAATTCTTCAAACAAACATCCTGAATTTTTATGGACTAGACGAGAGAAACCCTCGTTTTTTCTGTCCGGAAGTATCATTGCGTGAACACTTCTCCGCTATACCGACACCGCCTCCCAGATCCTTTCTGTTGTACTGTGTGTAATTATATTTTGATGCCGGTTGCGGTATCACTGTACGAACAAAGAGGAATACTTATCATGATGAATAAAATACTTTTCCCTCTCGTTGCGGGGCTGCTGCTGCTATGCCCTGAACCGGGTCTGGCCCAGGGAAATGAAGGTTCGATTCAACTGCTTGACCACTCTACGCAGGAACCTATTGAACGGGCAAGGTACCGATACAGCTCGCAAAACGGGTCAACAGACAACAGTGGGGTCATTACCATTGAGTATGTTGAAAACGATACACTGTTTTTCTCCCATGTCGGATACGGAGAATGGTTTGTCACCGACTCTCAGGTACGAGCTGCTTTCAAAAAAGGCCGTCTCTTCAGAGAACAGAGGCTGATCGCCAAGCCGGTGACAATTATTGCTGTGCGTCCGAAACCGGGTGATGTGGAAAAGATTGGTCTTGACTTCAACGACAGGTTATCGCATGACGCCGGTGCGCTCCTGAACCAGTCTGCTGCTGTAAGCAGTATCCGTAAAAGCGGCAGCTACGGGTTTGATCCGGTGTTGCGAGGCTACAAGTACGATCAGCTCAATATTGTAGTTGATGGTTTGCTTTGCTCGGCGGCAGGTTGTCCCAATCGCATGGACCCTCCGACCAGTCAGATACCTCCCAACATGATTGAGCAGGTCGAAATTTACAAAGGGCCGCATTCTTTCAGGTATGGAACAGGTTTCGGCGGAACGATCGTATTTGAGTCCAATCCTGTCAGATTTTCCAGAGAGCAGGATCTCTACGGTCGGATGTCAGGGGGTTTCGAGAGTAACGGTGAGGTGTATCGCTCCGAAGGGGTTGTCGGTCTGAGAGATCAGACATATGATCTTGGACTCTTCGGGTCTTTTTCCAAAGGTGATGACTACACGGATGGAGATGCTGTCACTGTTCCGTCATCATTTCAGCGGGCGAGCATGGGCGGCAGAATGGGGCTGAAACTGGCCGATAATCAGAAGCTGACGGTGACTGCAACGCATAACAATGCCAGGGATACTGATTTTCCCGCACTGCCGATGGACCTGCGTTCCGATAAAACATGGTTGTTCAACGCAAAATATGAACGTAGTTATCAAGGCGGCGACTTTGATAACTGGGAAACAGGTCTCTTTGCTTCATTTGTAGACCACACGATGGATAATCTGGGAAAGGATCTTCATCCCAGAATGCTTGATGCAACAACTGAAGCCAATACTGTAAGTTATGGCGGACGTAGTGAAGGCACCTGGGTATTTGAAAACGGGAGACTGTATTCAGGGATCGATGTCAGGATCGAGCGTGCTGAGGGAGAAAGAACAAGGGAATTTCTGATGGGTCCCATGGCGGGTAAAACAGTGCATGACAATGTCTGGAATGGAGGACAGATCGCAAAACCAGGCATATTCGGTGAATACTATCATTCATTTCCCGGTTTCGATCTTATTGCTTCCGGACGACTGGAATACAATGATGCAAGGGCTACCGATCTAAGCCAGGACTTCGCGGCTAAAAATCCCGAGATTGAAGCCAATGATATCAATCCGAATTTCAGTATCGGCGGTATAAAACATGTGTCTGATGAGCTGTCCCTCGGATTGTGGCTGGGACGTGCTCAACGGAGCGGAAGCATAACCGAACGGTATATCAATTCATTTCCTGTCGGCAGGGACCCCTATGAAATGCTGGGTAATCCGGCTCTGAAGCCCGAGATTAACAATCAGATAGACCTGACCCTGGCTTACCTGACCGGCAATACATCTCTTGATATCGGTATTTTTGCTTCATTGCTTCAGGACTATATCTCTTCCGAGATCGATCCATCCCTTAAGCCCGCGATGCCGTCAAGCCCGGGTGTCAGGCGGTATGTGAACATAGACGATGCTTTCATGACCGGCTTTGAAGTGATCTGGAAACAGCGTTTGTTTGCCGGGTTGAAGCATCAGGCGAGCCTTGCCTGGACCTATGGAGAGGATCGGGTGAGAAACGAGCCCCTGCCTGAAATAGCTCCACTTGATTTCAGGTACACCTTGTGGGGAAGTTACCTCGACAACACCTTGATGCCTATGGTTACGTTGCGGCATGTTACCGCACAGGATCGGGTTTCAACCGCTTTTGGCGAGACGGACACCCCCTCATTTACCCTGCTTGATGTCGGCGTCACCTACAAGATCAACAAGAGCATAGGGGTTACCGCAGGGGTGAAGAACCTGTTTGATGAAGCGTATTATGAACATTTGAACCGTTCCATCAAAGGACAATCCCGTCCGATCTTTGCGCCGGGAAGAAATGTCTATCTGACGTTGTTCGCAGACATGATGTAGCATGACGGCAGGTGAACATGAAATTCCCGGTCATGCTCACCTGTCTCGGTATCTCCGGTAGATGAAGAAGGTCAGGATGCGGCAGCGACCGCTATGCATAAAGGAGGAGTTGCCCGGAGAGCGCCTCTTCCCTTATGGGTAAGATTGCAGAAGGGATAAAGGCAAAAAACGATCAGGATCGGGTCAGGAGAGATCCCTGATCAGATCCTTGTGCTGCGGGAATTTTCTTGTCAGGGAGTTCCTGTCGGCCATGGTGAAGTCGCTGAAATCAAATCCGGGTGAAACAACACAGCTTGTGAGTGAAAATGCGTCCGGAGCAGGGTTTTCAAGTCGTGCCCCGAAACAGGTGTTTGCAGGAACGATACCCTGCAGGGTTCCGGTACCGGAGTCAAGGGTAAACGATGACATAAAACCTACATCGTGAAACAGATACACGGTAAGAGGGCTGCCGGCATGGTAAAACCAGAGTTCATCGGATTTGATCCTGTGCAGCATCGAGCGATCATTTTCCCTCAGGAGGTAGTAGATCGCTGTTGCATACGGCCGTTTTCCTGAGAAAACAGGACTTTTGGCGAAGTTATAGGTCGTTTTGCTGCGATAGGTTTCACGGTAATACCCCCCTTCGGGGTGTTGTGAAAGATCCAGCTTGTCAATCCAGTACTCAGCTGTTGGCATGGAGTTTTTCCTGTACTTTCCTGTTTTTCAGGCGAGAAGCTTCAGCAAGTTTCTCACGGAACTCTTCCAGAGAACTCATTATTGACGGATCGGTTAACGCAAGGATATGAACAGCCATGAGAGCCCCGTTTCTGGCATTGTCGATCCCGACTGTCGCGACCGGAATTCCTGGAGGCATCTGCACGATCGAATACAGCGAATCCTGTCCGCTGAGTTTTTTGTTGAAAATCGGTACGCCGATTACAGGCAGTACGGTAAACGCTGCCGTAACACCCGGCAGGTGTGCTGCGGCTCCCGCGCCGGCGATAATGATCTTGAGCCCGTTGCTCTTTGCTTGGGTGGCGTATGCTTCCAGATCCTTCGGTGTGCGGTGTGCTGAAATGACAGACATTTCATAAGGAATACTGAACTCGTCGAGGACCGCCGCGGCCTCTTTCATGATATCGAAATCGGAGTCAGATCCCATAAGGATGCCGACCACCGGGGACGCGTTTTTTGATAGAGTTGTCATACGTATAAATGATCGGGCATTGCTGAGGTCAGGTGCCCTTTTTTTTATGAATTTGCCGAGTTTTGTGTATTTTCACGGGTACAGGAATATGAAAAGTAACATTTGTAGAGGAAGATTACAATGGCAATAAATCTTGCGGATAAATACAGCAATCCAGGACCTCGTTATACAAGTTATCCGACGATTCCTTCGTGGAGCACGGATGGTGTAACTCAGGAGCAGTGGAAAGAGGCAATGATCAAGGGCTTCAACGATAGTAATGATACAACCGGTGTGAGTATGTACATTCATATTCCATACTGCGAGAACCACTGCTATTTCTGCGGATGTAATGCATATAGAACGCAGGATCATGTCTATGAGGAGCCTTACCTTGAAGCTCTTCTAAAAGAGTGGCAGATGTATCTTGATGTGTTCCCTGGTACGCTCAATGTCAAGGAGATGCATATTGGAGGAGGCACTCCGACTTTTTTCAGCCCGGATAATCTTATTAAGCTCATTAATGGCCTTTACGAGCATGTCAACCGTATGGATGGTTACATGTTCAGTTTTGAGACAAATCCCCGCTCTACAACAACGGAGCATCTTGAGGCGCTTTACAGTGTCGGATTCCGCCGAATGAGTTTCGGGATTCAGGATTTTGATCCTGTTGTGCAGGAGGAGATAAACAGACTGCAGCCCTTTGAGCTTGTTAAGGAAAAAGTCGATATCGCAAGAAAGATCGGCTTTACGTCGATCAATTTCGACCTTGTTTACGGTTTACCAAAACAGACGCTTGCGACCGTTACTGATACGATCAGCAAGGTTATGGAACTCAAGCCTGACCGTATAGCCTTCTACGCTTACGGTCATAATCCACACATGTACGAAGGGCAGCGCAAGTTCAAGGAGGCGGACCTGCCGGTCGGGGCCGTCAAGCAGGAGTTGTACGACAAGGGGCTTGAAATGCTTGAATCGATCGGATACCATGAGATAGGCATGGACCATTTTGCCCTTGAGGGTGACGCTCTTTACGTCGCGGCTAAAAACGGCACGCTTCACAGGAACTTTATGGGATATACGGAAAATACAACCCAGATGATGCTCGCTCTCGGTTCATCATCAATAAGCGATACGTGGTATGCGTTTGCCCAGAATGAACGTTTTCACGAGGACTACATCCGCGAGGTCAACAACGGACGTTTCCCTTTGCATCGAGGTCATCTTCTGACTGACGAAGACCTTGTTCTTCGTCGTCATATTCTCAATCTGATGTGCAAACAGGAGACATCATGGGCTGATCCGAAGCTTTACTGTGATGAACTCGACGTTGCCAGGTATCGTCTGGAAGACATGCAGAATGACGGCATAGTCGAACTGAGTGAAAACGGGGTTCGGGTTACCGAAGCAGGGATTCCTTTTCTCAGAAATATCTGTATGGCGTTTGATGCTCTGCTCTGGAGATCAGACAGCCTTTCAAAAGCCTATAACGTATCGAGGGATATTCAGGCCCAATACATCGAGAAAGCTCGTATAGCCAAAGAAGCGGAGAATGTGGATTGATGCGTGGATTTATGTTATTATAGAGATGTAGAGGTGGCTTCGGCCACCTTTTTTTATATGGCGGCAAAAGAAATACCCGGGGAATCAGGCAGTGTATGGGAGGAAAACATGCTATTCTTCATTGAAATCCGGCATTAAATCGCTTATTTTCTTAAGAGGACAGGTGTATTCATACACTACCTGAGATACAGAATTAAGAAGTACATGATACTATGTTAGGTGATGTTCTGCTGATCAACGATCAGCATAAGTCCGCGGCAAGAACCATTCTGAAGAGGGTGATCGCAGACCTGAAGGTTATTGAACAACAAGATCCTGCCTATAAGTTTGTTGTTGCAATTTCAGGTGAATCAGGTGCCGGGAAATCGGAATTGGCTCATTCACTCGCTCTTCTGCTTAAAGAACGGTCTATTCGCGTCAAGGTTCTTCATACTGACAACTACTACCTGGTTCCTCCGCTTGAACGACGTGAGCACAGGATCAGCAATGGTTATACTTGCGTTGGCTTTGAGGAATACGACTGGGAACTATTACACACTAATATTGACGATTTCCGGAATAACCGGCAGGTATTCATTCCCTGTATCGATATTATTACAGAGGAAATCGATCAGCTGTTTACGGATTTCAGCAAGGTACAGTTGTTGATTATCGACGGGTTGTACGCTATACGTACCGAAGATATCGATCTGAGGGTGTTTATCGACCTTACCTATCATGAAACCAAAATCAGTCAGGTGGTCCGTTGCAAGGAACCTGCAGACGGTTACCGTTGGGAGGTTCTTGAGCGTGAGCATCACCATGTCCGTTCTCTGAAATCGCTCGCTGATATGCATGTGAACAACAACTATGATGTTGTCGATGCCTGCGTGTCAGTTGTTGAAAGTCAAAAAGCCAAGGAAGATCATGACGACCCAAACCATTAAGACAATACTCAGCCGCAGAAGTATACGTTCCTATAAACCAGACAGGCTTGACCCGGCATCACTTGATCTGATTGTTGAAGCCGGAACCTATGCCCCGAGCGCGATGAACCAGCAGCCGTGGCATTTTACCGTTATTCAGAACCGCTCCCTGCTTGACAGGCTCGAAGCTTCCTGCAAATCTGTTTTTCTGGAATCTGATGTCGAGGCGTTGCGCGATGTGGCTGCTCGTGAAGATTTCAGCGTTTTCTACAAGGCTCCTGCACTTGTTATCGTTACAGGAGACGCCAATGCCCTTGCTCCCCAATATGACTGCACTCTGGCAATGCAGAACATGTTGCTTGCAGCCGCGTCGCTCGATATAGGCTCATGCTGGATGCACTCTGTCATGATGTTTTACGCTACAGAGAAAGGAAAAGCTCTTTTCAATGAACTCGGTATTGTTTTTCCGGATAGTCATAAACCCTATGCGGCTGCGGTATTCGGTTACAGTGCTTCTCCGGTACCTGAGCCTGAGCCGAGGAAATCCGGTTGTGTGACCTTGATGAGCTGACAGATGTTTCTGTCACGAGAGTTCAGATTCCCACTTTTTGTAGAGCATATCGATCTCGGCACAGAGTTGTTCGTAGAGGGCAATGGTTTTCTCTGTTTCTTCCTTCGGCTGTGAGTAAAACGTTGAGGAAGTCATTGTTGCTTCGTACTCTTTCTTTTTTTCTTCCAGCTGCTGGATTTTTTTTTCAAGCTTGACGGTGTTTTGCCTGTCCGGATCGTGATCGTTTTTTTTTGTTTTTCCGGCTTTGGACGACCCGGTTTTTCCCTTCCTGTTTTTCTTCTCCGTCTCTGATGCTTTTTTCCGTTCCTCTTCGAAGGATCTGTCAGCTTTTTCAAGGTATTCTGCGTAACTCCCGAGGTGGACCGCCAGAGAGCCGTTTTTGATTTCAATGACCTTGTTGACAAGACTGTCGAGAAAGTAGCGGTCATGGCTGACCAGCATCAGTGTGCCGTCGTAATTTTCCAGGGATTCGATCAGCATCTCTTTGGAACGCATGTCGAGATGGTTGGTCGGTTCGTCCATGATGAGCAGGTTGGATGCCTGCAGCAGGATCCTTGCGAGCGCGACCCTTGATTTCTCTCCCCCGGACAGGACGCCGATTTTTTTTTCAACTGCATCACCGCTGAAGAGAAAGCAACCGAGTATGTCGCGTACCCTGCGCTGTGCTTCCGAGTCAGGCGCGGCATCGAGCATTTCGGCAAGGATTGTCTTTTCGGAATCGAGGTTTTCGGTCTGGTGCTGGGCGAAGTAGCTCAGGCTCACGTTATGCCCCATGGAAAGGGTGCCTTCGAAATCTATGCTGCCAGAAACGATTTTGCAGAATGTGGTTTTACCGGCGCCGTTCGAGCCGACAATCGCTATGCGATCTCCTCTCATGACTTCAAGATCGATGCCTTCGAGAACCTTTTTCTCTGTGCCGTCAGGCAACCGGTACGATTTCGATACTCCCAGCAGTCTCATGACCTCTTTGCCTGACGGTTTTGCTTTGGGAAAACTGAACGAGATTTTTGACAGGTCTTCTTCGGGTGCCTGAAGTTCCTCTTCGAGCTTCTGCATCTGACGAAGCCGACTCTGCGCCTGCCGGGCCTTGGTCGCCTTATAGCGAAAGCGATCCACAAAAGATTTCAGGTCAGCCATCTTTTTGCGGTCATTTTCGTATTTGGCCATCATGAGTTCAAAACGTTCAGCTTTCTGTTTTTCATACAGACTGTAATTTCCCTTGTACTCTGTAATTGTGTTGAACTGTATCTCGAGTGTCCGGGTGGTCAGCTTGTCGAGGAAGAAGCGGTCATGGGAAACGATGATATAGCTGTGCTCGTAGTTCAGCAGGTAGTTTTCAAGCCATCGGAGAGAATCGATATCAAGATGGTTTGTTGGCTCATCGAGCAGCAGTAGTGTGGGATTCTGGAGAAGGAGTTTGCAGATATGCAGACGCATCTGCCAGCCGCCGGAAAATTCCTTGACTTTTTTGCTAAAATCGGTAGCGCTGAATCCTAACCCGGAAAGAACCTTTTCAGCCTCGGCCTGCATACGGTAGCCGCCAAGGCGCTCGTATTCATGGGACGCGTTGCTGTATTTCTCGATGATCTGGTGATAGGCTTCGCTTGTATGGTCGTGCTCCGGTGCCGCCAGTGCGTCCTGCAAGGTTTCGATCTCTTCTGACAGATCGTAGAGCTTTTTATTTGCCAGGAGCGCATAGTGCAGCGCTGTTTTTTCCAGATCGTTCTCGAAAGAGATTTCCTGAGGAAGATAGCCTATGGTTGTCGTGGATGATTTGATGAACTGCCCGTTTGATTGTGCAGTGTTGCCGGAAGATGTTTTTGCGATCAGCCGAAGCAGAGTCGATTTGCCTGTGCCGTTCAGTCCTACAAGGCCGACACGATCCCTGTCACCGATACGGAAGGAAGTATTGACCAGAAGTTCCTTTGTGCCTGCACTCAGGTAGATATTTCGGGCTTCAAACATACAGTTGAAAAAGAGGCTGTTGGTTAGGGAAAAACACGGATGAGAAACAAAGATACAATAAATCATGAAAGCTGCATCAAGAGATACAAAGGTATTGTGTGCCCCTTGACGCATGGTTCTCATTAGCTGACACGGTATGTACAGGCGTTGAGAAAAAGTGATTTTCCGCACCGCGGTCAAGACTGCTAATAAGTATATGGATCAACAATCCGTCCTGTTCAATGCTGATATCATATCAGGAAGTACGAAAGGCACTTTTTTTATTTTATTTAAAAAAAGATGCAAGGATTTAAAAAAATGGTCGTCTGATATTATGAAGGTGCTTGAGTAGGAACAAGTACTTTTACTATCCTGTTAGGTTAGTGTTGCTGCTTAAAATGTTCTGCAACAATCCAGTGTTTGTGTTAAGATAACGTGATCCATGTTTTAGCGTTTACTGGTTTGTTGTCGAGCCCGGTGAAGGAGGCGTGAGAGCGCCTCTGCAGCTGGTTAAACCCTCGCTTTATTTCCCTTCTTTTTTTCTTGCAGTCAGGTTATCGTCTGGATACTGGTATTGACCGGCATGATTTTCTGTCTGTTGCAGACTTTTTCATGTATATTTTATCAAGGCTTCTCATCAGGTGATGTTTTTTCACGCTGATACGTGAAGAGTTTTCTGTATGCGGTCCTAACCGTTTCCGGACATGATTCTATGAGTCGCTCACTCTTTACTATTACCAGGGGAGACGGTCCTCTTGTTGCGACTGCGATTCATAATGGTCACGCGGTCAGGAAAGAAATCGCTGAAATGCTCCTGATCGGTGACAAGGATATGTTTCGCGAGGAAGATCCTTATACCGGAGAGCTGACCGCTGTTGCCAGCTCACGTATTATCAGCAATATCTCCCGTTTTGAAGTTGATCTGAACAGACCGAGAGAAAAGGCTGTATATCGGACGCCTGAAGAGTCATGGGGGCTCAAGGTTTGGAAAAGAGAGATTTCCGATGACATTATCAGCAGATCTCTTGTTCGATACGATGCGTTTTATTCCGGTGTACGAGAACTTCTTGCCGGGTTAGAGAGTCGATACGGAAAATTTGTGGTTTTTGACCTTCATTCCTATAATTATCATCGACAAGGGCCTTTAGAGGAACCTGCCGATCCGAAGTATAATCCTGAAATAAATATCGGCACCGGATCGATGGACCGTGATCGATGGGCTCCTGCTGTTGATCGTGTCGTTCATGAGCTCGCTGAGGCTGATTTTCTGAATCGAAAGCTTGATGTCAGGGAAAATGTGAAATTCAGAGGCGGTTATTTTCCCGCCTGGATTCATGAGAATTTTCCCCTTTCAGGATGTGCGATTGCCATCGAGTGTAAAAAAACATTCATGGACGAGTGGACAGGGATGATATTCAAAGACCGTTTTGATGCTCTGCAGGCAGCCTTGCAGAAGGCCGCGGACGGTGTCATCGAAGAGCTTCGCGGACAACCCTTCTGAACAGTTTGCCATGAAAAAAAACATGCGGCCACCGGCGGAGTACCATATAGATGATGCTGTCATAGACAAGATCAGGCAGCAGCTCTTGTCGGGAAAAGTGGTGCGGCAGGATCTCCCCGGGGGGGGGATTATTCATATTGACCGGCCGCTTCCTTTTATGGTGCTCTACCGCAAGCCTGAAAGTTTGAGTGATGAAGGAACAGAGGGACTTGTCAAGGGTGAGGCGTCGTATCTTATCGCTTCGGATAACAGTGCGATGAGGCAGGGACTTACGAGACTTGTCAGAGCGGTCATCGATACCCTGAGCAGCAGGAACAACGCTTTTTTGATCATCGAACTATGGGCGGCAAAGCAGCAGGATGAATCAGAGGGAAACTGGGAAAATCCTTCTGCTCCAGGGTTCAGGGTTATTGCTTCGAGTACCCGACCCCCGACTACCACCGTCGATGCTTTCGCCCGTGCTCTGAAGCAGATACGGGTCTTCAAGCAGAAGTCGAAGGTGCGTGTCGATCTCGATACCAGGAGAACACCGGTAGCACTCAAGCCTCTTCTCTCCATTGCTGAGACCCGTAAGTTGAACTGTTATGTTATTGGTCTTGAGGTATATCCCAGTTATCGGGATATACGCACAGGAGAGCTTTTTCCTCTGGTTTTGCGAAGTCTTCACCGGGGTTTGTCCAGAGCGTTTAAACGGGCATTTTTTGAGTTTGCTCATACCATGACCACCTACAGGCCGGCAAACTATCACGTGTTTGGCAGACGCTCTGTTTCGAAAACTGTTTTTGACGTTGACCATAAGCTTTCTGTGATCAGTCAGTCTTTTGACCTGATATTGCTTGTTACACCGATCAATATCGAAAAAACATGGTCGCAATTCAGAAAAATGCGGTGTGAAAAAATGCCGGAGCTGTTTTATCGTCCTCTTTCTGTTGATCCGGCTATGCAGAAGAAAGAGTTATTCGGTATTCGCGTCGACAATATCGAGGACCCTACGCTTGCTCTTCTGTTTCGTCAGAAACGCCAGGAACTCGATCGACGTCTATCCATGCTACTCGATCGCGGAAAGCCCGAGTTTCTCTATGGAAGCATGCAGTTGTTCGGCAGTGTTAATGAACAACTGAAATGTGAGGCGTTGCGAATACTGGAATGCATTTCTCCACACATCCATGACGAGTCGATGAAAGATGTTGCCTCTGCCGGTGACCTTGCTCAGCGTGCTGAGGAGATTCTTGCCGAGTACCGGGCACAACTTCCGAATATCAGATCCACCGTTCAGGTACGGGATGATGTTGTCGGTTTGATGGTTTCCAAAGGAAATCTCATGATAGGAAAGAACAGCAGAGTCTCGAGGAGCAGGGTAGATGCCCTGATTCATCATGAGGTCAGTACGCATATCCTGACCTATTTAGGGTTTGCTGAATAATAGTTAAATCGTTTTTAGGTAATGAATTAAGCGGCATTTTTCGTATCTTGAATGCAAGGAAAAGCCTGAAAAAGCCCCAAAAACCTTGCACCTCGATACCGCCGATTCATGTACCAA
>JADHTF010000032.1 GCA_016776555.1 Chlorobium phaeobacteroides
GTCTTCCCCACAGGCGTGGGGGTGTTTCTCTTGGTGATCATGCGTGATCCGTCCTGGTATTGTCTTCCCCACAGGCGTGGGGGTGTTTCTCCGGTAAAGATGCTCGCCAGATCACCGCCGACGTCTTCCCCACAGGCGTGGGGGTGTTTCTTGCTCCGACGTTCAGGATTTTTCCTGTATACGGTCTTCCCCACAGGCGTGGGGGTGTTTCTACCGGCAGCTTTGTTAAGCTGAAAAAGCGTTTGTCTTCCCCACAGGCGTGGGGGTGTTTCCGTTGTAACCTATCGCGAGAGCGATTTGCGGCCGTCTTCCCCACAGGCGTGGGGGTGTTTCTCTATATGTCTCTTTGGGACTCAACACGACGCCGTCTTCCCCACAGGCGTGGGGGTGTTTCCACGACAGGGCATAGCAACGCCGCGATAGGAACGTCTTCCCCACAGGCGTGGGGGTGTTTCCCAGCCCCGGCATATGACTGGGGCGCATCTAACGTCTTCCCCACAGGCGTGGGGGTGTTTCTATGTAAAAGATCGTTGTTTTCTACGATCCCACGTCTTCCCCACAGGCGTGGGGGTGTTTCTGGCAAGGAGCAATCTTCGTCCACTGGCATCGCGTCTTCCCCACAGGCGTGGGGGTGTTTCTACTGCAAGTTCGGCACTATCTCGATTTAGTGGGTCTTCCCCACAGGCGTGGGGGTGTTTCCCGCCTGGCCCGCTTTACGCGGGCTTTAGGCGGTCTTCCCCACAGGCGTGGGGGTGTTTCTCAATTCTTCGAGCCACTCGATCGCCCCATTGGGTCTTCCCCACAGGCGTGGGGGTGTTTCCCGGGAAAAAAGATGTTTCCGGAAAAGCGATCAGTCTTCCCCACAGGCGTGGGGGTGTTTCTATGATTACTTCGTCACAGGCTTTTAGAAAATTGTCTTCCCCACAGGCGTGGGGGTGTTTCCAAAAGCGAAATACAAAACCTGAAAGATCAGATGTCTTCCCCACAGGCGTGGGGGTGTTTCCTGTAAAACTATGGGCATACCGATTATTGGTGAGTCTTCCCCACAGGCGTGGGGGTGTTTCTTGCGTATATCTTGTAAAGGTGTTTCATTGTAGGTCTTCCCCACAGGCGTGGGGGTGTTTCCCTCGCGAACGGGTTTTCCTCTTTCGGCTTTTCGTCTTCCCCACAGGCGTGGGGGTGTTTCCGGGTGGCTGTACCTGATACAGGATCAATGATCGTCTTCCCCACAGGCGTGGGGGTGTTTCCAGCGCGTGCAGGGCAAAACAACTTTCTCTGAGGTCTTCCCCACAGGCGTGGGGGTGTTTCCAGGACAACAGAGATGAACTATCAAGAGGCATTGTCTTCCCCACAGGCGTGGGGGTGTTTCCCGTTACGGTCACGGGTAAGAACGGCAGCGGTAGTCTTCCCCACAGGCGTGGGGGTGTTTCTACAGCGACCAGGCTGAGCAGCAGCTTGATGCCGTCTTCCCCACAGGCGTGGGGGTGTTTCCTTCTTCCATCACCTCGCTTATATGCCGGGTGTGTCTTCCCCACAGGCGTGGGGGTGTTTCATAACACCGGGCCATCAGGGATGATGAGCGTAAGTCTTCCCCACAGGCGTGGGGGTGTTTCTGCATTCCGTCAGGGCGCCTCCATACCCCCCCCCGTCTTCCCCACAGGCGTGGGGGTGTTTCTGTTTTTTTTGTACTTTTCGGTTGAAGCGATTTGAGCTTGTTGCGGGTAATGCCGACTCGCTCGGGGGAAAGGCTGCGGTCTTCCCCGAATCGCTTTTTTTTATTTCAGCCCGTTTTTCAGCACGCTCAACGTTTTTCCTTTCCTGACGTGCTCCTTCGATACCTCCACGTCGCACCCCTCGCGGGTGCGTGGATTGAACAACCTGCGTAACGACGTTCTGCCGTTTGTGAAGGGCCGGCAGCGTACAGGTCGATGAAAAACGGGGATTTTATTGTATTTTAGCTTAACTAAATCCATATATAATCAGCTATTTACAACGTAACCTTCTATAAAAAAAAGACTTATGGAAAAATCAGCACCTCCTGCAAAGCCGGCAGCGAAAGCGGCAAAAGGGGCTCCTGTCGCAAAATCAGCCCCGGCGAAAAAACAGGCACCTTCAGGAAAGAAAGCTTCAAATCTGGAGAAACCCCTGCGGATGCCACCAATCGATACCGGGTTAAAAAATAAATATCGCTAAGCTTCACCTGCGTTGAGCGATTGCTAGAGCATGCTGTAGATGCAAGGCACAGGGGTCGCTGCTGTGGTCGACTACCGCAAGTTCCCTGTAACGAAGCAGATGAAGCATGACCGGCAATCGATCAACGCAGGTTAAACCAAACGGATTTGCCGGTATTTTTTCCTTAGTAGTTCTTTATATGCTTCCTGCTTTTCCTTATCAAGAAAACTCCTGTCTATCAATCCTTCCCACACCGGCTTCACCTTTCTGAACTTCGTGAACATGCGCTCCTGAACCACTTCATTAACCGACAAAGAATCCAGAGCCGTTTTGAAATCTTTTAACGTGATCCTTTTTTTCTTTCCGTTAAGCGTCAAGGCAAGCTCTTCTTTATCAGAGGGTAACACCAGTGCTGTTGAGACCAGATCATAGGAAGGAGCAAGGTTAATGCCTCCTTTTTTTGGAATATCGATCAATGAAAAGTTCTTTAAATGCATATCTGCATTCCCGGTCAGGAAGCTAAAAAGCACCACCTCAAAAAAGTTAATAACATCAAGCCCCGGATTTGCAGAGTAACGAAGGATAGCTTTCGCTATCTGCTCATATGAACCATGATACTTATTTTCAGTGAGCCGTCCGGTCAGCTGACACATATCTTCCATGTGCAACTTTCCCTTCCTGTAACGATCAATACGTCGCGTCAGATATGCAAGGCTTCCTGACTGCATGCGAATCAAACTATGCGGTACTGTCGCTATACGGACCGCTTCAGCCATATGCATCGTCACATCCTCTATCTCGGGTAACTGCGAAAATCTTTGAGATGGGGGGTTGAGTATATACCCGCCCCATAAACCGACAATCGTCAATCGCTGAGGTGCAGCCTTTGATCCGGCAGGCTCAAGATGAAGTGACAATTTAGGCTGCACTCCGGTAATGGTAACCTGGCTCCGAATGATTTCAAGGGCAAGTTCATCAAGCTGATTTTCACTATAGGGCAACAGTGGCGGAGTGTCAGTTCCAAATATTTTTTTGCTGCACTTTGGATGAAAATCAACCTCATTGGGAGCCAATGGCTCATAGCAATAGAGACAGCGATTTTCCATTGCTCACTCCCTGATGACAGGATGCACACTGACCGCCCCGATGCAATCCTTGCAGCAGTTCATCAAAAGTCCCATGCGATCTCGCGGATCAAGCTTCCAGTTTCTTTCCGCAACATCGAGTAGCCAGCCTTCGGGTATCAACCCGTCAAAAAATGGAAACATAGTCGTGCTTGTGTATTCACTTTCCCGCAAGGGCAGCGTAAGACTTACCGGTTTGGGATCCCTGGAATTCAGGTACTCCTGATCATAAATAAAATGATACCCCTCTTCATCCTGAATCAGCCAGCCCGCAGTTCGATCAAGGTACTGTATCTCAGCTTTTTGCATCTGCTATACCTCCCTTTCCTGCTTCACAGGAGCAAGCTCGTAACCAAACAATCCAAGAACCTGGTTTACCTTGTCCATTCGTAACGTTTTCTTCCCTTGTTCAAGATCACGAATGAAACGAAGACCCGTTCCGGCTTTTTCTGCCAGCTCAGGCTGGGTCATTCCCAAAGACTTTCGCTTGAAACGAACAAATTCTGATAGATCTTTCATACATGAAAAATACCTTATCGGGTATAAAAATCGCCTCTTATAATAAGAGTATACCATTTCAGGTATAAAAACAAATATAATCCGCATATGTATACCACTTCAGGTATAATAAACCAAAGTTGAGCGATTGTTGAGCATGCTGTAGATGCAGGGTACAGGGAACGCAGCTGTAGTGGACTACCGCTAGTTCCCTGTAACGAAGCAGATGCAACATGACCGACAATCCCATAGGGTTTCAACACATGCGATTTTTCTGCATTATGGTCGCGCAACCCGTCGGGTGAGATGTTCGTGATAAGAAAAATCAGCATAACGCATTATATAATATAAAGTTGAAAGCATAAAACATTTGTTGAAACGATCAACTGAGGATAAAACATCTCTTTTTAGCACATAGTCACATCCATAACGAAAACCATTTTCATCACGAACGATCCTGCAAACCATTCGGAGCACATCATTGAAAAAACTGCATAGCTGACATCATAGACCTCAGTTCCTCATCCGACTTGCCGGGAATATCCTTACAGCTTTATCGATGCTTTAACCTGAATACTTCACCAAAGGAAGAAATAAAGGGTGTACAAGGACGTGAAATCTGAGCATCTGTTTCACAGGTCTTACACGGGAATTCTTCGCCTTTATTTCGAGGCAAGTGAAGCACCATCAAAAAATGCAGAGCTCTTTTTAATCTTTTTTTTGACTTTTGACTTTTGACTTTTGACCTTTGACTTTCTTCATTGATGGATGCCGCATCACCCCGTGTAATAACTTGAATAGTACACAGGGCGGCATGACTCCTCTCCACTTCCTGTCATTCCCGTGCTTGACACGGGAATCCATCTTTGGTGCCGGGGTCTGCATGGATGCCGGATCACCCTGTGTAATATTAGTACACGGGGCGGCATGACTGCAGGTGGTTTTGAGCTTTTTTTCCGGTTTTCGTAGTAGTGAACCTATCTTCTCCCGACTGCTTTTCACATCCCGGTAATCTCGTATATTGCATCCTACGTTGAGCGATTGTTGGTTCACAGTAACCCACGGAGAGTATTGACATGGTATCGACACTGAGCTGCAGCAATCTGAAAAAGATTTACAACAAACGTGAAGTTGTCAGAAGTTCGACCCTGGAGGTCAGACAGGGGGAGATTGTGGGGCTTCTCGGCCCGAACGGAGCCGGGAAGACGACAACGTTCTATATGATTGTCGGTCTGATTCGTCCGAACGTTGGGGATGTGTTTCTCGATGAGCGGAATATCACCGCGTTACCCATGTATAAACGGGCGCGACTGGGGATCGGCTATCTTCCCCAGGAATCGTCGGTGTTCAGAAAACTTACCGTGGAAGAGAACATTCTCAGTGTTCTTGAATTCACTTCCCTCTCAAAAGCCGAACAGCGGGAAAGAACCGAGGAGATGCTCGAGGACCTGAACATCGCCGGCATCCGGAAAAGCATGGGCTATGCCCTCTCGGGAGGTGAACGACGCCGGACGGAAATAGCCCGCGCGCTTGCCATCCGGCCGAAATTCATTCTGCTTGACGAACCATTCGCCGGAGTCGATCCGATCGCCGTGGAGGATATACAGGAGATAGTCGAAGGCCTTGTCAAGCGAAACATCGGGGTACTCATCACGGACCACAACGTCCATGAAACCCTCTCCATCACCAACCACGCGTATCTCCTGTTCGACGGCACAATTTTCATGCAGGGAACCCCGGAAGAGATCGCCGATAATCCGGAAGCCCGAAAACTCTACCTGGGCGAAAAATTCACCCTTGATCGCTACTGATCTGCCGGCCATTTTTTCACCCGCCTCTCCTGCTGTTCAGGAACGAAAAAATCTCTCCGGGAGTTGTATAGTAACGAATTGTTTATAGTGTAAATACATTTTTTGCGCAAACAAGGGATGGCTGGCACATGAACAGATAGAGATATACTATGATACCCTATTTGAAAACGATCGACTGATTTATGAATATCCTGCTGCTCTATCCCGAGTTCCCGGACACTTTCTGGAGTTTCAAGCACGCGTTGAAGTTCGTGAAAAAAAAAGCCTCGTTACCACCTCTCGGACTGGTAACGGTGGCGGCTATGCTGCCCCGCCAATGGGATAAAAAACTGGTCGATCTCAACGCATCGGCATTATCGCAAAAAGACCTTGAATGGGCGGATATGGCGTTGATCAGCGCGATGGGCGTTCAGAAAGAGTCGGCGCAGAAAATAATCGCTCGTTGCAGAGCCGCGAATCTGACCATTGTGGCAGGTGGCCCGCTTTTCACCTCTGAACCGGAATGTTTCCCGGAAGTTGATCACTTTGTGCTGAACGAAGCGGAAATCACTCTTCCGCCTTTCCTCGAAGATCTTGCCAACGGTACTGCACGAAAATTCTACCGTTCGGAGAACTATCCCGACATAAAAACCTCTCCGGTTCCGCAGTGGGAGCTGCTGGACATGAATAACTATGTCGCCATGGCGATACAGTTTTCAAGAGGGTGTCCCTATCAGTGCGATTTCTGCAACGTCACGGCGCTTCTCGGGCACAAGATCCGCACGAAAACCAGCGACCAGATACTACGGGAGCTTGACGCGATAGATGAAAGAGGTTGGCGTGAAAGCGTGTTCTTCGTTGATGATAACTTTATCGCTCACAAAGCGTACCTGAAAAAGGATCTCCTGCCCAAACTTATCGAGTGGCAGGCGTCAAAAAAAACATCCAGAAAATTCTTTACCGAATGTTCCATCAACATAGCCGATGACCCTGAACTCATGGAGCTGATGGTTCGTGCCGGGTTCAACCAGGTCTTTATCGGCATTGAAACCCCTGACAACTCGGCTCTGGAATCCTGCGGCAAACAGCATAATACCTCACGGGATATGCTTGAAAACATAAAAAGGATACAGCGGGCCGGGCTGGAAGTGCAAGGAGGATTCATCGTCGGATTTGACACCGACACACCTTCCACTTTCCAGCAGCAGATAGAGTTCATTCAAAACAGCGGCATCGTTACCGCGATGGTCGGGATGCTTCAGGCGCTGCCGGGCACGAAACTCTATGAGCGCATGAAAACCGAAGGAAGACTGTTGAGCAGTTCATCCGGAGACAATGTCGACAGCACCACGAACATTATCCCCAAGATGGATATCGAGGTTCTTCGAAAGGGATACCGGGATATGATGGATTACCTGTATTCTCCAAAAAACTACTACCAACGCATTAAAACCCTGCTGCTTGAATACAAACCTGCCAGGTTCAAATCCAGGGTCAAGCCCCGGCAGCTGGTCGCCCTTTTTCGCTCCATGGTGGTACTTGGCATCGTGGGTGAAGAACGGTTTCACTACTGGAAAATGCTCGTCTGGACTCTTTTCAGACAACCGCACTCTCTCTCTCTTGCCATAACACTGTTCATCTACGGACACCACTTCCGCAAGGTGTGCGCTATTCACCTGAAAAATGGAGGTTATGCAAATTCCGCGACTTCACCAATTGTAATACAACGCTGACACCCCATATGATTTCCAACTCTTTTCTTTTCCGGTCTGAAGGCGGTTTTATCAGGCTTCCGGTATGGGGGCACATTCCTCTCAACACTCCCTTAAAGAAAATCCTGTCACATCCGGCATTCCTGAGACTCAAAGGCATACGTCAGCTTTCATTTGCCCAGCAGGTCTATCCCGGCGCGAACCATACCCGTTTCGAGCACTCGATCGGCGTCTATCACCTCATGAAGCTCATTCTGCAACGGATAGTGACCAACCCTCTTGCAGAAAGCCTGCAGAACGAGACTCTGGCTTTTGATGATCACACCTGCAAACTGTTGCTTGCTTCCGCGATACTGCACGATATAGGGCACTATCCACACGCTCATGTTCTTGAGGAACAAGCTCCGTTCCATGAGGGAAAAGCGGTTTTCGCCGCACACGAAACACTTGTTGACAGGTTTCTGTTTGAACGCCATGAGGGGTTTTCGCCGATAGCTGAAATACTCGAAAGCGACTGGGGTATCGACCCGCTCGAAACAGCCGGCATCATCAAGGGAACCGCGCCCGGACGGTTTAAGAAACTGATCAGCGGCACACTCGATCCCGACAAAATGGATTATCTGATGCGAGACGCGCATCACTGTAACATACCCTACGGCAGTATCGATATTGAAAGGCTCATTGAATCATTTGTTCCCGATCCTGAGCGGCAGCGTTTCGCTATCACGGAAAAAGGCATCGCTCCCCTTGAAAGCCTGCTCTTCTCGAAATACATGATGATGCGCAATGTCTACTGGCACCATACCAGCCGGACATTCTCGGTCATGCTGCGAAGAATGCTTCAGGACGCGATCAACGCATCTGTTATTCTTCCCGATGCACTGCGGACGCTCTTTTACGATAATTCTGATGACAGGGTGCTCCATGAACTCACGCAACGAACAGAGCGCTCATGGCCGGCTTCAAAAGAGCTTCTGGGCAACATCATGCAGAGAAAAATCTACAAACGTGCCCTCACCTTCACCCCGTATCGGAACGGAGCACGTGAACCGGAAACGTGGATGTTTGCCTACACGACAGACCACGAACGCCGCACACAAAAAGAGAAGGCGATCTGCGACATACTCAACAGACATGCTGCTCTGGGCCTGAAAGGTCATGAAGTGCTCATCGACCCGCCCTCTCTTAAAGATGTCTTTGACTATGCCGACCTCAGGGAGCTCCGTGTTCACCCGACCCGCAGGGAAAATCTGACACATCAGCGATCATCACCTGAACCCTCTATCCGTTTCGATGATTTCGGTGAGTCGGTCTTCCGCTCGGATTTTATTCTTTCTTTCGAACGGTACACAAAGAAGTTCAGGATTGTCTGTCGCGATGACCTCAGAGAGCTGATAGTGAGGCATGAAGATGAAATCATGGAGACACTGCGGGAATAACTTCCGCCCACTGTTCGTTGAGACTTTTTTATTACTTTACAAGGTAGATCATCCAAAACATAAGAGACACACCATGGACAATCAGGATAACTATTATAAGGGCCTCTTCTATGGCGCCGCTCTCGGTGCGGCTGTCGGTACGGTTATGGGGCTGCTCTTCGCGCCCGACAAAGGACAGGAAACGCAGCGGATCATTACAGGAAAGCTGCGTCACGCAATTGATCGCGCGACGGACAAAGCCGCTGAATTCTATGACGAAGATGAACAGGGCGGCATCTATGATAACGAAGCAGGGCAGAGGTCAAAAGAGATCATTGACAACGCCAGAGATGAAGCACGCAAGATACTCAATGATGCAAACTCCATCTTGAAAGAGATAAAAACCCAGGCAAAAGGCCAATCAAAGCCTCAGGATAATTAACGCGTCTATCGAACAGACTATGCTAAGCTATACAAGCGTCCATCTGCAGACAACAGCACCTCCGGAGCATGCGGTGCTGCTGCTTCACGCCTTTCCGCTTTCCGCGGAGATGTGGAAACCTCAACTTTCGATGTTCGAAAAAGAGGGCATTCCTGCAATCGCGCCGAATGTTTTCGGTGTGAATGGATCAAAAACAATGCCGAACTGGACGTTCAGCGACTACATACAGGAGCTTGCCTCTCTGCTCTCTTCACTTCATATCGACAAAGTAACGGTAGTCGGCCTTTCCATGGGGGGCTATCAGGCATTTGAACTCTGGCGGACGCTTCCTGAAAAGATCTCTTCCATGGTTCTTTGCGATACCAAAGCGGAGCAGGACAACGAGGCTGCACTTGCCGGTCGCAGGGACTTCATCTCCGCTGTCAGGGCTCGCGGTGCTCAGGAAGCTGTAGACAGGATGCTGCCCAACATTATGGCAACGGAAACCTATACCTCCAAACCTGAACTCATCGAGACGTTTAAAGAGATCGTCAACAAACAGTCTGGTGATGTCATCGCAGACGCCATGCAGGCAATTGCGTCCAGGAGCGATTCGATTGATACGCTTGCTACCATCAACCGTCCCGTCACCTTTATTACAGGAATGGAAGACAAGCTCACCCCGGCTCATCTCGCAAAGTCAATGCACCAGCATGTTTCAGGTTCCACGCTTCACCTTGTTACGGGTGCAGGCCATCTTTCCAACATGGAACAGCCGGAGGTTTTTAATCGCCATCTGCATGATCATCTGAAAAAGAGTTTCTGAACAACGACAAAGAATCAGGTTGCAAGACTCTCTATAATCTCGAAGAAATCAGGAAAAGAGACGCCGATCACCTTCGCGTCCGATATATCGAGTTCCATCGGCACTACCCTGTCGGCTATGGCGAAACTCATGGCAATACGATGGTCATCGTAACTGTCGATAGCGACCTTTCCTGTAGGCGTAACATCTTTTCTTCCTGTCACGGCAAAGCCGTCGGCATATTCATCGCAGACAAAACCGATACGTTCCAGGTTATCCACAACAGCGCTGATTCTGTCGCTTTCCTTGGCACGCAGTTCTGCCGCGTTATACAGCTCAAACGCGCCTGTCGCGCACGCTGAAAGAACGGCAAGCATCGGTATCTCATCGATACTGTTGGCGACAACAGCCGGATCACTGATGCTCAAAGGCTTCATGGACGGACTGTGACGAACCAGGACATCTCCGATTTTCTCACCACCGGCGAAACGGATGTTTTCCATTGAAATCTCGGCTCCCGCTCCCAACAGAACACCCATATAACCGGTACGGGTCGGATTCAGACAAACGTCGCGAACAACTATTTCAGAGCCTGCACTCAGCAATCCGAGCGCTATGATAAAACAGGCAGCAGAAGGATCGCCGGGAATGTGAAACGGCTTTGCAGGAACAGTTTTCCTTCCGGGAATAATTACGGCACTTCTCCCGTCAGAAAGAGCCTCGACCTTCAGGCCGAGCATCAGTTCCGTATGATTCCGGGAAGGCAGGGTTTCGATAACGCGACTCTCGCCCTCTGCATGAAGAGCAGCCAAAGCAACAAGTGATTTCACCTGAGCGGACGGAACCGGAAGCTCATAATCGATTGGCCGGAGATGCGTTGTCCCCCTGATAGCAACCGGAGCCGTATTGTCAGAAGAAAGCGCAACATCCGCGCCCATAAGCCGCAAGGGATGTGCTACTCGCTGCATAGGCCGTTTCATCAGCGAACTGTCGCCGGCAAGTCTGCTCTCGAAGGGCTGAGCCGCAAGAATGCCTGCAAACATCCTCATGGTACTCCCTGAATTGTTGCACATCAGATCCTTTTCCGGTCTGGACAGGCTCCAGAAACCCTGTGCGTGAATGACGACATTCCTTGAAATCAAACCGTTAGGACCTTTTAGCTTTTCCTGATGTACAGCAATACCGCAAGCCTGCAGGACACCAAGGGTTGACTGGTTATCGAATCCCCCGGAGAAATTCGATATTTCCGTTGTCCCATCCGCTACAGCTCCAATCAGCGCGGCACGATGAGCTATTGATTTATCCGGCGGAAGAGCATTCACCTCTCCTTTATAGACTTTCATAGAGAATTACTTGTTTGCTTGAGGGCACCTCTATTTATTTATTCCGCGATGCAATTGCTTCGTTGAGCGGTGCTCGAAATCCTCATGTACGCTGTGTACACTCCGGTTTCTGCGCTCCGTTCGCCTCGCACTTGAATCGCTCATGACAATAAATAGAGGTACCCTTGACAGTTAACGGGAAAAAGGCACAAAAAAAAGCAACTCCTCAAGGAGCTGCTTTTCTTCGTAGTACCTGATATTCTCAATCAGGAGTTACGCTCTTCATTCGCTCTCTGAGCTCTGCGTTTACCTCTCGACCGTTTCAGACGATTATCCACAGAAGGCTTCAAAAAGTATGCTTTTTTTCTGAACTCCTTTAAAACACCGGCTCGCTCGTATTTTTTCTTGAAGCGTTTGAGCATTTTATCGATAGACTCGTTGTCATTAGACTGTACGCTGACCAATTCATTCACCCCCTTAGCAGCAATGTGCTTTTATCGTTTTAACTTCGTTTTCAAAATATTCTTTAATGACTCTCTCTTTCCGGCTTTACCCTGATGTACCTGAACGTTTTCAAGCAGTTGTTTCCTGCCGCTATTGATAAACTCCACAATAATCACATGTGCTCCGCTTCCGGTGGCGTTTTTCTCACGGACAACGCCCACCTCTTCTAATGACTTATGATATACCGCGTCTCCCTGGGCATAGATTCCGTGCGGAGAATACTCCTGGCAGTCATCAGGCTTGAGCTCCTGAATATTCAGTTCTTTATCAATCTGAATCTGCCACTCCTTGAGCAGATGTACCTGATTACAGGATGCGCATTTGATCCAGTACTGATTTTCAGCGGCAGAAGGCTGCTCCCCGGCCTCTGTTTTTTTCTTACCCTTTTTTTCCGGAACAGGCTCGACAAGAATATCGTATTGCCTGGGCTTGTCACTCGGAATCCACTCACCGACAAAAACCTTTTTGGTATGCTCTTCACAGCCTTCGCAATAACAAGCTTTTATCTTTCCCTCAAGAATATACTGCCTTTTTCTTGACTCGACTAACGGAGGCTGCTGTTGATCTTTTTCTACAGGTTTTTCGGTATGCTCAACCGCTTTCTTTTTTCTCTTTTTCTTCTCAGCAGTCATACCTTGTTAAACAATGTTTTCAGACCCACCCTGTACTGGTTGGTGACGTGTGTCAGGACTGCTTAAATAAATAAATCTACAAATAAAAACAACCTCTATTTACAATACAAGACTTAAGTCAATCGATTGAATGAACATAGGTGACGGCAAATAAACACTGCGGGTCGTCCGTAGAGCGCCCCTCCTGATTCAGCGTACGCCAAAGCATTTCGCGTGCTTGACAGGTTGCCGACATCTGCACTACTCACCTGAGAAGCTGAACAGAATCAACTGTTCTTCGATTGACGCAACAATGATTTCTGCGTCAACGCTTCGATGAGATCCGATTTGGTGAGCAGTTGCAGTGTACCGTCAGAAAGGGTTATCAGCACTCCTGAAGCACTTACCTGCAGCTTTTCTGAAAGTTCGGAAATAGTTGTCTGCGCGTCACATACGGGAAAAGACTGCTCCATATATCCGACAACCTTGGAATTCATAGCCTCATCATTCTCTATCAGAATGGAGAGAATCTTGTTTTCGCTGATGCTTCCGATTGCCGTTCCGTAAGACACAACAGGAACCTGAGAGACATCATGCTGCCGCATCATCTCGAACACCTCTGAAAGCGTATGTTCAGGATGTGCAAAAATAAGCTCTTTTCTGGTTTTCAAACCGACGACATCTTCAGCTGTTATCTCGTCTGTCGGAGAAGAGGCTTTTCGGTAAAAGCCCTTCTGCTTCATCCACTCATCATTGTACATCTTGCTGAGATAATAGCCGCCGTAATCACTCAGCACCGAAACGATCACCGCGCTTTCATCCAGAAGGGCGCCTGCACGCAAGGAGGCAAACAGCACCGCACCGGAAGATCCTCCCGCAAAAATCGCATCGTTCCTGAGCAATTCGCGTCCGCAGTTGAAAGCGTCACGGTCGCTTACCTGTACAATATCATCAATAACGTCCGCATCCCAGCAGTTCGACTTCCACAGTCCTCCCGCCTCCTCAAGCTCGTAAAGAGAAGCCTCGCCCGCTCTGCCTGTATGAAAAAGCTCACGGTATACTGAACCTTCAGGCTCAACACCGATAACCTTGACTTCGGAACGTTTTGCCTTCATAAATCTGCCGAGACCTGAAATCATCGCGCCGGAGAGAACAGGAACGAACAGGTGAGTGACACGACCTTCAGTCTGTTCCCATATTTCCGGACCGGTATTTTCTCTATGCACCTGGCGGTTCAGATCGTTCTCGTACATGTTGGTAAAAAAGGCGTGGGGCAGGTTCTGAACGAGATTTTCCGCGACATTGACACAGCTGCGCGGTTCTCCCGGCCTGGCATCAGAGGGCGTTATGACTATTTCAGCACCAAGCGCCCTGAGCAGTTGCTGCTTTTCGCGTGAAATCCTGTCAGGAACAACCAGCAGCACCTTGTAACCCCTTGTTACAGCCGCCATCGCCAGAGCGATTCCACTGCTTCCGTTGGTCCAGTCGACAAGGGTCATGCCCGACTCGACAAGCTTTTCTTTTTCAGCATGATCGACAATGGTGTTTGCAACACGACAGTAATGGGACCCTGAGGAATTCAGGTACTCTACCTTCGCCAGGATCTGCGGCGATACATGCCGGGCTGAACGATCGATCAGTACCATGGGTGTCTGACCTGTATTCATAAAAATGTTCTGCTGCCACATAGTGCTACAGGAAGATGAGTTGAAAGAGAGTCGACTCGTGCCTCTATAATGTAATGGACTTGAAAATCAGGAACAAAATATGTTTTTTACGTAAGGGCACCTCTATGTATTGTGATGAGCGTTTCAATTGCAAGGCGAACGGAGTGCGGAATAACTCTGTAGAGGTTCCCCTGAAAGGCACGACAATCGTTCCCTGGCTCTGCCGCCTGTTTCACGAAGTCCAGTAAAAAACACACTCCATTGGTCACTCATCAAATACCGTCTTCAGGCAAGAGTCCCATGGCCGGGGAGAACCTCACCTCAGCTATCATCTCTTCATCGAACCTGGAGCACAACTACCGCCTGACACTGGACAGAATTCCCGGACACTGTCGGATAATGGCTGTCGTTAAAGCCAACGCATATGGACACGATGCGGCAGGTACGTCGAAAATTCTGGAACGACTTGGTGTCAGGGATTTCGGCGTGGCAAACATCGCTGAGGCCGCTTCGCTCAGAAAGCAACTGACGGTTTCCGGACACTCTGAAATTCTCGCTTTCTCCTCTCCCCTTCCTGACCATATCGCCCGGTACCTGGAACACGATATTGCCGCGACCATTTGTGATTTCAATATGCTTCGTGCTGCAGAATCAATTGCCTCCGCGCACAATGTGCCGCTGAAGGTACATGTCAAAATCGATACCGGAATGGGGCGGCTTGGAACCACTCCTGAAAATGCATTTCAGCTCCTGGAGGCTGCCGAAAAAAGTCCTCACCTCAGGCTTTCGGGGATCTACACGCATTTCGCCCAAAGCACAAGCAGAGACGCTTTTACCGGAAGGCAACGTGATCTGTTTACACAGATCTGTTCCGAATTTGAACATCGCATGCAGAGAACTTTCTGTAAGCACGCGGCAAACAGCGGAGGCATTCTCTGCCATGACAACGCTTTTTTTGACATGGTCAGACCGGGAATAATGCTCTACGGCTACTTTCCGGACGACAGTGTGAAAGGACGCGCTGATCTGAAACCGGTCATGCTTTTGAGCACCAAAGTAATGTTCATCAAAGAGGTTGAAGCAGGCACGACAATCAGTTACAACAGAACCTGGACAGCGCCGTCCAGGCGGAGAATAGCGACTCTTTCGGCAGGATACGCTGACGGGTACCCGAGAACATTGTCAAACCGGACAACGGTGTCGATCAGGGGAAAAACTTTTCCTCAGGTCGGCACCATCACTATGGACCAGTTCATGGTAGATCTTGGAAACGACCGGGATGTCCGGGTCGGGGACGATGCACTGCTTTTCGGGGGAGAGGGGATTTCTGCCGCCGATCTCGCGCTCACAGCCGGTACAATCAGCTATGAACTGCTCTGCGCTGTATCCTCAAGGGTCAGGAGAGTTTTTGTCTAAGCGATGAACATCAGGGACAGAATAGCAGTCATGCTCAGCATGACCAGAACAGAAATAACCGTCGTAACGGGACTACTGCTGTTTTTCCTGCTCGGCGTGATCGTCAACAGCAGCCATTCACTCCAGGAAGCGAGAAGCCATCCTGAAATAGAGCCGATCGAACAGTTCACGGATGCGGAAGTTGACAGCCTGCTCAAGGAGGCTGCTCTCCTCGAAACCGCTCTCGATGAATCCGGAACAGATGCATCCCATAGCCGGAATCAGGGTACTCTCTCGACAAAAAAGACCGCTCTCTCTCAAAAAATCGTATTTTCAAAAGCCACGACTGACGAGCTTGCGACCATACCGGGAATAAGTTCGGTTCTGGCCGGACGACTGATCGCATTCAGGGAGTCCAGAAAAGCAAAGGTTGAAGGATTTCCGGACTTTCTGGAAGTTAAAGGCATCGGAAAAAAACGCATGGAAACTCTCGAACAGCATCTCATCCTCGAATAAATGAGAACAACCAGCCATGCATGCGCCATAGACGCATACGCGACTGCGGTAGCAAGCATCGCGTATGATACACGTGATGGTTACAGCATCACTTCATGCAGGACAGTTCGTGCCGGCCTTGATGACTATACAGGCCCGAACAGTGCCCGGGCATTGCGAAGATTAGCCTCCCTGCTCAAAAAACAGGGGATAGAACACCTTGCCCTTTCTGTCCATCCTCCCTGTTTTTTCCCGATGGTTTCGGTTTTTCCCGACATCATCACCAGTGAGGCATTCGAGACCTACTGCAGAGCCGAGGCCTCCAATCTGCTGGACAGACCCGGCGACTATCTGCACGATCACATCCCCTACGCTCTTCGCTCCGGGGACGACAGGTTACGCAGACAACTGCTGCTCTATTATCCGGGTGATCTTTTGGAGAAGATATACCGTCATCTTCGCTCACTCTGCTCGATCCACATGGGTTCACACTACCTCAAACCGATGATCATGAGCATGGCCGCGACCAATCGGCCGTTTACACTTCTTGAAATTGAACCGGAGTATCTGACCTGTTCGGTCGGCAGCAACGGAGAACTCGATTATTTCAAGTTCTGGCAGCTGAACCACAGCAGCGACGCGGAATATTTCGCGTTGAGAGAAGTAACGGCAAACCCTGAATACCGGCAATACCCGGTCTTTTTCACAGGCGCGCTCAGTGCGGACAGATCTCTCATGGAAAAAATATCAGTCGCCGCCAAAAAAGACCTTCAGCCCCTGAGCCTTGTCAACCTGTTTTCAATGCAGTGCAACCTGCGTTCGTCCTGCTCCTCCCCTGCAGAGCTGAAAGCCTTGTGCGCCGCGTTCGTCAGTCTGTACGACCAGTCACCTTCATAGCTTTCCGACCAGTTTTTCAGCAATCTGTACCGCGTTGGTTGCCGCGCCTTTACGCAAATTGTCGGCAACGATCCACAGGTTCACTGTTTTCGGCTGCCAGAAATCCCTCCGTATGCGCCCGACGAATACCTCGTCTTTTTCATAGGAAGTAAGCGGCATGGGATAGAGGCCTGAAGAAGGATCGTCCTGAACGATTATACCCGGTGTTCCCGCAAGCATCTCGCGGAGCTCATCGACGTCGAAGTCATCCTCGAATTCAATATTCATTGATTCCCCATGCCCTCCGTACACAGGAATGCGAACCGTTGTCGGAGAGACGCTCAGAGATTCATCACACATGATTTTGCGTGTCTCGTTGACCATTTTCATCTCTTCTTTGGTATAGCCGTTATCGAGAAAAACATCGATATGCGGCACTGCATTGAAAGCGATCTGATGACCATGCACAAAAGATTCCGGCATTTTACCGGCAAGCTCATCCTCAAGCGCGTCACGTCCCTGCTTTCCTTTACCGGTAACGGACTGATAGGTCGAGACAACAACTCTCCTCACACGATATCTGTCATGCAAAGGCTTGAGAACAACCACCATCTGTATGGTTGAACAGTTGGGATTGGCAATAACGCCTTTCGGCTTGCCTTGAACGTCAAAAATGGCCTCCGGATTGACTTCAGGCACCACCAGAGGAACGTCCGGCTCCATACGGAATGCCGAAGAATTATCGATAACCACCGCGCCCGCTTCCGCTGCTACCGAAGCCCAGGTTCTGCTTGCTGTAGCACCGGCCGAGAAAAGCGCGATGTCAGCCCTGCTGAATACTTCTGCAGAAGGCACATCTGTCCTGAAAGATTTTCCCCTGAAGACAATCTCCCTGCCCCGGCTTCTCTCCGAGGCAAGCGGCAGAATTTCGCGTACCGGAAAATCACGTTCATCCAGCACCTGCAGCATGGTTCTGCCGACAAGGCCCGTTGCCCCCAGAATCGCTATACTGTATGTTTTTTCTGTACTGCTCATTATGTTCTCTGCTTCCTTGTTTGTTGTCATTATACATAATTTGAAAATACTACTGAACCGTTTAACAGCTCATAATGCATAGATCTATTTCACGGGTCACGCCCGAAGATGACTAAATCTTGCCTACTGCCCACTGAAGGCCGCCTGCTATCCCCTACCCTCACTTAAGCACCAGACGCTTCGAATGATCATTGAGAAATTCAGCATACTCCCGGATTTTTCCCTCACGTTCGTAACCCTCACACTCAACCTCGTACGCCCTTAGTATCTCGATAACCTGCTGCCACTTTTCCTCCCTGACAAGCTTGTCCCTGACTCTGGAAACCCTCGGGAGCCCTTTAAGGTAGGTGGAATAATGTCTTCTCATTTCAAGAGTTCCGTACTTTTCTCCCTTGTGCTCCACGGAAAGCGAGAGATGCTCTATAGCTACCGAAATCCTGTCCCTGAAATCCGGCAACGTCGTCACGGCGCCGCCTTGCAGCAGTTCCTTCACCTGCCTGAATATAAACGGATTACCGATTGCGCCACGCCCTATCATGATACCGTCCGCTCCGGTGTGGCTGAACATGGCAAGAGCATCCTGAGGCGACCAGATATCACCGTTGGCGATAACTGGAATCTTTGCATGCTCCTTCACTCTGGCAATCCAGTCCCAGTCAGCTCTTCCTTTGTACATTTCGCTTCGTGTTCGACCATGCACGGCAATCGCGGCAATACCCGCATCTTCAAGCCTGGGGATAATATCAAGAATATTGACTGAATCCCTGTCCCAGCCGATCCGGGTTTTCACCGTCACGGGAATCGATACCGCCTTGACCACCGCAGCTGTAATAGCCGCCATTTTTTCGGGTTCCCTGAGCAAAGCGGCTCCCGCCCCTTTACCTGCGACCTTCTTGGCAGGACATCCGAAATTGATATCAAGGTAGTCCGGTTTGGCCGATGCGGCGATGACCGCCGCCTCGGCCATTGCCTCCCCGGAATTTCCGAAGATCTGAATGACTGCTGGACGTTCGCTCTCCTCGAAAAGCATCTTTTGAATAGATTTCCCGACACCTCTGCGGAGAGCCTCCGCGCTGACAAACTCAGTATAGACAATATCTGCACCAAACCGTTTGCAGATCTTTCTGAAAGATCTGTCGGTAACATCTTCCATGGGAGCGAGAATCACCGGGCGCTCTATGTCCAGACTTCCTATTCTCATACACTCAATTATACTGCTGTATCCACCACATCGGGAGAAGGATTCATCATCTCCCTGACCTGCTTCCGGATTGTACTTAAAAGTGCACTATCCTCACGCAGCGTCTTTTTCACCGCTTCTCTGCCCTGGCCGAGCTTATCCGAATCATAGCTGAACCATGCTCCGGCTTTTTTTACGATACCAAACTCAACGGCCAGGTCTATCAACTCTCCCAGAACGGAAATGCCCTCTCCGTAGAGGATGTCGAATTCAACGATTTTAAACGGTGGAGCCACTTTGTTTTTAACAACCTTGACCTTGGTCCTGTTACCGATTATCTCGGCACCATCTTTGATCTGGGCTATTTTTCTGATCTCCAGACGAACGGATGAATAAAACTTGAGCGCCTTGCCTCCGGTTGTCGTCTCAGGGTTGCCGTACACAACGCCTATCTTGTCGCGAAGCTGATTGATAAAGATCACGACAGCGCTTGACTTCGAGATAGCGCCTGTCAGCTTTCTCAATGCCTGGCTCATCAAGCGGGCCTGCAATCCCATGACACTGTCTCCCATTTCCCCCTCAAGTTCAGCCTGCGGAACAAGCGCCGCCACAGAATCAACCACGACGATATCTACCGCGCCGCTTCGAACAAGGGTTTCAACGATCGAAAGGGCCTGTTCTCCTGATTCCGGCTGGCTGACCAGAAGAGAACCGATATCAAGCCCTAGCTTTTTTGCATAGGTCTGGTCAAAGGCGTGTTCCGCGTCTACCATTGCAGCTATCCCTCCGCCCTTCTGCGCCTCGGCTATAGCATGAAGCGCCAGCGTCGTCTTACCCGATGACTCCGGCCCATAGATCTCGGTGACCCGTCCCCGTGGAAACCCTCCGACACCCAGAGCGAAATCCAGCGCGATCGAGCCGGTGGAGACCGACTGAACAGGTATTATGGCGCCCTGATCACCCAAACACATGATAGCGCCTTTACCGAACTGTTTTTCCAGTGTCTCAACGGCCAGGCTCAGCTGTTTCAGCTTTGCCGGATCTGCCGTCTTTTTCTCCTGCACATTTTTTTTTGTATCCATTGCTTATAAATCCTTGTCTTTCAATAAAGTTTCTTCACCCTAAGTTGAGCGATTGTTGTGCATGCTGTAGATGCGAGGCACAGGGGACGCCGCTGTAGTGGACTCCCGCAAGTCCCCTGTACTATAAACTTGACACCATAAAGCATTTGTTGAAACGATCAACTGAGGTTCACGTAACTATTGATTGTAAAATTTCCTTAACCGGACGATAGCTCATAGCGAGACTTTCGACTGATTTCCTGTTCGAATAGTACAGATAACGCCTTGCAAGCCGCATACTTTCAAGCGTGATATAGGGCCTTTTCCCTGAGAGCAGCGAAAAAAGCTCACCGCCGGTTCCGGCAATCCCATACAGGGCGTTGCCTGCCGAAAAAGCGGCCCTCGGGCTGCTCCCGGGGATTTCCCGGATCATAGAAAACAGCTCCTTGTAAGAACAGTTCTCCGAGACAATGATATAACGCTCTCCGGTCTCTCCTTTCTTCCATACCTCGATATGAGCCCTCGCGACATCCCGGATATCCACAAGGCTCAACCCTCCGGAAGGATAGAGAAAAATTTTTCCCTGGTATATGCTTTGAACCGCTTTGGTAGAACTGTTGAGCACCACCGGATGACCTTCACCCCTGCCGAGAACAACTCCCGGATTAACCATCACGACATCCAGGCCCTCCGCGATACCACGCTCACACTCAATCTCCGCGAGGCGTTTCGAGTCCATATAGGCTATCCTGTGCTGCCACTCACTGAAGGCAGTTTCTTCATCCGCCTGTTCTATACCCTCTTTCACCCCTTGCGCAGCGACAGAACTGGTCAAAACAAGACGCCCGACACCTTTTTGAAGACACACGTCGACAACGTTCGACGTACCGGTAACATTTGTCTCATAAAGCCTGTTTCGAGACTGCTTCGTGTATGCGACAAGACCGGCACAATGAAATACTGCGTCAACAGACTCAAACGGTTCAAGAAGGGATATCGGGTTGAGAATATCCCCCCGCACAATTTCCACCTCAGGATCGGACAGAACAGCAACCTCTGAGTTCTCTCTGACAAGAGCCTTCACATGGAGGCCGTCTCCGAACATTTTCCGTAGCGCATAGACAACCTGCGAGCCGATATATCCCGTTGCACCGGTTACCAGAACAACCTGTTTTTTCTGATTCAAACGCTCTTGTTTTACAACTTATCCGGGGACTATTAGTTTCTCCTGAATTGAGCGATTAGTATCTGACCAGCAGCATCAGCCGGTGAAAAAATCCCGGTTGTCCCTATAGGGCTACCGTTTTAACGTTTTGTTCTGGTCCGTGCGTGCGTTACACGCCCGCATAATGCTTGCATAATGCT
>JADHTF010000033.1 GCA_016776555.1 Chlorobium phaeobacteroides
CCATGCCTGCTCATGCCGTTCGAGTAGTTGTAGGCAAGCCGCAGGTTTTCAAGACCGAGTGCCGTAAGTCTCCAGCCGGCCTGCAGGTTCCAGGTTCCTCTGAATCCGTCGGTTCTGTTCATTTCGTCACTCCACTCAGGGAGCAGCCTGAAATCCGCGGCAAGGTAGGTATGGCCGGGTGTGTCGATTTCCACACCTGCCTGCAGGGCGTGCCGGTTGATCGTGTCCGGTATGGTATGGAAAAGGTACTGGTAGCCGAGATAGATGCGGTAGTTTTCGGATGAAAGCGCAAGGACGAGATTGATGAACTCACGGCTGAACGTGAACGGGATACCGAAGGGGCTTGCCTCCTCGTTTATCCACTCTCCGGCAACTTCGTCGTAATGCCCGTCTTCGAAATGGGCCGAGATGTGACTGATGCGGAATCTTGCGGAAAGCTCATCAAAAGGTATGTTTTCGTTTTCAAGTGCCTGTTTCCAGGAGGCGTTTATCCCGAAAAGATAGTCTATCGTATCAACCGGGAATTTGAAGTTATCTTCACTTTGCAGGAGCGTGTAGGTGCCGAAATCTATTCCAAACGCAAGACATCCGTCGCTGCTCTGGTATAGATCGGCCGACGTGCCGATGTCGAGCCGGAGAAATTCATCATCGAGCCAGGGCATGACGGCGATTCGCGGTTCAAGCGGATCTGCGAGAAGCGGTCGGAACATGGTGCGCAATGTCGGTCCGCCAAATACGGGCGGGGCGGATACAGAGAGTAGCAACAGGACGATCAGCGGGATATATCCTTTTCGCATGAGTGAAGAGTTTTTATGGCGTTACGTGCCAGGATGACAGATGACAAGAGTTAAGAGTCGAGAGACGAGAAATAAGAATTAAGATGAAAAGAGACGAAAGTTAAGGTTTGAGCGTTATGTTTCAGTGAAGAGCATTTCAAGAACTGCGGTTCGGACGGCCACGCCGTTGGTTACCTGTTCGAGCAGTACGCTTTTCGAATAACCGGGAGGCTGGATACGGTCAGCCACGTTGCTCGATATTTCAATTTCCCTGTTAATCGGTCCGGGGTGAAGAACAAGCATGTGTTTGCGTATTTTTTCGAGGCGTTCATCGGTAAGGCCGAAATGAAGCGAGTAGTCTTCAAGGGAGGGCAGATAGCCCCCTGTTGTTCTTTCAAGCTGGAGTCTCAGCACAATCGCGGCGTCAGCCCACCTGATGGCGTCATCGATTCCTGTAAATATCCTGACACCGAGAGATGATATATCTGCCGGAAGAAGCGACACCGGGCTGCAGACGCCGACATTTGCCCCCAGCGCGGTCAGTCCGAAAATATTTGAACGGGCGACACGGCTGTGCAGTATATCTCCCAGAATCATGATCCTGGTATCCTGAAGTGACCCGAAATAATCCCTCAGGGTAAAGATGTCGAGCAGAGCCTGGGTAGGATGTTCATGAGTGCCGTCACCGGCGTTAATGACATGTTTGTCGGTGATACGGCTTATCTGTTCGGCCGAGCCGGATGACGGATGGCGGATGACAAAAGCATCGACCTGCATAGCCTCCAGATTTTTTATGGTATCCACGATGCTTTCGCCCTTGCTGACGCTGCTCGATGACGCGCTGAAATTGAGCGTGGAAGCGCCGAGATTTCGTGCCGCTATTTCAAAAGAAAATCTTGTCCGGGTAGAGTTCTCAAAAAAGGCGAGAACGATACGTTTTCCCTGAAGTGTGCGGGGAATCTTGTTTTCAGCATGCAGGAAAAGATCTTTATGTAGGGCGGCTTTGTCAAGAATTCCGGTAATTGTCGCCGGGGATATACCTGATAATCCAGTAAGATGTTTCAATGCGGCAGTCTTCCAGATAAATTCAGTGATGGTTGTTTGGTTCAGAAAATGTACAAAATCTTTTAAGATTTGATGCCTGCAGGTGATGGTTTGTGAACATTTACCGGTTACTTTCAGCATGAGGAAATGATTTTGAGCCGCCATTTGTTACTTTCAGACAACCAGTTCCCGAGTTTATGCATGAAATGTCAATAGCAATTTCAATTATCGATGCCGTTGCCGCAAAAGCCGAGGCGGAACATGCCGATACGGTGACCATTGTCGAGCTTGAAGTCGGAAAGGTGGCCGGTGTAGAGGTGGAGTCTTTGAAATTCTGCTTTTCAGCGGCAGCAAAAAACACGGTTGCCGAAGGAGCGGAACTTGCTGTTTGTGAAGTAGAGCCCGTGGGAGAGTGTGAAGCATGCGGTCAGCGTTTTCCCGTTGCATTCCATGTCGCTACGTGTACGTCCTGCGGTTCCTTTAAAACCAACATCGTTTCAGGCAGGGAACTGTTGATCAAATCGATTACGATTGAGTAGGGAAGGGGGGAAGAGTGACCAGTGACGAGTTGTGAGGGAAGAGGGAAAAGAATCAAGAGACGAGAGACAAGAAGAGGGGGAGAGGGGGCGAAGAGGCGAGGGGATGGAAGGCAGAAGCCGGAAGCCAGGAGTCAGAATCGACGAGAGACGAGACGAATTGGGGAGTGTCTAAGGACAAATGACTATTGAATAATGGAAGATGGGGAGAATGTTGGGAAATGAATAATGACGAATGACTATTGAAATACTGTGAGATGGGAAGAATGGCGGAGGCTGGAAGAGACGAGAGGTTTTTTCTCCTGTCATTCCCGTGCTTGACACGGGAATCCATACGAATAGCTCTAACTGCATGGATGCCGGAATCGAGCGGTGGTGTGTCTAATGACGAATGACTATTGAGTAATAGATAATAGAAGAAAGGGAGAATGGGGGAGATCGGAGGAGAAAATAGAGACGAGAGGGGATGGAAGTAAGAAGTTAGAATCGAGAGACAAGAAGAGGGGATGACTGGAAATCGGAGACCGGAGGGGAATAGGATACGTTTACATTTTATTGTAGGGGCAGGCCCCTGTGACTGCCCGATATTAATTGACAAGCAGGGCTCAACAGCTCAACAAATCAACAACTCAACAATCTTATACAATGTGTGATACGTGCGGATGCTCTTCTGGTGAGGGAGCAATCATTTATAAACCTGGAGACGCTTCATATCATGTTCATGTAGGGGATGACGGACATGATCATTCTCATTCGCATGAGTCGTCCGGCGAAAGCCGCACCCGGGATCGACAGGTGATCGTCGAGCAGGATGTTTTATCGCAGAACAATCTGCTTGCGGAGAGAAACCGTGGTTATTTTGAGGCGAAAAACGTCCTTGCGGTTAATTTTCTCAGCTCTCCCGGATCCGGAAAGACCACACTGCTGGAAAAAACCATTCCTCTGATTCAAGTCACTTGTCCGGTAAGCGTCATAGAGGGTGATCAGCAGACGACGAGGGATGCAGAGCGTATTCAGGCTCTCGATGTTCCCGTTTTACAGGTAAACACCGGGACGGGCTGTCACCTCGATGCCCTCATGGTCCATCGCGCTGTCAGGGAGATGGCTCTTGAAGATCATTCATTGCTCTGTATCGAGAATGTGGGAAACCTTGTCTGTCCCGCCCTGTTTGATCTTGGCGAGGCAATGAAAATCGTGGTTATCAGTGTTACCGAAGGGGATGACAAGCCCTTGAAATATCCGACGATGTTTCTTGAGGCGGATGTCTGTATTTTGAACAAAACCGATCTGCTTCCGTATGTTCCTTTCAGCGCTGCGAAATGCAGAGAGAACGCCATGAAGGTCAATCACCATCTTGAGTGGTTCGAACTTTCAGCCGCAACGGGAGAGGGGGTTGATGCATGGATAGAATGGCTGCAGTCAAGACTGAAAAAAGAGTAAGATGTTTTGTGTCCGGCATTGTACAGGGTGTCGGGTTCAGACCTTTCATTTACCGCCTTGCCAAAGGGGCCGGTTTGAGCGGTTATATCCGTAATACATCTTCAGGTGTGTGCATTGAGATACAGAGTCCTGAATCATCGAAGCTTGACAGGTTTTTTTTCGATCTGCGACATATGGCCCCCCCGCTCGCGAAGATAACATCGATTGAAATTGAAGAGATCCCCCCTTCTTCTGAGAGGGAATTCGTGATTATGTCATCGGATGATGAGGGGGCGGCAGAGACGCTTGTCGCCCCTGATATTGCCATGTGTGAAGCCTGCCGGAAGGAGCTGTTGAGCCCTTCAGACCGAAGACACGGCTATGCATTTCTTAACTGCACCGACTGTGGCCCACGGTATACCATTATAGAACGGATCCCCTACGACAGGCGGTATACGTCGATGAAAGATTTTACGATGTGTCCCGACTGTGAGCGTGAGTATCACGATCCCATGGACAGGCGATTTCACGCGCAGCCAAATGCCTGTCCTGTCTGCGGACCCTCTTTACAGATACTTGACAGGGACGGCAACGTAGTACCGTGCGATGATCCTGTAGGTTATGCTGTGGCTTCGCTGAAAAGTTCGGGAGTTGTGGCGGTTAAGGGGATCGGTGGTTTTCATCTTTCGGTAGATGCCTTTGATGATAAGGCAGTTTCTGCTCTGAGAAAGAGAAAAAGAAGAGAGGAAAAACCGTTTGCCGTGATGGCAAGATCGATTGAAACGATTGAAAAGTTCTGTGATATCAATGCGTCTGAGCGTGAGGCACTCTGTTCGCCTCAGGCTCCTGTCGTTCTCTTGAAGAAAAAAGCACGTCACGGCCTTTCGGAGGAGATAGCTCCTCGAAACGATCGACTGGGGGTTATGCTTCCCTACGCTCCCCTGCATGTGCTTTTGATGAACCGGGGTCCTGAAATGCTGGTCATGACAAGCGCAAACAGTTCCGATGAGCCCATAGCGATCGAAAACAGTGAGGCGGTGTCCCGCCTGCAGGAGATCGCCGACTGCTATCTTGTGCATGATCGTCCGGTCTATCTGCGATGCGATGATTCCGTTACGGTTCATCTTGCCGGGAAACTGCGGCAGGTCAGGAGGAGCAGGGGGTATGTGCCGGAGCCTGTCCCGCTGCTTTCAGGGGGCGCTTCGGTATTTTCCACCGGAGCTGAAATCAAGAATACGGTATGCCTGCTCAAAGGAAACAGTGCGATAGTGAGCCAGCATATCGGAGATCTCAGGAACTATGAGTCCTATCGCCATTTTCAGATGGTTGCGGATCATCTGCAGCAAATTTTTCAGGCATCGCCTGAACTGATCGTCTCTGATATGCATCCGGCATATCTGTCTTCCCTGTGGGCGCTGGAGCAGAAAGATATTCCCTCGCTTGCCGTGCAGCACCATCATGCCCATCTGGCATCCTGTCTTGCGGAAAATCTGAGCGACGCCCCGGCCATAGGGGTCATTCTCGATGGTACCGGCTACGGGATCGACGGAACAAGTTGGGGAGGAGAGGTTCTGATCGGTGATGCGGCGGAGGCATACCGTTTCGCATGCTTCGACCCTGTTCCGCTGCCCGGTGGTGATGCCGCTGTTTTTCACCCATGGAGAGCCGCAGCCGGTTATCTTTTCCATAGTTTCGATACGGTTCCTGAACCTGGTTTCATGAGGGACAAAGATATGTCGGGCGTCATGCAGTTACTGGAAAAAGGTGTCAATTCCCCTGTTACCAGCAGTTGCGGAAGGCTTTTTGACGCGGTAGCGGCGTTAACCGGTCTTTGCAGTGATATCAGTTATGAGGGACAGGCTGCAATCGAGCTTATGTTAGCAGCGAGAGGTTTTGAGGGGGAGCCTTTTTCATGGGAGATTTCAGCATCAGGCGATGACAGATGGCGGCTGGACATATCGCCAATGATTCGCGACATTGTCACGGCTGTACAATCAGGCGTTCCCGTTGCAGTAATCAGTAGTCGTTTTCATGTAACAATTGTTGAGTTATTGTATGCTATTGTTAGAAAAGCGGTTGCCTATTCAGGAATTCACCGTGTTGTTCTCAGTGGCGGGGTCTTTCAGAACGCTTTGCTGTTTGAGCGATTGACGGAAAAACTGGAACGTCACGGTCTGACGGTGCTGACGCACGCTCTCGTCCCCTGCAATGACGGAGGCATTTCTCTCGGTCAGGCGGTTATCGGCAGGGAATACCTGAAGGGCCGGTATAAGGGAGTTTTGTAATTGCTGAGATCATAAGGACGCCGTAAATTTCGATTGGGGAAACTCATGTTAATTTGGGTCATTCCCGTGCCTGACCCGTGAAATCTGAGCATCTATTTCACAGGTCTTACACGGGAATCCACCCTTTTTTGCATGGATGCCGGATCAAGTCCGGCATGACGTCAGAGAAGTATCTTATGAATTTTGACTTGAGGAAACAGGATAGAAACAGATCAACAGTTCAACAAATCAACAAGAGCGTAACCATGTGTTTAGCGATTCCAGGAAAAGTTGTGGCAGTTACCGATGAAAACGGATTGAAAATGGGGACCGTGGATATTAACGGTGCTTTGACGAAAGCCTGTCTCGAATATGTGCCGGATATTCAGCTTGGGCAGTACACTATCGTGCACGCGGGATTTGCTTTGAAGATTATCGATGAAGAAGAGGCGGCAGAAAGCCTGAAGCTTTGGGACGAGCTGTTAGGGAAGTAGCAGGGTGGCTTGATAGCTGAATAGCCAGGACAGCAAAAAGATACTGAGCCATTGAGCTAACCGATAAAAAAGCAAGTACATACATACAATGAAGTACATAGACGAATACAGGAACCCTGATCTTGCGCGCGGGTTGCTCAAAAAGATTGAGAATACAGCGACAAAGCCCTGGGCTATAATGGAGATCTGCGGCGGCCAGACGCATTCGATTCTGCGCAACGGCATCGACCAGCTTTTGCCGTCGAACATCCAGCTTGTTCACGGGCCGGGTTGTCCCGTTTGCGTGACGCCGCTTGAGACTATTGATCGGGCGCTTGCCATTGCCGCCATGCCGGAGACGATTCTCGTGAGCTTCGGCGACATGCTCCGTGTGCCCGGCAGCGGGAAAGATCTGTTCATGGCTCGGAGCGAGGGGGCGGATGTGCGCATCGTTTTTTCTCCGCTCGAAGCGTTGCAGATCGCACGTGACAACCCCGAAAAAGAGGTGGTGTTTCTGGCCGTAGGCTTCGAGACCACTGCTCCGGCCAACGCAATGGCCGTGCATCAGGCGGCGCGGGAGGGGCTCGGCAACTTCTGCGAACTGGTGAGCCAGGTGATGGTGCCTCCGGCCATGCGTGCGATTCTCTCCTCGCCCGATAACCGGGTGCACGGGTTCCTCGCCGCCGGGCACGTCTGCGCCATCATGGGGTGGAAAGAATACGAGCCGGTGGCCGAAGAATTCGGCGTGCCGATCGTGCCTGCCGGGTTTGAGCCGGTCGATCTGCTCGACGCGATTCTGAAGACGGTCGAACTGCTCGAAGCGGGAAAGTCGGGCGTACTCAACGCCTACGGGCGCGTGGTCAGTCGCGAGGGCAACCCTCAGGCGCGGAAGGTGATGAACCAGGTGTTCGAGGTGGCCGACCGTCCATGGCGCGGCATCGGCGTCATTCCGGCAAGCGGTCTCGTGCTGCGCGAGCAGTACGCCTGCTTCGACGCCGAAAAGCGCTTCGACGTGGGCCACATATCTCCGCATGAGTCGCCCCTGTGCAGGAGCGGCGAGGTGCTGCAGGGCTACCTCAAGCCCTCCGACTGCCCGGCCTTCGGCAAAGAATGTACCCCGCAAACCCCCCTCGGAGCCACAATGGTCTCCTCCGAAGGAGCCTGCGCCGCCTATTACCGTTATCACCGTAATCCCGAAAAACAATGCAACTGAGCTGCCCATCACCGATTCTTCAGCACGAAACCGTCCAGATGGCTCACGGCGCGGGCGGTCGCCTGTCGCAGGAGCTGACCGCACGGGTGTTCATGCCGCATCTCAATAATCCGGTGCTCGATCAGCTCGACGATCAGGCGCGTTTCGACGCCGAGCCGGGGCGCATCGCGTTCACCACCGACACCTATGTGGTCACGCCGGTCTTTTTTCCCGGCGGGAACATCGGCGATCTGGCGGTTAACGGTACGGTGAACGATCTGGCCGTAGGCGGCGCCATGCCGCGCTACCTGAGCGCCGGTTTCGTGCTCGAAGAGGGGCTGCCGCTCGTCGATCTCGAACGGATCGTCAGAAGCATGGCCGAAGCGGCGAGAAAGTCCGGGGTGGTGATCGCGTGCGGCGATACGAAAGTGGTGCAGAAAGGGCAGTGTGACCGGATTTTTATCAACACCTCCGGCGTCGGCTTCATCCCGCCGGGCCGCGATGTGTCGTGCCGCAACCTCCTGTCCGGCGACGCGGTGCTGCTCTCCGGCACGATCGGCGACCACGGCATGGCGATCCTCACCACACGTGAAGGCCTCTCCTTCCAGAGTCGCATCCAGAGCGACTCCGCCGCCCTGAACGGCATGATCGCCGACGTGCTCCAGGCAGCGCCGAACCTTCACGCCATGCGCGATCCTACCAGAGGCGGCGTAGCTGCCACGCTCAACGAACTTGCCGCTTCCTCGTCGGTCGGCATCGAACTGGACGAAGGCGCCCTTCCAGTGCGCGAAGAGGTGCGCGGTGCAGCCGAACTTCTCGGCATAGACCCGCTCACCGTCGCCAACGAAGGCAAGGTGCTGTTGGTCGTTCCCGCCGCCGAAGCCGATGCCGCCCTTGTCGTCCTGCGAGCGCACGAGCACGGCAGTGAAGCTGCGATTATCGGGGAGGTTGTCGATGAGCATCCGGGAATGGTGGTGATCAGGACGTCGCTTGGAAGTCGCAGGATACTGGACATGCCGCTTGGTGAGCAGTTACCGAGAATCTGTTGACGTTTTTTCTTTTGCTCTTGAAGCTTGATAAAAGTAAATTAAAACACAAGCTTTTCTTGTATCCCCTTTCATGCAGATTTTCCCTGTTCAGAGTCTGGATGGTAAGGCTTAAAATCCGATGTTGATGAATCAGTCGCAAGGCGATGGAAAAGGCGCCAGCCGTTTCAGTTATAGTTATAATATGCTGGAATTCCGACCCGAATGGCAGTTTGACGATCCGGAATCCGGAGTCTACTACCACAGTGCAGTTATTCCCGGAAAACTTTTTTTTACCTCTCTGGGGGGAGACATTCCTCCTGATGCCGCGCGAAAAGCGATTTCTCATGTTGAACGTGTTTTTGCCGACAGGGTGCTTGAAAACACAGACTATGTAAGAATAGCGGATTATTCCGGGGTGGTCAAAGCGTCGATCAGCACCCGGGTGCTCTATGCAGCTACACTCAACAGACTCAATGCCGAATACAACAGCAGACCTGTCATAACTTATATCTGCGGGGCATCGCAGCTTCTTAAAGCGATGATTCGGATTTTTTCAGGTATTGTCAGACAGCGTTTTGTTTTTGTCGACTCTGTCGAAGAAGCGTTCAGCTATGTAAACAGCAGTACCCCGAAGGCCGAACCTGTTCAGTCGGACGGTGTGCTGGTCTCACGCAGGGAGATTGATGACTTCGCGGCGACATGCGGTCATCTTCTGTTCGAAAACAAAGACCTTGATGACGCTGACAGTGACTATTACTCTCCTGATCACCCGCTCAACGAACTCTTTAAAGTTATCGTCGTTCTCCGTAACGATCTGCAGGAGTTGCAGGATGGTGACAGAATGCGCAGGAAGGAAACGGAAGTCGCGCTCAAGGAAGCCAGAAAACTCAACGACAAGCTTGTTACGGAGAAGCGTAATGTCGAGGAGAAGGAGAAAATACAGCAGGGTCTGATCGAGAACCTGAAAAATGCCAGGATTGAGGCAGAAAGCGCCAACAAGGCAAAGAGTGAATTTCTTGCGAATATCTCTCACGAACTTCGTACCCCCCTTCATGCGGTTATTGGCATGACAGAACTGCTGATAGAGACAACGCTCGACAAGGATCAGCGATATTACAGCGATACACTCTATTCCAGCGCTCAAATGCTTTTGATGCTGATCAATGATATTCTTGATTTCAGCAGGATAGAGGCAGGACGTATCGATGAGGATAAGGAGGTGTTCAATCTTCGCCAGCTTCTGCAGGATATCATCGCAATCATGAAAGAAAAGGCCAGTTGCAAGGGACTGGTTCTTGCCAGTGATATCGATGAGAATATTCCTTCGGTTATCTCCGGTTATCCCGGATATATCAAGCAGGTACTGCTGAACCTGATACAGAACGCCATTAAGTTTACCTATCGGGGTCAGGTTACCGTCACGGTAACGGTTGTTTCCGAAACGCCTCAGGATGTTTCACTCAAGGTTTCCGTACAGGATACCGGCATAGGGATTCCGGAAGAGCAGCAACACTTGATTTTCAACCCGTTCACCCAGATTGACGCTTCCTCCACCCGCAAGGAAGGAGGCACAGGCCTTGGCCTGGCAATTGTGAGAAAGCTTATCGCGTTTATGGGAGGGGAGATTCAGGTTACGAGCAGTGAGCGGGACGGTTCAACATTCAGTTTTACGCTTGCTTTCGATAAGGTGGAGGGAGGTTGTGACAGGGCTGAAGATGGAGATCGCGATGACGAGGCGGAAGTGCATCAAGAGGATATATCGCCATCCGATTGCGAGAAAAACTGGGTGCTTCTGGTTGAGGATAATACTATCAACCAGAAAGTCGCTCAGGCCATGCTCTTGAAAATGGGTTATCAGATCGATATAGCGTTTAATGGGGCTGACGCGGTTGAAGCTCTCAAGCAGAAAAATTATGGATTGGTACTGATGGACCTGCAAATGCCTGTTATGGACGGTTATGAAGCAACGAGAACGATCAGACAGGCCGGCAGAGAGCTGGATAGCGAGGTTCATATTGTCGCCATGACGGCTAATGCCACAAAAGAAGATCGTCAGAAGTGTATGGATGCCGGTATGGATGACTTTGTCGCCAAGCCTGTGGAACGAAAGGTCATGACCGCCATGCTTCAGCGCTGGCTTCCGCTTTCCGCTCAATCATAGGATTTTTTCACCGTGGCGATCCCTCAATCCGTGCTGATAATCACGCTTGACGCCTTGAACATCGCACATATCCTGTCACCTTCTTTCGGATCGAGATTTTGCGCGCTTTGAAATCATGAAACTTTCTTTCTCGTTTATGTATGCTTTCCGTTATTTCTTTTGAGCTATAACGATTACCATAGAAAAAGGGCCGGAGCCCTTTTTCTCTCTATGCTTTAGAGTATACTGCCCGGTGATCACTCACTGATCAGATAGTCTTCGCATGCCTCTCCTTCCTCAAGGGCATCGAGTATTTCATCGATTTTCTCTTCGCTGTCGATTTCCTTGTACCAGTGATTTTCCGGATGAATGACGACGATCGGTCCTTTTTCACAGACATTGAGGCACCCGGTCGCTGAGACGACGACGTCGGTCATGTCCCTGTCGGAAAGTTCGCTTTCCAGATAGGGCAGCAGCTGCAATGACTCTTTTTTGTGGCAGATACCCTGTGGGGCACCCTGTGAGCGAAAGCTTGCACAGACCAGTATGTGATGTTTCGGTTTTTCCATGTTCGTTCGTTATTCGTTAATGGTTATTCGTTATTCGTCGAATTTTTTGATTCTCAGGACGATGCGGGCAACTACCGGGGGTTGCCTCTTCGAGATCTGACGTAGCAGGCAGCGCCTTTTTGACTTTTGATTTTTGACTTTTGCCTTTACTTACCCGCATCCTCCGCCGGTTCCTGAACAGCTTGTTTTGCAGGCATGCATCTGGCTTATACGTGTCATCCGGCTCATATCTTTTCCGCAAAACACTCCGGAAACCCCCTCCTCGATAAGCCCGTCAAGAACGTAGATTTCGATACCGCTGTCGGAGAGCACTTTTTTAGGTGACTCTCCAGCCCCGTTGACCAGCAGCGCTTTGCAGTCCAGAAGCATGGAGGAAACGGCTTCCCAGCGCATGGTTCCTCCTCCGGTAGGCGGTGCCGGACGTGACTCGACCAGGAGTGGTTTCTCGCTCTTCTCATCCAATGCATAGATCAGAAAACGATCGGCTTCTCCGAGATGCTGGTTTATCAGCACGCCCTCCATGCTCGCAACAGCGACAAAGGGCCTGTTTTCCGATGGATTCTTCGGCAGCTTCGCTGCTTCTATCAGTTCTTTCATGATGCTGTCATTGTTTTCCTCTCCGATGATGCCCACAGCGTCTGCCCTGCAGCGAGCACAGTGTTGCATCTGCGGCAGATAGTTCGATGCTTCTTTCTGTAACGCTAAAACCAGTTCAGGATGTGGTTCAGGAATGTTTTCGAAAACGGTTTCTTCGGTCCTGTAGTATGAAAGGCCGTTGAAAATGTCGGCGCCGAGTTCCGATACGGCTTTTGCAACCTCGACAACATGCTTGTCGTTGATGCCTGGAATGATAATGGAGTTGACCTTCGCCGTCACACCAAGTTCCTTGAGCTTTTTCAGTGCTTCAAGCTGGTTCTTGAGAAGCAGTTCCGCTCCCGCAACGTCACGGAACACTTTTTTTCCGTGTCGTACCCAGGCATAGATTTCAGCACCGATTTCCGGATCTATAGCATTGATGGTCAGGGTAACATGGCTGACCTTGAGTTCTGCAAGTTCTTCGATATATGGCAGAACGTTCAACCCGTTGCTGGCAACGCAGAGCAGCATTTCCGGATATTTTTCACGAACAAGTCTCAGGGTTGTCATGGTTTCTTCAGGGTTTGCGAACGGATCCCCCGGGCCGGCAATCCCGACAACGGCAATGTTCGGAGAGAGCTCAAGCGCCTGATCAAGATAGTGCAGTGCCTGATGGGGTGAGAGCACCCTGCTGGTCACTCCCGGTCTGTTTTCGTTCAGACAGTCGAATTTTCTGTTGCAGTAGTTGCACTGGATATTGCATTTCGGGGCAACAGGGAGGTGAATGCGGCCGAAACTGTGTCTCGATGCATCGTTAAAACAGGGATGTTTTTCTATGGATAGTGTCATGGTGCTTCCCCTTACTGGTATGTATATCCGATTGGTGATGAATTCTGTCTCTCTTGAAGAATGGTATTGACGATTCTGTCGAACAGTTCCTGTGTCCCGCGATAACCGAGATGAAGTTGACGCTGTCCTCCGAACCGGTCATGGATAGGAAATCCTATCCTGATGATGGGAGTGTTGTTTTTCCTTGACATGGTGTAGCCTTTACTGTTGCCGATGAGAAGATCGGGCTTCAGGACTTTCGCCTCATCCTCGATATCAACAAAATCAACACCATCACGGACGAGTATGCCGGTATTTTCACTGTCGGGAACGATCTCTTCAATCCGTTTTTTCAGGTGACCGCTTTTTCCTCCGGAAGCGCACAGTACAGGAGTGATGCCGATCTCTGTCAGAAACGCAGTCATGGCGATCACCAGATCCTCTTCACCGTACACAATCGCTTTTTTCTCGAAAATGTACTTGTGCCCGTCTGCATAAGCATCGACAAGTCTTCTCCGCTCATCTTCATATTTTTCAGGCATAGGAGTCTCTGAGAGCTTTTCGAGCAGTCCGAAAAACGCGTCGCTCTGTTTGATGCCGATCGGCAACGTCATGGAATATGCAGGTACATCGAACTTCTTTTCCAGATATACGGCAGCTGACTTGTCTGCGGTCAGTACCGATGAGAATTCCAGACTTGCAGCGGCCTTGCCGCTTTTTCTGATCGCGCTGACCGTTGTGCCGCCTTTCGGAATTCTGTGATATTCATCCCACGGTCCTCCGTCAAGAGTCTCCGAATAGTCAGGCAGCAGGACGTAGGGAATGTTGAAGTCTTTGAGGATCTCCTTCATGTGTCTGAGGTCCGCGGGAGAAACCATGTTGGGATAGAGGTTCAGAAGATTCTCTTTTTGTCCGCTTTCAGCAATTGTTTCAACCGTCGCTTTAACCGCGGCATGAAACCCGTCGATGTGGCTGCCCTGATAACTGGGGGTTGACGCATGGATCATCAATGGGAGCGGTTTTCCGTTGGGTAACGGTTCTCCGTTTTCAAAAAGTTTGTCATAGTCGCGGAGGATCATGTCGACATCGTCCCCGATTGTTTCCGACAGGCAGGTCGTCGCCAGCCCGATGACCTCAGGTTTATACTGGAGCGTGACATTTTTCAACCCCAGTTGCAGGTTGTGGCTGCCGCCGAATACAGCCGTATCTTCATTGAAGTTTGATGACGCGATATCAACCGGTTCCTTGAAATGGCTGATAAGGTATCGTCGAATATAGGTTGCGCATCCCTGTGATCCGTGAAGAAAGGGAACGCACTTTTCTATGCCTCTGAACGCGAGGCAGGCTCCCAGTGGATTACAGAGTTTACATGCGTTCTGAGTCGCTGCTTTTGCTGTTGTTTTCATAATTTTCCTCCTTTTCTCGGTGCAAACTGCCAGACCGGGCTCATGACGGACTGGTATACCTCCTTGACGAAGTTCACCATTCCCACAAAGCCGGCTAAAGGTATTTTGCGCTCATGATTGTGGTCGCAGAAGCCTATACCGAGTTTATATGCTATCGGACGTTCCTTTACGCCTCCGATAAGGAGGTCTGCCTGTTTTTCAAGAACAAATTTTGAAAGTTCAACCGGATTGGAATCGTCAACGATTACCGTTCCTTCATCGCACATTTCTTTCAGCCCCGCATAGTCATCCTTGTTCCCTGTTTGCGATCCGGCCAGGACAACATCCATTCCGACAGAGGAGAGTGCCTTGATCAGTGAAAATGCCTTAAACGCACCTCCTACATAGATGGCGGCTTTTTTACCGCTGAGAGCTGCCCGATACTTCATGATCTGCGGGTAGATTTCCCCCACTTCCCGCCGTACGATATTTTTAGCGGCTTCCATGATTGCCGGATTATCGCTGAAATGGTTCGCGACATCGTAAAGCGCTTTTGACATATCCTCAATACCGAAATACGATACTCTCATGTATGGAATGCCGTATTTTTCCTCCATCATTTTGGCCAGTTTGACCATAGAGCCCGAGCACTGCACAATATTGAGTGCGGCCCCGTGGGATCGGCGTATATCGTCCACCCTGCCGTCGCCGGTCTGGGTAGAGACAACCTCTATTCCCATTTCTTCATAGTATTTTCTGATAATCCAGGCTTCACCGGCAAGGTTAAACTCACCCATGATATTGATGCTGTACTTTCCTATTCCTTCTGTTGAACCGGTGCCAACGATTTTCATGAGGGCATCACAGGCAGCTTTGTACCCATCTTTTTTGGTGCCCTTGAATCCTTCCGAATGTACCGGCAGAACAGGAATTCCTTTCTCTTCCGAGACTTTTTTGCAGACCGCGTCGATATCATCGCCGATCAGTCCGATGATGCAGGTGGAATAGATAAACGCGGCTTTCGGTGTGTACTGGTCAATCAGTTCAATCAGGGATTTGTAGAGCTTTTTTTCGCCCCCGTAAATGACATCCATTTCCTGCAGGTCGGTAGAAAAACTCAGACGGTGCAGTTCCGGTCCGGAAGATACCGACCCCCGGATGTCCCACGTGTAGGCGGCACATCCGATCGGGCCATGGACAATATGAAGGGCATCAGCAACAGGGTAGAGTACGACTCGTGATCCGCAGAAGACACATGCTCTCTGACTGACAGAGCCTGAGAGGCTTGTAGTTTCACAGGAAATGTCAAATGCTCCCGCATCTTTGTTTTTTTCAAAGACCGATTGTTTTCTTCCCTCGAGTATTTCAAGCTTATCCATTGGATTTCAAACTTCTGGTTCAGTGGCCTCTATTGCACGGTTTAACGGTGTTCAATGGATTTCCGGTAAGCCCTGCGAAATATCCTGTTTATTTCACAGGGGATCCGGTATCCATTGTGCATTTCAACGAATCAACAAATCAACAGTTCAACAATTTTCTACATCACAAGTTCAAACGACTCTTCAGGAGCATCGCGATCCTGCCGGTCCATCAGCACGTTGAGGATTTTTTCAGCAAGCCTCAGGCCGCCCATGTAACCGACACTCGGGAAGTAGCTGTGGCCGACCCGGTCAACGATAGGGAATCCGTAGCGTACGAAAGGAAGGTCTTCATCCCTCGCGATGTACTTGCCGTAGGTATTGCCGATCAGCAGATCCACAGGTTCTTTTTTGATCCACTGATGCAGAAGAAGCATATCCGCCTGCGGACCGTTTTTGATGTTTGCGTCCGGAACACTATCCTTAAGTATTTCCCGCATGCGCTGCTCAAAACGTTTGCCGGGTGTACCGCTCACGATGTGTACCGGTTTCATGTTAAGATCCACAAGAAACTCGGTAAGCGGTATCAGGTCATCCGGATCACCGAAAAGCGCGACTCTCTTGCCGTCGAAGTATTGTTCCATATCGGTCATCAGGTCGACAAGACGACCTCTTTCATCGGAAATTTCCTCCGGTATCCTGACTCCGGCAGCCTTGCTCAATGCCATCAGAAAGCGGTCTGTCGCCTGCAGTCCGACAGGAATGTCTTCTGTTTTGGACGGCACCTTGCATTTTTTGTCGAGCGCTATGCCGCCAGGTTCGCCGCTGAAGCAGCCAAGAGCGATGGTTGATTTGCTGTCTCCTGTGCTTTTCAGTTCCTCGGCCGTGACCCCTCCTTTTGGATAGAAAACATGTTTTCCCGTCTGTGGCGCGTCGAGTACATCCGATGTGTCAGGAAAAAGCCTGATGGTTACACCAAGTGATTTCGACAGCCTTTTGATTTCCCGCATGTCCGCAGGTTCCATCCAGCCCGCGACGATATTGATCTGGTCGAGTTTCTCGCCGGTTGATTCAGCAAACTGGTCGGCCATGGCTGCAACCATGTTCGCGTAACCGGTGACGTGTGAACCGACAAAGCTCGGGGTAGGTGCATAGATGACATGTTTGCCTTCCGGTATTTTGCCGTCGTCCTTCGCTTTTTTAACAATCTGCTGGAGATCGTCACCGATGGTTTCGGAAAGGCAGGTTGAGTGAACGGCGATGATATCAGGCTCGTAGATCGTGAACATGTTGTTGATGGCCGTCACCAGGTTCGCCTGTCCGCCAAATACTGAAGAACCCTCGGTAAACGAGCTTGTCGCAGCCATGACCGGTTCTTTATAGTGTCTGGTTAGGGTACTGCGGTGATAGGAGCAGCATCCCTGTGAACCGTGACTGTGCGGGAGGCAGCCATGTATGCCGAGGGCCGCGTACATGGCTCCGATCGGCTGGCAGGTTTTCGCCGGGTTGACCGTGAGCGCATGACGCTCAACCGGCTTATTGGTTGTATGTCGTAATAGCATAATCGTTCCGTTTTGTTTCTGACCGGGCTTCTGCGCCCGGTCCAGTGTTACTGTGTGACATAGTTAGCTTCCAGCTCAGTCGTTTCTTCCCAAGGCGCCTGGATAAGTTTCCAGACCCGGCTGTTGACCATTCTGTCGATATCCCTGTAAAAGTTAATCGCGCCTTTAAATCCGGCATAAGGCCCCCCGTAGTCATAGCTGTGAAGCTGTTTCAAGGGGACGCCCATTTTCTGCACGACATATTTTTCCTTGATGCCGGCGCAGAAAATATCAGGTTTGTAGAGTTCAATCAGCTTTTCGCTTTCGTAATGGCTGATATCATCGATGACGATAGATCCTTTTTTCATATCGGGCATCATGCCTTCGTATTCCCTGATGTCAAGGCCTTCAGCTTTGAGCTTTTCAAGTTCTTCTTCCGTTTTTCTCGGTTTGAATTTTTCCGGATCAGCGGTAACCTTGAGCTCCTCGATGTTCTTGCTGTCAGCATCTACTTTGATATTCGGAATGACCTTCCGCCCTTCATAGTCGTCCCGATGTCCGAACTCGTAACCTGCCGAGATGGTTTCCATACCCAGTTCACCAAACAGCTCCTGATAGTGGTGAGCCCTGGACCCGCCGACGAAGAGCATAGCGAGCTTACCTTTTGTTCTCGGGTAGATCTCGTTGATCACCGACTGGACGACCGGCAGTTCCTCGGCTATGACCTGCTCGACCTTTGCCATCAGTTCTTCATCTTCAAAATACCTGGCGATTCTGCGGAGTGATTTTGCGGATGATTCCGCGCCGATGAAGTTGACTTTCATCCAGGGAATGCCATATTTCGTTTCCATCATCTCGGCCATATAGTTGATCGAGCGGTGGCACATGATCACGTTCAGATCGGCGGTGTGAGAGTTTTCAAACTGGTTGACCGTCGAGTTGCCGCTGAAGCTCGCGACCATTGTTATGCCGCATTTTTCAAGCAGCCGCTCGATCTCGAAAGCGTCACCTCCGATATTGTATTCACCAAGCATGTTGATCTTGAACTTTCCGCCCTTGTCGGTGTCATCAAGGCCGACAACATGTTTGAAGACCTGGTTATTGGCGATATGGTGTCCGGCCGACTGGCTGACACCTTTGTAGCCTTCACAGCTGAAGCCGAAAATATTGCAGTCGCCAAGTTTTTCTTTCATCTCTCTGGCTACTGCGTGAACGTCATCTCCGATAAGGCCTACCGGACAGGTTGAGAAAATGCCGATAGCTTTTGGACGGAATATGTCGTAGGCTTCCTGGATTGCCTCTTTCAGCTTTTTCTCTCCACCGAAAACAACATGTTCTTCCTGCATGTCGGTTGAGAAGCAGTAGGTCATATAGTTTTTATCATCCGGTCCGTCAGGACGCGTCTGGTTTCTTCGGGTCAGCCAGGCGTAAAAACTGCATCCGATAGGTCCGTGCACCAGATTGACAATGTCTCTTGTCGGGCCCAGAACAACCCCTTTACATCCTGCGTAAGAACATCCCCTCTGTGAGATAATCCCGGGTATGGTCCTGATATTGGCCTGTACCGGCGGGATCGTTTCAGGATCGTTGATGACAATCGCTTTGCCTCTTTTTTTGGCAACCTTGGGCGGATATTTCTTTATCAACTCCTCCCTGACTACGGAAGGTTCAGGGTATTTTCTTGACTCCATTAGTGTATCTCCTCTTCTTGTTTGTTATACAAGTGCTACATCGCCGGTCTCACCCGTACGCACCCGTATGCTGTCGGTGATATCGGTAACAAATATTTTTCCGTCACCGGGATTTCCTGTCTGATTGGTCTTTATTATCGTCTCAATGGTTTTGTCCTTCAATTCATCGGGCACAACAATGGCAACCAGTCTTTTGGCGACGAGCCGCGGTGGGTTGCCAAGCAGTTCGATCGCTTCAGGATGTCCTTCTTCCGCGCCCTGAAGTATGTCAAAATGCACCTGCCCCTTGCCTCTTCCATGCACACGTCCCAGAGAGGTAAACGAAGAGATGCCGGCCTCGATAAGCGCGTCCTTGGTCTCATTCATTTTTTTCATCCGGATTACTGCGATGATCTCTTTCATTATGCCTCCTTTGATTCCGCTATTTCAGGTTCGTTTTCCATTTTTCCTGTGCTGATGGTGTAGACCTCTTCGACTTTAGAAACAAAGATTTTACCATCTCCGAACTTTCCTTCGCCATCCGACTTCGCGTTCATCATGATTGCGTCAAGGACAAAATCCTTGTCGGCATCGGGAACCACCATGACGAGCATTTCCTTTGGCAGTTCGTCATAGACCACATCGCCTACTCTGAGGCCGCGCTGTTTTCCGCGTCCTACTACCGGAATCTTGGTGACAGCAGGGTATCCTGCGTCAAGCAGACCCTGCATGACTTGATGTGCTTTGGCCGGGCGGATAATTGCTCTGATCATTAACATGTTTTTGACTCCGTTGTTTTAGTTTGCGATACCAAAATCGATCAACAGCTTTTCAAGCTCTTCGATTTCAAGTGGTTTAGGAATGACGAACATCTCATTGTCGTCGATTTTTTTGGCAAGCGCTCTGTATTCATCCGCCTGCTGATGCGCCGGGTCGAAATCGATCACGGTTTTTCTGTTGATTTCCGCACGCTGAACCATATTATCGCGAGGGACGAAATGGATCATCTGAGTTCCGAGCTGACGGGCAAGCTCCTGAATCATTTCCATTTCATTATCAACCTTGCGGCTGTTACATATCAGACCGCCCAGGCGAACACCGCCTGCATCGGCATACTTGAGGATTCCCTTGCAGATATTGTTTGCCGCGTACATAGCCATCATTTCACCGGAAACCACGATGTAGATTTCCTCGGCTTTGCCATCGCGTATCGGCATGGCGAAACCGCCGCAGACAACATCACCCAACACATCGTAGAAGACATAGTCGAGCCCCCATTCATCATCGTATGCTCCGAGCTGTTCCAGCATGTTGACCGAAGTGATGATCCCGCGTCCCGCGCAGCCTACTCCCGGTTCAGGACCCCCGGACTCGGTACAACGTGAAGCGCCGTACCCCTCTTTGATGATATCTTCAAGTTCAACATCTTCGCCCTCCTCGCGCAGTGTATCCAGTACAGTTTTCTGTGTGAGTCCGCCGAGCAGAAGCCTCGTCGAATCAGCTTTCGGATCACAGCCGACGACCATGACCTTTTTTCCCATTTCAGCAAGTCCGGCTACGGTGTTCTGGGTTGTGGTTGATTTGCCGATCCCGCCTTTTCCATAGATCGCTATCTTTCTCATAAGCGTTGTAATATTTAGGTTAGAGAGTTGTTTCGCCTCAACTGTTTCGGTACTTCCTCTATCAGTCATTGCTTTTTATCTTCAAGTTGCGTGCCATAAAGCCATTTTCTACTGAAAACCCTTTGTTGTTCATGGTATAATTCTTTTTAAATGTTTATTATTGAATGATTTAATCGTTATTTTGTTTTTGTGGAAAAGGAAAGATTCGTCTGTGCCGGGAGAGTGAATGGGAGAGGAATAGATTACTATTATGTAGGAAAGTATACTAGTCTACCTGAATGTTGTTTTTTCGTGATGAAGCATTCTCGATTTTCTGCATCGAGTGTTCGGGACGCTCCATGTAAGCTGCTGTTGTGTCATCGCTTTTGCGAGGAGTTATGAAAAATTGTCCGGCTGCCCGTATATTACTATCAGTACTTTTGCTCATGGTGTTGTGTCCTGCACCGGTACGAATTTTTGCCGACAGGGATCAATGAGAAGGCTTACATTTTTGTCAATGTTAACTACGTATACGGGAGAGCTGCTGTGGGAGTCATGAAAGAGTTCAAGGAGTTTGCCGTAAAAGGCAATGTCGTGGATATGGCTGTC
>JADHTF010000034.1 GCA_016776555.1 Chlorobium phaeobacteroides
GATGGTAATATTCGGTAATAGTGAATGCTATGAACATCTTATGCGCATAAAAACGGCAATTGCACTAAATAACAGGTTTTTTATGGCTTATAAAATGAGTTGTTTTTTATAAAAGCAAGACTTTTCTGTCAGGCACTACGTAGAAGCTCACAATACCTGGGTCGCCAATCATCCCGGAACGCTTCTGGTCATCCCGGTTGGCGATCTTGCCCAGCATGTTCTGCTTAATCTCTGCTATATGCTGCAAAACGGCCTGGTTCTCTATGACGATATCAACAGACGGGCTGTTCCCGGTATCGAGCGGTTTAAAGATATTGTAGATGTTGAGAATGTCTGGCCCGTCACGTTTGCCGAGCAAGGGTCGCTTGCCGAATTGACTGCTGAACTTTCGACGAGCTGTTATGCGGGTTCGCTGATGCTTCAGGCTATGGGTCTTGGGGGATGGATGTTCAACGGAATAGACCCGTTTACCATGCTTGGCGCAAGCGCTGAAAGTGGTGTGCCCGGATTGGGATTTCGATATGATGCTGATGAAGAACGTTGGCCATATCCGAATCCAACCGGTCTGGAAGACGTGATGGAGGGGCACTGCCCACCACATTACCCGAGCATGAGGGACGCAGTGGATGCTGTTTGCGAACGCAAGTTCGGTCCGGGAGGTCCTTTTAATCCTGAAACTCACGGGCCCTGGAAAAAGGTTCGTAAAGTACGTTCAGCGGCGCGGGTCCATGATGAGCATTTCAGGGAGTGTGTTGCTCTGCAGGCACAGTATGTATATGATACTTTCGGCAAGTTTCCTGCTACGGTACCCGCTATTTTCGTCATCACGTATCTCCAGGCGCATCATCTCGATCTGGAATTCTATGATGAGTTCTACAAGCCGGGAGCGTATCTCCGGACGCATGCCGAACATATGAAACGCTGGCATTCGTCGGTTTAGCGTTTACTGATATGGAAAAAGTTTGTGAAACAGCAGGTGAACGCTGAAAAGTCGAGAAGGCCATCATTTGGGGGGATAGAGAAATAAGGCTTGAGAGAGGTTTTTGTGCGTTTATTTATCATAATTTGTGTAGAATATTGCCGTTATTGTTACAGGGACCGTGGTTGTAAATGGTTTTTTTCGCGTAAGGGATTTTGCGCCTGGTTTCCGGATTTTTATATCAGAGAGAAAGCCTGGTAAAGTATCGACATATCATTAATAACAGATCAGTCAACTGATGACAGTCATACGACGGAGATGGTATGGGTTGTTTTTGCTGATTTCTGTAAGAAAATCAAGCCTGTGAATATTCAAGACGTTGTTTTTCCTGTTTCTGAAGAACTGAAATCATTTCGTCAGAAATACAAAACAGCGCTGGAGACGGAGAACTCTCTTATTGACAAGGTTGTTCGTTATATCCTGAAACAGCAGGGCAAACAGATTCGTCCTTTGCTTGTCATGCTGGGTGCGAAAGTCTGCGGTGGTGTTGAGGAAAAGACATACAGGGCTGCCATAATGGCAGAACTGCTTCACTCGGCAACCCTGATTCATGACGATGTGGTGGACGGCGCCGAGATGCGAAGAGGCATAGCGTCGATTAACGCTGTGTGGAAAAACAAGATTTCAGTGCTTATCGGTGATTATATGCTTTCCAAAGGGTTACTGTTTTCGCTTGATAACAAGGACTATCTTTTTCTCCATATGGTTTCAACGGCTGTTCGCCGGATGAGTGAGGGCGAAATACTCCAGATTCAGAAAACGCGAAGCCTTGATATAACCGAGGAAGATTATCTCCGCGTTATCTCAGACAAGACCGCTTCACTACTTTCAACGTCAAGCGCGATGGGCGCCGCGAGTGTAACCGATGATGAAGTAAAAATCAATGCGTTAAAGAGCTATGGAGAATATCTCGGTCTGGCATTCCAGATAAGGGACGATCTGCTTGACTATACCGGAGATTCGAAAAAAACAGGCAAGCAGTTGGGTATCGATATCAAGGACAAGAAAATAACGCTTCCTCTTATCTATGCTCTTCGTAACTCGGAGGGATCCGAGCAGAAAAAGATTAAGTCAATCCTGAAAAGTTCAAGGAAACGTTCTATGAGAAGTCGTGAGGTTGTTGACTTCGTCAAAGCTAAAGGGGGGCTCGACTATGCGGCCGAAGTTGCTGAAGGGTTTGCTTCGAAGGCGCTAGCCGCCATCGAAAAACTGGAGGATAACGACGCCAGGCGTTCTCTGAACCTGCTTGTTGATTTTGTGATGAAACGCCAGAATTAAAAACATTCCGCGGTTAATTTTTCCTGATTTACATTTCGCTATGATAAAAAATGTTCTTGTGGTTCTTTTGTTGCTTGTTGTCGGCTATGTTGTTATGGACAGGTTTGTTTTGCCCTCATATACCCGTCAGGGCGAAAGTGTGATGGTTCCGGATGTACAAAAAATGAAGTACGACGAAGCTCTCAGGACGTTACGTTCGTCAGGGCTTGCGGGAAAGAAAAGTTATAATGTCCGCTACCTGAGGAACATCGACCCGGATATGGTTATCGTTCAGCGTCCCGTTGCAGGCTCTGAAGTCAAGCCGGGCAGAACGGTTGCTCTTGTTGTGAACAAACAGGAAAAGCCGACATTCGTCCTCCCTGACTTTTATGGAAGGCGTCTTGATGAAGTACGACAGATTCTGGAAAGAGTTGACATCTCTCTTATGGATATTCAGGAGCAAGAGGTTACGGATCCTGCTGAGGACGGTAAGGTGCTCAGTCAATCCATTGCGCCGAAAACAGTACTCTCACATGGTTCTTCACTCTCGGTGACCGTTGGAAAAGCAGAGGAAATCCAGGCTGTCACTCAGATTCGGGTTCCTGATGTTCTTGGGATGTCACTTAACCAGGCAAGAGATATCATTGTGCGGAAAGGTTTCAATTCCGGCAATGTTTCCTATGAATATTCTGCTCTCCTGGTTCCCTATACGGTGATTAACCAGAAGCCTTCAGTAAACTCACTTGCCGATCCGGGGAAAGTCATTGATTTGACCGTGGTTATTAACGAGGAGTGAGTAAGCGGATTATCGGTAGTTGGCTTTTTTATACTCTTCCCGCATGTCTTTTATTCCTGTGGTTCTGTCGTTGCCGTCGCTGATGATGCCAAAATATTCGAGCACGATTCTGATTACCAGCCAGAGTCCGGCAATGAATATTCTGATGCTGCTGAATAGGTTACTGAAAAGAGACATGGTGCTTCTTTCTTGCGTTCGAATAAAAGAGCCATTCCGGAGAATGGCTCCAGACCGCGGGTGCTGTTTTTAGATCAGCTGCGCTCATTGTTTTCTTCTGCCTGTACCCAATCCTGGACATCACAACCATGAATTTTTCCTCGTTGTTCCCAGCAGTAGTAAGCGGCAACCCTGATGTTGTTTTCACGTTCTTCAGGTGAGACGGTGAAAACGGGAGCTTTTTTTTCAGCGGTGTTTGCTTTCGCGGTTTTTACTGCAGGTTTTTTCATGGACTTTATTGCGCCGGAACCGCTTTTTGTCGTTCTTTTAGTGGTCTTTTTTGTGGCTGTTCCGCTATTTGTTGTTGTTGTTTTTCCGGTAGTCGAGGTTTTTCTCTTGGCTGATTTTTTTATCGGTTTTTCCGGTTCGGTATTTTTTGAAGGCATAGTTATAAAACAAAGTTAAGAGTATATTATTAAACATCACGAAAGGCAGTGGAAGATAAAAAAATATATAAAATGCCTCGTGTTGAATATGATTTTTTTCTTCTTCCCGAATCTTGTCCATACGTTTGAGTTGAACTATCGTTCATGAAAGGTCCCCTGAAAACAAAAGGCAGCTGGGGCAGGCAGTTTCTGGCCTTCTTTTACACCCTGTTCAGAAGAAGCAGGTATTTTAAGGGGACTTCACAGAAATTCTTCAAGTTGACTCTGGACAATATCCTTCTCCAGCTTAATCTCAATCAGGATCTTCCTTTTCTCTTTGTCGCTGTCTTCGTAGGCGTTACTACCGGTTACGTTGCTGTTATTTTTCATGACGCGATCAAGCTGTTAAGTAATTTCTTTTTCGGAGGGCTCGAAGTTTTCGGAACCTCTTTTTTGATTGAAGGATACTGGGGTTTTTTGATGCCTTTGATACCTGCTTTAGGAGGGTTGCTTGTCGGTTTATATAACGCATACATCGTCAAGACAAGGCCGGGTCACGGACTTGCCAGTGTCATAAAAGCTGTGGCGCAGAATGAGGGAACCCTGCCCCGAAGATTATGGCTGCATCGTACCATCACTTCCGTGCTCAGTATCGGCTCAGGCGGAGGAGGAGGTCGGGAAGCCCCTATAGCCCAGGTGGGTGCCGCACTTGGTTCGTCCGTCGCCCAGGCGCTCAAGTTTTCTCCTGACAGGAAACGAACGCTTCTTGGATGCGGCGCTGCAGCCGGTCTCGCTTCGGTTTTCAACGCACCCATCGGCGGCGTCATGTTTGCCATTGAGGTTATACTCGGTGACTTCAGTGTGAGAACCTTCAGCCCGATAGTTATTGCTGCGGTAATCGGTACGGTGGTTTCAAGAAGTTATCTGGGCAATTCACCGACCTTTCTTGTGCCGGAGTACAGTCTTGTTTCCAACACCGAGTTGTTGTTTTACTTTGTTCTCGGGGTGCTTGCCGGTCTTTCAGCGGTCATGTTTATCAAGATCTACTACAGGATAGAGGAGTCTTTTCAGCAAATAGAAAAAAAACGCAACATTCCGGTCTGGGCAATGCCGGCAATCGGCGGTCTGTTGACAGGACTTATCTGCATGTGGCTTCCCGGTCTGTATGGATACAGCTATGAGGTGATCGATAACGCTGTGAGGGGCTCGGAGTCCTGGCTGAACATGGTGGGTGTCTATTTGTTAAAGCCGGTCGTTGCCGGGTTGAGTGTCGGGTCCGGGGGATCAGGCGGGATGTTTGCCCCTGCCATGAAAATGGGGGCGATGCTCGGCGGTATGTTCGGTAATCTGGTGCATACCCTGTTTCCCGGTATGACGGCCACATCAGGTGCTTACGCGCTTGTGGGAATGGGTGCTGTGACTGCCGGGATTATTCGTGCACCGTTGACGGTGATTCTCATTCTTTTTGAGGTTACAGGGGAGTATGAGATCGTGCTGCCCATCATGTTTGCCGCTGTCACGGCAGCCCTGATCGCCAGAATCACCTATGACTATTCGATGGAAACCTATGTGCTGGAGAAGGAAGGTGTTCGTGTGGGTTATGGTATCGCTCTCTCTGTCGCTGAGAATATCAGTGTGCTTGATATTATGAAAACCAGCTATGTCAGGTTTCGGGATGTCACCAGGTCTGATAAAATCATCGACGTGTTTCACAATACCCCGGAGTCGAACTTTCTCGTGACAACAGAAAACGATGAGTTTGTGGGCATCATCAGGCTTGAAGAGATGAGCCTTCTGCTTAAAGAGGGGCCGGTCAACGGACTTATCGCCGGGGATATCGTCAAAAAAGATGTCCCGAGACTCTATGATACCTCAAAACTCGATGAGGCGCTCAAGTTGTTCGAGCTTACCGATTATGATATCATCCCGGTGCTGTCTCGCAGATCCGATAAGCTTCTTGGCGTAGTGCGTCAGGAACAGGCGTTCTCCTATTATCGTAAGCAGATGAACCTCTATGGGTCTGATCTCGACAGCAGGGAGAAGGCCTGATCTATCTGCTCTTTTTTGTCAATACCAGTACCATCAGGATGGTAATCGCCTGAACCACCATGAAGATATCTTTAGGTACATAGGCATTTACCGTTAATCCTCCATAGTCAAGAAAACCAAAGAGCAGTGCTGAAGCGATAATCCAGAGCGGGTTGGAGAAAGCAAGCAGTGCTACGGCAATACCTGTAAATCCTATTCCGCTTGTCAGACCTGCTTCATAGAAGTGCTTGTAACCGAGTACGAGATTGGTTGATGCAAGACCTGCCATGGCACCGCCCGTTGCCATCGCTTTGAGGATGAGCTTGTTTGGATTGATGCCGCCATATTCAGCCGCTTCGGGCTGGAGGCCAACGGCTCTCATTTCATAACCGGCCGTGGTTTTGAACATCATGACCCAGGCGCCCAGACAAGAGGCAAGAGCAAGCAGCGTGCTGAAGTTTGCCGGTGATTTGTTCCAGATTCCGATGACGCTGTCAAACATGGGCAGCTGTGCTGATTGAATGATCTCCGGTGTATGCACGGTCGAGGGGACAGCCAGATGCCAGGTAAGCATATAGCCGACGAAAGCCTGAACGATGAAGTTGAGCATGATTGTCGATATGACTTCATTGACACTGAAGCGCACTTTCAGCCAGCCGGCAAAGAGGGCGACGGCACTTCCCGCCATCATGGCCGTCAGGGTGCATATGGATATCGCCACAAGCGGAGGCGTCTGGGATGGAAGGAGAATGCCTGTTGTCGCGGCAGCAAGTGCACCCGCAAGAACCTGGCCCTCGCCGCCGATATTGAAAAGCTTCACTTTAAACGGAATGGCAACGGCAAGTCCTGTCAGGATGAGAGAGGTTGTCCGGAAGACAATCTGGCCCGTTCCGTAGTCAGAACCGAATGTCATGGAAAACATTTTCTGATAGATGTCCAGTGGATTTCGTCCGGTCGCCATGATGAACAAGGCGCTGACAATGAGCGCGGAAACAACAGCAAAGAGAGGGGTAAGCAGTTTGAGAAGCGTGTTTCGCATATCAGAGGGGTTTCAGGTAATGAACATGCCGATTTCTTTTTCCAGATCCTGTTCACTCGATCGTCCTTTCAGGATTTCTGCTGCGGAAAACTCGTGACGTATAGAGCCTTTATAGATGCATCCGATTCTTGACGACAAGGAGATAAGTTCATCAAGTTCTGATGAGATCAGGAGGATGGCGATGTTCTTGTCCCTCGCTTCGATGATCTTTTTGTGGATCATTTCAATGGCGCCGATATCAACACCCCTTGTCGGTTGTGCGAGAATGAGCAGTTTCAGTTCCGGACGCTCGATTTCCCTTCCGAGAACGATTTTCTGCTGGTTGCCGCCTGACAGGGCTGAAAGGGGGGGATTGCTCTGCATGTCATATCGAATGTCGTAGCGGTCAATTATCTTTTTTGTGTAGTCATGTACGGATTTTGTGTTGAATCCGGCAAAACGTGAAAATGAGCGCTCCCTGTGGCGCCCGAAAATGATGTTGTCACTGACAGAGAACTCTTTTATGACTGCATGACGCAGGCGATTTTCCGGAATATGTGAAATACCCATGGCGGCTATTTCCTTGGTGCTCATTTCATTGAGAGAAAGCCCGTTTACGGTGATCGAGCCGTCGATCCGGCTTCCGGGTTCTGTCATACCCCAAAGGATGGAGAGCAGTTCGCTCTGCCCGTTGCCTTCAACTCCGGCTATGCCGTAGATTTCTCCGGCCCTGATTTCAAAACCGAGGGAGGTAAGTCTCTTGCGACCTTTCCTGTCGACGAAACTGAGGTCTGAGGCTTTCACTATGACTTCTCCCGGCCTGTCAGGAGGGTTCTCGACCCGCAAGAGTACGCTTCTTCCAACCATCAGTCGAGCAAGATCAGGTTTCGTGACCGCAGCGGTGGGTTTGGTGGCGACAACCTTTCCTTTACTCATGACACTTACCATGTCGGAGACGTCAAGCACTTCATCCAGCTTGTGTGTGATGAGGATGACTGTTTTTCCTTCATCGCGCAGGGAGGCGAGGGTAGCGAAGAGCCTGCTTGTTTCAGATGGCGTCAGCACCGCGGTAGGTTCGTCCAGAATAAGGATATCCGCATCGCGGTAGAGCAGCTTCAGGATTTCAACACGTTGTTCTTCGCCTACGGAAAGATCCGACACCAGTGAATCAGGATCTACATCTAATCCGTGTGCCTGTGCAATGGAGACGATCTTCCTTGCGGCTTCTTTAGTTTTCAGGGGAGCGAAAAACGATCCCCCTTCGTCACCAAGCATGATGTTTTCCGTAACGGTAAGATTCTCAATCAGCATGAAGTGCTGGTGAACCATTCCGATACCTGCTTCGATAGCCTGGCGCGGGGAGGTGAACCGTACGGCATTACCCTTGATCGAGAGAGAACCGGAAGAGGGCGCGAGCAGTCCGTAGATGATTTTGGTCAGTGTGCTCTTGCCTGCTCCGTTTTCCCCGACAATCGCATGAATCGAACCTGAGCGAATATCAAGAGCTATATCCCTGTTGGCATAAAATTCTCCAAAAGATCTGGAGATGCCGGACAGGCTGATCACGACGTCATTCATGAATTTATATCCAGCTGATGACAGTTTTTATTGCCTCCTTGCTGTCCAGAGCGACCCTGTAGGCGAGTTCGTACTGGTTAAGCGCAAACACGTTGGTGAAGAATTTTTCACTATCGATTGATTCGCTCTCGAGCAGTTTCTGTGAGGAAAGAAGATGTTCATAGGTGGTTATGTTCGAGCAGGTTATTACCGGCTCTTTGTGCTGAATGAGTCTGTAATCATAGCCAAGCACTTCGTAATTTCCCATAAGCAGCACTGTCCCTCTCGGTTTGAGAAGACGGATTGATTTTTCGACCAGCAGAACTCGTCCTGTGGCTTCAATGACAAGGTCATAGCTGTCGTCGAAATCGCTGGTGAAATCATTGAGCTGCATCCCTATGTTTTTGGCGGAGGAGAGCTGGCCGCGAATGCCGAAATTTTCAAGAGCGTCGATGGAATGTATGCCTTTGAATTGAAGGTATTCGGCAGCCATAAGGCCTACCGATCCAAGGCCGAGTATCAATACCCGGCTTGAACTGTCAAGACTGACCTTCTCTAAGGCGGAAATAACATATCCCAGGAGGCCGGTAAGCAGATCTCTGTGTATCGGCTTGCGTTCAAGGGGAAGTACGTTGTGCATGGATGTTGGCACCACTTCGGCATGACAACCGTAGTACGGGGTCGTTTCGGTCCACCGGTCGCCCATGAAGGTAAAGACAAAATCTCCGGCTTTCAGATGCCTGACACCACTTCCTGTTTCCATGACCTGTCCTATCATCTCGCTGCCAAGAATGATCGGGTAGCGTAATACCTTGTGAGAGACCGGTTTATTGGTTAAAAGCAGTCGGTCGAGACCCGGCGTGATGGTTGTCGCTATTGTTTTAACGAGAATATCTTCCGGTCCGTCCGCACTGTATGAGACCATGCCGAGTTTGAGCCTGTTGGCTTTGGGAAGTAGTATTGCTTCTGCCTGACCTTGCATGATAGAGTACGTAAGATAAAGTTGAAGGTTGCCTTATACGTTGAAAATAGAGCTTAGCATCCAGGAGACCAGACTGATTACCAGTGATCCGAGGAGGGCCCAGCCGAAACTGCTGACGGCAAACCCATCAACCACCGCCGCTGCAAGCATGAGCATGAGAGCGTTGATTACCAGAAGGAACAGTCCGAGAGAGACAATGATAAACGGGATGGAGAAAAAGACCAGAATCGGCTTTATTATGGCGTTGATCAGTCCGAGTACCAGCGCGACAATAAGCGCGGCCCAGAAGTTCTTGATATAAATGCCTCCGAGAATGCTTGCCGTGGCATAGACCGAAAGAGCATTGATGAGCCATCCAAGGAGTATATAGGGCATAGGAATCTTTTTATGAAGTTTGATTTTTCGGTTGTCCTCGTTCTTTCTGAAGAAATGTAAGGCTTTTCAGTATGAAAAGTAAGCGATGCGTTCAGAGGCGCAGATAGTCCAAAGCGTCCTGAAGTGTTTTGCACCCGACAACATTGAGCGGCAGTTTACGGGTTGCGGGTTTGATATCCGTGGTGTTTGCTTCCGGCATCAGCATGGTGTTGAACCCGAGATGAGCCGCCTCACGTATTCTTCTTTCGCCATCACGTATCGCTCGCAGCTCTCCTGACAGCCCGATTTCTCCAGCACAGACTATTCCTGATGCAAGGGGGGTGTTTTTTATTCCTGAAGCAATAGCTGCAGCAACAGCCAGATCCGCAGCGGGCTCAATCACCTTGAGACCTCCCGCGATCTTGATGAAAACATCCTGACCCCATGTGGGAATTCCCAGTCTTTTTTCCAGGACGGCAAGAATGATAGTGATGCGTTTCAGGTCGAACCCGGAGCTTATCCGTTGCGGCATGGAGTAATTTGTTTTGCTGACCAGAGCCTGAACCTCTACAAGCAAGGCCCTCGAACCTTCTATAGCCGCGAGTATTGAGTTGCCCGGTATATCGGCAGATCGTCCGGAGATGAAAAACTCTGAAGGATTGGTGACTGCCTCCAGTCCATTTTCGTCCATGCGGAAGACGCCTATCTCATTTGTGGGGCCGAAGCGGTTTTTGATTGAGCGTATCATCCTGTACCACTGATGTCCTTCTCCTTCAAACTGCAGAACGGTGTCAACCATGTGTTCAAGCGCCTTCGGACCTGCGAGGGAACCTGTCTTGGTGATGTGTCCTATGATCAGAAGAATGAAGTCTCGGCTCTTTGCCGCCCGGATAAGTTCAGACGTACATTCACGAATCTGGGTTATCGTGCCGGCTGAACTATGATACTCTTCTGAGTAGATGGTCTGGATGGAATCGATGATGACGATGTCGGGTTCATCACGTTCAATGACGCCGAGGATTTTTTCAAGATTCACCTCTGGGACCAGCCAAATGTCATTCGAGCGTATTGCAAGGCGTTTTGCCCGGTCGCGTACCTGGGCGGGGGACTCCTCTCCGGAAATGTACAGGAGCTTTGACGGGGAAGTGTGCCGGGCCAGTTGCAGCATAAGCGTTGATTTACCGATACCCGGTTCACCGCCGATGAGAATTGCTGATGCAGGCATCAGGCCTCCGCCAAGAACACGGTCAAGCTCATTGATGCCGGATGAAATCCTTTTGAACGGAGCAGGGCTTTCGTTTTGCATCAGTGCTTCTGCCTGCGGGAGATGTTTTGCTTGTGTTTTTTCTTTCGCAGAATCTTCAGCAATGCTTTCCTGAAGGGTTCCCCAGCTGTTACAGGCAAAGCATTTGCCTGAATATTTAAGCGTGACAGCACCACAACTGGAGCAGATATAGCGACTTGCAGACCTTGGCATACGGTTTACGCACTCTCGATGTTGTGTACTCGCATGAATGACTGAAGCGTATTTTTAAGCAGCATGGCAATGGTCATCGGGCCTACACCTCCTGGTACCGGCGTTATTGCAGAGGCTTTTTTGTTCACGTTTTCGTAGTCTACGTCACCAACAAGTCTGTACCCGGATTTTCTGGAGGGATCTTCAACGCGGTTGATCCCGACGTCGATAACGACCGCGCCGGGTTTTATCATATCTTCCGTAACATATTCCGGTCGCCCGATAGCGGCGATCACTATGTCAGCCTGTCTGGTGATTTCAGGCATGTTACTGGTGGCGGAATGGCAGATGGTCACCGTGCAGTTTGATTCCTTGAGTTTTTGCAGCATCAGGTTCGCCATAGGTTTTCCCACGATGTTGCTTCTTCCTATAACGACGCAGTGCTTGCCTTTTGTCTCGATGGAATACCTCGAAAAAAGTTCGAGAATACCATAAGGCGTACAGCTGATGAAGCACTTGTCAAGGTTGCCGAGCACCATTTGGCCGACGTTTTCAGGATGGAACCCGTCAACGTCTTTAGAAGGTAAAATCGCCATTGTTACAGCGTAGTCATCTATATGAGCAGGAAGTGGTTGTTGTACAAGAATGCCGTGTACATCATTATCATTGTTCAGCGCTTCGATTCCGGCAAGAAGTTCTGCTTCTGTTGTCTCGGCCGGGAGCTCTATGACCGTTGAGTTCATGCCGATTTCCTTGCAGCTTTTCGACTTGTTTCGTACATAGACTTGTGATGCCGGATCTTCCCCGACAATGATAACAGTGAGCCCCGGTACGGCATCTGTTTTTTGCCTGCAGGCTTCTACCGCGGTTTTCAGTTCCTGTTTGAGATTGGCTGAAACCTGTTTTCCGTCAATGATGGTCATAGGTGGTGATCTGCTTGTTGTGATGAGTTTTATGTATGGAAGATAAGTAAGATTCACTAAAACTGATACGGATTATTCTCTTTGATGAATATGCTTTGCTATCATACATATATGGGTACCTCTAAAAAGTGTCGTGAGCAACCAAAGAGCAAGTCGGATGGAACGGAGAAACCGGAGTGTACAGAGAGTACTTGAGGATTTCGAGCACCGATCAATGCAGCAATTTGGTTGCACAATACGTTTATAGTGGTGCCCATATATTGTAAGTTAACGTTTTAACCCGGATGGTATGCTGGCTCTTGATGATGTTCTTATAGATGATGAGCTTGCTTCACGAATGTTCTGCTGCGATATCATGAGCTGTAAGGGCGCATGTTGTGTAGAAGGAGAACTCGGGGCCCCTGTGAGACAGAAGGAGGTGGCGGTACTTGAAAAGGAGGCACAAAAGTTGAACCGCCATCTTTCAGAAAAACAGAGACAATACATACACCAGAATGGCTTGTTCGAGTACTACAGGGGAGATATCTATACGCAGACCATAGAAGGGCGTGAATGTGTGTTCGCATACTCTTCTGAGGGAGTGACGCTCTGTTCGATTGAAGCGCATAAGCCCGTTTCGTGTAAGTTGTTTCCTGTCAGGATTAAAAAAAAGTTTGGATTGGACTATCTTGTGGTTGAGCGGCACGCGATGTGTGACCAGGCAGAAAGAAGCGGGACCGAAAAGCAGATGCCGCTTGTTGATTTCCTTGGTGACGCGTTGATTGAACGGTACGGTTTATCCTGGTACACCCGCTTAAAAGATTTGTTAGCGAATTCTCCCATACACTATGCCAGATATTAAGCTACGGCAGAGTCAGCGACAACAGCTCTCTTCCCAGCAGATTATTACAAGTCAGCTGCTTCAGCTTCCGTTATTGCATCTTGAACAGCGGATCTATGATGAGCTGCAGGAAAATCCCATGCTCGAACTTGAAGAAGAGAAGACTGACAGTGTTGACGATTCAGCTGGAAATGACGACGACGGGGAAGAGGACCTGTTCGGTTCAGTTGATCGGTTTGAGGCTGAAACGACAGGTATGACGGATAAGGCTGAGAGAAAAAAGGACGACGCTGAAGGGGTGATGCAGTTCACCATTGATAATCGTCCGAAAGAGAACTTTTTTCAGGCAGTGCACCATGATTCCTTCGAGGAAAAGCTGCTGAAAGATTTTTCCCTGCAAGGCAACGTAAGTCCGGGTGAACTGCTGATTGCATCTGAAATTCTCGGAAATCTGGATGAAGACGGCTATTTGAAGGATGATCTCTCTGTTATTGTTGACGGTCTTGCGCGTAACGGGATAGCGGTTACTGAAAAAGAGGTGCAGAGCGTGATTAAAAAAATCAACGTGCTCGAGCCTCCAGGAATTGCCGTTCACGGTCTTCGGGAAAGACTGCTCATTCAGATAGAATACAAGGGAACTCGTAACCGAACAGCTTCCGAGTCTATTGCAGTAGGGATTCTCAAGGATCATTACGAGGATATGCTCAACAACCGATACGAGCGTATTCTCAAGAAGATGCAGATCACCCTGATTGAGCTGGAGTCGGCTATTGCAGTCATCACGAAACTTGATCCGCATCCTTTCGCGTCCGGTGTGAGCAGCGCCGAGTACATTGTTCCCGACTTTATCGTCACCTATGAAGACGGACGCCTTACAGCGGTTCTGAATGACCGGAGCAATATGACTGTTCATGTTTCAAGAGCGTATCAGGAGGTGGTAAGGAATAAGTCAGTTGCTTCAGATGACAGGAAGTACATGCGGCAGAAACTCAATCGGGCAAAAGAGTTTGCCAGTGCTATTGCCATGCGCAGGAATACCCTTATAAAAGTCATTGAGGCACTGATGAATTTTCAGTATGACTTTTTTGTTTCCGGTCCTGATAAGCTTCGGCCTCTTATCATGAAAGAGATAGCTGAAAAAACGGGATTTGATCTTTCTACAATAAGCAGAGCGGTCAACGGAAAATACGTCCAGACCCGATTTGGTACTTTCGAACTTAAATACTTTTTCAGCGGGAGTCTCCCTACGGAAGATGGCGAAGATCTCTCAACCAAGATCATCAAGCAGTATATACGGGAGATGATACAAACCGAAGATGCGACCAGACCGGTAAACGATGATCTGCTTACAAAAATGCTGGATGAAAAAGGAATCAGGATTGCCCGGAGAACGGTTGCAAAATATCGCGAACAAATGCAAATTCCAGTAGCAAGATTAAGAAAGAAAATATTTTAATGACCTGAGGCGACCGATAGTTTGGTGCTCGATAAGCGACCCGGTTAATCAGGTAACAAGTTTCACAGAGGAGTAGTGATAATGGAGAGGTATGGAAAGCCTGAATTGAGAGCGACAACCGTGCTCGGTGTGATCCGGAACGGTAAAGCAGCTCTTGGTAGTGACGGGCAGATGACACTTGGCAATACAGTTATCAAACATAGCACGAGAAAGATTCGCAGATTGCGTCAGGCTCAGATCGTGACAGGATTTGCAGGAGCGACAGCCGATGCGGTTACGCTTCTTGATCGCTTTGAGGAAAAACTGCAGACCTATGGCGGATTGCTTGAGAGAGCGGCAGTGGAGCTCGCGAGGGACTGGCGTACAGACAAGTATCTCAGGCGTCTTGAAGCCATGCTCGCCGTTGTCAGCCCTGAAAAAGCGCTGATTATATCCGGTACAGGAGATGTTATCGAGCCTGAGGACGGAATTGTTGCGATCGGCAGCGGAAGCATGTTCGCCCTTGCAGCTGCACGCTCATTAATGAAGCACACCGATCTCAATGCGGCAGATATTGTCCGGGAAAGCCTCCTGATCGCAGCGGATATCTGTATATATACGAATGATCACATAGTACTTGAAGAAGTTTAGCTTCTCTTCATGCCGTCATCCGTTCATAAGGAGTGGCTGCATGCAGAGAAGGTGCTTTACTAAAAATTATTATTACAATCGAACATGGCAGAACAGAACCAGACTAAAGATCTTGAACTTCTTGAAAACAGTACGGTGAAAAAACTTGTGATAAGTGATGAATTTATGACCCCGAGTCAGATTGTCTCCCGTCTGGATAAATATATCATTGGTCAGCAGGATGCGAAGAAAGCGGTCGCTATCGCGCTCAGGAACCGTTTACGCAGACAGCATGTGAGTGATGATCTTCGAGATGAAATAATGCCTAACAATATCATTTTGATCGGACCTACGGGTGTCGGTAAAACCGAGATAGCCCGCAGGCTCGCAAAACTGGCTAATGCTCCGTTTGTCAAGGTTGAAGCGTCAAAATTTACAGAAGTCGGTTATGTGGGGCGTGATGTTGAATCGATGATCCGCGATCTTACCGATCAGGCGGTAAGTATGGTCAGGAGTGAGAAATCCGAGGAGGTCAAGGAAAAAGCAGCACTTCTCGCTGAAGAGCGACTGTTGGATATTCTGTTGCCACCTGTGCCTGGTTCAGCCTATGACAGCGATAACGATGATGAAGAGATCACGTCCACTGAAGAGGCGAGTGATGCCGATCTTGAAAAGGCGGTCAACAGAAAAAGCAGGGAGAAAATGCTTGAAAGGCTGCGCTCAGGAAGAATGGAAGACCGGCAGATAGAGATGGAGTTGAGCAGTGACTCGCAGGGAGGAATGATGCAGATATTCGGTCCAATGGGTCAGATGGAAGAACTTGGAGGGCTTATGCAGGACCTGATGAGCGGCCTTCCGAAAAAACGCAAGAACAGAAGAGTGACCATTGCCGAGGCCAGAAAGCTGCTTGAACAGGAGGAGGTGCAGAAGCTCATTGATATGGATGCCGTTATCAAGGAGGCTGTAAAAAAGGTCGAAGAGTCCGGCATTGTGTTTATCGATGAGATCGATAAGATTGCAGCCCCGACAACCGGAAGCGGAGGAAAGGGCCCGGATGTGAGCAGGGAAGGGGTGCAGCGGGATCTGCTGCCGATTGTCGAGGGGTCCAATGTCGCCACCAAGCACGGCATGGTGAAAACCGATCACGTGCTGTTCATCGCTTCCGGTGCATTTCATGTTGCCAAACCCTCGGATCTTATTCCCGAGCTTCAGGGCCGTTTTCCCATTCGTGTTGAACTGAAGAGCCTTACGGAAGAAGATTTCTATAAAATACTTACCCAGCCGAAAAACGCGCTGATCAAACAGTACAAGGCCCTTCTCATGACAGAAGGCGTAACTCTTGAATTCAGCGATGACGCCATAGTGGAAATTGCCGCAATAGCTGCACAGGTGAACGAGTCTGTAGAGAATATCGGTGCAAGAAGACTGCATACCATAATGACCAATTTGCTTGAGGAACTGATGTTCTCAATCCCTGAACAACACAGCAATGAGAAAATCGATATTGACAAAAGCATGGTCAATGACAAGCTGAGCAAGATCATTACCGACAGGGATTTGAGTCAGTATATTCTTTAGGCAATAGGAAGAAATGAATAATGAATAGGAAGTAGGAGAGCAGAGAGACAGAGACAAGAGACGAGACGAGAAGAGAGGGGGAGTGGGGCGTTTCCCCTTCTCCTGTCATCTTCGGGCTTGACCCGGAGATCCATGTCTTTACATTACTCTTTAAAGATGGATGCCGCATCAAGTGCGGCATGACTATCTTCACCTAATAACGAATAACGAATAACGAATAACGAATAACGAATAACGAATAACGAATAACGAATAACGAATAACGAATAACGAATAACGAATAACGAACAACAATATGATACAGCGCAATCAGATATCTCAAACCGCAGCAACTGTTGCGGCTCCATCAAGGGTTTCTGTTGATGTGCAGACCAGGGTCATCAATCAGGTCTATACCTGGATGGCACTCGGGCTTGCGTTGACCGCAACGGTAGGCTTCTATACCGCTGAAAGTCAGATGCTGAGAAACTTGATATTTTCCAACGGCTTTGTCCTGATCGGCCTGGTAGTGGCTCAGCTGGGAATCGTGTTAGCGCTGAGCGCAGGTATCAACCGTTTATCCGGTTCGGCTGCAACAGGCCTGTTTATACTCTACTCGGGGCTGACCGGGCTGACCCTCTCGGCTGTTTTTCTGGTATATACCTACTCGTCGATTGCAAGCACTTTTTTTATTACTTCCGGGACATTTGCTGCCATGAGCGTTTTTGGCCACACAACAAAACGTGATCTGACAAAGATCGGTAGCATAGCGTTTATGGCACTTATTGGTATTATTCTTGCTTCAGTGGTCAACATGTTCATGCAGAATTCAATGCTTGAGCTCGGCATCAGTGTTATAGGCGTTCTTCTGTTTACCGCCTTGACGGCTTATGATGCCCAGCGAATAAAGGAGATGGCCGCGATGGTGACTGATGGCGAGTCTGAAGCCAAGGTTTCTGTCATGGGGGCTCTTTCGCTGTACCTGAATTTTATCAACCTCTTCCTGATGCTGCTCCGTTTTCTCGGGGTTGCGCGTGATGAATAATGCAGCATATGAATAGCGTTTCAATTCTTGTGATGAACGGTCCGAACCTTTCAAGGCTTGGCAAGCGTGAGCCTGAGGTATACGGCAAGCGTACTCTCGATGATATCAATCGCGGGCTTGCGGAATCATTCCCCGATGTCTCGTTTGAGTTTTTTCAGTCTGAAGATGAAGGAGCGCTTCTTGAAAAGCTGTTTCATTGCGAGGATCACGGGGGGTACAGAGGAGTGGTACTCAATGCCGGGGCGCTTACTCATTATTCCATTGCGTTACGAGACGCTATCAGTGCCGTCAGTATTCCTGTTATCGAGGTGCATCTTTCAAATATTTACGCCCGTGAAGAATTTCGAAGAACGTCCGTTATTTCCGAGGTTTGTCAAGGTGTGATCAGCGGCTTCGGCCCAAACAGTTATCATCTCGGAGTAAGAGGGCTTCTGGTCATGCTGGAAGAATCCTGATTGTTCAGGGAGAAAAATATTGAGAATCCGGAAATATTATTTACTTTATGATTAGATAGCGATGTTGTGTGCGATTGCACTATGAACGGAGAGTAACGTATGCACAGAATTATTAACGTGTTAACCGTTGTATATCTGTGGTATTTTATTGCTCAGGAGGCACTATGATAATCAAGTATTTTTCAGGTATACTTTGTATTACGCTTGTTCTTTTCTCTTCTTTTCCTCTTCTCGCAGGCTCGCCTTATGCAGGCCTTACTGTGGGATTGGCGTATTTAAATGATTCAAGTCTCAAGGGTTCAAAAAGCGGGGATTTGAGCTACGAAGATGGTGAAGCCTTCAGCTACGCTCACGGTCTGGATTTCGGTTGTTTCAGGATGGAAGGTGAAATCGGTTATCAGAAAAATGATTTCGCAACCTATGAACCTGGCGGTCTGGACGCCAGCGGAGACCTATCCATTCTTTCCCTTCTTGCAAACGGCTATTATTATTGTGAAATCCCCAACACTTCAGTTGTCCCTATTATCAGCGCAGGCGTAGGCGCGGCAAGCGTGGAATTAGAAGAAAAAACCGATGATTTCAGTGAAGATGATATCGTACTTGCCTATCAGGTTGGAGCGGGCCTGGGTGTGAAGGTGTCTCCGAGTGTGACAGTCAATGCCATGTATCGCTACTTTTCTACTCAGGACGCAAGTTTTCAGGAAGGTGGCAATGACATCAAGATAGATATTTCAAGCCATAATGTATTGCTCGGTCTGAAAGTCAATTTTTAAGGGCACCTCTTCAAATGGCTCTTTTCTCCAATCTCTGCGTCGTGTTTACACTTCCGATGCTCATGTATTAAATATACACTGTGCTTCGGCTTAAAATACTTCTTGAGCTCACCGGTCAAGAGTTCCTAATCCTCAATCTTTTCAGACATCTTTTCTACAAGTACCGTAATGTTCTTGATCCTTCTTTTGTCACTTTTCATGAGGATCGGTTTTGTCAGGGCTTCGTTGAGTACCGATACGGCATCCTCATAGCGTTTGAGATCTTTATAGAGCTTTCCCAGTTCGTAATAGTGGCGGATTACGCGAGGGTTTGACGAGATCGCCTTTTTAAACAGTACTTCAGCGTTTTCATAGCTTCCTTCAGGCAGTGAGCCAAGAAACGTCTTGGCGAATACTTTTTCCATCCATCCCATACTGGCGATTTCCCGGTTGAATGAACCGAGGATCGAGAGCGCGATGTCGTCCTGAGGATTGAGCTCAAGCGCCCGTTCAAGCTCGCTTTTTATGATGTTTGCCCGCTTTATCTTTTCTCTGGGACCGGCATTATCCGCTAAAACGCCAAGTGAAGCTGCAAGCCATGTGTGTCCCTCAGCAAGCTTGTCATTCAGTTGGATACTCCTTTCAGCGTATTCGACAGCGCTCGTAAAATATGGATGCCGTTCCGCTGTGTGTTCGGGAAGGAGCGCTTCGCCAATGCTTACATAAAGACGAGCAAGTCTCCAGTAAACAGCAGCATTGTCGGGATTATTCTCAAGACATGCTTGATAAAGCGTCTCAGCAGTTTCATAGTCTATGGCATAAAAAGCATCATCGCCTTTTTCGAGGCTTTTAGCTGATGCTGATGAAACATGCTTTTTGCCTGCGGAATAGGCATGAACGTCATTCAGTAAGTTTTCGGGGCGCAGGGTCAGGCTATGGGATATGACAATACTCAGAAAAAAAGTCAATACGATACCTGCAGGGATCGTTGTTTTATGGTTCATAAACACTCGCTTTTCTGTTTGTCCGGTTAACCTGAACAGAACATCTATGTTTCTGGCACTCAACATAGATACTTCTTTAACCCTCAGAGGCACTCTAAGGTGAACTGGTACACCATGAAACTATTTTACCATTTAGTAAAACGCTTATACATGGTTGTATAGTTCCATGATGCGTTAACGGAACCAGAGCGAATCAGGATACTTTTCGTGTAGTTTTCGATCCATGCCGAGCCATTGCCCTGAGGGAAGGAGCATCATAAGCACAGAATAGATCATGAAAGGAGGAAGTGTCAGATTATAGTATCCGCCCGCGGCAAAGTTAAGAACAAGAAAGAGAGCAAAGGCGGCATTGACGCGTACGGAAAGTCCAAGAACAAGACAGATGCCGATGATCAGTTCTCCGATCGTGACAATCCAGGCGATCGGCATTGCAAGAGGAATGGCAAAGTATTCGAGATAGAGTGCCTGGAAAGATCCCGGGTCAAGTTCGCTGAATCTTAGTGTGAAATACTGATGCATAAGATCTGTCCAGAGCCACTCTTTTACCAGCTTGTGCCAGAAGCCATAGAGAAAGAAGGCTGCAAAAAGATATCTCCCAATAAGGAAAAGCGTAATGCCTACCGTTTTAACCGGTTGTTTTTTAGTGTATTCTGCAGACCACTCGAAATCAGTCATGTCGGTAAGGCTATTCGTTTAAAGCGTTCTGATAATATACGTAAGCAATCGATAATATTCAGTGCCCGGAAATGATCGAACCGTCAAAAAACCACAATCAATTGGTTTTCAGGTCTCGCTGCGCATACCCCTGGATGACGTTTACAGGAAATGTTCTCTTTGGCTGGTGACGATTGACAATTGACAATTGACTATTTAGGGTTTGCTGAATAATAGTTAAATCGTTTTTAGGTAATGAATTAAGCGGCATTTTTCGTATCTTGAATGCAAGGAAAAGCCTGAAAAAGCCCCAAAAACCTTGCACCTCGATACCGCCGATTCATGTACCAA
>JADHTF010000035.1 GCA_016776555.1 Chlorobium phaeobacteroides
CCGTGAAATCTGAGCATCTATTTCACAGGTCTTACACGGGAATCCATCGTTGATGCCGGGATTTGCATGGATGCCGGATCACCCTGTGTAATACTATTACACGGGGCGGCATGACTGTATGTGATTTTGAGCTTTTTTGCCGGTTTTCAAGAGAGAATCCGGGTACATGATCGGCCCAATGTATATTTCTACAATTCGGGTTTTCGAACTCTCGTGAATTATTCAGGGTAAGAGGAAATTATTCACCTTTTGACCTGAGTTTAGCGATTGTTGAGCATGCTGTAGATGCAAGGCACAGGGAACGCTGCTGTAGTGGACTACCGCAAGTTCTCTGTAACGAAGCAGATGCAGCATGACCGACAATCCCATAGGGTTTCAACACATGCGATTTTTCCGCTTTATGGTCGCACTACCCATCAGGTGAGATGTTCGCTGTAAGAAAATTCAGCATAACGCCTTATACAGTATAAAGTTGACACCATAAAGCATTTGTTGAAACGATCAACTCAGGTTTGACCTGTTTGATTTTCCCATCCTTTCAATCTCACCATGAATATGTATATCTTGCTGTATAACAACTCGTTACTTTAACCCTCCTGCCATGCGTGCTTTTTTTGAGTTTGAAAAACACCAGACAGATTATCAGACGGAAATCCTTGCGGGATTGACCACTTTTTTTACTGTCGCCTACATTATCGTCGTCAATCCGGCAATTCTTTCAGCTGCGGGTATTCCAAGAGAGGCGTCCGTCATCGCGACTATCCTGACGGCGATTTTCGGAACCCTCCTGATGGGCCTCTACGCAAAACGACCGTTTGCCGTCGCCCCGTATATGGGTGAAAATGCTTTTATCGCCTATACCGTGGTTCAGGCCCTGGGCTATTCATGGCAGACAGCGCTTGCTTCGATCTTTATAAGCGGGGTACTGTTCACCATTCTTACTCTTTCGGGTCTCAGAGAGTGGCTTGCAAAAGCGGTTCCAAGGACACTGAAACACAGTTTTTCCGTCGGCATCGGTCTTTTTCTCGCTTTCATCGGCTTCAATGATATGGGACTGGTGACTCTCGGCGTTCCCGACGCTCCGGTGAGAATGGGAGATCTTTCCCATATCACCACCATGGTCAGTGTGGCGGGACTGCTTCTCATAACCGTCCTGCTTATCCTGAGGACCACGGGCGCCATCCTGATAGGCATTCTTTTTACCACCGCACTCTTCATCGTGCTGAACATCATTCCTTTTCCCGAGACGCTTGTAAGCCTGCCTCCTTCATTAGCGCCTGTTTTTATGCAGATAGATTTTCAAGGGGCGATGACCTGGGGATTCATCGGGGTTATAACCAGTGTGCTCATCATGGACTTTGTCGATACTATGGGTACTCTCATCGGTCTTTCATCACGGGCAAATCTGCTTGATGAAGAAGAAAATCTTCCGCAAATTGAAAAACCCATGCTTGTAGACGCTCTTTCGACTATAGCCGCGTCACTGTTCGGCACCACAACCGCAGGAGTCTATATCGAATCTGCCGCAGGGATAGAGCAGGGGGGAAAAACAGGATTGACGGCTGTTGTCATTGCCGTCCTGTTTGCCTGCGCCCTGTTTTTTTCACCGCTTCTGACCATTGTGCCGCCCCAAGCCTACGGACCGGCTCTGGTAGTCGTGGGCATGTTCATGCTGCAGCCAGTGACCCGTTTTGATTTTGACGACTACAGTGAGCTTATGCCGGGCTTTCTCACCGTAGCGCTTATGATTTTCACATTCAACATCGGCATAGGCATTACTGCAGGTTTCATTGCCTATGTATCCATAAAGGTTCTGACAGGCAGGATTCGCGAAATATCGACCGGGATGTGGATACTTGCCGTTCTTTCGCTGACATTTTACCTGTTTTATCCCTATCACTGACGAGACCCGACTACCATGAAAAGATCCGTATTGAGAATAGCGCAAACCGACTGTGTTCTGGCAAATTTCGAAGAGAACCTTGAGCGGCACGGAACGTTGATTGAAGACGCGATACAGGACAACGTCGATGTCATAGCATTTCCCGAACTCTCCCTGACCGGTTACAATGTTCAGGATGCCGCTCAGGATATCGCCCTGCACATCAACGATCCTGCGCTTGATTCCCTGAGAGAACTGAGCAAAAAAATCACGATTATTTGCGGAGGGATCGAACTCAGCGACGATTACGGAGTCTACAATTCCGCGTTTCTCTTTGAGGATGGTCTGACACAGAGCGCACACAGGAAGATTTACCTGCCTACCTATGGAATGTTTGAAGAGCTCCGATACTTTTCAGCAGGCCAGAAAGTTGAAGCGATCAACTCAAGAAGACTTGGCAAAATCGGCATCGCTATCTGCGAGGACCTGTGGCATGTTTCGATACCCTATCTGCTTGCCAACCAGGGAGCCAAACTCCTGTTTGTGCTCATGTCCAGCCCTCTCCGCCTCACCCCCGGCGAAACACAGCCTGCTATTGTAACACAGTGGCAGCATATCATCAGCACCTACTCGTTCCTGTTCAGCACTCACGTCGCCTGCATCAACCGTGTTGGAAACGAGGATAGTTTTACCTACTGGGGAAACTCCTCTGTAGCCGGACCTGACGGATCATTCCTTGCGACAGCCCCTCTGTTCGATGAACACACTATGGATATCACCATTGATCCGGACGCTGTCAAACAGGCTCGTCTGCTCTCTTCACATTTTCTTGACGAGGACCTGCGCCTGTTTTCCTCCGAACTCCGGGACATCATGCTCTGCAGATCGCCACAACTTTAACCGAAGCAGGACTGATGATCCGATCCCGGTTTCTTTTCCGGGCACCTCAAAAAACTTATTGCGCATCCAAATTGCTGCGTTGGTCGGTGCTCGAAATCCTCATGTACTCTCTGTACACTCCGGTTTCTCCGCTCCATCCGCCTTGCACGTTGGTTGCTCATGACACTTTTTAGCCTGAATAATTCATGAGAGTTCGAAACCCCGAATTGTAGAAATATACATTGAGCCGATCATGTACCCGGATTCCCTCCTGAAAACCGGTAAACAAGCTCAAAACCACATACAGTCATGCCGCCCTGTGTACTATTCATGTTATTACACGGGGTGATCCGGCATCCATGAGGTTTTACAGGACAAGAATGGATTCCCGTGTCAAGCACGGGAATGACAGGGAGTGGAGAGGAGTCATGCCGCCCTGTGTACTATTCATATTATTACACGGGGTGATCCGGCATCCATGCAGACCCCGGCACCAACGATGGAGTCCCGTGTAAGACCTGTGAAATAGATGCTCAGATTTCACGGGTCAGGCTCGGGAATGACAGAAAAGGGAAAGTTTCCCGTCCTTGCACTCCCTTTTTTTCTTCCTTTGGTGAATTATTCAGGGTAGATGTGTTTTTCTGTCTTACTGCATGGTGAAAAACGGCTCAGTCAGGGCAACCGGAAAGTGCTCACGGAAGAACCGCGCTGCGTTTTCCGCATCGCGAAGTTCTTCAAACAGACCGAATACCGCCGAGCCGCTTCCGGAAAGACTTGCATAGAACCCGCCTTTTTCCAGGAGTTGCTCTTTAACCTTGCGGACCGCGGGATAGTGATCAAAAACTGCCGGTTCAAAATCGTTTTCCAATGCCGGCAACACCGAAAAGTCGCTCCGAAGACAGAGATCCTTCATCATCTGTTTCAGATCCGGAGCCTGCCGAACGAACCTTGGATAAAAATTCCGGTATGCCCATACTGTCGAAATATGCTCTCCCGGAAAAACAGTCACGATATGAAACGGCAGTGAGGCTTCAAGATCTTCCAGTATTTCGCCTATCCCGGTTGCATATGCAAGCCCTTTGGTTTCGAGAAAATAAGGAACATCCGCACCAAGTCCCGTCGCAATACCATGGAGGTCCCCCTGTGGAACATCAAGCTCCCATAACGCATTCAACACTCTGAGCGTTGTTGCAGCATCGCTGCTCCCTCCACCCAATCCGGCACCGAACGGGATTCTTTTTGTAAGCGTGATCGCAACACCTTTATCGATTCCGGCATACTCTCTGAGCGCTTTTGCCGCCTTCAGACAAAGATTGCTGTCATCGGCAGGAAGGTCGATAGTGCTGCACGACATACCCAATCCGTCTGCGGCAGAAAAGGTCAGTTCATCATACCAGTTGATTGGAGAAAAAACGGTTTCCAGAGTGTGGTATCCATCCTGCCGTTTACCGGTGATAAGCAAACCCAGGTTGATTTTCGCAAAAGCTTTTACGGAAATATGCTGCATTGAAACGTATTCCAGAGTTTACAGGCAATTGATATTACATGAATATTTGCCATATTGCGTGAAAAAGGAAATGGTTGTGAACTCTTATCCTCTCAAATCCTATGACTGTATTGAGAATTTCAGCTCTTGTACTGTTTATCTGCCTCCTGTTCCCCCCTGCTCTCTCCGTCGCAGTGGAGCGACAAAACGCGTTCAGTGCGCAAATCCTTCAATACGTGGAACAAGATAAGGTTTATTTGTTAGAAAATCTTCGTTCCAGAGTCACGAAAAACTCAGAGAAAACCGTGATAAACGCCTTGCTTACCGAAGACGGTCCCGAGGCGGCACGCCTTTTCCGCAAGCAGCTTCTTGACTACCCTGACGCGTCGCTTGACTCACTGAGCAAGGCGCGCCTGACAGCCTATCAGCAATCGATCAGCTCTGCGGGGGAAAGCAAACGAACAGTAACGCAACCTGCATTCATTCTGCAGTTCGGCAGTTTCAGCTCTCTTGACAATGCGCGCGAACATGCAAATCGTATCGCGTCCTACACTCCGGTCACCATATTTCAGGAAAAAGGTCAGCATAAAGTACGCACGCAAAACGCCTTCAGCACAAGAAAAACTGCTGAAACCAAAGCCAGGACTCTCCCGTTTAATTCACTTATCGTTCACCAGAAGTAGCGTCACAGTGACCGGCTGATGACATCAAATACGCAGAACACACAATGAGCAAAACGGTTGATTTCCTTGGTGAATCCTCAGCGATCCTGCAACTCAAACATCTTGCGCTTCAGGTCGCGAAAACCGACGCCACAGTATTGATAACCGGTGAAACCGGTTCAGGCAAAGAGGTTCTTGCCCGCTTTATCCATGCTCAAAGTCCCAGATCACACAGGAATTTCATTCCGGTCAACTGCGGAGCCATCCCGGCGGGAATTCTCGAATCAGAACTTTTCGGACATGAAAAAGGCTCCTTTACCGGCGCCATTCAAAGCAGGAAAGGCTACTTTGAAAGTGCTGATCAGGGAACGATTTTTCTTGATGAAGTTGGCGAAATGCCTTTGGAAACACAGGTTAAACTGCTGCGAGTCATCGAATCAGGGGAATTTCAAAAAGTCGGCTCATCTGAAACCATATACGCCGACACGCGGATTATCGCCGCGACAAACAAAAACCTCCGACAGGCGGTCGCAGAAAAAAACTTCAGGGAAGATCTCTATTATCGACTGCAAAGCATAGAACTTCATATCCTTCCGCTTCGGGAGAGAGGCCGGGATGTTCTGCTTCTTGCGGAAAAATTCATCCGTCATTTCGAACGCAGGCATAGTACCTCTTTTGACGGATTTACCAGCGATGCCGCTGAAATGCTGCTCCGCTACAGCTGGCCCGGAAATGTGCGGGAGCTGAAAAATCTTCTGGAATCACTGATAATTTTTGAAAAAGGAAAACAGATCACACCGGAAATACTCGACAAGCACCTTTCGCAGAGAAACAGACAGAAAAGCCTGGTTTACGATCCTGAAAAGTCTGAAAAAAATGAATTGAACCTTATCTATAGCAGCCTGATCAAGCTTCACCACGAAATAGGTGAACTCAAACAGATGCTTCAGCAGCAACAGTCTGCCGGAACAGCGTACCCTAAAACCCCGCTCCTCCTTCCTCCTTCACTTCCGGAAACACGATCTTCCTTCGTTCATCAGTCTGAGTCCGGACTGCAAACAGACCCTGAGCACCGGGAAGAGGAGATACAATCGCTGGAGAACCTTGAAAAAAAGGCGATCTCGGACGCGCTTGCCTCATGCAACGGCAACAAAAGAAAAACCGCCAAGGCGCTGGGAATCAATGAGCGAACCCTCTACAGAAAAATCAGCACCTACGGGCTGGATAAAAAAGCCATGATTCTGACAGCTGATGACGACTAACGCTTCGTTCGTACCAGAAAGACAAAAAGCAGGAGAAGAGCCGAAAGCGCGGTTGTCGCCCCGGGCAGCATATCGGGATACCGGGTATAGAGCGTGCGTATCTCGTTTCGCTCCACGTCAGCGGTAAGAGAAAGCCGCTCCCACCATGGGATTGACGCGTAAACACGGCCGTACTTATCGATAAACTGAGAAAGACCGGTATTTGCGCAACGGGCCATCGACCGGCGGTTTTCAATACATCGAATCCTGGCGATAGCGGCGTGCTGATAGGGTCCGTAGGACTTGTCATACCAGCCGTCATTGGTGACAAGAGTGAGAAACTCCGCTCCCTTGTTCACAAAACCTGCGACAAGACCCGGAAAAATGGACTCGTAGCAGATAACATTGGATAGTTTGACGCTCTCTCCTGAAACCGTTGTAAACTCCATCACGGTCATATCGCTTCCTTTCCCCCAGCTGCTTATTCCGGCAAGAGAAAGCGTCAGGTTATCGAGCCATGGAGCATATTCCATATACGGTACCCGCTCGGCAAATGGAACAAGCTTCATCTTACGATAGACTTGCGGCTTACGCTCTCCGGTTCCGACAAGCATGGATGCGTTGAATGTCTGGTAATGTCGCTCCGCTTCAGGATCATACTTGTAGAGATAACCACTTCCGGAGACATCCGCATCCGAATAGTATACTATATCGGAATATCCGCTGACAAGAGCTCCGCCCCATTGCTTTACTCTTGATCGCAGCAGATCGAAGTAACCGCGGTTCCTCTGATCAAGAATGTAGAAAGGTATTGCCGTTTCAGGCCAGAGAATCAGATCCGCCCTCTGTTGAGAAACAGCACTGTCGGTCATGCTGAAGTAGATCTGCATGATGTCCTGACTGGTATATCTGTTCCATTTCTCGAACGGATCAATATTCGGCTGAATGAGAGAGACCGTTACTTCCGGGCGCTCCTCCTGCAGCTCCGGGTCGGAAAACACCATGGACGCGTACACTAATGGAAGCAGAACCAGGGCAAGAAGAACGGCACCATGAACAGAGACCTTCCTGTGCGTATGAAAGGTTACCCAAAGGTCGGCGGCAACAACATTGAAACAGACAAGCCAGAAACTCACACCCCATACCCCGAAAATATCCGCATATTGAATCATCGGGTTGAGCAGGGCCTGTGAATTACCCAGCACAAGCCAGCCCAGGGAAAGCTCCTGACTGATATAGAGCCACTCCCAGGAAACCCAGAAAAAAGGAAGCGTGAAAAGCGCAAAACGATAACCGCTCCATCGTTTCACCCCAAAAAAAAGAAGAAGGGGCGTTGTCGAAAAGAGAGCCTGCGCAAAAACGGTAAGCAGACCTCCGGGAAGAGTCGCGAGAGAAACCCACCATAAACTTATCGCGCAAAAGACCAGCATCGTGCTGTAGACGCGAGCAATATAACTTCTGAAACCAAGATCCTCCCGCAATGACACCAGCAGCGGCACAAGAGAGATCCATGCAATCAGCTCAAGTCTGATAAAAGGATAGGAAGGAAATGATATACCCAGCAGCACACCGCTCAGCACAGAAAAACCGTAGCCGGAAAAGCGGCCTCCATTTTCAGAAAATGAAATCATAGGTAACCGGATATTCGTTACGGCAAAATCGGGTGCATATTAGTAAAAATCCGGCAGAAACCACGAATTAATCCATAGACAATAACGTAATTCTATAGCGATGAATATCCTTTCCCGACGGCTGACAAGGTGAAGGAAGAAAAAACAGAAAGCCGGAAAGGAATTAAAGAGACATATTTTCTTTAATTATTAATTTTTATTATTTAAATTTGTTTCAAGCTGTTATTTAACAGGAATTACCAGCAAAAAATTTCCTGCTGAAAATTCTAAACGCCACCAAAAAGGAGATTGACTTATGGCTCTATTCGGCACAAAAGACAACACAACCGCCCATGCTGATTACGAGATTATTCTCGAGGGTGGTTCGAGTTCATGGGGACAGGTAAAAGGTCGTGCAAAAGTTAATGCACCTGCAGCTCTTCCCTTGCTGCCGTGTGATTGCAACATCAAGATCGACGCCAAACCTCTTGATGGTCAGAAAGGTACAGTACGCTTTACGACCGCAATCGAATCAATTGTCGACAGCACAAAAAACACTCTGAAAGTTGAGGTCGATATTGCCAATGAGACCAAAGACAGAAGAATCGCTGTTGGAGAAGGTTCTCTTTCAGTCGGTGATTTTTCACACTCCTTTGCTTTTGAAGGTTCTGTAGTGAACATGTACTACTACCGTTCAGATGCCGTTCGCAGAAATGTTCCTAATCCTGTATACCAGCAGGGCCGTCAGTTCCACGATATTCTGATGAAGGTTCCTCTGGACAACAATGATCTTATCGACACCTGGGAAGGATTCCAGCAGTCTATTTCCGGAGGCGGCGCCAATTTTAACGACTGGATCCGCGAGTTCTGGTTTATCGGCCCTGCTTATACTGCGATCAATGAGGGTGGTCAGAGAATCTCCCCTATTCAGGTAGGCAGTTCCGGTGTTGAAAGCGGTGAAAAAGGCCCGGTCGGTGTCACACGCTGGAAATTCTCTCACGCCGGTTCAGGAATCGTCGATTCCATCGCCCGCTGGTCAGAACTTTTCCCGGTTGAACAGCTGAACAAACCAGCATCTATCGAAGGTGGCTTCCGTTCAGACTCACAGGGTATTGAAGTCAAGGTTGACGGAAATCTTCCCGGTGTATCACGTGATGCAGGCGGCGGTCTCCGCAGAGTGCTCAACCATCCGCTGATTCCTCTGGTTCACCACGGTATGGTCGGCAAATTCAACGATTTCACTGTTGACGCCCAGTTGAAGGTTGTTCTTCCTAAAGGATATAAAATCCGTTATTCGGCACCTCAGTTCCGCGCACAGAACCTTGAGGAATATCGCTGGAGCGGCGGAGCTTACGCTCGCTGGGTTGAGCATGTCTGTAAAGGCGGCACAGGTCAGTTCGAAGTACTCTACGCTCAGTAAGGCAACTCGGAACAAAACAGTAAAAGCCGGCTAAATCGCCGGCTTTTTTATTACTGCCCGGTACGTTCAACAAGCGCCATCCACAGCCCTCCTCTTATCCGAGCCTCTGAAGAATCTCCTCTATTTCACCCTTGATATCCTGCAGAAGAGTTCTTCGTCGCTGATGAGCTATCACATGATCCTTTTTTTCTCTGTCTATCTGCTTGCGCAGTTTGATGATTTCCTCCGTACTCTCATCAGAACCGGTATCGTTCGTTCCGCCCTTAAGCATTTGAGAGGCCTTTTCAAGCTTGTATCCCTTTTCATAGACAAGCCCCTTTATCGTCAGAACCATCGCAATGTCCTTATTGGTATACCGTCTGTTATCTCTTGTATCCCTGCCGGGATTCAGCTCTTTGAAAAACCGCTCCCAATATCTCAGCAGATATGCGGGAACTCCGGTAATTTTACTCACCTCTCCTATAGAATAATAACTTTTGTTCGACTCAAATGGCATGACTGTCAAGGGTAAGTGTTGTACGCTCAATAAGTCCGTATCTCGTAGCTGTCGCCCTTCACGGAAGAAAATGGAACACTGTTTGAAACGGTCTTCTCTTATTATACATTACATCCGTGAGATCAAAAACCCGAGCGATGAAAAACTTAGTACACCTCAAAAAATATCTCCTGAAATACAAGAGCAAACTGCTCTATGGTTTAGTCTGTATTATTCTCACGAATTTTTTTGCTGTTTCCGCTCCACGTTTTATCGGCAATGCAATCGATATCATGGGAAGTACATTTCTGATGTCGGATATACTTGCCAATACCGCATGGTACATAGGATTTGCCGCGCTGGGAAGCGTGTTCCTGTTTCTGGTTCGCCAGAATATTATCGTTACTTCCCGCATGATAGAGTTTGACCTGAAAAACAACTATTACGCACACCTTCAAACGCTTTCAAGAGAGTTTTATAACAAAACCAGCACCGGCGAACTGATATCCCGGGGAACAAATGACCTCAATGCCGTAAGGGACTTTCTCGGCCCTGGAATCATGTATTCCATCAACACTTTTTTTCGCCTCGCGTTCGCGATCATAGCCATGATCACCATTTCACCATGGCTTACTCTTCTCGCCCTTCTTCCCGCCCCATTTTTCAGCTACGCTGTCTACAGAATCGGCAAGTCTCTCCAGAAAAAATCAAAAAGCATACAGGAAAGCTATGCGGATATTACCGCCATGCTTCAGGAAAACATATCAGGAATCCGCATTATCAGGAACTATACGAGAGAGTCCCATGAGACAGAGCGTTTTCAGCAACTCAATGAGACCTACTACGATAAAAACATCTCGCTGGCAAGACTCCAGGCACTTTTTTTTGCTATTCTGACCGCACTGCTTGCCCTCTCACTCATTCCCGTTATCTGGGCAGGGGGCATCAATGTCGTGAACGGCACCATGAGCATCGGTGACATTGCCCAGTTTGTCATTTATGTCAGTATGCTCAGCTGGCCGATTATATCCATAGGCTGGGTCACCAATATCATTCAAAAAGCATCTTCCGCGCAGACCAGAATAGATGAAATTTTTGCTGCGGAACCCGACATAAAGAGTGCGAGTACAACACAAAGCGCACCTGAAACAGTTGAAGGAAAAATAGAGTTCCGCAATGTCTCCTTCCACTACCCGGCTCATGCGCAAAAAAACGTGCTTTCCGACATCTCGTTCACTCTTGAACCGGGGACCAAGCTGGCTATTGTCGGAGCAACCGGTTCCGGAAAAACCTCGCTTGTCAATCTCATCCCGAGAATCTACGATCCACAGGAAGGCAGCATACTGCTCGATGACAGAGACATAAGAACTATCGAGCTTTCCGAACTCCGGCATCATATAGGCTTTGTCCCGCAGACAAACTTCGTATTTTCAGACACCATCGCAAACAATATTGACTATGGTATCGAGACCGACTCCTCGCAAATGGATTCGATCATTGAAGCAAGCCGGATTGCCAATCTTTACGATGACATCATGGACTTCCCCGACGGCTTCGAAACCATGCTCGGAGAAAAAGGGATAAATCTTTCCGGAGGGCAGAAACAGCGCACCTGTATCGCAAGAGCCCTTGCCTGGAAACCAAAGCTTCTGATTCTCGATGACGCGCTTTCTGCGGTGGATACCAGCACCGAAGCCGGAATTTTCAAAGCACTTCTTGAAAAGCTTCCTGAAACAACGCTACTGCTTATAAGCCACAGAATATCTACTGTACAGAACTGTGACCGTATTATCGTTTTACAGGACGGTGCCATTGCTGAAACAGGCTCCCACGATGAACTGCTTGAAAAAAAGAGCATCTACGCGAAACTCTATAACCAGCAGCTGCTTGAGGATGAGATCCAGTCGATTAACTGAAGCGCTATCGCGCAGTGACGAGTGACGAGAAACCAGTGACAAGGGAGAATGAGTGGAGGAGCAAAACGATCCTCGATTCCAGCGCCCACAGCATATCACTCGTCACTTGTTACTTGTCACTTGCTCTCAGCCAGCTCTTCCATCTGCCTTGAAAGATCGCTTCGTGAAAGGCCGTACATGTGCACATAGAACAAATTGAACATCAACACCGCACTTCTGAGCGTCGGGGCATGTGCCGCCCTTTTCAGGGCATTACCTACGGAAAAAACTCTTTTGGTCAGCTCGGTATAGCTCGGTATAAACTCGTCAAGAGAGATCTTGTTAGGACGATAAAGCATTTCCTGACCCCAGGAGAACCTGAACGCGTCGTGATCGTTCCTGTCAAACAGAAGCCTGCCTTCATCCGCCAGCCGGTCAAACACTCCGGTTCCCGGAATAGGACGCAAGAGATTGATACCGGGAACATCTATTCCGGTAGCATCCAGAAATGCCTCGATCGCGTCAGCCTGGGCAACAGTGTCGGCATCAAGACCATAGATGAAACTCCCGTACACGCATATCCCGGCCTCGCGGATAGCCCGGATGCATGCGGCCTGACGCTCGACCGGATTGTGAAACTTGTGATGGGCTCTGTTGCTTTCTTCAGCAAGACTTTCTATACCGACCAACAGGGCGCCGCAACCGGAGCGGGAAAAAGCGTCCAGCAAACGCGGGTTCTCTCCGAGTTTGGTCGTCGCCTGGCCGACCCAGGAAATCCTGTAGGGAATCAGTTCACGAAAAAGCTTTTCAGCATACTCCTCATCGGCATTCACCGTATCATCCAGAAAAAAGAAAATCCTCCTGTCTTTTTCCAGAAAACCTTCAACCTCCCGCACCACATCACTGATCTTCCTGTGCCTGATCCGGTGGCCGTTCATAACATGAACATTGCAGAAATCACAACTGTAGGGACAACCGCGCGAAGTCTGAACGACATTTGTGGTAAAGTAGTTACCCGGATCGAGAATATCTTTTGTAACACTCCGTGACTGCGAAAGATCAGGAAACTCGCCGACCCGGTACTCCTTTTGCAACCGGTCATGCTTCAGATCGACAAGAACATCGCTCCATATCTCATCCGCCTCTCCGAGAACAAGCACATCTGCGTGATCCCGGCAGCGCTCTGGAAATATTGTCACATAGGGGCCACCAAGAACAACCTTGAATCCCTTCGCACGCAGGAGCGCGGACAATTCAAATGCCGGTTTCACCGCCCCGGTCTGAACACTTATCCCTATAAGGTCCCAGGGTGTATCAAGAGGAAACGTTTCAAAACGAAGATCACAGATATGATGTTCAATTCCCGGCACTTCGACCGAACCGAGAATCATCAGGGAAAGAGGAGGAATTGCGAATTGAGCCCTTTTAATGATGTTTTTCAGGAGACTATCCTTGAAATTCTTCAGCACCCCTGTACGCACGGGCGCTTCAAGAAGAGACGGTCCGTCAACGCCGCTGTCGGCAGGCACAAATACAAGCAGTACTGTTCGTTTCAAATTGAGCGTTCCTCCGATAAAAAAACTTCATTTTTCGCCCGGTTCCGCATTCACCTTGCACAACCGTCCATTCACCATCTGCCTACCCGTCCCCTCCGGCAAGATCCTGCAGTTTTTTCAGTTCAAGAAGCGCATCGAGAGGAGTCATTGTATTGATATTGAGCGCCTCGATCGCGTTCTTCAGTTTTCGTTCCTCTTCTTCAAAGAGGTAGATCTGTCTTGACTGTGGTTCTATCGTTCCGGCGCACTCTTTCCCGAAAGAGATCATAATATCCCTTTTTTCCATACCGGAAAGAATTTCTTTGGCCCTTTGTATAACCTCTGAAGGCATACCGGCCATCCTGGCAACCTCTATGCCGTAGCTGTTATCAGACGCGCCCCGTACAATTTTCCTTAAAAAAACCACTTTATCAGCCGTCTCTACAACCGTAGCATTGTAGTTGCTTATGCTGTCAAATCGCTCCTCCAGCTCGGCAAGCTCATGATAGTGGGTCGCAAAAAGCGTTCTCGCTCCGACAACAGACTGAATATACTCACTCATTGCCCATGCGATCGACATTCCGTCATAGGTACTTGTACCTCTTCCGATCTCATCGAGAAGAATAAGACTTTTTCCCGTCGCGTTGTTGAGAATATTTGCCGCTTCGTTCATCTCTACAAGAAATGTGCTTTCTCCGGAAGTGAGATTGTCGGATGCCCCTACCCGTGTAAAAATCCTGTCGACAAGCCCGATTTCAGCGGCGTCTGCCGGGACGAAACAACCAACCTGGGCAAGCAGGACAATCAATCCGTTCTGGCGAAGATACGAGCTTTTTCCTGCCATGTTCGGACCGGTGACCATCAGCATTCGCTGTTTTTTGTCAAAAAAACAGTCATTGGGCACATAGGGTTCGTCAACATGAAGAATACGTTCAAGAACAGGATGGCGTCCATTCTTTATGGAAAGATTCCCGTGCTCCTTGACCTCAGGTTTCACGTAACCGTATGCTTCGGAACAGCAGGCATAAGAGTGAAGACAATCCAGCTCCGCGACTATTTCCGCGTTCTGCTGAATTTCTTTGGAACAAGCGGTAATCCTGACACAGAGATCACGAAAAAGCTCCTGTTCAAGCATCTGGCTTTTTTCGTCCGCGTTAAGAATTTTAACCTCGTACTCTTTCAACTCGGCAATGGTATACCTTTCCGCGTTTACCAGGGTCTGCTTCTTTTCATAGTAGTCAGGAACCTTGTCACTGTTCGCTTTGCTTACTTCGATATAATAACCGAACACCCTGTTATACTGGATCTTCAGTGTAGAGATCGCTGTTTTCCGGCGCTCTGCCTGCTGAATCTCCATCAAACCGCTTTTTGCGTTTGATGATACCGAGCGAAGAAGATCGAGTTCCGCGTTGTATCCGCTCCTGATATATCCACCGTCACGAAGCTTTGCGCCCGCCTCGGGGTCAATAGCGCTTTCTATGATGGAGGTTATTTCATCCAGCAGGTCGAGACCGGAGACAAGTTTTTTCAGCCTGTCGCTTCCGGAATCCTTCAGAAGCGCCTGAATTGCAGGCAGTTTCTGCAGGGACGATCCGAGAGAGCGTACCTCACGGGGCATACTCCGGAAAGTCGCGATCCTTGATAGCGCCCTTTCAAGATCATGGATACCGCCGAGACCTTCAGCGAGCGCCTTACGAACCGCGCCCTCTTCAATCAGTACTTCGACAGCATCCAGTCTTGCCTGAATCGCATCGATCCTTTTGAGCGGACGAAGCAACCAGCGCCTGAGCAGTCTGGCTCCCATCGGATTACAGGTCTTATCGATCACCTGAAGCAGGCTTCCGCTTGTCGATCCATCCTGCATGGAAGAAATAATCTCAAGGTTTCTCTTTGTCTGCAGATCGAGCGTCATATGATCCCTGGCGTCAACCAGAGCGATCCTGGTGATATACTGCAGACGGTTCTGACGGGTATCAGCCAGATAGTGCAGCACCACCCCGGCGGCTACCCTCGCGGCAAAGGCTGAGTCGATACCGAATCCTTTCAGAGAATGTGTTTTGAAATGTCTTTCTATCACCTGCGAAGCACTCTCTTCACTGAACATCCAGTCATCCAGAATGGTAACCACCACTTCCTGAGGCAGTATTCTGCTGACAGTATCGCTGTAGCTCTTATCCCTTGAAGAAAGAAGAATCTCTGAGGGCTGTATGGATTGCAGCATATCCTTCACCTGTTCCGGCTGCAAATCCGCTATCCTGAATTCTGCGGTTGTCACATCGATAAAGGCAACGCCGGCACGACGTTCGCGCCCTTTTTTCATAAAGCACAACGCGCAAAGGTAATTATTATGCTTGTCATCGAGTATCTCATCGCTGTAGGTCACGCCGGGAGTGACGATATCGGTTATCTCCCTCCTTACAAGACCCTTTGCCTGTGAAGGATCCTCAACCTGATCACAGACAGTAACCTTGAAACCTTTTTTTACCAGACGGGCGATATAACCTTCACAGGCATGATGCGGAAACCCCGCCATGGGTATATCAGCTGAAGCCCCGTTTGAGCGTCGTGTCAGGACAATATTGAGCGCTTCTGAAACCTTGCGGGCATCTTCATAGAATGACTCATAGAAGTCCCCCACACGAAACAGCAGCAGATATTCAGGATAGCGCTCCTTTACCTCGAGATACTGGCGCATCATCGGCGTGTCACTGCCTTTTTTCTTCTCCGGAGTCACCTTCATATATAATTTGCGTATAAGCCGTTAAAGCGTAACCTGAATAATTCACCAAAGAAAAAAAAGTGCGTATAAGAACGGGAAACTTTCCCTTTTCTGTCATTCCCGAGCCTGACCCGTGAAATCTGAGCATCTATTTCACAGGTCTTACACGGGAATCCATACGTCCCCTCTCCTGTCATTCCCGTGCTTGACACGGGAATCCACAGTATCTTACGTAAAACCGCATGGATGCCGAATCACCCCATGTATATAACATGAATAGTACACAGGGAAGCATGACTCCTCTCCACTCTCTGTCATTCCCGTGCTTGACACGGGAATCCATTCTTGTCCTGTAAAACCCCATGGATGCCGGATCAAGTCCGGCATGACTTATAGTGTGGTTTTAAGCTTTTTTACCGATTTTCAGTAGGGAATCCAGGTACATGATCTGCTCCATGTATATTTCTACAATGCGTGTTTTCGAACTCTCATGAATTATTCAGGGTAGATCAAGCTACTTCAGTGCGACAAAAAAAACAAACATCTCTCTCACATCAATCAAGGGGCCCGGTCAACACTGCGTGAGTTCAGAGATTTTATCTATATTTATATGCATGACCGGTATTTATTATCACCATGCATACTGTTTTTTCATGGATTGGCACACCGTACTCCGTTTCATTCACATTACTTCTTTCGCGACATGGTTCGGCACCGTGTTTGCTTCACTTTTCGTGCTGAGAGCACTCGCGCCTCATCTGACCGGTTCAGCCGGCAACATTGCCGACTATCCTGATTTCCTGCAGCGGTTCATCAAGCTGGAAACCAGAGTTGCTGACACGGGTTTCAAAACGGCACTTGTCTCCGGACTGCTTCTTGCTGTCTTTTTTCACGGCTGGAGTGTCGGCCTTTTCATAAAAACAGGGCTTATCATCCTTCAGGTCGCCTTGACCATGGGATATATTATCAAAGCCATTCAGCCGCTCTCCTATCCCTGCAGCGAATCCGAGTACAAAAAATGGTACACTCTTTTTACCATCTCCCTGTCGATGTTCGCTCTTGTCCTCGGTGTGACTTTTTTTCTTCTGTAGCTGTTGTATGATCTACTCGTCAGGGTAACGTCACAGTCTTCATCTCCTGTTTCCGGGCAGTGACGGCAATAAAAAACAGTGGTTTGCGGTATTTGATATTATAGTCGATTTCCTGTATATTGCCGGTCAATAATTCTAAATATAACATGAAACATAATGCAGGCACTGATACAGATTTCAGACAAGCAGTATCTCGTCAAGACCGGCGACAAACTGTTTATTCCGCATCAGAACGCTGAGGTTGGCAATGTCATTGACCTAAAGCCGCTGGCGCAGATCGACCAGGAAAAAACATCAATAGAACCCTCCGGAAACGTACAGCTGAAAGTACTTGAACACCTCAAGGACGAAAAAGTGATCGTTTTCAAGAAAAAACGAAGAAAACGCTATCAGAAAAGAAACGGACACCGTCAGCTCATGACACAGGTTGAAGTTCTTTCGATGTGATGGCTTTAACGGCATTAACAACAATAATCTTTTCTACTTATGGCTCATAAAAAAGGTGGCGGCTCCACAAAAAACGGCCGTGACAGTAACCCGAAATATCTGGGAATAAAAGCATCCGGAGGCTCAAGTGTCTCGGCAGGCTCCATTATTGTCCGCCAGAGAGGCACGGTATTCAAACCAGGCAATAACGCCGGAATAGGTAAGGACCATACGATTTTTGCTCTTGTCGACGGAAATGTTCATTTCAGGAACACCCGAAACGACAAAAAGCTCATCGATATACTGCCGTCCTGATTGTTTGCCTCGAACATAAATTAACTGTATATTTTCAAAGCCGACCGTAAAAGGCCGGCTTTTTTTTTGCTTCACCAAAAGCTTGGAATTATCGCCAGAACCCCGTCCATTTGTTGATATTCATACTGCAGAATTAAACGTTACATAATATGAAAATTACTGTTATTGGCGCCGGCCATGTAGGAGCAACCGCTGCACACCGCATTGCAGAACAGCAACTTGCGAATACCGTAGTGCTTTTCGACATTCTCGAGGGAATTCCGCAGGGAAAAGCTCTTGACATGTATGAATCCGGACCGGTAGGACTTTTTGACACAAAAGTATACGGAACGACTGATTACAACGATACAGCTGATTCGGACATCATTCTCATCACCGCAGGCATGGCGCGTAAACCGGGAATGTCTCGCGAAGACCTTCTGATGAAAAACGCGACCATCGTCAAAGAGGTCACCGATCAGGTTGTTCGATTCTCGAAAAACCCCATCATCATCATGGTGTCCAATCCTCTTGACATCATGACTCATGTAGGATACATCAGAAGCAAACTGCCGAAAGAGCGAGTACTGGGAATGGCCGGGGTGCTTGATTCCGCCCGCTTCAGGTCTTTTATTGCAGAAGAACTGAATGTCTCCATGAGGGACATCAACGCCTTCGTTCTGGGCGGACATGGTGACTCAATGGTACCGGTAGTCAAATATACCAGTGTTGCCGGCATCCCTCTGACCGAGCTCATGGCACAGGATACAATCGAGCAGCTTGTCGACAGAACCCGGAAAGGAGGGGCTGAAATTGTCAACTATCTCAAAAACGGTTCAGCCTATTATGCTCCGGCATCATCCGCGGTAGAAATGATCGATGCCATCGTCAACGATCGCAAACGCATACTCCCCTGTTCAGCACTGCTTGAAGGCCAGTACGGTATCAACAATGTCTACATAGGCGCACCGGTCAAGCTTGGAAAGAACGGCATTGAACAGATCCTTGAAATCGACCTCGATGCCCCTGAACTTGACGCTCTGAGAAAATCCGCGGCGATCGTGGAAGAGAACTGCAATAATCTCGCCTCGCTGCTTGCCTGACTCTACAAAAAAAGAACCATAAAAAAAAGCGCCCCGAGTATACGGGACGCTTTTAGTGTGAACAGGTGTCCCCCATTACACCTGTCCTACCCCACGGGCGTGAGGCATTACAGAGAAATAAGCAAACAACATGCCAAAAAAAACAATCAACAAGATAAAACACTATTAAATAATAACTTAAATAAATTCGCCATGAAAACCCCAGCCTTTTCATGCCTCAGATGTGTGTCATATTGAAACACTCTCTCAATATGACATAGATCACAAAAACACTTCTACAGCATTATTTCGCTATTCATCTCATAAGAAGCGCTATATTACCTTCAGCAGTGCAATAAAGAATACATAAGGCAGGAACCATGCGTATTCACGATCTTGATCCTCAGGAAAGGCCGCGAGAGCGATTCATGATTTCCGGAGTCTCCTCTCTCAGTTCGGCTGAGCTGTTGGCGCTGATTATAAAAACCGGCACCAAAAGGAAAAACATCCTCGAAACCTGCCAGGATCTCATAGGCCGTAACGGTCTGGAAAAGCTTGCGGATCTTTCCATGAGAGAACTGCAGGAAACCGATGGTATAGGGCCGGCAAAAGCGATGCAGATACAAGCAGTCTTTGAATTGCAGAAGCGCCTGCATTTCAGTCGTAACACCAATAAAAAAGTACGATCTGCACGAGATGTTTTTGACTATATGTATGGACGGGTGCCTGACGAAAGCAAGGAGCACCTCTTTGTGCTCCATCTGAACACAAAAAACCAGATCATCAGCCACCACCTGATTTCCGTCGGAACGCTGAACGCGTCACTTATCCATCCAAGAGAGATCTACAAATCAGCCATACGGGAAAGTTCTCACGCGATAATCCTGGTACACAACCACCCTTCAGGAGATGTTGAGCCGAGTAACGCGGATAAGCAGGTAACATCCATCCTCGAACATGCAGGATCAATACTGCAGATCAACCTTCTTGACCACATCATAACAGGCAGAGATGCCTGGTTCAGCTTCAGAGAGCATGAACTTCTTACCTGAGATCGGAAGTCGTCAACCCATATCCGCTTCAATGATCGGGCTCGACCCTTCCTCACCCTGAAGAACTGAGCCTGCCACGTTCAAAGCACACTCTGATTCTCGTTATGCGGCTTCATAGGAAGTTGCTGATCAGATGGTTGTGCCGGAACAGCACCCTGCTGACAGATTTCACAGACATTCTTTGCCTGCATTCCTTTCTGTGTCTGGTCGATCTCAAACTCCACTTCCGCATCCTGGTTCAGGACCTTGAAACTCTGTTCGGAAACAATCGCCGAGAAATGGACAAAAATATCTTCTCCCCCATCAGGGTTGACAATAAATCCATATCCCTTTTTGCCGTCGAACCATTTAACTTTACTTTTCCTTGACATAACTACATCCCCTGGGGAGGGGCACCAATTATATGGGCACCTCTAAGAATTGATTTTTGATATATCGCTGTAACCGGGTGCCCCGGCAGGATTGTAGTCGATCCTAAAAAACACCGTTCTTTGACATATTTTGGGCTTAAAAGCCCCCTGAAAGCACCTTTTAGGCGTAGCTATCCCGCAGGAAAACATTGTGCACTTTCTTCTTCAACTGTGTGCAGCGCATCATGTTATAGGTCAAGTTGGCTAATCCAATCTTGCCTGTTGCCCGTATGTAGCCAATGGTTCTGATGGACATGGCGTTCATAGAATTGGTCATGAAGCCGAACACATGTTCAACTCTGGCGCGGGTACGAGACTTTTCTTTGTTCGAAGCCTTCTGGGCATCGGTGAGTTTATGGTACCTGTTGCCTTTTTCATGAACCATATTCCTCATA
>JADHTF010000008.1:10000-77994 GCA_016776555.1 Chlorobium phaeobacteroides
CTTGATTGTTTTATCCGCATGGACGGCAAAACTGAAAAGCCGGGTGTCGCTTTTCAGAAATGCAGACTCGATGCCCGTTCGAACCGTTTTCTTTTTGGCCGATATTTCGACATCAAGCCCCAACGCGGAAAACTCTTCCCTGACCGCTTTGAAATAAGGCTCAAGAGAAAAGTCTGGGTCAACGGCGAGCAAGGAGAAATCAAGGTCTTCGGAAAACCTGGGCAACCCGTAAAAGATCCGCAGATTGTCTCGGTATAGGCCTAACAAGTTTAGATTACGGCTATCAGTGTCAACGCTGTAATGGCTCAGGCTCTATTGGGTGGATATGTAAAAACTGTGGCACAAAGAAATAATCATCAAAAAAAAGAAGAAATTATTCTCCAAATAAATGATTATAGGCGTAGAGATTAAAGAGAAAGATTTATTAGATAAAATTCTTTGCAAAGAGATACTCCGACCTCTATAAAGTCAAGGCAGCAGATGCAAAGCCGCTTTATGCCCAAATCGATTCTCGATATAATCAGCATATTAGTAGATTTATTTTTCTCCCATACTGGCTCTTAAAATAAATCTAATCCAGTACATATCAATTTTCCACTTTTCACTTGATCTATCTTTCCTCCACAAAAACACATTTCCATTACTTTCGCTCAAGAAATCAAAATCCCTTTCCTTACTACTGGGCACCTCTAAGAATTGATTTTTGATATATCGCTGTAACCGGTTGACCCGGCAGGATTGTAGTCGATCCTAAAAAACACCGTTCTTTGACACATTTTGGGCTTAAAAGCCCACTGGAAGCACCTTTTAGGCGTAGCTATCCCGCAGGAAAACATTGTGCACTTTCTTCTTCAGCTGTGTGCAGCGCATCATGTTATAGGTCAAGTTGGCTAATCCAATCTTGCCTGTTGCCCGTATGTAGCCAATGGTTCTGATGTACATGGCGTTCATCGAATTGGTCATGAAGCCGAACACATGTTCAACTCTGGCGCGGGTACGAGACTTTTCTTTGTTCGAAGCCTTCTGGGCATCGGTGAGTTTATGGTACCTGTTGCCTTTTTCATGAACCATATTCCTCATACCACTGCTTTCGATAGTTTCTTCCTGTCCAATATAGGCTGCGTCTGCGTACAGCTTCTGACCGCCATCGTCGGTACTGATAAGGGTTTCAAGCTCCTGTGAATCATGAACTGAAGCATCGGTAACCATGTAGTCGCTGATGAGCTTTGTTCCCTTGTCGGCTTTTATATGGTTCTTGTAGCCATAGAAAGACATCTTATTTTTCTTCGTCCAGCGAGCGTCACGATCTTTTTGACGAAGTTTGTTAGGTCTTGCTTTCCAGGCTTCAGGGGTTTCGCCTTTCTTGATCTGCTGGTTCTCGTCCCGTGTGTTGCGCTGACGGGGCACTTCAACAAAACTGGCATCGACAATCTGGCCGGTATTTGCAAAGACGGACTGGTCGTCAAGGGCCTCATTGAACCGGTGAAACAGAGCTTCGATAACCCCTTCCTGGATGAGGGTTTCACGGAACTTCCAGATGGTCTTGCTGTCGGGAACCTTGTCGCTGGTCTTCAGCTTCAGAAATCGCTTGAAGCTCAGCCTGTCTGTTATTTGGAACTCCATCTGATCATCGGAGAGACTATACAAGCTTTGTAGAATGAGCAGTTTGAACATCATGACTCTATCAAACGGAGGGCGACCTGCTTTGCTACTGTTTTCAGGCTTACTGAAGACAACATTCAGGATAGGCGCAAAGATGTTCCAGTCGATATATGTATCCAGTTTTACCAATGGATCTTTGAGCTTGGTGAGCCGTTCCAGCAGAAAATGTTCGTCGAAAAGGCCAAGAGGATTGATGTTTTTCATGATAGCAGAGGATGAATGAAGAAATCTGCTGAAATATACGGATTTCTGGCCTTTTTATGAACGCTAAGTTGTTATTCTTATGAAAGATACATCATTTAAGAATAAATAGAGATCCCCATATGTTCAATCAACTGCAACAAACACTACTCTCTAACAAAAATATACTTTACTAAAGAAAGTACAGCAAAATTTCAGGCTTTTTTTTCAAACTAAATCCCACTTTTTTCTCCGAAAAGCCTCGAAAATGCGTCCAGACATCTTCAAAAGCAACAAGAACGCAAAAAAACGGATCAATAATCATGACGGATGTTATCATTCTTACCGGAGCAGGCAAAGGTATCGGAAAGGCGATCGCGATTGAATTTGCCTCAAGGGCAAAGAACGATCCCGGGTTCAACCCCTCCCTGGTACTCTGTTCCAGATCGCCTGAAGACCTCGACGCACTCGCAGCACAATGTCGGTCTGCAAAAATACAAACCCTTTCGGTCGTCGCTGACATAGCGCGCCGTGAAGACAGAGAACGTCTTGTGGAACAGACTCTTCTGGAATTCGGCACCATTGACTGCCTGATCAACAATGCCGGTGTCGGGCGGTTTAAAAACCTTACTGAATTCAGCGAAGAGGATTTTGACTATACCATGTCTGTCAACACAAAAGGCACCTTTTTCCTGACCCAGAAAGTCTTTCCCGTACTGGAAAAAAAACGCTCAGGCCATATTTTCTTCATCACCTCCATCGCCGCAGAAACAGCGTTTAAAAGCTCAGCGGTATACTCCATGTCAAAGTTCGCCCAGAAAGGCCTGATCGAGTCACTTCGGCTTTATGGAAGGGAGTGTAACGTCAAAATAACCAACGTGATGCCGGGAGCGGTCTGCACTCCCATGTGGGGAGAAGCGGGAGAAACGTTACGAAACGTAATGATGATGCCCGAAGATGTTGCAGGACCCGTTGTCGACGCCTACCTGCAACCCGCGAGAACCTCCGTTGAAGAGATCGTTCTGCGACCGGTCGGAGGAGATATCAATGAATGAAGAGTGTTGAGTTGTTGAACTGTTGAGCCATTCAGCCATTGAGCTATTCAGCTATTGAGCCATTGAGCCATTGAGCCATTATGAAGCTGTTCATGCAGCGTGAGAACTCTAAAGGACAGCTGGAGGCTGCCAAACAACCGATTCAGCTCTTTTTACTGTTGCCTTTTGACTTCTTTGCGTTTATCTTGGCTGACACTATCTCTTTCATCGATCACAGCAAACTTCTCTGACTATGGTTATAAAAAAACGCATCGATCAGGACCTTAAGGAAGCCATGAAAAGCGGCGAAAAAAACAGGCTGAACACCATCCGCGCGATACGGGCTGCGCTTCTCGAAAAAGAGGTCTCTATCCGCGTTGGCGGAATAGCTGAACTGACTGAAGAACAGGAGCTGGAGGTTGTCCTGAGCCTTGCAAAAAAGCGTAAGGATTCCATGCAACAATATCAGGACGCAGGCAGGCAGGATCTGGCCGATACCGAGAAAGCGGAGCTTGCGATAATTGAGACCTATCTGCCCGCCCGGATGAGTGATAAAGAGGTTGAAGCCGCTGTCCGGGAAATCATCGGGCAGGTCGGCGCGACCTCGATGAAAGACATGGGCAAGGTTATGGGCGCTGTCATGCAGAAGCTTAAAGGCAAAGCCGATGGAGGGAAGGTTCAGGAGTTTGTCAAATCAGTCCTCTCGTAAGAACATTTATAGTAACGACCATGCTTGACATCAATTATATCAGACAGAGCCCGGAAGAAGTTGCCGGAATGCTGAAAAAACGCCGACAGGAAGAGGACTGCGCGACCCTCGATGAACTGCTGGAATACGATCGGCAGCGCAGGGAACTCGTCCAGGAAACCGATGCGCTGAAAGCGCTGAGAAACAAGGTTTCGAAAGACATTGCTGTTATCAAACGAACAGGCCAGGGTTCGGCCGAAGATCTCATCCGGGAGATGAAGGAGGTTGCCGACAGGATTGCAGGCATGGACGAAACACTGGGAGAGATCGAAAAACAGATGGAATCTATCCTCCTCTCTCTTCCAAACAAGCTTCACCCTGATGTTCCGGAAGGCTATTCAGCTGAAGAAAATCATATCTGCAAGGATCCCGTAGCCTTCGACCATGCGCTGGATTTCCCTCTGATGGACCACCTTGACCTTGGAAACAAACTGGGCATTCTGGACTTCGAAAGGGGAGCAAAAATCTCAGGCACCGGTTTCCCGGTCTACATCGGCAAAGGCGCACGCCTTGAACGCGCACTTCTGAACTTCATGCTGGACTGCCATACTGAAAATCACGGCTATACCGAAGTCTTTCCGCCCTTTATGGTAAACGAAGACTCGCTTCGGGGTACGGGACAGTGGCCGAAGTTCGCCGACCAGGTCTACTACATGAACGAGGATAACCTCTACGCTATACCGACCGCCGAAGTTCCGGTAACGAACCTCCACCGGAACGAAATGCTTAAAGACGAGGAGCTTCCCATTTCCTACGCGGCATACTCCGCATGTTTCCGGAGAGAGGCAGGAAGTTATGGAAAGGACACCCGGGGCTTCCTCAGGGTACATCAGTTCAACAAGATTGAAATGGTGAAATTCACCCGTCCCGAAGAATCGTACGACGCACTTGAAAAGATCCTGCAGAACGCAGAAGCCATTCTCAATGCCCTCAGGATTCCTTACCGGGTGCTGCTGCTCTGTAGCGGCGATATCAGCGCAGGCGCGACAAAATGTTATGATATCGAGGTGTGGTCGCCTGCTGAAAAAAAATACCTTGAAGCATCGAGCTGTTCCAACTTTGAAGATTACCAGGCACGCAGGGCAAACATCCGCTTCAAGCCTGCCGGATCTTCAAAACCGACCTACGTCCACACCCTCAACGGGTCAGGACTGGCGACATCGAGGCTGATGGTGTCGCTGCTCGAAAACTACCAGACAGCCGAAGGCACGATTGTGGTTCCTGAAGTGCTGAGAAAATATACCGGGTTCGACCTGATCGATTAAAGAAAACCCTTGTCATAACAAGGCGCATGAGCGTCTTTTTCCATTCACGCCGCGAACGAGGATGCTTTTGGACGTTTTCTGATAATCATTTTCCTTAGACACTCCGCATAGAGGCTTATCTTTGAGTATGCAGCAAACCGCAAATTTGCAAGGAATAGAGCCGTGCACATCGAACAGATAATCATATCCCATTTACTGAAACCTGTAAGAGATGTAACCCTGCATGCAAACCGCCTGCTTGACAACTATGATGAAGTTGTCTGGCTTATCGGAGACGGCCGCAGCGGCACAACCTGGATTTCCGACCTGCTCAATCATGACAGAACGTACCGGGAAATGTTCGAGCCGTTTCACCCGCAGCACGTCGATGAAATGAGTTTCTTGGCACCGCATCAGTATGTCAGCCCCGGTGATTCGCATGATCAACTCGAAAACATTGCTGCCGATGTTTTCAGTGGAACCTTCACCCATCCTGTGGTTGATTCCGCAAATCACTCGCACCTTTACAACGGGCTCTTGATCAAAGATATCTTTGCCAACCTGTTCGCATACTGGGCATCCCTTCGTTTCCCGAACCTGAAAATCATTCTGCTGCTCCGAAATCCCTTTTCCGTTGCCCTTTCGAAAAGCAAAAAAAAAGAATGGTATTGGGTAACCGACCCGCTGCTGCTGCTAACCCAGCAGAACCTTTACGAGGATTACCTGCGCCCCTTTGAGTACCTTATCAGGAAAACCAGCGAGAGCAACGATTACATCCTGCGCCAGATCCTCATCTGGTCAATCATAAACTACATACCGCTCAAGCAGTTTGCTCCCGGCCAGATCCACATCACGTTTTATGAAGAGGTATATGCCGATCCCGACAACCTGGTCTCTTCCGCCTTTCGGTTTATCAAAAACACCAAAGAAAACTGTCACGTCAAACTCGACGAAGAGACCGTCAAACGCCCGAGCAGGGTTGTCAGCAAGGAAAGCAGCCTCCTTCAGGGCAAATCTCCCGTAACCTCATGGAAAGATGAACTCCCGCTCCGACAAATAGAGACAGGATTACACATTCTCGATGAGTTCGGCCTCGCCGACCTCTACGATGAAGACTCCATGCCCAACCATGATGCACTCCACTCCATCCATGGAGCAAAATAGAAGACGCTCCTTTTCTTGAAAATCTGCCACGTATTTTCTCGTAAGAAGTGATCTTTCGATGAAACCTTTTTTCACCCTTATGCATAGCAATAGTGAAACGATGACTTATTCAACGCAAAAACCATTGAAAAGGAAGAGGAAATGAGCGTCAAAATGAAATCATGGGCTACACCGCTGGCTGCAGGAACTTTCATCATTCTTGCCGTTACCGGCATTCTGATGTTTTTTAAACTCAACGCAGGGTATATCAAGCCTGTCCATGAATGGCTGAGCTGGGCAATGGTGATCGGGGTTGTTTTTCATACCATCGCCAACTGGAAAGCGTTCACCGCATACTTTTCTCGCCAGCCCTCACTCTCCATTATCACCGCAGGTTTGATTATCACCGCGCTTTCAGTTTTCGCACCCTCTTCGGAAAAAGGCAACTTCAAAAAGAACATGTTCCGGGTGATCGAGTCGGCAAAAATCGAAACCCTCGCGGATATGACGGATCAAAACAGTGCCGTGATTATCCGCAAATTTGAGAGCAACGGAATTACTGAAGCCGGAACAGCAATGACAGTCAAGGAGATTGCTGCACAGAGCGGAAAGAAAGAGGAAGATATTCTCCGGGTTATCTTCGAATAGCCACAATCCCAGGCATGGATATCGCTTTACAGGCAAAGGTTGAAGTTGGAAAATGAGACGAAGCACTTGAAAAACGGTTTTACAGCGAGTTTCTTGAATCTTACGGATTCAGCACTTCGTGAATGGTTGATGCATCCTTGAAGTTGACACCGAGGGCGGTGAAATGGGCTTTGCCGCAGTCTATTTTCCTGTTTTCGATTTCCCGCCGTTTGTCACGCTCAAGTGTGCTTTTGGTTTCTCGCACGAGGTAGAGTTTCATTGATTTTTCCTGCGCTTTTTCAGCTTGTTTTCCATCGCTCTCAGTTCACGGTCGTCAGCGAGGTTTTCCTCTTCGGCCTCCCGCTGCAGACGGTGGCTGTAGAACTGTTCATACTGCTCCATAGCAAGTGCATCGGCAACATGTTTGGAGATTTTTCCCGAATTGCCGAGAATCTCCCGTTCGTTGAACTGCAGAAAAGCATCGAGTTTCATTCTCCAGTCGCGCATGAATACCTGCCGATAGCTTTTACCGTCGGCAGCAGTTGTCAAGTTTTCCTTGACAACTGAATTTTCAAGTAATTCTCCCTCCTGAAAAATGTTTTTCAGATGAAGGCTGATGTTCTGCCTGGTTGTCTGAAACAGCTCTGCCATTGCCGCCTGCGTGAGCCAGACGGTGTCATGTTCCAGCCGGACCTCGATCGTGACTTTTCCCTCTCCCGTGACATAGAGCAGGAACAACCCTTCCTGACGGTCTGTTTCTTCGTTTGCCATAAGAAATTCTCACACGGTTCTGAAAAGGATCTGGTCAGCCTGTTCCTTCTGCATGTTGCGGACGTTGAACGCCTGCACGGCGTTGGCCTTGAGCTTTTCAAAATCGATCGATTCCGTCAGGTTTCCCTTGTCGTCGATCGTCTCGGTAAAGACTGAGGGAAAAAGCTGTTTTAAACGCCTTCGGTTTTCGTTTGCGATATCGGACGATGTACCGGGAAGTTGTCAGGGTTGGTCGTTGGGCATGAACGATGCGGGTGTAGTAATAAAATAGTGTCTCACAAAAAACAGCAGAAAAATGGTTGTTGCACGACGTAGAGATTGAAAAAAAAGCTTGAAAAGGCGCCTTCAGGCGGCCGAGCTGTCCTTGGCCGTAATCTCGTCACGAAACGTTTTAACCAGCCGACTGACCTTGTCGACCTCTATCAGAAAAGCGTCATGCCCGTATGACTCATGCAGATACTCGATAGTGGCATGAGGTATATGGCGAACAAGTTCTTCCTGTTCCTCTTGCGGATAGAGAATGTCTGAGGTAATGGAAAGTATCGCGACCGGCATGGTCAGAGACTCCAGGACACGCGCATATTCACCCCTGCCCCGGGAAAGGTCATGGGTATCCATGGCTCTGGTAAGCACGATATAGGTATTGGCATCAAACCGGCTGACAAGTTTCTCGCCCTGGTGCCGGAGATAGCTCTCGGCCTGAAAGGTCACCTCGTCTCTCTTCTCACGCCCGAAACGGATCTGAAAATTCTCAAAACTCCTGTAGGTGCACATGGCCATCATGCGGGCAGCGGCTAATCCCCTGGCAGGGGGATTGCCAGGCTCGTACCATCCGTCGTTCCAGTCACGGTCTGCTGCGATAGCCTGTCGTTGTGCCTCACTCTGGGCGATACACCATGCAGAATGCCTCCCGGAAACACCCATGGGCATAATTGCCCTGACCCTGTCAGGAAACATGCAGCCCCACTCGAGAGCCTGCATGCCGCCCAGAGATGCCCCAACAACCAGCTTGATCTCTTCAATGCCAAGCTCGTCAAGCAGCAACCGCTGTAACTTCACCATGTCACGGATCGTGACTGCCGGAAACTCAGGCCCGTAAGGTTTTCCGCTATGCGGATTGCGTGAAAGAGGGCCTGTCGTTCCGTAACAGCTCCCCAGCACGTTGCTGCAGATAATAAAATCCTTTGCGGGATCAAATCCCCTGCCTTCACCGAACATCCCGTCCCACCATACGTCGGCATCAGCTGCCCCGGTAAGCGCATGACAGACAAGAATAACATTGTTTCTTTCTCTGCTCAAAGATCCCCATGTCCGGTATGCAACGGAAACTTCGGGAAGCTCTCCACCCAGTTCGAGACTGAAGGATTTACGTGAAACAAAAAAACCTGTCTTTTCCGATATTACTTCGATATACTCCATTCCAGTGTAGTCGTTTTCATTAGGTACCCTCTATGTATTCCGCGCTTCAATTACTTCGTTGAGCGGATAGAAAGGGAGTTTCTGCTACCCGCCGGAGAAAGCCTGTTCAAAATCCTCCATGATATCATCGATATGCTCGATGCCGACCGAGACTCTGACCATATCGCTTTTTACTCCGGCAGCGTCCTGTTCCGCTTCGCTGAGCTGCTGATGCGTGGTCGATGCGGGATGAATCACCAGTGTCTTGGCATCACCTACATTTGCCAGATGGCTGGCCAGTTTCACGTTGTCGATAAAACTGACAGCACCTTCATATCCTTTTTTAACCCCGAAGGTCAGCACGCATCCGAAACCATTTTCAAGATACTTCCGCGCGTTCCGGTGCGTAGGGTGATCCGGAAGACCAGGATAATTGACCCATGCGACGGCAGGATGATCCTGTAGCCAGAGAGCAAGCGCCATGGTGTTGTCGGCATGACGCTGAACACGGAGAGAGAGCGTCTCGAGCCCCTGAAGCAGCATGAACGAATTGAAAGGACTGATAGCCGGCCCGAAATCCCTGAGTCCTTCGACTCTCGCGCGGATAATAAAAGCAAGATCGCCGAATGAGTCGTGAAACTTCAACCCGTGGTATCCGGGTGACGGTTCCGTGAATACAGGAAACTTTCCGTTGCTCCAGTCAAAAGTGCCCGAATCGACGATTACTCCGCCCATGGAGGTACCGTGCCCGCCAATCCATTTTGTCGCAGAGCTGACCACAATATCAGCGCCATGATCGATCGGTCTGCACAGGTATCCGGCACAACCAAAGGTGTTATCGACGATAAGAGGTATGTTCTTTTTATGGGCCACCGCCGCTATCGCTTCGAAATCAGGGACGTGAAAAGCAGGATTGCCGATAGATTCAAGATATATCGCTTTGGTGGTATCATCGATAAGCGATTCAAATGTGTCCGGACTGAGATCTTCAGCAAACCTGACGCTGATCCCCAGCCTTGGAAGAGAGACTTTGAACTGATTGTAGGTTCCCCCGTAAAGGAAACTGGAAGAGACGATCGAGTCTCCCGCCTGACAGATATTGGTCAACGCGATAAACTGTGCCGCGTGTCCGCTGGCCAGCACAAGTGCGGCTTTACCGCCTTCAAGAGCTGCCATGCGTTTTTCAAGAACATCCGTAGTGGGATTCATGAGCCTGGTATAGATGTTACCGAACTCTTTCAGGGCAAAAAGGTTGGCTCCATGCTCCGCACTGTTGAAAACGTAGGACGTTGTCTGATAGATCGGTACTGCACGGGAGTTGGTGGACGAATCGGGTTCCTGCCCTGCATGAACCTGAAGTGTCTCGAAACGATAGGTGGTCGGTGACTGACTCATGATTGTCAATAAGAGATGATTAAAGAAATCATCCTGAGGGAAAGGTGAGATGAAGAATAACCGGCAGAAGAGAGGGAAATGACATTGACACACAGCAAGCGCATATACAATCATCTTCCCCGCACTGCTTGTCCGGGTTGGAATTGGCACCAATCACTACTGACGGTTGCCAAGGCTTCTCAGGGCCACTCCCTCCACCTTTCTGGATGATAGCTTGAAAACTATATTGAAAGAACTTTTCAGTATGTGCATAATCTACAACAGAGATTATTATTTTACAAATTGACCGGCCCGGCATCAACCTCACCAACCCTGTTACAGGTTCATGAAAGCAAGAGAGATCGCTCTCCTGACGCTTCAGGAAACAGACACACAAGCGAAAAAATCAGAGCAGTCCCTGCACAGACTTCTCAACAGGCACAAGCCAGACAAAAACGACAGATCTCTCGCAACCGAACTGGTTAACGGCGTCCTGCGCTACAGGCTCCGTCTTGACTTCATTATTTCCCTCTCGTATCACCATGACCTGAAGAAGGCTGCGCCGGTACTGCGAAACATTCTGCGCCTTGGGGCCTACCAGCTGCTTTTCCTTGATAAAATACCGGGATGGGCAGCTGTCGATGAATGTGTCTCATTGGCAGTTAAATACAAGGGCCGCCACATAGCGGGAATTGTCAACGGCGTTCTTCGCCGGATTGCATCCGAGAAAGGGTCACTTGACGAAATCCTCAAAAACGAACCTCTCGGGAGAAGATTATCTCTTGAATATTCACATCCTGAATGGCTGCTGCAGCGCTGGTTGAAGCATTACGGCGAAGAACTAACCGTGGCGATGCTTTCAAGCAATAACAGGGCTCCTCTGTTATCTCTTCGGGTCAACACCCTGAAAACCACCCCGGAAATCATGGGAAAAGCCTTGAAAGACGCATCGGTCACGTTCACGAAAGCAGCACCTGAACAGTTCATGCTGACACATGATTTCACTGCCTGCGAACCCTTCATCCATCTTGGCCTGGTCACCGTACAGAACCCCACTCAAGCCCTTCCCTGTCTGCTGCTCGATCCGATGCCCGATGAAACAATACTCGATCTGTGCTCCGCCCCCGGAGGAAAAGCAACCTTCATGGCAGAGCTGATGAAAAACAAAGGGTCTATTCTGGCAGTTGACCGATACCGGAACAAGTGCGAAAAAGTCATGCGACGGGCCCAAGCACTCGGCATATCCATCATCGAAACAATTGCTGATAATGCCGAAACATTTCAGCCTGACAAACAGCCGTCCGCGATACTCCTCGACGTGCCCTGCACAGGAACAGGCGTCCTCGGCAAAAAGCCTGATCTCAGATGGAGAATCACACCGCAGCAACTCGATGAACTGACCATCCTTCAGGGAAAACTGCTCGATCACGCTGCCGGACTGCTGAACCCCGGCGGTGTTCTTGTCTATGCCACATGCTCGATCGAGCCTGAAGAAAATCAGCTTCAGATAGACCGTTTTCTGGAACGCCATCCCGATTTCTCGAGAGATCACTCTCCGGTTCCCCTTCCCGTCATGTTCAGCGAAATGCCCTCCGCCCCCGGAGCGTTCATCACCCTTCCGGGAAACCATGAGGGGTACGATGGCGGTTTTGCCCAACGGTTGCTGAAAAACAACAGACGATCCGGATAACCTGAAAGCCACCAGTATGATGATTCCGCTTTTCTCTCCCTACAAGATCCTTCTGGACAGTTTCCTGAACTACCTGACGCTGGAGAGAAATTTTTCTTCGCATACGATAACATCCTATGCCAATGACCTCAACCGGTACCTGCTGTTCATGCAGCATAGCGAAAAACAGATTAAAGCGGTTGTTCTTACCGATATTCAGCACTTCATTCAGGAACTTCATGAGGCGGGACTGGAATCGCGGTCCATATCAAGAAACATCTCGGCCATACGTTCTTTCCACAAATTCCTCATCCGCGAGAACATTCTCGAGGAGAACGCGGCCAAAAGCCTTCACCAGCCGAAGCCCGGCCTGCACCTGCCGACAGTTCTTTCAGTTGACGAGGTATTCAGACTTCTCGATGCGCCGCTCCTTGAAAAACCGCCCGGAAAGTACTTCCTGAGAGATAAAGTACTTCTGGAATTACTCTACGCAACAGGCGTACGGGTCAGCGAACTCATCAACATCCAGCAAAGCAACTGTTATCTTGATGCCGGCTTCGCGCGTATATTCGGCAAAGGCTCAAAAGAGCGGCTTGTCCCTGTCGGACACACGGCAATAGAGTGGATACGGCGATATCAGCAGGAACTGCGTCTGAATATGGCAAACCGGGAATCAGGTGATTATCTTTTTCTCAACGCACGCGGAAAGCAGCTCTCCAGAATGTCGGCATGGAATATAGTGCGCCGCCTGAGCTCCGTTGCAGGATTAACCAAAAAAATCAGTCCGCACACCCTCCGGCACACCTTCGCCACCCATCTGCTTGAAGGGGGAGCCGACCTGAGAGCTGTTCAGGAGATGCTGGGGCACAGCTCGATAATCGCCACACAGATCTATACCCATATAGACCGGAGCTTTATCAAAGAAGCTCATAAGACATTTCATCCGAGAGGATAACTGACTCCATGACAGCACTGATCAAAGCAGTGCACGATCACCCTCCTGCGGCACGCTTGTCTCCAGACCGAGTTTCTCCTGAATCAACGCGCTGAAAACCTCCTTGACCCCGTTCTCTCCATGCACCACATAGACGTGCGGAGAGGAGTCAAAGCCTTTCAGCCACCGAAGCATGTCCTGCTGGTCACCATGTGCGGAGAGACCGCCGATTGTATGCACGGGTGCATCCACGCTGAACTCCTCACCGCGGATACGCACGCTTTTGGAACCATTTACCAGCTCACGACCCAATGTTCCCTCCGCCTGAAAACCGGTAATGAGAACATGGCACTCGGGACGCCGGATGTTGTGCTTGAGATGATAGAGTATCCTTCCTCCATTGCACATCCCGCTTCCGGCAATAATAATCGCTCCGTGCCTTATGTCATTGATCTTTCTGGATTCAGCCGCATCACGGGTAAAATGCAGGTTCATGGGCATCGGCATCTCGTTCACCTGCTCGCGAAGCCTGGTCGCTTCTTCATCATACAAATCGGGGTACTCCCAGTAGATCCGGCTTGCCTCGATCGCCATGGGACTGTCAAGAAAAATCTGCCAGCGGTCCAGTCCCCACTCCTTATGGTAGATCGCGAAGAGATAGAGCAGTTCCTGGCTTCTGCCGATGGAAAATGCAGGAACAAGAATGTTGCCGCCTTCACGATCAGCAAGACGGATCACTTCCGCAATTTCCTTCAGGGTCTCCGCTCGCTCCCGGTGCAGCCTGTCTCCGTAAGTGCTTTCAAGAATAACCGCATCCGCCTCGGCTATTGTTGACGGATCGTACAAAATAGGTGAATCGTACTGACCGATGTCTCCGCTGAAAACCAGTTTTACAGTTCTGCCTTTTTCGGTAAGCCAGAGTTCTACCAGTGCCGAACCAAGAATATGTCCGGCATCCTGAAAACGTATCGTCACTCCCGGAAGAATTTCTTTTTTCACGCCGTACTTCAACCCCTGCATCAGATTTACCGTCCTCACGACATCCTCCACAGTGTAGAGAGGCTCGATGAGAGGCATGTTTTTCCTTTCTCTGAGCCGGTTTTCGTAGCGCACATCCCGCTCGTTCAACCTTGCTGAATCCTGCAGCAGCACCAGGGCGAGGTCTCTTGTCGCCGGATGCGTATAGACCGGACCGTCGAACCCCTTTTTCACAAGAAGCGGAACCCTTCCCGAGTGATCTATATGCCCGTGGCTGAGCACAACCGCGTCAATTTCCCGGGGGTCGAAAGGAAACGGCTCCCTGTTCAGCGCTTCCTCCTCCTCCCTGCCCTGCACCAGACCGCAATCAAGAAGAATCCGGCGACCGTCAATCCTCAGAATATGACAGGAACCGGTGATCCTTGACGTGGCTCCGTAAAATTCAAGTTCCATGTATACCTCTCATTGCAAGTATTGGAAACACCTTCATTCAGAGATGGCCTCGAGATAATCATCACCAAAATCGATCCTCAGTTCAAGCCACATAGGCAGATGATCGGACATCTGATAGGTTCTCCATGTCGGATAGGAAAGTCTTGTTTTACCCACTTTATCGGCATAATACCGTTCATCCTCCTGTTCAGGGTCATCGTCGCCATATCTGAATACATATCTGAAGAAATCAAATATTCCCGCATTACCTGTATCGATAGCGGTATGTTGCCCGTCTCTTCGCCTTGATCTTTTCCAGAACGCAATCTGATCATAGGCTTTGTCCCGCTTGACATTGCTTCCTTCAGGGATCTCCTCAAGCTGTCCCGGCACCATAAAGTTATTGGTGTGCAGTGACTCCCATGTAGTATGGTCCTTGCCGAGAATGTTGAAATCACCAAGCAAAAAAAAGAAGTTATCCGCGTCCGAGTCGTTTTCTTTTTTTGCCCTTTCCGCAAGAAACTCCGTCAGTTTTCGTATTTCCCGGTTACGCCTGTCCATGCCTTCCCTGCCTGATCCATAATAAATATGGACGGTGCAAAGGATAAATTTCAGCCACCCGGCCTGAAAGGTTACCAGAAAAGGGGTACGTGCAAATTGCAGAGCGTTTTCACTGATGATTCCATCCGGAAAGAGAATCTTGTCATTTTTGTCAAGTACAGGATCAGCACTCCCTTCCGGCATAACCTGAACACCTGTTTCAGTACGACGGACTTCCTTGCCTCTGCTCAGAAGTAACCTGCACCCGGCCGGCAAAACAATGCTTGTCCCTTCCGGCAGATCGGTAACCAGGTTTTCGGAAAGCGTCACCTTGTCCCCGGCTTTTCTTGTTTTTATCTCCCCGGAAAAAGAGAGAGAAGCGCCCGGCGGAATGTGAAGCTTCAGTCCCGAAGGGTCTTCGAGGCTGCTGCCGAACGGCGAGGTGATCCGGTCTTCCCGCGGAAGGTTGAGTTCGCCGGCAATATTCGTAAAACGGACTTTCTTGTTGTTATAGACAAAAACCATCCGTTCCCGATTACCGGGCCTGCCCTCGGTAACATCGGTAGCAATATAGCTCCAGTCATGCCTGCCGAGAAGCCTTATGATGGTTTCGAGCGCTCTGGTATCTTCCCGAACCTCCTGAAGGGCGATAAGATCGAAGTGTGAGACTATCTCGGCAATATAATAGAGCGACTCCGTAAGCCTTCCTCCGTATTTTCTCGTATCGAACTCCCTGATGTTCCAGGTAGCGATACGCAGCCACTGATTGTCATTGCGCTCACATCCTGTATCATCACCCCGACCTGCTCCATAGATGTGTTCTTTCAGAGCAGCACGAAGGGAAACAAGCCTTGAAGCCGTTGTTTTTTTCCAGGCTTTGCGCTCGGGAGAATCGAGAGCCCTGGGTTTCAGATAGGAATAGAATGGCATGGCTTAACCTCCTTTTCTTGTTACCAGCGGATCGGGGAACTGAGAACAGGAAAACAACAGGGTATCTCTATTACTTGTTCCTAAGCGGCTCAAGTGCAGGATGACAGGAGCGGAGAAAACCCTTTCTATCCGCTCAACCAAGCAATTGAATCGCGGAATAACGTAATAGAGGTACCCAACTGATCAACAGCGTTTCAAAGGATACAGCTATACTGCTTCAAGATACGAAAAAATGATCTCTCTGTTCACGCCACCATACGAATCACGAGACAGCATCAGCTGCAATGGCGGTCTTTATGACTTTCCAGCTCGATTTTCAGGGCCATGAGCGTCCTGTTGACATCAAGGAGAAAGAATACCAGGGAACAAATCAGGCAGACCATGCTGGAGATGAACAGAAAAGAGAGCAGCAGCGGAAGGTCGAGCGCCACAAGAGGTGAAAGAAAGAGAACGATGACAAGCAAAGAAGAAAAAAGACAGCTGAAAGAAGCGAGCATGATAGCGATGCGGATCATTCTCGCCCTGCTCCAGAGAATATCGATTTCAAGAGAAACCCTCTCACTGATACAGGCGTCAGGTGAATCAAGCTCACAGGATAGTGAACGTGACCGATCGATAATTCTGCCAAGCCTGTTGGTCATTGTCAACAGCAGCAGTCCCAGGCCGGAGATGAGGATAACAGGCCCTACGGCCGTCTGGATAATGGGAATGAGGTGCTCCACAGATTGCATCGGCATGAGAATGGTTGAAATAACTCCTGTTGCTACTCTTTAAGGCGGATAAACAGTTTACCCTCGCGAACCGATATGGCGTCAATCCCGTCTGAAAAACCCTTCCAGAAACCGGGATCGTTTCCGTACTCTTCAACAAGATCGACATTCTTGATGCCTCCCATCCAGGCATTCGGGAGCGGAACGCCCATCAGGCTGATACCTTTGAGCTTCAACACAGGCCTTCCTGCACGATAGGTAAACCCGATACCTGCCCGGACCCTGATGGTTTTGCCTCCGAGAACCGGAAAATCAGCATCTACGGGAACCAGCAATTTTGCGCTGACCAGATCCTCAGAAAGATCCACCGCTACTTTTCTGGCAAGATCGGTGTTGTTGGCAATCAGCGCGTTGAGCTCCCGTTCGGTCAGGTATATATCACGACTGGCACCCTCTTCGCTGTAGGGTTCCGGTTTCAGAAAACCATCCTGCGTCAGTTCATCATCCGGTGCGGCACCGAACATATCCACAAGAGAAACACCGCTTGCCTGTTCGATCCTGTCCAGTTTTCCCGATAGCTCCTCCTGCTCGCGGGCGTTCAGCTCGACCGGGGAGAAGGGTGCGGGGAAAAAGAAATAGCGCACAACGAGCAACGTAACCACAACGGCAAGAACGACCGACCCGAAAACGATTGCAAGAACTGTCGGGCCGCTGAACCCTTTCGAGCTTCTGTTTACCGAATCATCACTCCCCTCCATAGTGTGCATCCCCCTGAAAGTTTTTTCATGTCCTGAGATTACCGTGCAGCTGCTATTGGAAACTACAGAGATAACCCCTGTCCTGCAAAAAAACGCTGCCGGGGATACTTACTTTCTTTTTTTCTTTCCTCCCGGAACGCGTTTAGAGCTTTTGGCTGTTTTCCTGCTGTTTTTTGCCGAATACTTTCCGGGTGAACCGGCTCCCTCGTCTGCCTTTGAGGCTTGCAGCTTCAGCCCGCATACACGTACCTTTTTAAGATCCATGAAAACATCTTTGGGCATTCCTGCAGGCAGTTCGACAGTACTGTGATCATCAAATATGGTAATCCGCCCGACCGCGTCTCCGTCAAGACCGATCTCATTGATAATCGCGCCGGCAATATTACCGGGTTTTACACCGTGTTTTTCTCCTACTTCTATGCGGTACCGCTCAAAACCAAGCGCTTCGTAAAGAGGGTCTTTTTTGCCTTTACTTTTAAATGAACGGCCATCGGCATGATCCTGACGTCCTTTCCTCTCTTTTTGCTCCCGTCCAAAAGGCTTCATCTGTTTCGTGAGCAGAAGCGGACTGTCCCCCTGATACAGACTTGCAAGAGCCGCAGCGGCATCCAGAGCGGTAACATCGTGCTCAAAACAGTAGGATTCAACAAGTTCACGGAAAAAATGAAGATCCGCGGTAGAGAGTGTGTCACTGATCTGCTGCTTGTAACGCGCGACACGCTTGTCATTGATGATTTCAGTCGAAGGCAGCTCCATCCTGTCTATTCTTTTACGAATGGCCCTTTCAATCGTTCGCAGCATTGACATCTCACGAGGGGTCACAAAGAGTATCGCCTCACCGCTTCTGCCGGCACGACCGGTACGACCGATACGATGGACGTAACTTTCCGTATCGGTGGGAATGTCATAATTAATAACATGACTGATCCGTTCCACATCCAGTCCCCTTGCCGCTACATCTGTGGCTATGAGAATATTATAGACGCTCTTCTTAAACTGGCCGACAGTTTTTTCCCGATGATTCTGCATCATGTCACCGTTCAGCGCAGCCGAGGCATAGCCTCGCGCCCTCAGCTTTTCGGACAGTTCAACCGTCTGTGTCTTGGTGCGGACAAAAATGATCACTCCATCGTAGTGCTCGATTTCCAGAATCCGGGTCAGCGCATCGAGCTTGTGGTGACCTGAAACCGGAAGAAAACGCTGGGTAGTGCTTTCAACCGTAGAACTTTTTGACTTGATGGCGACCTCCGTGAAGTCACGGAGATATTTTCTCGTGATTCGGCGGATCTCCGACGGCATGGTTGCGGAAAAGAGCGCGACCTGACGGGTGGCAGGCGTTTTTTCAAGAATCCACTCGACATCATCGACAAATCCCATACGAAGCATCTCGTCAGCCTCATCGAGTACGAGCGTCTTCAACCCATCGAGGTTCAGTGTCTGCCTCCTGATATGGTCCATAACCCTTCCCGGAGTTCCGACAACGACATGAACGCCCCGCCTGAGGCGTCGAAGCTGACCGCTATAGTCCTGGCCGCCGTAGATCGGCAGCACATGAAAGTCCTCCATACATGCTGCATAGCGCTGGAAAGCCTCTGCCACCTGCAGAGCGAGCTCCCTTGTCGGTGTAAGGACAAGCACCTGCGGAGATGCATTGGACAGATCGATTGTAGAAAGAAGCGGCAGCGCGAATGCCGCTGTTTTGCCGGTTCCTGTCTGTGCCTGGCCAAGAACATCGCTGCCTTTGAGAATTATCGGAATAGTCTGCAGCTGAACCGGGGTCGGTGTCTCGTAACCAACTTTTTCCAGCGCGTCAAGCACCTGGCCTGAAAGCCCGAGGTCTTTGAATCCTGTAGATTCTACTGTTTCACCATTGTTTTTCGTCATACAACTGTATCTCCTGAAATGAGGATACCGCGAACTGCCGCAGCTGTTCCGACAACGTCGAAACCTGTACGTTTTTCAAGGTATCAAAAATGAATATAACTGCCGGGAGGAGTATATGAGAAAAAGCTGTGCTCAACAGGTGAGAATCCTGAAACAGGTGAGGTTTCACTAACAAAAAAAACTCTTGACATGCCGCCCTTTGGCAGACTCACAACGTATCTCATCAATATCGTTACTTCCCTTTTCGTCCAGTCACCGCACTATACGGCAGACAGAACACAGCTCATGGTACGAATTAATCCTGCAAAACACTAATTATTCTTTGCCTTCTGCCACAGATCGACTTTTAAGTCCTTATTTCAGAATCTTTTGCGATCAGCAGGCCGTTTGGAAGTTATGATGCGCCATCGCTGGCATCACCGGACTTTCCCTCTTGTTCTTTGCGGACGATAAAGACTCCTTCTTCGTCAAACCGATTAATCATATCATCCACCTTGCTCTCCACTCCGGCAAACTTGTCTTCCACGCCTGCGATCTTGTTTTCCAGCGTCCCGAACCTTTCGTCAAAAGCTCCGATCTGCCCGGAAATGGCATTCTGCAGCTCTGTAATCCGGCTCTTTTCCTTACTCAAGGCGAGCTCTTGAGCCTCATGGAGCGCCTTGTTGCATTTCCTTTCTTCCATCATGGACGATACCTCGAGTCTTCCGATAAAAAGAAGATAGATCACACTCAAAACACCGAGCGTTCCAAGCATGATGACTCCCAACGGAGCTTCTATGCTGAAAAAAATAAAATTAATGCTATCCTGTCGGGCAAACAGACCCCAGTTAATCCCGGCAAACAGCAGCACCAGAAACAGGACCAGTACAAGTATGATCGTATGTAGCTTCATTGCAGCCTCCTCATTTTTTTCTCACACTGTTCGTTGACTTCGTTTGCCCTCATACCTATTGTTGTTGTAAACACCACTGTAATAATATACGCTTTTATCCCGTATTCAGCCTTACTTCACAGCGCCCCTGCATTCAGGCAAAAAACCCGCTAAACCTGAAATAATGCATCAAAGGAAGAATAAAAAGGCTTACAAAAAAATGCATCTTGCTCTTTTCTGTCATTCCCGTACCTGACCCGTGAAATCCATTCTTGTCCGGTAAAACCCCATGGAGCCCTGATCACGTCCGGCATGACTCCTCTCCACTCCTGTCATTCCCGTGCTTGACACGGGAATCCATTCTTGTCCTGTAAAACCTCATGGATGCCGGATCACGTCCGGCATGACTCCTCTCCACTCCTGTCATTCCCGTACTTGACACGGGAATCCAGGCAAAGGATGAACGAACCATGAACTGCTTCGCGTGACGAAATACCTGACAAGACTGTCTTCGGCTCTCTCCGGAAGAATAGTAGCTGTCTGTTCATGAATCCTCTATAACAGAGTGGCATACGAACTTTGATTTTTCAGTTATTAATCATACCCTAAGTTGAGCGATTGTTGAGCATGCTGTAGATGCAAGGCACAGGGGACGCCGCTGTAGTGCACTACCGCAAGTCACCTGTAACGAAGCAGATGCAGCATGACCGACAATCCCTTTGGGTTTCAACACATGCGATTTTTCTGCTTTATGGTTGCGCAACCCATCGGGCGAGATGTCCGCTGTAAGAAAATTCAGCATCACGCATTAGATAGTATAAAGTTGACAGCTTAAAGCATTTGTTGAAACGATCAACTTAGGCATACCTAAAGATGACATGTTCCTCATTAGAGCAAGTTAACCATGGCACCGCAGCTTTTCCTCTATAATGCAATAGTTCCTCTTTTAGCAGGCTCACTGAAGCTGTTCAGCCCTGCATTTCCGAGATTGCGGACTTTTTTTGATGTCCGCAAGAACATGTTTACGGAACTGGAACAATCAGTCGCTGAAAAAAAGGATTCGGAATTTCGCGTCTGGATTCATGCCGCCTCTGCAGGCGAGTTTGAGCAATCCAGACCGATCATAGCCGCGTTAAAAAAATCGCGCCCTGACCTGTCCGTATTCGTTTCATTTCAATCCGACTCCGGTTACAGCGTTTACCGAAACTATCCCGATGCGGCTGCGGTATGGTATCATCCGGTCGACACAAGACAAAACGCGAAAAAAACTGTGGCGCTCATACGTCCGGATGTCGTGGTGATCATGCGCTATGATTTCTGGCCGAACCATCTCCTTGCCGCAAAAAAGAGCGGAGCGCGCCTTTTTCTTGTAGCGGCAGTTCTTCAGGATCGCTCCATATATGGAAAACCGCTTGTCCGGCAGTTCTACCGGCAGGTTTTTTCGCTGTTTGATTACATTTATACGGTTTCAGAAAAAGACCGTGAACGGTTCTCGACACTGTTCGGAAGAAACGATGCACTGAAAGCCGGTGATCCCAGATTCGATCAGGTCGTGCAACGAAGCGCAAACACGTCAAAAATCGATACCCTTGCCGCCTGTTACGCCGGAAAGATTGTTCTTGTCGCGGGAAGCACCTGGGAAAGGGATGAGGAAATACTTCTTCCTGCCTCTATGGAACTTGCCGGAAAGCTGAGCCTGATTCTTGTGCCGCATGATGTTTCACCGGGCAATATCAGCCGGCTGGAAACGATGCTGCATGCCTCAGGGATTTCCTTTTCAAGACTATCATCTCTACCTGAGAACTTTTCATCAAACAGTGTCCTTGTCGTCGATACAGTCGGCCTGCTTGCGGAGCTCTATACTCTTGCAGGGATAGCCTATGTAGGCGGTGGATTCGGGGTCAATGTTCACAACACCCTTGAACCTGCGGTCTACGGCATCCCCGTCCTGTTCGGACCAAACCATCATAATTCACCGGAAGCTGAAGAACTTGTCCGCATTACTGCCGCAACCGTAATCCCTGACCGCGACACCCTTGCCGATACGCTGAGAAAGCTGCTGGACGATCCCGACACGAGAGCCCTGCAGGGCAGCCTTGCGGGCAGCTTCGTACAAGAACGGCTCGGAGCATCGCAAACCGTTGCAAAAAAGATCCTGAACAGCATTACCATCTAATGCGTATATTTGACAAAAACATAAAACCTTCATCATCATGCTGGCACGAGCACAAAGTCTCTACCTTTTCATTGCAGCCCTTCTTGCTTTTTCAAGCCTGTTCTTTCCCTTCTGGTACTATATGGCAGGAACTGCATATCTCCTCACTGACTTCACTCCTTTTTCATCGGCCGGAATAGTGCACATCACAGGAGTCTATGTTTCGAGTATTCTTTCGCCGATTTCCGGAATCCTTTCGATCGCCGCGATCTTTCTGTATAAAAACCGTTCACTGCAAAGCACACTCATCTCCGTTCTGATTGTAATTTTCCTTGCTGACGTGCTTTCAGGGCTCACCGCGGCACATTTCATGAATGAATATCTGTCTCAGGGAGCTGGAACAGCTGTAGAACATCAGCCCGGAGCAGGTCTTTTTGTGCTCCTGCCGCAGCCGCTGCTTTTCTGGCTGGCAATGAGAGGGGTGAAAAAAGATGAGAAGATCGTCAACGCCTATAAACGACTTTGATCGGAAAATAGAGATGTTTACCGCATGGACAATCGGTGATATTCACGGAATAGGCCCGGAAATCATCCTGAAAAGCTTTCGGGAATTCGGACAGGGCCGCAGCCGACCTCTGGTTGTCGGCTCCGCCGAAGCGCTCAGGTTTTACACTGTCAAACTGGGGCTCGGGGTGAACATCGCAGCATTTACTTCATTTGATGCGATCCGAAACGCCTCTCTCTCTCCTGATACGCTTCCCGTTCTCAGCGTCAGCGAGCCTTCAGAGCCCATAGTACCCGGAACGATCTCCGCATATGCGGGTGACACAGCCATGAAAGCTCTCGATACAGCTTCCAGGCTCTGCCTGGAAGGAAAAACCAGAGCCCTCGTTACCGCTCCGATCCATAAAGAAGCCCTTGCGAAAGCAGGATACACCAACACCGGGCACACCGACTATCTGGCAGAACGCTGTGGCGAAGCTGATCCGATCATGCTTTTTCATGATCCTCTTTCCGCTCTTACCGTGGCGCTCGCGACCATACATGTACCGCTGCGACGAGTCCCCGGACTAATAGAATCCATGGATTTTGAGCGTTTCTTTGCCAAACTCTTCTATGCTCTCAGAACGGATTTCCGGATACCCGCTCCCCGTATAGCCGTTCTCGGGCTGAATCCTCACGCTTCCGACGGAGGTGTCATGGGCAGTGAAGAGCGTGCTGTTCTTCAGCCCTGCATTCAAAAAATCGCCAAAAAAGAACATATCGACGGGCCCTTTCCTGCTGACGGTTTTTTCGGAGCACGCGGCTATAACAACTATGACGCTGTCGTAGCGATGTACCACGACCAGGGACTGCTCCCGTTCAAGGTACTTGCATTTGAAAGCGGTATCAACGTCACTATCGGTCTGCCGATTGTTCGAACCTCTCCCGACCACGGAACCGGCTTTGATATTGCCGGTCTTGGAAAAGCATCGTCGAAAAGCTTCATCCAGGCCGCCCTTCTGGCAGAACAGATAGCGGATAACAGGGAAAGAAAGTCAAAAGTCAAAGGGTAAAAGTCAAAAAACAAACACATACAAGTACCGCATCGCTGAATACAAATACGCAATACGTTAAACTATTCCCTGCTGTCAAGCTATCGAGCCATCAAGCTATCCAGCAGTTGCAACAGCTCAACAATTCAACAGGTAATCAATGATCTCTTTTATCAACGCAGATCTGGAACTTGGAAAAAAAACCATCCTGAAAGAGGTGAATCTCGCCATTGATTCCGGGGAGCTTGTCTATATCGTGGGGAAAAGCGGGAGCGGAAAAACAACCTTGCTCAAAGCGCTGTACATGGAAATCAAGCCGGTCAAAGGTGAAGTATCCATAGGTGGATATACCTCTTCCTCGATAAAAAAGCGGCATATTCCGCACCTGCGCAGAAAACTCGGGATCGTTTTTCAGGACTTCAGGCTCCTTGAAGACAGGACGGTTTTTGACAATCTTGCTTTTGTGCTGAAGGTAACCAACACAAAAAACCGGCTCATCAAGGATCGAGTCATGACCGCGCTTCAGGAAGTCGGGCTGGAAAAAGCAGCAAAACAGATGCCCCTGAATCTCTCCGGCGGGGAGCAGCAGCGTGTGGCGATCGCCCGGGCGCTGGTCAGGGAGCCGATAGCAATTCTTGCTGACGAGCCCACAGGAAACCTGGACCCCGATACGTCGCTGGAAATCCTCGACTATCTGAAAAAAATCAACCGTAAAGGCATCAGCGTGATCATCGCGACGCACGATTATGAGCTGGCCCGTAACTATCCTTCAAAAACCTGGCAGATCAACGGCCAATCGCTTCAGGAAGCGACGTTCAGCGAGTCCTCCGTGGGATACCGGCCAAAAACCAGTATACAAACCGTCAGCTGAACTATCCTGAATGCACATTCCTTCCCAAGCAACATGCCCACCGCCCGTGACCGGAGATTTCCTCGTCCCGACGGTCTGGCCGTGACCGAAACTCTATACTCTGCTTTCTTTACTGTGCCAGACACGAATAATAACCACCGTATCGCGTCTGTCCCACATATAACGAAGCACAAAAGAACCGGCACCGAATGAGAGAACCAGCTCACGTTTTCCGGTATCATCGTTCATGGGGCGGCCAATTTCCGGTATTGATTTCAGTAGACCCGCACCATCCAAAATGACCCTTGCCGCTCGTGCTGCAGCATCGGGGCTTTTTTCGTGCAGGAAAGCATAAAGCCTCTCAACATCGGCCAATGCGTCCGGAAGCTATTTTATCCGGGGCAAGCATTCACCTTACCTTGAGCCAGATTTTCAAGCCATTCAGCAGCTTGTTCATGAGGTACAGCAACGCCGGTCAATTGATACTGTTCCCAACGATCCATATCCTCTCGCTTTTCCTGCTCGTATTTTTCTTCGCGATCCAGAAATGTATCGATTGCCCTGCACATGAGCCAGTGGGGCGATCTGTTGCGGATACGCCAAAGAGCCACAAGCCGTTGCTGTGTACTCTCATCTAACTTGACGCCTTTTGTCTGTGACATGACGAAATCTCCTTCTGCTATAAGGTAACACGTATAGCAACCTTTAGCTACCAAACCAAACCCCCGAACCTAAGGAACAAGTACCTGGGCAACTGCAACTTTTCTATCACGAACCATAAGGCTGACCGTTCCCCTTTTCACCTTCAACGTCCTTGCCGTTTCAACAAGCGATAACCCATATTCATAGAAAAACTTATCTGCCAGTTCATTTCTTATGGGGACACCCTTTCTTACTGATAGAAACCTGTTTTTCCTGTTTTCACTATCAGAAGCTTACCCGATATTTCAACCTATTAAACAACATCCCCTACTCTTGAACACTCCCCTTTATATTTTGCCCGTCAATCGGGTTTTCTCCTGATGTCAAGTTACCATGTCACAGAATTTTTGGCAACGGATCAACGTTATATAATAATAGCAGTTGCCCAGGAAGTCCCGTATTCCCTGAAGACCTCAGTAGCTGGCTAAATACTCGGCACCAAATACCATATCTCTTACTCCACTAAAGTCTACGCCCGGATTGTCCGCTACCTTGATGATAATCTCAAACTCTTGTGTAGCGTCCTGATCTATGAATTGATCGAGATCGGATGTGACCGAATTACTGTGCAAGGGACCAGCGTGGGACAGGGCCAAACCCTGGCTGAAACTGAAACTAACCTCGTTTGTCGCCACCGTTGACTTTATTGTCGCTTTGATTTCTGCTCCATCTTTGGTGGCCAGGAATATCAACAAGTTCTTCAACTCTCTTTTGAGCTCGTTCTTGGGTAGCCCAGCAGTTCTTAGATCGAACTTAAATGTCGCCGTAGACGCGCCTTGCTGAAGTTCTTCCAAGATATGCGGTTGAAGATTACGAGCGGAAAGAAGTACAAGGCGTTGCGTTGACTTTGGTTTTTCGATGATATGTTGTTGATACAGGTCCGCCGAGTAGTATGCTCGCATGTTGAAGGTCATCAGGATATCGCTAACATCTTTCAATCCCAAAGGATTGGCTTCTTCAGGAAGTTCCAATATCCAAGATGTTTCTATACCGCAACCTTCGAACGCCAACAGCGTGTCGTCGGTAAGGCCATAAAGCGTCCTGGCATCACTAAGCCGGAATTCCGACAAAGGAAAAGCGCTTGGCTCTCGCCGCAAGACATACTGTTCACCATCAATGCGGGACACCGCTGAGATGCCGTCGTTTTTCAAGAAACCAAGCACTTGTGGCATAGCCCCCGTGCTTTGCACCTGCAAATCTATGGAGTGAATCCGGTAGCCGTAAAATCCGGGGTACATTTACTGAAATGGGAATTCTTCCGTGCGAAAATTGCAGCGCCCGGTCTTCTTGAGTTGTGCAAAATGCAGGGGATAGTCGAAGGCCAGCGAATATATCTTTCTGACAGGCTGGGCGGGCTTGATGTTGTCCAAACGGGAGGCTTCCAGCTCCGCTAAATCGAGCTTTAACAGGTCCGCGCCGGTTACCCCCTGCAAGGAAAGCGGGAAGTAATCGAAGCGGATTATGCTCACACTGCGATCCTGTTCATAGGCCAGAGCCCGCTCGGCCAACCAGGCATAGCGGACGCCGAGCTCGATATAGCGGCGCATTACCCGTTTCATCACGGCGGCAAGCTTCGCCCAGAGCTCAGTGCTAAGGAAACGGTTTTGCTGGAAGTCCCGGATCGCTTCAGCCAGCGCCTTGGCGAATTCGGCGTCGGACTCGGCGATCTTCTGCTGCAACTGCGCGATCTTGACCTCCCTTTCCCTGACCTTGACCAGAGCCTGAGCTGTGGGCAATGCCCGGGACTTCAAGGCGTCCAATTCATCCCTCTGGCTGTTGTAGGCATCCTCCATGCTGGACATGCTGGTATAGCTGCCATAGATGAAAAGTCCATATCCCGCCATGACTCCGCCCGCACTTCCCGCCATAAACGCTCCATAGGTTTCCTTGGGGTCTTGGCCGATCCCTTCAAGAGCATCCTTAAAGCCTTTGCCAAAATCCAGTACCTGGTTTAGAAATCCCTCCGAGTCATCGATCTCGTCCTGCTTGGCCTGAATAGCTGCCAGGACATCCGCCACCTGCTGCTCGGCCTGCTTTACACCGTGCTTGGCTATCTCGATCTGCTCACCAGCGATCATTCCGAGGAGAGCCGCCTTTTTCAGGGCGTTGGCAGTGATGATCCGCTCCCGTATGGCCTCTTCAAGCAGCTTTTCGAGATTTGCGGTGTAAAACAGGAAATCATGCTGTGCAGACTTCGCGCTCTCGGCGAAGTGATCCGCCGCACTCTTCAAAGTCTCGTAGTGCAGCGTCGGTACCATGCCTTCATCAGCACCGAGATAGTTGAGGCCCGCCTCGATCTGATGATACCCGCGGAGCGCATGCGTCGTCTGTGCGGTCAAAGCGGGGTTTTCCGAGTGCTGCTTAAAGGCAGGCACATTAAAACCTCCCCAATGCGGATCGATCGGTGGCCGTTTTCCATGCAGGAACAACACCGCCTTGTACAAATCCCTGGCCCGCTGAACATTGGGCGCCTCATCGCTTCGATACAAGGCATCGGCCCAATCAAGCAGTGCGGCTCCTTGACGAAGACGGAAGAACCGTCTTTCCATCGGATGGGCAGCTTCCCTGATCGGCACGCGGAGAAGAACCGTGCTATAGGCCCAGTAATGATAGTCTTTCGAATCGTCATTTGGATTCAGATGAGGAAATTCGCCTTCATTGAATAGGTTTGCGGTATACCCGAGATTCCCAGCGTGGAACAGCCGTTCTTCGATTCCCAAGCCAGGATGGTACTCCCGATAACCGGCATAGTCGCTGGGGCGGGCCATACCGACGGGAAAAAATGTCATACAACCGTAGTAATAAACGGCGTTTCGGTAATCACCCAACTCGAGCAGTGTGTCGCCGATATAGGAGGGAATAATAGAAAAATAGAGTCGGGAGATCAATCGGATCAGCTTCTCGGCATTGTATTTCCACCATTTTTCCCAGCTCCTTTCATCGGAGGTATCCTGAGACAAGTTAGGGCGAGGATAAAAACGTTCCTTGCAAAAACCTTCCAACTCCTCAATATCATTCGGCGAAACAAGCTTTGTATCACCAAATGCTGCAGTGATCTCGGATTCATCGTATTCATGCATAAGCACACCGGAAAACCGGTTTGCCGTGTAGAAGCGATCAAGGGCCAGCCGAAATTCACCTAATTCAAAGTACTTATACCCTTCCCTAACAAGGTCGAGAATATCGATTAATTGCTTTAAATGTTCTTGTTGTGACGTAAGCGAAGTGCTGCCATCCTCCGTGACTAAATCTCGGTACCAAGAGAGAATGTGATCTTGCAACCCGAGATCCGTATCCCAGAAACCCTTGAATCCATAATAATTTTCCGGATGGAATGGTTTTTTCTGCTGAACCCACTCTTCGTAATAGAGGAAAAAGGGGGCCTTTCCCAGCAACCGCTCGGGAATGATAGGAAAGGGATCTTGCCCGCTCTGATAACCGTCGCTGTAAAAGCGCTGCGCGTGGTGATATTTTCCTGCACTTCACTGGACATTGCCGAATCGGGGCGTTCAAGATCGAGTCGGTACCGCAGCCCAAGTTCCTTGGCGGATAACTTGGTCAGATCGATCAGGTAATCCAGATACTCCCGGTCGCTCCTCTGCCCTTGGGTGTCTATTAATCCAGGCAGGAGCCCGAAACCGTAGTTTTCATTTGGCAGAGACATCAGGATTTTTTTGAGGATCCCGATCACTATGGCGTTCGCCGGGCGTGTCTGCGTGTCGAGGGTTTCGAAATCCTGATGAAAGCGCTTTTTGAGGATATCCAAATTGTTCGGATATATCTCCGTGCCTTCGAGCCCGGTGAATATGGTCCGCAGATAGTCCCGATAGCGGCTCCACTCCGTCGGCACCAGTAATTGAAAATCGGGGTTGGGCTCGAATCCCATCGAAAGGTCGTCGGCGAAGGTAGCCGTGTACATAGAACTGAACTTGTTCACGGCCAAATTGGTATCGCCTTCTTTCAAGGCGTCAACATCCATCACCCAGTCTACCTCAAGCAGACTGCTGAACGTGTCGAGTTTGCTGATCAGTTCATCAAGTGCGTTTTTGACCCCCGGTTCGCCTAGATAGGGTTTGAACTGCACCACATACTGATTCAGCGAGGCAGGAGAATTTAATCCCTTGAAGGTCGGCGCAGCAATGTAGGAACGAAGGATTCCGTCCGGATCGAGAAACGCATGCTCCAATTCAGACACCATCCCTAGGCGTATGTCCATGCTCAGGTCCGAAATATCCGTATTCCCGGGACCGACTGTACATAACTGGCGTACCAATTCATGCAGCTGAACAATCCGTGTCTGCGCCATTCGCTTGGCCAAGACTTGCCATGACGCGAGATCGATGGAAGGCTCTACTATCGGCAGGTGCAGGATCAGGTTTTCAGGCGGTTTCGACAGGGAATAAGGAATAGAGGTAAAAATCACGGAACCACTGGCGTCTTCACAAACAAGGACAAAGCCTTTCACAGACGATTCCAGGCCATCCAATAACAGAGAAAAACGCCCGCTCGTCCCCGAAATGCCTTCCGCTGATGGCGAGTCATGGTCTGGCTCGATCGTTGCGCCTTCATCAAGGGTTCCCACCAAAAATACCCGCACCCTCATGCCCGCTAAAGGGTAGCCGCTATTCTTTTTTAGCAGCAGGCCAGAAATATCAATACGCCCTACCGCCGCCTCACCTGAGACACCCCAAGCTGGCAAGTTTACTTCGATCACCACATTTCGATCACCACTTCTCACATTCCACAGCACATCACCTTCTGTACTCTTTATCAGCTCCTCGCCATAAAAAACCTTGAAAGTAACATCTGGTCGCCGATCCACGAATAGTTCCTGAAAATACTTTTTATCGAACCGGAGATGAAACGTGCCGTCTTCATTCGTAACGGCACTTCCAAGAAAGTCGTCGCAAATCAGGTCTTTATCCCATGCCTCAACTCGAAGCCCTCCTATCCCATGAAAGCTATCTACATTGAGCACAGTACCCAATACAGCAAATAAACGATGCTCTTTCTCATTCATTTTCGACCTCTCTTTTGACTAGTGAATTGGTGGTGTGTTCAATTTCAATGTCAAAAGAGCCTCTTCTATACATCTTAAAGAATCGTCTCTTCTCGGTCTAAACACACCCTTTTTTGGGGACCACAGCAAATTAGGTCAGTGACGCTAACGACTAAGCTCAGCCGACGCGACGCTAGAAACAGTCGGCTACAGCGCCTCGCTTAACACCTACAACAACGGCATAAATCAACGAACCATATGACTGACAGCACTCCTTTTCACCCACAACTGCCTTGCCGTTTCAGGCAGCGATAATCCATATTCATGGGAAAACTTACCTGCCAACTCTTTTCTTATCGCAGGTACCCATCCTTACTGAAAGAAACCTGTTTTTCCTGTTTTCACAATCCAAAGCTTACCCTACCTTGCAACCTAATGATCAACATCCCCTACCCTTGCCCGATAACCTCTCGGGCATGCTCCAGACTCATAAACCAGTTCACGTTCAGGCATTCATCTCGTAACCTGCCGTTTAAGCTTTCTATTCAGGTGGGACGTGGCCCTAAGTACTCACCAGCCAGATAGCACTTGAACCCGCATTGCTACCGGGTGGAACAAACTGATTCCATAATTCGCATGTTATCTCGTGGCAACCAGCTTCAAACGGAATGATATTCGACAAAACCCATTGCTCGCCGATCTTTTTTCCAAAAGCATCGTTCTCAGAAATACGCCCCTTGTGTACCTTACCGGATGGGGTCTTAACCGTGACATTGACCCAATCGTCGATTCCAAAAGGTGAACTACCAGTATGATCCGTACTCATAACGACTCGTGAACCCGCCTTAGGGACATGCAGACGTACTGTCCTAGTTAAAAAACTACCCGCAACAGGCATATGATGACCAGCTATGGATTGCGTTACTTGAACACGGTTTTTGCAGTCCGGGTTCCCGGGTTCACAGCCGCCGCCCTCGTTGTCATCATCGTTGTCTGTATCATCTACAAACTGTACCAAGAACACAGCTGTTGAGGCATAATTTGGTCCCGGCGGAGCATAGTGGCTCCAGAATTCAAACCGGATTCGATTAGTCCCGGGTTTAAAGTATAAAATGTTGGACAAGACATACTGTTCACCCAGCGGTTGATCGTAATGATCGTTATGGTTCAACTCAGCCTGGAGTGTTTTACCATCCGGCCCTGTCACTGATATACGGACGAAGTCCAAGATTCCAGCCGGAATTTTACCAGCTGAGTCTTGTGATATCACTAACGAGCGCATATTTGCGTCAACTTCGATACTCAATTCTTTTGAAAAGAACATGTGGTCCTGTGGTCCATGACCAAAGTTAATCGCCGGAGAAACTAAAATGCTACGTGTAAATGATGGCTGGGTCATATCATCTCCTTTCAATTTCCCTGCATTATCGTTTATATCACCACCTCTTTAACTAATACAGTTGTACAGAAGTGTGAGACTTTCCTTTTGCTTATTCGCCGAACATACTTTATTGCCTGTACCACAGATTCCTCGTATCACCCTCAAAATTTACTACATTTTTACTTCACACTCAAATATGCAACTGGATTTATCAGCCCGAACAGCATATTTTTTAAAATCTATTAGCACACATATGCGGCATACACATACGTCTGTATAACTGTTATTTTAATAATTTTCCGAGGCTTTCTCCTGAAGCGACAGAAAAGCCCTGCACTCCGGTGTGCAGGGCTTTTCACTTTGTTCAAAAGTCCGAATCCCGGCGAATTATTCCCCGGAAAACAAACCAGCTTTCTGCCGTCGTGAGCGGTTCGTGTGCCGCACTCGAACCGCGCAGCAGGCAGAAAACGGTTTTACGAGCAGCCTGTGGTCATCCCGCAGTCCTCACACACCTTGCAGGTTCCGTTCTGTCTTACCCTCATGGATCCGCAGTTTTCACACTGCTCACCCGAGTATCCCTGAACCCTTGCCTGGATAATCTGGGTATGGACTGACCCCGCCTTTTCTTCTACGGCAGCAACTGCGGCTGCAGGATGCTCACCGGAAAGCGATGCGGAATCGGAAAGTGCCGGTCCGGATAGGGGAAGACCGTTTGAGGGCTCTTCCTGTGTATCAGACGAGTCATTTGCCGAGGGGTCTTCATCGACCGCCTTGACGTGGATAAAATCTTTCCGCCCGAGATAGTCGTAACCGATGGAACGGAACACATAGTCAAGAATGGATGTGGCGTTTTTGATCACATTATGCCCCTGCACCATGCCTGCGGGCTCGAACCTGGTGAACGTGAAGCTGTCAACAAGTTCTTCAAGCGGCATACCGTACTGAAGCGCTTTAGAAGCAAGCACGGCGAAACAGTTAAGGAGGCCTTTGAATGATGCCCCTTCCTTGTACATATCGATGAATATCTCACCCAGTGAACCGTCATCATACTCTCCTGTTCTCAAAAACACCTTGTGAGCGCCAACATACGCCTCACGGATGTACCCCTTTCTGCGCTTCGGAAGCATACGCCGTTCAGAGCGGTGATAGATTCTTTCAACTATCCTTTCCTGAACCTCTTTCGGGCCCATTGTTTCATCAAGGTCAACTTCAGTGCCGAGCATGATCACCTCGTCCAGATCATCATAACTGCTGATATTGAGCGGCTGAGAGAGTTTCGAGCCGTCCCGATAGATGGTGATGGCCTTGATCATATGCTGCCAGCCGGAGAAATACACTTCGGCGATCTCCTGCGTCGTGGCGCTCCCGGGCATGTTGACTGTCTTGGAGATGGCCCCTGAAATAAACGGCTGAACCGCCGACATCATCCGTACATGAGCCATATGGTTGATGTACCGGGTTCCTTTTTGACCGCATTTTCCGGCACAGTCGAACACCGGCAGATGTTCCAGTTTCAGATGAGGCGCTCCTTCAACCGTCATGGTGCCGCAGACATAGTCGTTTGCGGATTCATAGTCTTGGTCGGACACTCCGAGCGCCTGGAGCATATTGAAATTCTGATCATTGAGCTGGTCCGCTGTAAAGCCAAGGCTCTCACAGAACTCCTCCCCGAGGATCCATTTGTTAAACGCGAAACGGATATCAAAAACATTTTCAAGCTGTGCTTCGACAGCCTCGATTTTATCATCGGTGAATCCCTTGTTGACAAGCCACTGGCGGTTGATGGTCGGGCATCCGGCCAACGTCCCGTGGCCTTTACAGTATTTCTCAATCCCTTCAATCTGTTTCGCGCTGTAACCAAGCCGTTCAAGAGCCTTGTGTACAGAATGGTTGACTATCTTGAAATACCCGCCTCCGGCAAGTTTCTTGAACTTGACAATGGCAAATTCCGGTTCTACGCCGGTCGTATCACAATCCATCACCAGGCCGATCGTGCCGGTCGGCGCGATCACACTGACCTGCGCGTTTCTGTAGCCGTGCTTTTCGCCCATGTCGAGCGCTTCATCCCATACCTTTCCGGCTGTCGCAAACAGCTCGGAAGGGCAATACTCTGAATCAATCCCTCGAGGCTTGACCGATAATCCTTCATACTCGTCTTCCGACATGTTGTGCGCGGCCCGGCGGTGGTTTTTTATTACCCTCATCATATCACCGGCATTCTCCTCATAACGGGCGAACGGGCCCAGATCCCTGGCAAGTTCTGCCGATGCTTTGTAGGCTTCCCCTGTGATCAGCGCTGATATGGCCCCGGCGATTGCAAGCGCCTTCGGGGAATCATAAGGAATGCCCATAATCATGAGCACGGTGCCTATATTGGCAAATCCCAGGCCGAGTGTTCTGAACTCATAGCTGAGACGGGCAATATCTTTTGAGGGAAAATGTGCCATCAGTACCGAAATCTCCAGTACAACGGTCCAGAGACGTGACGCGTGCAGCAGATCGTCTATCTTTATCGTACCGCTCTTCTCATCAAGAAAACGTCCAAGATTCAGGCTGGCGAGATTGCACGCAGAATCATCAAGGAACATATACTCGGAACAGGGGTTGCTGGCATTGATGCGACCGCTTTTCGGACAGGTATGCCACTCATTGATCGTCGTATCGAACTGCAGACCGGGGTCGGCGCATTTCCAAGCGCTCATCACGATTTTATCCCACAGATCACGCGCCCTGACCGACCGGACATGCATTCCTGTCGTACGCTCTTTCAGCTCCCACAACTCATCGTTTTCAACAGCCTTCATGAACGCGTTGGTCACTCTGACAGTATTGTTCGAGTTCTGACCGGAAACCGTCTGATAGGCCTCGGATTCATATTGAGCGTTATACTCATCAAAATCAAGCGATGTGAATCCCTGATCGACCAGCGAAAGCACCCTGACGATATAGTTCATCGGCACGCCCCGACCTACGGCGTTTTTCATCAGCGTATGCAATGCCTCGTTCTTTTGTCTGTCGCAGCCGTTTTTCGACGCCTCATCGACAATCGCCTTGAGAAACGTTGAACAGACTCTGGAACCGGACACCAGCGAGGCCACCTTGTCTTCCTCCTTCGATTTCCACTCGATAAACTTTTCCACATCGGGATGATCGATATCGACAATAACCATTTTGGCCGCTCTCCGGGTCGTGCCTCCGGATTTTATGGCGCCTGCCGCGGAATCGAAAATCTTGAGGAAACTCATAAGGCCGGAAGAACTTCCGCCTCCACTGAGTTTCTCACCCGCTGAACGAAGATTTGAGAAGTTGGTTCCGGAACCGCTACCGAACTTGAACACCCTTGCCTCCCTCAGGGCGAGGTCGAAAATCCCGCCGTCGTTCACCAGATCATCCGTTACCGACTGAATAAAGCAAGCGTGCGCCTGCGGCCTTGAATAAGCGTCTTTCGACTCTCTGACCTTACCGCTTTCCGGATCTATGTAGAAATGACCCTGTGCCGGACCTTCAATGTCATAGGCGAATTTCAGACCTGTATTGAACCACTGCGGCGAATTTGGCGCGCCCATCTGAGCCATAAGCATATAGGCGACCTCATCATAAAAAGCATTCGCATCATCGGCGGAGTCAAAGTAGTTATACTTCTCTCCCCACTCCTTCCAGCAGCCTACAAGCCGGTGAACAACCTGCCTGATCGAGTGCTCACTACCGGTCACCGGCTGTCCTTTTTCATCAAGGATCACCTCCCCTTTTTCATCGAGCTGAGGAACACCGGTTTTCCTGAAATACTTTTGCGCAAGTATATCCGCTGCAACCTGTGACCATTCCGCCGGCACCTCCACATCATGCATTTCAAAAACCTTGGATCCATCAGGATTTCGAAGTACCGATGAACGCCTGGTATAGGTGAACATATCATACACAGTACGGCCCTTGGTGGTAAAACGGCGGGAAATTTTCATAGCGGTAAACAGTAAGCAAGCCCTGAACAGGCTATATTGTTGTATGTAAATCAGTTAAATCAAACGACCATCACCAGAAAACGACAATGGGGGTATGTAAGGAATTAATATAAGCCTGAAGTGCAGTAATAAAAAGCTCATCTGAAACACAAAATGGGAGGCGATCCGTCAACCCCTGAAAACATAAGGATCCGGAGGAGTGATTTTTTTCATAAAAAAAGCCCCCCTGCGTCGGCAGGGGGGCTTTCGGAATAACTTCCGGCACTCTTCTTATATCAGAGCGTCGATAATCGCGTTGAGCGTGGCGCTCGGGCGCATGGCCTTCGATGCCATTGCATCATCGGGCATGAAGTAGCCGCCAAGTTCGACCGAAGATCCCTGTGCGTCATTGAGCTCACCGACGATCTTCTGTTCGTTGCTTTCGAGATCATCAGCAATCTTTGCAAATCTCGCTTTGAGCTCCTGGTCCTGGTCCTGATCAGCAAGTGCCCTCGCCCAGTACATACCGAAATAGAAATGGCTTCCCCTGTTATCGATCTCGTTGACCTTGCGGGAAGGGGATTTCGCGTTTCCGAGGTACTTTCCTACCGCCTGATCGACAGTTTCTGCAAGAACCTTGGCTTTATCGTTATCAAAGAGATTACCGAGATGCTCCAGAGAAACGCCGAGAGCGAGCATCTCGCCAAGTGAATCCCATCTGAGATGCCCTTCGTTGACGAACTGCTGCACATGCTTCGGTGCCGAACCGCCCGCACCAGTTTCGAACAGGCCTCCGCCATTCATCAAAGGAACGATAGAGAGCATTTTCGCGCTGGTGCCGAGCTCCAGAATCGGGAAAAGATCGGTAAGATAATCCCTGAGCACGTTACCGGTGACTGAAATGGTATCCTTACCCTCCCGGATACGCTCGAGTGAGAAGCGCATGGCTTCAACCGGTGACATGATCCTGATATCAAGACCGCTTGTGTCATGATCTTTCAGATAGGCATTGACCTTCTCGATCAGCTGAATGTGATGGGCTCTTTCCTTGTCAAGCCAGAATACAGCCGGAGAACCGGTAGCTCTAGCTCTGTTGACGGCCAGTTTAACCCAGTCACGGATTGGAGCATCCTTGACCTGACACATTCTGAAAATATCTCCCGGTTCGACACTCTGTTCGAGCATCGAGTTGCCGGATGCGTCAACCACGCGGATAGTTCCGTTTCCGGGCGCCTCGAATGTCTTGTCGTGGGAACCGTATTCCTCGGCTTTCTGCGCCATGAGACCGACATTGGAAACACTGCCCATTGTGGTTACATCGTACGCGCCGTTTTTCTGACAATCCTCGATCATCTCCTGGTACATGGTCGCATAACAACGGTCAGGAATCATTGCCTTGGTGTCATGAACCGCACCGTCAGGCCCCCACATTTTACCGCCGTCACGGATAACAACCGGCATGGACGCGTCAATGATGATATCGTTCGGCACGTGCAGGTTGGTAATCCCCTTATCGGAATCAACCATAGCAAGAGCCGGGCGGTTGCTGTATACCGCCTGTATGTCTGCCTCTATTTCAGCTTTTTTCTCCGCAGGAAGCGATTTGATCTTGGCGTAGACATCCCCGAGTCCGTTGTTGAGATTGACTCCCAGCGCTTTGAGCGTGTCGCCGTGCTTATCGAACACATCCTTGTAGAATACCGATACAGCATGACCGAACATGATCGGGTCTGATATCTTCATCATGGTCGCTTTCAGGTGGAGCGAAAGCAGCAGACCGCTGTTTTTCGCATCTTCAATCTGATCGGCAAAAAAATCACGCATCTTCCTGACATTCATGGAAGATGTATCGACAACCTCGCCGTCCTGAAGGGCGACTTTTTCCTTGAGAACAGTCACACTTCCGTCAGCATCGACATATTCGATACGGACATCGGTCGCGCCATTCATCGTTGCAGATTGTTCACTCTCATAGAAATCACCGCTCTCCATATGAGCGACATGCGACCTGGAGCCCTCATCCCATGCTCTGAGACGGTGAGGATTGTTGCGGGCATACTGCTTGACTGAAGCAGCCGCTCTCCTGTCTGAGTTTCCTTCACGCAACACCGGATTAACAGCACTTCCGAGCACCTTGGCAAAACGTGCCCTGAGCTCTTTTTCCGCATCGGTCTTCGGATCTTCAGGGTAATCGGGAATAGCATATCCGTGTTCCTGCAGTTCCTTGATCGCGGCCTGAAGCTGCGGAATCGACGCACTGATATTGGGAAGCTTGATAATGTTGGCTTCTTTCGTCATAGCCATCTCGCCAAGAGCGGTCAGATTATCAGGAATCCGCTGTTCTTCGGTAAGATTTTCAGGAAAATTAGCGATAATTCTTGCGGCCAGCGAGATATCGCTTGTTTCAACGGATATCCCCGTACCGTTTGTGAACGCCTGAATGATCGGCAGCAGCGAGTATGTTGCCAGTGCCGGAGCCTCATCGATTTTGGTGTAGATGATTTTTGCCATGCTTCTTTCGTTTTGTATTTATGACTGTTATGAATTATTGACTTAAATGAAACAAAAAAAAACCGCAGATTTGTTTCAGGCGTTCAGCCGCCTTACAACAGATCATTCATCACCGAGAAATCAGGTGAGTCTATAAAAATCATTTCCTTTGCCGAAGAGCGGTGCTCATCGGCAGAATAAATACCGGCTGTGAAGTGCTTTTTCCCGGCGATTTATTTGGTGGGTGAAAAATCTTCCAGACCAACTCTGGAGGCCAGTTCCTTGTCATGAATGGCTTCATGTGCAAGCCTGATCATGGGTATGGTCGCGCCCATGGAACTGTAACCACCGTCATGAAACAGATTCTGCATCGTGACCTTGCGGGAGAGATCACTCAGCAGCGTAATGGAATATTCAGCGCACTCTTCTGCAGAGGCATTGCCAAGCGGAGACATAAGATCGCTGTATTCGTGCATCTTTTCAAACCCGGGTATTCCACTACCGGCCTTTGTATATGTAGGGCTCTGTGATATAGTGTTTATCCGGATACCTCGTTGAGCTAGCCGGGGACCGTAACTTCTGACAATTGATTCCAGAAGAGACTTGGCGTCTCCCATATCCGAATATGTCCAGTAATTTCTTTGCGAAGCGATATAGGACATCGCCAGAATACTCCCACCATCGTTGAGGACATTATTTTTCAGGGCGAAAGATACCAGACGATGCAGTGAAATGGCTGATACATCAAGAGTTCTATAGAGCCATTCATAATTGAGTTCCTCATAAGGAACCTGCTTGCGTATGTTCTGGGACATGCCGATTGAATGAACAATAAAATCAACAGAACCAAGTTTCTCTTTCAACTCCTTGAATGCATTGTCAACGTCTTCGTCCTTGCTCGCGTCGCACTGAATAACAGGAGCACTGCCGCAAAGCTCAGCCAACTCCGTTACGTTACCAAATCTCATGGCCGTAGCGATATTGGAAATAGCAATCTCAGCACCTTCTCTGTATGCATGAAGAGCGACCTGCCAACCGATGCTGCTTTCATCAAGCGGACCGAAAACGATTCCCTTCTTTCCTTTCAAAAGACCGTAATGCACTTTATCCGGCATGTTATAAGCTGATTCTTTTAACAATTATTTGGGGCAAAAAAAACCTTATGAAATTAACATTTTAGAAGGAGAAGATACAAAGAATACATCCAAATCCACAAGGTATCACCAAGAAAACTCTTCTTAGAATTTCATTTTCCTCAAAGAACGAAGCTTGTTCAGCACGTTCTTGTTGACGTTCAATTCCATTTCTTCTTTTTCGACAGGGACCTCTTTGAACAATATTTTCAACTGATCATCCTCCCTGACATATTTTTCCATTTCAAGGCTGTACAGCGCCCTTGGGAGGGTTATGATACGCTGAGCACGATCAACCGTGACAACGATATCGGTCCCCATACGATTCACTTCAACAGTTTCAGCCTCCTTGAGGAATGGAATCCGGATACAAAGAATTTCAAGATGCTCCTGGTCGTGCGAACTTTTTTTTGATTCTATCCAGAAATTCTTGCCCGAATAATAAATCTTGTCCGGAGACTGATCACCAAACACCAGATGACTGACCTCATGCAGCGCGTCAGGGCCGATAGGCTCCGTCCGCTGCAGTTGACATCGAAAAACCGGTGTAGGATAAAATGAGTTATCGATCTCCATGAGATATTTGCTGTGCAGATCAGCCCAGAATTCGAAATACTCTCCTACCGTCTTTGATGTCGGCAAAATCTTGTTGATAACGATACCGTCAATATTGATTCCATACAGATGAACAAAGGTATACGCACGCTTTGTCTCGAGAATCGAAAGTTTTTCAGGGTTCAGAACCAGCCTGAACGTGACTTCAGGACTGAGAATAAATTTGTTGATATCCTCCATTTGCTTCAAGAGGACATTTACCTCGTTGAAAAACTCTTCATCCGGAATTGAGTTCTTGCCCATAGGGCGAGCCAGAGAGGACATGCTCTTGTAGAGCTTGAAAAACTGTTTGCCCATATTGCCCCCGATGATAATCTCCGGGTAGGCAAGCAGCCTCAGCGTATTACCGGTCGGTGAAGTATCGAGAACAACGACGTCCCATTTCCCTGACTGTGCCTCATCTACCAGCCTGCTCAACGCGAAGATCTCATCAAGCCCCGGCTGAGTCGTCAGCTCAGAAGCCATGCCGCTGTCTATACCACGATTCTGGTAGGACGAAGAGACAAACTTCTGAAATCCGGACATGTTTTTCTTCAACTCATGGATCGTGTCAACCTCAAGGCCGTAGAGGTTTTTTTCGATCTTCTGCGGTTCGTTCCGACTTATAGAGGTATTGAATACATCCGAAAGTGAATGAGCCGGGTCGGATGACATAATAAGCACGCGCTTGTTCTTTCTCGCGAGCGCAACGGCAGTGGATGAAGAGATCGTGGTTTTACCCGTCCCTCCCTTACCTGAATAGATAATCACCCGTGGATTTGACTGACCTTCTTCGAGCTCCCTCGACAACATAGACTATATCTCCTGTTTAAATCTAAAAAACCGGCGGCAGGTCACCCCGAAAAAACAGATTACCGGCTCGGAGCAATAAAAGTACCATTTTCCGGCTTCATATAAAATGGATCTTTTTAGGCAAGGCATGGAGAAGAAGTTCCATATAGACAGTATGCTCTATTTCCACAGCACCCAGTGAAGCAAGATGAGGATTCATGATCTGAGCGTCAAGAAGCTCATAACCCTTTATTTTAAGATGGCTAATCAACCAGTCAAAAGCAACTTTAGAGGCGTTGGGCTGCCGGTAAAACATGGATTCGCCAAAAAAAGCTCCCCCCAGGGCAATTCCATACAAACCGCCGACTATCTCCTCACCGCGGTAGCATTCAACGCTATGGGCAAAACCATGATGGTGAAGCGCCATGAACACTTCTATAATTTCTTCCGATATCCATGTCTCTTTCTCATTTTTTCGAGGCTCGGCACAACTCCGGATAACTTTCTCGAAATCACGGTTGACGCAAACGTCAAAAGCGCTCCGCCTTGTCAGGCCTGCAACAACACGCGACGGTCGATATGACTCAAGAGGGACAACCGCCCTCATGCGAGGCTGACACCAGTATACTTTTCCATCTTCAGGGTCTCCCATGGGAAAATAACCGTGAACATACGCCCGGATAACCTCATCAAACATCAGCTTCTGCTGCATCTCTTTCCATCCTCTGTTACCTGTTCATCAATATTTTCCACAATCAGCCCAGGCCGCTTCAACATACCCGGAAAGATCGTCCCACCCTCCTTTCGTTATCCATTCAGCGATATAATCAACCGTTCTGCTGTAAACGAGCGGCTCTCTGCCGGGTTTATGCAGCCAGTCCCTCAAAACATTTCCATCGAGAGAGTGCATCGTCATACCGTACCCGAGTTCCTCTATGGCCATCGCGTTCGATTCCTGTTCAATCTGACCGTCAAGCGGTCTGAGTAACAGCTTTTTTCCAAGGTGAAGAGCCTCTCCGGGCAGTTCAAATCCTGCATTGCAGACAACGCCGCTGCATTCCTGAAGGTCCTGAAGAAAACCTTCACGGGAATACGCCCTGTAATGAAGGTGGCCGTCATCATGGTCTTCACTTGACTTACCGTATATATAGAACTCCTTTCCGTCAAATGGCAGCAGCAGTGCCGCCACATCCTCTAACTCCTCAAAAGGAAGATAGACAAGCACTTTTTCCTGACGTACTGTCACAGCTCCCGACTCATAGAGGTGCCGGGGAATAACAGGAGGAAATATGGGTTGATCGAAGTGATGCCAGTGCAGACCGGCATTATACTGTGCAGGAGCAAAATTAAGCAACGTATAGCGTTCAAAGATGTTCCCTCGTGCAATGGGAACATCGTACGGGAAAGCGTACTGGTGACCGAAACCAAGCGACGGGATGTTTTTCATCCTGGCCGCAGTGGCCGTCACCGGCTCGAAATCAGTAATAATGAGATCCACCCCGTTCACGTCAAGCGATAACACATCGGTCATCAGCTTGCCGAGATCAAGTCTGAACATCGTTTCGATGTAGTTCATTCTGCCGCGATAGGTCACCAGTGTGAGCCCTTTGTATACCCTGTAAGGAGAAAAAACCTCGATTTCCTTCAGTTCCTCCTCTTTTCGGCCGCTGATTATGACGTCAATCTCATGGCCGGACTCACGCAGTCTGGTCACCAGCTCTCTGCTCCTGCTGATATGACCGTTTCCCGTTCCCTGAACACCAAAAAGGATCTTCATACTGCAGCATTTTCCAAAGTTGTGTGATCACCTCAATCGTAAAGGTGTGCTTTTTCAGGAAGACAGGGAAGATCACTCCCGTCTTCACAAAACCTGATCTCCTGCACCTATACTTTCTGCTTAACCAATTGAGCCTGCGCTCTTTGATTCTGACCGATAGTATACCTGCCTATACGACAGTCAGGTTCGCATACTGTACCATCAATGTCTTCTCTCCAGCATTTCTGAATTTTATCCGTGCTTTCTGTCCTTCACCGCTACCCTGAACAGCAAGAACAATTCCCGGACCGAACATGGCATGATGCACCCTCATGCCTGATTGCAGGCCTGAAGCCTCTTTCGGCCGATTCTCCCTCTCCCGTCGACCTGAAACAAAATCGGGCACTGCGGGCCTGCTGTTACTGAAACCTTCCCTGCCTGCCGATCTGCCGCTTCCGGGTTCATGTTCCCCCCCCCCTTCCGTAACAAGAATACTGCTGTCAATTTCATCGATAAACATGGACCTCAGACAGGTCTGAGGCTGACCGTAGTTATACCGGCTCTTTGACCATGAAAGAAAAACCTTCTGCTGGGCTCTTGTCACGGCGACATAGAAAAGCCGTCTCTCCTCTTCAAGTTCATCAGTCTCGTAGTAATTCAGAGGGAAAAGCCTCTCCTCAAGACCGGTAATAAACACCACCGGAAACTCCAGACCTTTGGCCGCATGAACCGTCATGAGAGAAACATAGTTATCTGATTCCTGCACTTCATTGTAATCGGTTGCAAGAGAAATGCCATTCAGAAACTCGTCAAGTGAGTTAGCTTCCGGATTGTGATCTGAAAAATCCCTTGCCATAGAGAGCAATTCCTGAAGGTTTTCATGGCGAGCCATGGATTCAGGAGTATTCTCATCCTTAAGCAGCGAGGTAATACCGGTACTTTCATAGAGAGAAGAAAGGACATCATATACCGAGCCATCCACCGCGATATGCTTCAACTGCTCGATCACGACGCTGAATCCCTGCAGGGCATTTTTCAGCCTTGCAGGAAAACCGGCCTCTTCGGCTTTAAGGATCGCCTCATAAACAGATATACCTTGTGACGCGGCATAATCACGAAGTTTCCCTATACTGACCTCTCCGATTTTCCTTGGCGGAAAATTGATAATGCGCAGCAGGGACTCTGTATCCTGATCGTTTCTGATAAACCTCAGATACGCCACGGCATCCTTGATCTCTTTTCGCTTATAAAACGAAACGCTGCCGAAAATCCTGTAGGGAATCCTCTGTATCCGAAAAATATCTTCCAACACCCTTGACTGCGCGTTGGTTCGGTAAAACACCGCGAAATCCCGGTAATCATAGCCTTTGACGAGTTTCAGGGACTGAATGTTCTCACCGACTTTTTCCGCCTCGCGCTTCTCATTGAACGATTCAAGCAGGGTCAGGGGCTCTCCCGTGCTCTGATGGGAAACAAGCTCTTTTTCAATCTGTCTGCTGTTTCTCTTTATTATGCCGTTAGCCGCCTGCAGGATCGTCTGCGTACTGCGATAGTTCTCCACAAGCTTGAAAGCTGAGACATCCGGGTAATCATCCTGAAAATTCAGAATATTGGTGATATCGGCTCCTCGCCAGGAATAGATGGACTGCGCATCGTCACCAACAACAAAAATATTACGGTGAACGGCGGCCAGTGACTTCGCGACAAGATACTGGGCACGGTTGGTGTCCTGGTATTCATCGATCATGATGTAGCGGAAATAGTCCTGAAGCTGTTCAAGAACAGCCGGCTGTTCCTGAAAAAGTTCCAGCGGCTTTATGAGCAGATCGTCAAAATCCAGGGCATTGTTCTCACGAAGTCTGCGGGCATACACCTCATAAATTCCTGCCGCCTTCTGTCCGTTATAATCGGAAGCCCCTGCATGAAACTGGGCAGGAAGTATAAAGTTGTTTTTCGCCCGGCTGATAATACCCTGAACGGTGTTTACGGGCACCGACTCTACCGGAATGTGCAACTCCTTCATCACCTGCCTGATCAGGCTTTTGCTGTCATCGGAATCATAGATCGAAAAATTACCGTCGTATCCGATAAGGTGAATGTAGTTGCGAAGCAGACGGGCAAAGATGGAATGGAAGGTACCTATCCATAGTCCCCGGGAACTTCCGGGGTGCAGAAGTTCATCGATCCTCTGTCTCATCTCGTTTGCCGCCTTGTTGGTAAAGGTCAGCGCAAGTATCTGATGGGGCGCAACCTGCTTCTGACCGATCAGGTAGGCTAATCTGTAGGTGATGACTCTGGTTTTCCCTGAACCCGCTCCCGCAAGAACCATGACGGGACCGTCTGTTTTCTGAACAGCCTGCTGCTGCACATCGTTCAACTGCTCTAAAATATCAATCAATACTCTCTCTGAAAAAAGTTATTCTGTAAACTATGCACAAGCCTCGTCACGGCTCGCGGTTAAAATAAAAAAAAAGACCGTCTTCCTGTGAAACGGCCTCATGTTTTTTATCCCTAACTTGAGCGATTGTCGAGCATGCCGGAGATGCGAGGCACAGGGAATGCCGCTGTAGTGATCTACCGCAAGTTCCCAGTAACGAAGCAGATCCGGTTTGATCGGCAATCCCGAAGGGTTTCATACAATGCGGCTCTGTATCAGTTTCACGTTCACCAGACAGGTGAGGCTGTCATACCATGATGAGTCCGGCAGATTGGAGCCCGAAGATGGAAAATACCCTGATCAACATCCCGGGCTTCATTTCATTGCGTCGCCGACTGCCTTTCCTGCAGAGCAATGTATCGATAGTTTCCTCTGTTCTCCACACCTGCCGATATGAATCATCACTGCGACGTTTCAGACTTCATAGAGGCCCGATGTTCTCCCGGCCATCTCAAAATCCTTTTCGCTCAATCCGCCCAGCGAATGGCTCCACCAGGTAACCGTCACCTTTCCCCATTCGACAAGCACCGCAGGATGATGATCGGCTTTCTCGGCAATCATGCCGACTTTCACACTGAAAGCCAGCGCAGAGACAAAGTCTCCAAATGTGAAGACACGTACGAGTCGATTCCCGCCTTCCGCCAAAGTCACGTCCCATCCGGCAAGCTGGCGGGCTTTCTCCTCAACAACACCTTCTGCAAGCTTTTCCATAGTACCTCCCCTCATGACTGAGAAATTGAAACGACCTGCTTAAAGAACAGCACCCTTCTCCCGGACACCTCTCTGTATTGTATCATTTTACATTTCATGGAGATACATTCAATGCTATATTAGATCCAAAATCAGCGTGTATCGCTCTAACGGATAATAACATCCATGGATGTTGAGATATTGAGGCAATGTTCCCATTAGTTTACGAAATAAACACCAGAGTCTGGCTGCACCGGCTTTCAATTATCCATGAAAAACCCGTCACTCTCGGCACGGTCCCTGACAAGGAGTTCGACTTTTTCAAAACGTGCGGTTTTGATATCATCTGGCTTATGGGCGTCTGGAAAGAAAGCCTGTACAGTCAGGCGATCGCCCGCTCGCATGATGGACTCCGGACAGCCTTTCTCGAACAGCTTGAACATCTTGAACCTCAAGACGTAGCAGGATCACCCTATTCCATTCCCGAGTACAGCCTCAACCCCGTTCTTGGAGAAGAAGAAGAACTTGAAGAGTTCAGGAAAAGGCTCCGTGACTGCGGTATCAGGCTCATGCTGGATTTCGTCCCGAACCATCTGGCTCTTGACAATAAATGGCTCCCCCGGTACCCGGAATACTTTGTCACCTTATCCGATGAGGAGCACTATCTGGACCCCGGTTCATGTTTTGAGTATAAACGCGATCACTTTCTTGCTCACGGTAAAGACCCTTACTTTCCTGCATGGACGGATACGTTACAGCTGAACTACGCAAACCCGGCGACACATGATCTGATGACGGAAAACCTGCTTTCCATCAGCAGAAAATGCGATGCGGTGCGGTGCGATGTCGCCATGCTGATTCTCAAATCTGTGTTCGACACGACATGGTCCCCTCTCAGCGGTCCGATGCCGTATGAATTCTGGCCAAACGCCATCAAAACGGTTAAATCAGAGTATCCCGGCTTTCTTTTTCTGGCAGAATCATACTGGAACAAGGAATGGGAGCTGCAACAGCAGGGGTTCGACTATACCTACGATAAACAGTTTTATGACTATCTCACTGAACATCCTGTAAATATCACCAGACTTCGGGAACATCTGAAGGCGGACTGGGACTACCAGTCCCGACTCTGTCTCTTTCTGGAAAATCATGACGAACCGCGCGCGGCAAAAACACTCGGCCCGAACCATCTTGCAGGAGCGCTGCTTATGCTTACCTCTCCGGGAATGCACCTTATCCATCAGGGACAGCTTGAGGGATTCAAGCGACAACTCCCCGTTCAGTTGCTCCGTCAGGCAAGTGAACCGTTCAGCAGCGAACTGCCTGAACGCTATCGGCAGCTCTTCAAACTGACCGGCGAGGAGCTCTATACCAAAGGGAAAATTGAAATTCTTCCTCTCAATGTCCATGACACCTCAGGATGTATAGGATATCGACGCCATCTCAACGGCGAATCCGCTTTCATTCTGGCGAATTTCAGTTCGATCGGAGTGGAAATAAAAATTGATCACCAACAACTTGTTCATCTCGACAGAAAGCAGTTCACCATCTTCAGCACACACCAGAACAAAAAGCATTCCGAGACCTGTCAGCACGAAAAAGGAACAAGCATCAGACTTTCACCTCATGAAGCCGTCATCATCCGATGTCATGACTGACACAGCCTCTTTTCCCCCTCCGGCAACCCCCAACTGTCTGCAAGGCATTGCACAGTTCAGATTGACAGCGTAAATTGATTATTGTTATCTCATTTCTATCCTCTGACGTGTAAACAGCTGTACATAAACATACTCTTCTGTATGCCTGAATATAACCGGATGCTTGATGGCGAAATTCTGATTGACCTCACCTACCAGCCTGACGATATCATAGGCGTTACCGGAAAAATATTCATTGACGCACGTCCTGAAGAGGTCTGGAACACGCTTACAAACTATGATAATCTCAGCAAAACGCTTCCAAAAGTCCTGGAGAGCCACCTGATTGAAAATGAAAACGGGCATATAATCCTTGAACAGACAGGACGAACCGGGATTCTGATCTTTGAAAAAACAGTGCGCTTCAGGCTGAAAATTCAGGAAGAGTACCTTCATCGGGTCACCTTTGAGCAGATCAGCGGAGATTTTCATGTCTATAGCGGCCAATGGCTGCTGGAAACGTTACCTGATCAGAGAGGAACGTTTCTGCAATACCATGCTCTCATCAAACCGTTGTTCTTCGCCCCGCCGATCCTGGTAAGCTTTGTGCAGAGACAGGACCTGCCCGGAATTCTTTCCGCCCATAAACAACAGGCTGAATCAGCAGCCCTCAACCGAAATACACCATAACATTACGGGCATGATCAAGATTAAAGTGATGTTCCGGGCCTTACTGTTCGCTCTCCTGCTCCTCTTGTCGCATACGCCTGCGGCGACAGGTGAAAACACGCAGGATGATCCTGCTCTCACCATGCAACGGTTGCTTGAAGGAGAGACGGTGATCGATCTTCAAAGAAACACGGATGACATCATCGATGTCTCAGGCTCTATCTATGTGCATTCGAAACCTGCGACCATCTGGAATATCATCACCGATTACAACAATCTCGCAAATACGATGCCCAGGGTCAGGGAAAGCAGGGTGGTGGAAGACAAAGGCAACATCAAAATCATCGATCAGACAAGCAAAACAGGTGTGCTCTTCATAAAAATCAAGTTCAGCACCCGAATGACAATTACCGAAAACTTTCCTGAAACGCTCTCTTTTGAGCTGATCAGCGGAGATTTCAAAACCTTCAACGGGAAATGGGTACTGACGCCTGACGAAAGTCGAAACGGCACCTTTCTTGTGTGGTCGGCACAAGTAAACCCCGACTTTTCCGCGCCGGATTTTATTGTTGATGCCGTCCAGAAAAGAGATCTTCGCGAACTGCTCGAAACCATCAGGGAACTGAGCGAATCAGAAACGGGCTCATCCAACCGGCAAGAGAGTCCCGGGCAGCATGGATAACAACCACCGCGGCATATCCGAAGCGAACCGTCAAAAGCTGCGTGACGGTGAAACGCTCATCACTATCGCATACCTTGAAAATGATATCATCAATGCGTCAGGAGCTGTTTTCGTGGCTGCCCGCCCTGAAACCATCTGGGCCATTCTAACCGACTACAATCATCTCAGCGAGAAAATCCCCAAAGTTGTCGAAAGCAGATTGGTGGAAGACAACGGTGATGAGAAAATCATAGCCCAAACCGGCAGAAGCGGCATTTTTTTTATTGAAAAATCCGTTGCTATCGTCCTGAGCGTTAAAGAATTTTTTCCCCGAAGCCTCTCTTTCGAAATCCTCGAGGGCGAGTTTTCAGTCTATCGTGGAGAGTGGCGTTTTGAACCGTCTGAAGACGGAAGCGCCACATTTCTCAGCTGGCAGGCATTACTGAAGCCTCGTTTTTTCGCCCCGCCTTTTCTGGTGAGTTTTGTTCAGCACCAGGATCTGCCGACCATATTGAGGGCAATCAGAGAACTTGCCGAAGCAGACGAGAAGAACAGCATCAGCCCGGCAGACTGACCGGGACCGCTTCAGAGAGTAGAGAAAACATGCACAACAACATTCCCTGCAGAATATGCCAAACCAGAAATCCATATGCGTGACCGGTGTGACCGGCTTTATCGCTTCCCACATTATCATGTCACTGCTTGAAAAAGGCTACCGGGTAAAAGGAACCGTTCGTCATTTGAGCCGTCTTGAAAAAGTTCCCTGGCTTGCTGAACTTGCGGCCGTCAATGAACAGCTCGATCTTTTCGAGTCAGACCTGCTTGCAAAAGATTCTTTCAACAACGCGGTTGATGGCTGCCATGCGGTTATCCATACAGCAAGCCCCTATGTCATCAATGTACAGGACCCTGAAAAAGACCTCCTCCAGCCCGCAGTTATCGGCACCGAAAATGTTCTTGAGGCCTGTCGGCGTTCTGATTCCGTTCGGCGTGTCGTTCTGACATCCTCTGTCGCTGCCGTCACGGATGAACCTGATTCGAACATCGTCCTGACTGAAAACGACTGGAACGTGAGCTCCTCTCTGAAACGCAACCCCTACCATTACTCCAAAACAATGGCTGAACGGTCGGCATGGGAATTTATGAAAAGCCGTCATCCTGCATTCGATCTGGTGGTCATCAATCCTTTCATGGTTACCGGTCCCTCACTGACGCCCTCGGCAAACACGACAAACCTGATGATCCGGGACATCATGACCGGCGTCTATCCCGGAATTCTGGATCTGAACTGGGGTTTTGTTGACGTCCGGGACGTTGCTGCCGCTCATGTCCTGGCAATGGAAAAACCGGAAGCTGCAGGCAGATATCTCTGCGCCGGAGACTCGCTGCATATGCGGGAGCTTGTCGACATTCTTCGTGAAGGGGGATATGAACGCTCGTTCAACCTTCCCCGGCTTGATCTGACCGGAAAAGCCGGAAGCATGCTGGTCAAACTGCTTTCCTACACCCGGCCCAGGGATACAGGAATGTACCTTCGAACACATCTCGGCAACACCATTCGGTATGATAACGCTAAAATCATTCGTGATCTTGGAGTTCATTTCAGACCGTCTAAAGAGAGCATCCTGGAGTCTGTTGAGGACATGATAGCGTGGGGGCACCTGAAAAAACGCTGAGAATCGACAGCGTGCAGCAGCAGCGGGATGGCAAGCCGAACTATGGGGCTCCTCGATTACTTTTTTGCACGATCCGAATACTTCGTTGGTCGGTGCTCGAAATCCTCATGTACTCTGTGTACACTCCGGTTTCTGTGCTCGGCCGCCTTGTCTTCAGCTCGCTCACGAGAAGTAATAGCGGTGCCCTATGCTGTCCTTCTTTGCGCGTTTCGAAAAGAAGTCATATTTCCGAGAACAATCGATACCGGGGCGTCACGGAAAATCACGGGGTCAGCGACCCTCCTCATGGCTTGAACCGCTCGACGTTTTCTGAAAATATCAGGCAAACACCTCAGATTGTCGAACAAAGCGTGAAATACACTTATCGCCCGTTGTATCCTCTGCCTTCCGGTTGAAAGATAGAGAACTGCTGCAGCGCATTCGAGAAGCAGACGCAAAGGAAAAACGATGAAGAGCGCGGCACTGCTCCTGTTTTTCAGAAGCATAACCATATTGTTACGATGGTTCAGATATATTTTTTCAGCGGAGCCTTCCGCAAGAGAGGCTCCGCCTTCGTGATAGACCACGGCAGAGGGTACCGAAACGATTCGCTGACCCTGAAGGCGCATACGCCAGCAGAGATCTATCTCCTCCATATGCATGAAAAAATCCTCGTCAAAACCGCCGAGATTCGTAACACAATCCCTGCGTGCGAAGAGGGCAACACCTGAAGCCCAGAAAATATCACCCGCCCGGTCATACTGACCGTTATCCTGTTCAGTGTGAGCGCCTGTCCGGCCATAGCAGTAGGGATAACCGAGCCTGTCGATGAGCCCTCCTGCCCCCCCGGCATAATCAAAAACCTTTTTTCCGCTGCGCTGTGCGGGCAATGAAAGGATTTTCGGCTGAAGTGCGGAGATACCGCCGTCCTCTTCGGCTGCGTTAACAAGGCAGGAAAGCCAGGATGGATCGACAACGGTATCATCGTTCAGAAACACCACGTAGGTGGAGGTTGAAGAAAAAAGAGCACTGTTGCATCCTCCCGCATAGCCTCGATTTGACGGCAGTGAGACCACCCGCAGGGCTTCGAACGTTCCTTTCAGCCCTGAAATCGCCTCTTTCTCGCCGCTTGCGTTATCCACAATACAGATGCTCATTGCAGGATAGGAGGTCTCAGCAAGGGAGTTGAGACAGCGTTCGAGCATCTCGATCCCTCTGTAATGAGGAATAATTATCTCAACAGAGGGCATTTCATTGTTCACGATCACCCGTTCCTCTTAAGACTTGAGTGTCTTCCAGAATTCAGCCGTCATAAGGGCAACCTCCTCAGGGGTTGAAGCATTCCTGATGGCCTGGAGAAGCGCGGTTCCGACAACCGCACCATCGGCAAGGTTCCACATCTTTTCCACACGTGCCCTGTCCTTTATTCCAAAACCGACAACAAATTTCTTTTTTGTATGCTCCCTGACTCTGCGCAGATAGCTTTCAATATCCCTTTCGCTGTCTGCACCGGCAAGTTTCGCTGTGCCGGTAGTCGCATTGACCGCAAAACAGTAGGAAAAGTCCGTGGATAAACCATCGATCATCCCTATGCGTTCAGGAGGAGTCTCCGGCGAAATGAAAAAGATCACGGAAAGCCCGAATCCCCTGGCCCTGAAAAGAAAATCTTCGGCTTCCTCCGGCGGCAGATCGGGAATCAGCAAACCGTCCACTCCGGCTTCTGAAGCATCACTGAGAAAGCAATCCCCGCCATAGGCGATAAGGGGACTGCAATAACCCATGAGCAGAAGAGGAACGGTGATCTTTTCACACCCCTCCCCTGCCCTGGCCTTTCTCACCAGGTCAAGAATACCAGCAATATGGACACCGTTACCTATCGCCGTGTGAGCAGCATCCTGAATGACAGGGCCGTCGCCAATAGGATCGGAATAGGGCATTCCAAGCTCAATGATATCAACCCCGCTCTTCTGCAAAGCCTCAAGAACGGGAAGTGTTGATCCGGGAAGAGGAAACTCCGGCATATAGTAGGCAATGAGGAATTTTCGATCCTCCTGCATTAAACGGGAAACTCTGTTTTGCGCCATAGGTATGCCTGCAGAAAATTATCCGAAAAGAAGTTTTGGAATGACAACAATATCAAGCAGCATGGAAATCATGGTAATTGCGTGCAGCAGAACACTACCCCAAATATTTTTGCTTTTCAGAACGATATAACCACCCACAATACCAATAGGAAAAGCCATCATAGCCATCAGGGCACGTTCAAACATACCAACGGGAGCCACAGCAAAATGATTGAACGTATAGAAGATGGCTGTAAGAAATACCGTAAGATGACCGTTGACGCCCCTCTGGATCATCGAGGAAAACATGATACCCCTCCACAGAAACTCTTCGGCGAGAATCAGCAGAGGAAAGAGAAAAACAAGCGACCTCCCGACGAGCAGAATCTCCATTTCAGCCATGGGTCCCCCACCGTTCTTGTAATACATCACGGTATTCATGATATCCATCAAAAACAGTACGCCCCCTGCTATCGCGCCCCAAAAAAGCGATTTTTTCAGGTTTCCTCCTGTAAGGAACATCTTCTGCCATTCATCACGGGAGACGCCTCTGTAGAGAACAAGCCCGATAGAACCGATAAGATAGAGAAAAAGCGCGGGCCATTCCATGAGAGGAGTAAAATGTCCGATGAGACCGGTAATCCAGATGAGCGCCATCAAACCGAAGGAGAGCTTCAACCGTTCTTCATCACCCGCAGTTACCGCCGGCAATGTTTTTACTGATTTCATGCTGTAGATAATGATTGAATAGTGAAAAAAAGCGCTGCCGACGATGTGCAGCAGACAACAGTTGTTTCAGGAAGCCGTTAAATATAGTCAGGGCGGACTTCATAATCAATCGGGTCGTCCAGCCCCACCAGCTGGAACGCCCGTAGTCTGCGGGCACAGCTGTCGCAAAGGCCACAGGCTTTTCCCTCGCTCTTGTAACACGACCAGCTGTGAAAAAACGGGACATCGAGTTCGACGCCTTTTCTCACGATTTCCGATTTTTGAAGATCTATCAGCGGTGTACGTATTTCTATTGTTGTTTCCGGTTTTGTCCCGAGTTCGATAACCTTGTTGAAAGCATCGTAAAAGATCTTGCGGCAATCCGGATACCCTGAAGAGTCCTCTTCCACCGCACCGATAAAAATTCTTTCGGCCCCAATCACCTCTGACCAGCTCACTGCCATGGAAAGAAAGCTCGCATTTCTGAAAGGCACATAACTCGAAGGTATTGCAACGGTTTGCAGATCAGCCTGCTCTACAGGAATTGAGCTGTCTGTCAACGAGGAGCCCCCGATATGTTCAAGATAGGCGGCGTCAACCTCCAGCTTACGCTCTATTGCATAGTGACTGCATATCCGCCTGAATGCGGTCAGTTCTTTCTGCCAGGTACGCTGGCCGTAATTGACATGCATTGCGGCAAGTTCATACCCAAGAGCCCTGGCCTGAGCTGCAACCACAAGACTGTCCATACCTCCACTGATCAACACTACGGCTCTCATTGCTTCTCTCTAACTTCGGATTGATAAAACCTGAAATGAGCGTTTCTGCTGATGCGTAACGTCATCCTGATAGTGATATAGCGCAAAGTAGCGATTTTATCAAAAAAAAAGCTGCCCCGGTGTATGCCGGGACAGCGTAAAGTAACTACAGGAAGACAGATGGCTTACATCATACCGCCCATGCCACCCATGCCGCCCATGCCGCCCGGAGGCATAGCAGGCATATCGCCTCCTTCTTCCTTGATGTCGGTGATAGCTGCTTCAGTGGTCAGGAGAATTCCTGCGACCGAAGCGGCGTTTTCAAGAGCTGTCCTTGTCACCTTGGTAGGATCAACAACTCCTGCTTCCGTCATCTTCTCATATTCCTCTGTTCTGGCATTGAAACCAAAGTCGCCTTCACCCTGCTTTACCCTTTCGACAACAACAGCACCATCGGTTGTGCCGGTATTTGCAACGATCTGACGCAGAGGTTCTTCAAGAGCACGACGAACAATTTCCACACCGGTTTTCTGATCTTCGTTTTCCGGCTGCACATTGTCGAGTCCTTTTGCCGCGCGAATCAGAGCAACACCGCCGCCGGCGACAATGCCTTCCTGAACAGCTGCACGAGTGGCGTGCAGAGCATCTTCAACACGAGCTTTTTTCTCTTTCATCTCAACTTCAGTCGAAGCGCCGATGTTGATAACAGCAACGCCGCCTGAAAGCTTTGCGAGACGCTCCTGAAGCTTTTCAGTATCATAATCGGAAGTGGACGCATCGATCTGATTTTTGATTTCGTTGATGCGTGCCTTGATATCGTCAGCCTGTCCCTTACCTTCAACAATAGTTGTATTGTCTTTGTCTACCGTGACAGTAGCTGCCTGACCGAGGTAGGAGATCGTGGCGTTCTCGAGTTTGTAGCCTTTTTCCTCAGAGATAACGGTTCCACCGGTAAGAATAGCGATATCCTCAAGCATGGCTTTACGACGGTCACCGAAGCCCGGTGCTTTAACGGCACAGACTTTAAGGGTTCCGCGAAGTTTATTGACGACGAGCGTAGCAAGTGCTTCACCCTCGATGTCCTCCGAGATGATCATCAAAGGCCGTCCTGACTGGGCGGTTTTCTCGAGAATCGGGAGAAGATCTTTCATGTTGCTGATCTTCTTGTCATGGATGAGGATATAGGGATCTTCAAGCTCGGCATCCATCTTCTCGGAATTGGTCACAAAGTACGGAGAGAGGTAGCCGCGGTCGAACTGCATACCTTCCACAACTTTCAACTCGGTATCCATACCCTTGGCTTCTTCAACGGTAATGACGCCGTCCTTGCCCACCTTTTCCATCGCATCAGCTATCAACTGACCGATTTCAGGGTCGTTGTTGGCAGAGATGGTTCCAACCTGGGCAATCTCTATTTTTCCGGAAATATCGTTGCTGATAGTTCTCAGCTCACCGATCACCTCTTTCACAGCCTTGTCTATGCCTCTTTTAAGATCGATCGGACGTGCGCCAGCAGCAACGTTTTTCAACCCTTCACGGTAGATCGCCTGAGCGAGAACCGTAGCTGTGGTTGTGCCGTCACCAGCGACATCACTTGTTTTCGAGGATACTTCACGAACCATCTGGGCTCCCATATTTTCAAAGGAATCCTCAAGCTCGATCTCTTTTGCAACAGTGACACCGTCTTTGGTTGAAGTGGGTGCACCAAATTTTTTGTCGATAAGAACATTTCGACCGGCCGGGCCGAGAGTTACCTTAACAGCATCTGCGAGTTTGTCGACGCCGACTTTGAGCTTTGCTCTGGCCGATGCGTCAAAGAGAATATCTTTTGCACTCATTGTGTAATGTTCCTCCTGAGAAATATTTTTAATTGAATGTTCTGAAAAAATCAGTCAAGAATGGCAAAGATATCAGACTCACGCATAATGAGATAGTCTTCACCTTCTACAGCCACTTCTGTGCCTGAGTATTTACCGTACAGTACTTTATTTCCAACAGCAACCTGCATTTCAAGAAGCTGACCACTGTCGGCAACCTTACCGGCTCCTACAGCAACGACCTCACCATACTGAGGTTTTTCTTTACCGGTATCTGGAATGTAAAGTCCGCCTTTGGTCTTCTCCTCTGCTGGCGCTGGCTTAACGATTACTCGGTCAGCTAAAGGTTTTAAATTCATCTTTCCTTCGTCAGTTTAGTTTATAGAATACAAATGTTCGTTATACTTATCTTTTAGTGGAAACGTTCTTCCACCCGTTGTTAGCACTCTACAACACCGAGTGCTAACAACAACCAAATATGAGAAAAATATTCATTCCTGCCAAATAATTTTCTCCTGCATGCGAGGGGACGAAAACGCAGGCTATATCATTTTATTATAGCAAATTACGACTAACAACACCTTGTATTCATGGATAATGAAAAGCTCTACAGCACCATAGGAAAAATCACGGAAGAAAAATATGAAAGCATTCTGTCGAAAATGAGCGACAATACCGCAACCGGGAAGGATCGTTCAGGAGGAGAGATTCTTTCGGAAATTATCGCCCTTGCAAAAAACAGGCTTTCAGTGGCTGAAAATGAAAAAATCGCGGAACAGGGAGGGGACGTATGGGTTGAAAGAACCTCCACATCTCATTTTCCACACATAAGACTGCACGGAGGAGCACTTGAAGACGACCCTCCTGATCACAACTTTGAAAAATAACGTGACAGGCAAAGAGTGACAGAGACGAGTAACGAGTGACGAGAAAAAAAACCTGTTTCTTCCCTACTCGTCACTTGTCACTGTTTCTTGTCTCTCACTCCCCCTCCTTCAAGCCAGGGCTTCAGATGAAGTCCGGTAAGAGACGCTGAATTTCCGCATATCGATTCAGGCGTTCCTTCTGCAACAACTTCCCCACCCTTGTCTCCTGCGCCGGGGCCGAGATCAATCACCCAGTCGGCCTGTTTAATAATGTCCGGATTGTGCTCAATGATCACCAGCGAGTTGTTCTGTGCCAGAAGCCGTTCAAAACAGTCAATCAGTTTAAGAATATCCTCAAAATGAAGCCCTGTCGTCGGTTCGTCAAAAATAAAGAGCGTGTGTTCCACATCAGCCTTCGCGATAAAAAAAGCCAGCTTGAGCCGCTGCGCTTCTCCTCCGGAAAGCGTGTTGGATGACTGGCCCAGACGGATGTAGCCAAGCCCGACCTCATCGAGAACTTTGAGCTTGCGAAGAATGTTTTTTTCAGAAGAAAAAACATCCAGAGCCTCCTCCACGGTGAGCTCCAGAACGTCAGAGATGGATAATCCCTTGAAGCGAATATCAAGTGTATCGCTTTTATAGCGTTTACCCCCGCACTCTTCGCATACGGCTTCGATATCGGCCAGAAACTGCATCTCAATGCGGACTGTACCTTCTCCGGCACAGGCTTCACAACGACCACCAGGAATATTAAATGAAAAGTATCCCTGTTTCCATCCTCTTGATCTGGCGTCTCTTGTCCGGGAAAACAGGCTCCGGATATCATCAAAAATCTTCAGATAGGTCACAGGGTTGCTTCTGCTTGACTTGCCGATCGGTGACTGGTCTACATGCTCAACAGCTTGCACCAGCTCCGTTCCGGTAATAAGACGGTGGGTTCCGGCTTTTTCTCCTGAATGTTCTTTTGCCCGGACAATCCCTTTGTTAAGAATATCATTGACAAGCGTTGACTTACCCGAGCCGCTGACACCGGTCACACAGGTCATGATCCCCAGTGGAAACCGGACATCGATACTCTTGAGATTGTTCTGCATGGCGCCGGTGACCACGATGCATCGTGAAAAATCAGGCTCACGCCTTTTTGATGGAACAGGTATGATTTTTCTTCCGGTAAGATACTCTGCCGTGAGAGAATTTCCGGTTTCGAGCAGAGCGTCAGGCGTTCCATGAAAAACAACCTCCCCTCCCATCCTTCCGGCTTTCGGGCCAAGATCTATTATTTCGTCCGCCTCTTCCATAATCTCCCTGTCATGCTCGACAACAATCACCGTATTTCCAAGATCACGTAACCGCTTCAACAAACCGATCAACCGTGCCGAGTCGCTCTGATGCAGGCCGATACTTGGTTCGTCAAGAATATACATCGCTCCGACAAGAGGTGATCCGAGAGAGGTTGAGAGGTTGATCCGCTGAAACTCCCCTCCGCTCAACGTATGGGTCAGCCGGTCAAGAGTCAGATAGTCAAGACCGACATCGAGCATATATCTCAGGCGTTTCTGAATTTCAAGCAGGACAGCTCCCGCAACCTTTCTGTCGAATGGAGATATAGCGAGATCACTGAAAAAACCGTGAGCTTCCGCAAGGTTCATCCTGCTGACTTCACCGATGTTTTTACCGGAAACCCGCACACACCTCGCTTCCGGCTTTACCCTGCTACCTTCACAAGCAGTACAGACAGCATATCCCCTGTATCGGCTGAGAAAAACCCGCAGATGCATTTTATATCCCGCGTCCTTTTCTATTTCTGCAAAAAAAGGCCGGATACCCTTGTATCCCTTCCGTTTTATGCCCTTCCAGATGAGATCCTTATGAACATGGGACAGCTTCTCGTAGGGCCGGTCAACAGGAATCCCGGCCTCCCGGGCGATCTCAAGCAGCTTTCTGAGATGTCTGCGGTACTTCTCCGAGTTCCAGCATGCAATGGCCCCTTCTGCAAGACTCAACGATCTGTTCGGCACTACCGCATCTTCGTCAATGCCTGCAAGTCTTCCGAAACCCTGACACTCCGGACATGCTCCGAGCGGGGAATTAAAGGCAAAAAGCTGCGGTGCAGGATCCTGATATTCAACGCCGTTCAATTCAAGACGGTCGCTGAAACGAAAGGTCTTGCCGCCTGCAACTTTCAACACGGCGTATCCGCTCGACTCGTTGAAACTGATTTCAGCCGCCTGGGACACCCTGCTCATTGTTTTTTCATCTCCAACAGCCTTGAACCGGTCGACAAGTACAAGAACCTCCGATATCTCATCGGCACGCATACCGGCAATGCGCTCACGAACCGAAACGTCATTGATGTCGAGCACCTTGTCCTGGTATATCAGACGAAAAAAGCCTTTCTGCAGAAGATTCTGCAATTCCTCATCAACCGGACAACGGTGCCGGGCAACATCTGTATGACACGGAAAGGGAAAACCGACAAAAAAACGGGTTCCTTTCTCGAGAAAGTCTGCCTGAATGCCGACATCTTCAGGCGCGTGTTTCAGCACGAGCTCATTGGTATCCTCAGAATAGATCTTTCCTATCCGGGCAAAAAGCAACCTGAGATAATCATAGATTTCCGAAACGGTACCTACTGTCGAACGCGGATTTTTGGGGATAGCTTTTTGTTCAATGGCAATCGCGGGGGCGATTCCTTCTATCGATGCGATATCCGGCCTGGGCATTCGTTCCAGAAACTGGCGAATATATGCGGAGAGTGACTCAACATACCTTCGATGTCCTTCAGCGTAAAGAGTATCGAAGGCAAGACTTGATTTCCCCGAACCGCTGACCCCGGTAATGACGACAAATTTATTTCTGGAAATCCGTACAGATATATTCTTCAGGTTATGTGTACTGACTCCTTTCATAACAATATCGGGAAGGGACAGGTCTTCTCCCGAAACAGCTCTCTTTTTCTGCATCACGTTCTGCTCTATAACAATGATTGAATGGCAGCGTCGACTGGAAACGCCAACCCATGAGCGGATGAAATAGTGGACAGCAATCTAACAGAAAACAGCGGATAACACAACGAGGATTATCATGGCGTGAAAACACCTGAAACTCATGCCATACGTCTTCTTTCCTGAATTACAGAAGAGCGGAAACCTTTGTGTCTGCCATAAGCGCATCGATGTTTTTTTCAAGCTTGAACATGGTGCTGCGATTAGAACATGAGCTCACTATTTCACACTTTCCACGTTCAGACGAGCACCGCATAAGGCGGGGAGGGCCTTCTATCGCCCTTGCAATATCAGAAATGGTAATCTCTTCAGGCAAACCGGCAAGTCTGTATCCGCCTTTTACTCCCTGAACCGATAGAACAATGCCCGCTTTTTTGAGCTGCTGCAAGGCTTTTGCCAGAAATTCCTGTGAAAAACCTATATCCGCTGCCATCTCCTTGACCGTAACAACCTCTCCAGACTCCCTGCGCGCCAGATACACAACAGCATGGAGACCATACTCAAATTTTCTCGATACTTGCAGCATTATTGTCTACATATTAGTAGTTACGAAAACCGGACAATTTTTAACCAATTTAACAAAAATTTCATTAATTGACCTGTATATTTTACTATATATCAGTTCCACCTAATAAACAGGCAAAAAACCTTCTGACATCGAGAACTGTATCATGAATCATCTTTCAACAGACCTTTTTCTGGACTGGAAATATGAAAAGGGAAAAACTGCTCGAATACGATACCGGGAGTTCGGTCAGTCATCACCGGACAGGCCATCACTTTTGTTTGTTCACGGATATGGGGGAATGCTGGAACACTGGGACGAGAATATTCCTGAATTCGCCGACAACTATCACATACTCGCTATCGACCTGTTAGGCTTCGGCATGTCTGAAAAGCCTAACGTCAGATACAGCCTTGCTCTCTTCGCTTCACAGATCCGGCTATTCCTCAAGTATATGAAAATTGACAGTGTCGTTCTTATCGGGCACTCTATGGGCGGCGCATCAGGCCTCTACTTCGCCCATGAAAACCCTGACGTCGTGAAAGGGCTGGTGCTTGCTAACCCTTCAGGTCTTTTCGGCGACACCATGGACCCTATGGCCAAAGCTCTTTTCGGCCTGATTGCTTCACCGGTTATCGGTGAAGTCATGTTTGCGGCGTTCGCAAATCCTGTCGGTGTCAGCCAGAGTCTCACACCGACCTACTACAACCAGAAAAAAGTTGACCTGCGGCTCATCAAACAGTTCACCAAACCGCTTCTGGACAAAGGCGCAGCTTGGTCCTACCTCTCACCGTCCAGAAGACCCAATGACTTTTCTCTTGAACATCTTCCCAAACCCTGTCACTACAGAAACAAAGCCTTCCTGTTGTGGGGAGCCGAGGACAGTGCGCTGCCGCCGCATAAAATCATCCCTGAATTTCAGGAACTCCTGCCGCAGGCCGGTGCATTTATCATACCGGAAGCATCGCACTGTATCCATCATGACGCTCATGAGACATTTAACGCGCGATTGGCATACATTCTGGAGCATGAGTTCTGACCCGCGTCCCGGAAAACCCCTGGATGCCTGCGCCACCTGAACACGTTCCGTCTCTCACGACTGATTGTCGAGTCTTCTGCTCTGACGGAATCTGATATCCTGCAAATGCGGAGCTTTGATGCCGATCTGAAAGAAATAGCTCCGGTACTCTCCGCTCGGAACCCACTGCAGGCTCACATCCCAGCACTTGAAATCACCATAGAGATTAATCTGGGGATAAATGAATTCCTGGTTTTCAATATCATAGCCGGTATTGAGCCCAAGCTGCCAAACATCGGTAAGAGAGACTCTGGCAGAGGTATTCAACAAGGCTGTCGTGGTTGCCGGCTCAAGGGGTTCATATCTGCTTGAATTCAGATAGAGCGAAAGCCGCAACTGCCAGGGCAGTCTTGAATCCGCATATCGATATGCATCATGATCATACCGCTCCTTATAGATGGCTTTTTCCACCTTTACATCACTGTAATCGTCAGCTGAAACCTTGACTGATTCCTGCTGCTCCTCCTGACCACTGTCGGGCCCATCGCTTGTAATATGACCACTCAGGCTGAGGCTCATATTGACAAATCCCTGCACAAAACGTAAGAACCCTCCGCCTTGATCCATATTCGGTGTAGCAACACGTTCTCCGGTAACAGGATCAAAACCGTAATAATCATAGGTGGCGCCTGCGCGCAACATCAGGTTGGGAGCCAGAGCGTTACTCGATGCCGACACCGTTAAAGGAGCAAGTTTCAGTGAATCCGCGGCAAAATTGTAACTCGTTGAGGCCGTCAGCGAAAGAAGCTGAACTATCCTGTCATCGGAAACCATATCCCCGGAAGGAAGCAGCTTTCCCTTCAGCTTCGCCTGTAACAGATTTTGCACCGATATGCCGATCGCGCTCTTTTCGGCAAATACATTGTTATAGAGCGCATTCTGAAACCGGTTATAGCGTATCGGCTGGTTTAAAGCGTCAATGTAGGTGCCGTAATAATCATGATTGTCACCCGTAAAATCCGGATTATATGAGAAGGAAATATTCGGGATGACCGTGTGCCGCAACGCCTTTATCCCTGCTATGTCTTCAAGCATTCGTGAATATACCGTGCCGTACAGCCTGGTTTGGGCGTCAAGATCCAGTGAATAGGTAGAAAAATGCCTCGGGTCATGCTGCGTCTCGGTCACGACCTCATCAGAAACCGGGTCATAGTATTGGTCTACAAAGCTGTCTACATAGTAATTGTCTATGGTAAAGCTGCCGTTGACATTAAAGTATTTGAAAAGGGTTGACTGAAAGCTGAAAGGGAGTTCAAGCCTTGCGCCCCAACGATCATCATCAAGGGGATTGTTGTCAATTTTACCCTCAAGATTCACCCTCTGTGAAAAGTTCACCTTGTATCCCTGCCCGAATTCCTGCTGGTATGCCAGGCGCAGACCGGCTTCACCCGTATAGTCACTGTAGTGAAGATTGTCTATTGTTGCATACTCGGCATAGGCCGAAGCGCGAGGAGTTAGGGACAAACGCGATTTCCAGTCATCTGTCAAACCGGCTTCCTCTCTGAAGGGATAGATACGCTCCTGATAGTATGAGGCACTGACCGATTGCGTAAGATCATCATCCCTGAGGTCCTGAGATCGCTGGTAAGCCGCAGTCAGACTGCTTCGACCCTTATTGAAGCGCTTTGAAAACGATGCATAGGAGTTGGCCTGCTCGTTGATAATCGATTCAGGGTTGATAGAGTTGATATCGTAATAGCGCTGCCCTCCCTGATACATCAGATTCAGATCCAGTCTTGAGTCAGGATCAAACCGGTGGTGATGCACGAGCTTGACATTCCAGTTATCGTAGTCGACAAAATCCGGATCATCGGGATGAGAGAGGCGATATCGCTCATACTCCCCTTCGAGATAACCGTCAAAAAGATATCTTTTACTGTACCTGAACCGCTCCCCGAGCCTCCAGCTTCCGTTAAAGGAAAGATCGCTTTCAAGGCGAAGATCCATATATTCATCGAATGCCCAGAAATAACCGAGGTTGGAAAAATATATCCCCCGGTCGTCCTCGCTGAACTTTGGAACGAGAAACCCTGAAGTACGCTCGCTTTTTATCGGAAGAAACATAAACGGCAACGGAACAAGAGGAATCGCGGGCATCCGCCAGGAAAACGGTTTCGGCCGTATATAGAGTATCAGTGGTCTGGCGACAACTTTATCACCGGGAATGATCTTCATATCTCTGCCATAAAACCAGAAATCAGGATCATCTTTCGGACAGGTTGTATAGATGCCGTCCCTGATATACAACTCTCCTGTTTCCAGCCGTTTGACATTGGCTCCGGTATAGTAGCCTTCTTTGATTTCCGATGACACATTGAGAGTCCTTCCCCTTCTTGTCGCATAGTTGTACTTCATATGCTCAGCCTCGAAACCACCGTCTTTGTCAACGAACACGGGAAGCTCTGAATACTCTCCAAGGGAATCTTTTGACGCAAAGGCATCAAAAACGGAAGTACTGTAGTCTACAAGAATCCTCGGAGCATCCAGTTTCATGTCCTCATAGGCAATGGAGGCCTTGCCCCAAAGCTCCATGGTCCGCTCACCGATGTTATAGACAAGCGAATCCCTCGCGGTATAGACAATTGCTGTGTCGGGCTCGCTCGCCCCTCTGCGTTCAGCACCATCAGATGCTGTCTCATCGGGGAGGGCAAAGAGGTATGCCGGCAGAGAAAAAGCAAAAGCTATCAGCAAAACCGGTATGCCGGCAATCCTCTTTGTGAATCGTTCTGAAAGCGACACGCTGAATCTGCTCCTGCTTGAAAGGGTTGTCTTTTTCCAGGGAGTTACTCAAGAAAACACTAAATATATAGTATTTTAGTATTCTATACCCAAGCTGTTCTCTAACTGCTGCACGTTATTTACAGCAAAGAGACAACACCGGCTGACACCTTGAACCAGTGCACTCAACACAAGTAACTATCACACCAGGAATGACACAGTCAGTATATACTGCCCCTGACGACACAGGACACTTCGGGAAATATGGAGGAAAGTTCATCCCGGAAACCCTTATCAAAAACGCCTCGGACCTTGAAGACGAATACAAAAAAGCAAAAGAAGATCAGGCTTTCTGGAATGAATACGAGAAGCTTCTCCGTCACTATGTAGGTCGACCGACACCGCTCTACCACGCTGAACATCTGAGCAGACATATCGGAGGAGCGCAGATATACCTGAAACGTGAGGATCTGTGCCATACCGGAGCACATAAGATCAACAATGCTCTCGGCCAGGCTCTTCTGGCAAGGCGAATGGGGAAAAAAAGGATCATTGCCGAAACCGGCGCCGGCCAGCATGGCGTAGCAACCGCTACGGTATGTGCTCTCTTCGATTTAGACTGTATTGTGTACATGGGCGCGGAGGATATCAGACGACAGGCCCCTAACGTTGCCCGAATGAAGCTGCTCGGAGCAGAGGTGCGCCCGGTCGAAAACGGCACAAAAACGCTCAAGGACGCCACCAGTGAAGCTATTCGCGACTGGATCAACAATCCTGAAGAGACCTTCTATATCATAGGATCTGTCGTCGGCATGCACCCCTATCCCATGATGGTCAGGGATTTCCAGGCGGTCATCGGCCGTGAAACCAGACAGCAGATACTTGAGCAGACCGGGAGACTTCCGGATGTCATCACCGCGTGCGTAGGCGGTGGCAGCAATGCGATCGGGATGTTCTATGCATTTCTGGATTCTGCCGGGGATATTGAAATGGTCGGCGTAGAAGCCGCCGGTGAAGGACTTGAAGCCTTGCATGCCGCCTCCCTGACCAAAGGAAAAAAAGGAGTGCTCCACGGGGCAATGATGAAAATCCTGCAGGATGACTTCGGCCAGGTCAGCGAAGCACACTCGATATCTGCCGGACTTGACTACCCCGGCGTTGGACCGGAACACTGCCATCTGCAGGAACTCGGCATCGTTCATTACACATCAGCCACCGATACCCAGGCACTTGAAGCCCTGAGACTGCTTGCAGAAAAAGAAGGGATCATATGCGCCCTGGAATCAGCACATGCCGTTCACTATGCAACCGTTCGTGCTGCAGAAATGCCCAAAGAAAGCATGCTGATCGTCAACCTGTCCGGCAGAGGCGACAAGGATATGGAAACCATTATGAACCGTCTCGAACTGAAGTGAGAAGAGTGGTGAGATGGGGAGTTGTTGAGCTGTATGGGAAAAATAAGGAATGCTAAATCCCGGAGCCGAAAGAGCAGTCGGCTGGTAAACAGCCGGGGATTACTGAAAGAAAAACAGGTTCATCCACAGGGCATGAATTCCTGCTTTTGACTTTTGACTTTTACCTTTTGACTTTTTAATCGACAGGCTTACAGGAAACCGGGCATCATTTATTCCTGAAAATTTCAGGAAACATTTTGGAGAAAAATACTGAAAGCCTTATAATTACAACTCCTCAAGCGGGAATAGCTCAGTTGGTAGAGCACAACCTTGCCAAGGTTGGGGTCGCGAGTTCGAGTCTCGTTTCCCGCTCATAATAAAAGCCTCATTTTCAGAGGCTTTTTCTATTTTAGGGATACAGCCATGGAGAGGTACGAGAGTGGTTGAATCGGGCGGTCTCGAAAACCGTTGTGCGTTAATTCGTACCGTGGGTTCGAACAGCAGCGCAAGCTGCTATGATTGGCCTTCAGGCCAACCCGAAGGGTGAAACGCAATTGCGTTTCATCAATCCCACCCTCTCTGGCAGACAGGATAGGGTGTAACGTCGGCACTATAATTATTTTCTGGTAGGCGAGTAGTAATCGGAGAGGTGCGAGAGTGGTTGAATCGGGCGGTCTCGAAAACCGTTGTGCGTTAATTCGTACCGTGGGTTCGAATCCCACCCTCTCCGCTGAGAAAAGCGGATAATAAACAGAATATGCCCAAAGTGAAAGACGTCACCCCATCCAACGCGTATGCAATGCTGAAAAGAGGGGCTGTGCTTGTCGATGTACGCCAGCCGCGTGAAATCGCCAGAATATCATTTGACATCCCTGACGTCATCGAAATCCCCCTCAGCGGATTTGAACAAAGAATGCAGGAAATACCTGCAAAACGAAAGGTAATTGTTGCCTGCAGAAGGGGAAACCGAAGTATGTATGCCGCACGTCTTCTCTTGAATAACGGCCACCAGAGGGTTTTCAATCTGGAACACGGCATCATTCGTTGGGAAAAAGAAGGGCTGCCGGTCAAAAGCGCACCAAAACAGAATCTCCTGTCAACGCTGATGAGTCTGTTCAGCAAAAAGTCCTGATCCGGAAAAACAGCTATTCACCTCCCTTTTCTTTTCGTGGATTTCCACTCCCTCATGTTGACTTCGTCACGAATTTCATCGCAGACATTCAAGAGATGAACAACATCTTTTCGTTGCAGGCCACTATGGAGTGAAAACCTCATCAGAGAGCGGTTTTTAGGCGTGGCTGGCGAACAAAAAACCGAGCCAAAAACATTCCTTGCTTCGAGGGCATCACGAAAAAGCTCAGTATTGGATTCAGGCCCCGGCTCAATGGCAACGATCTGCGATTCACTGTCAAATGCATAACCGAGTTCATCCATCTCCTTTCGGACATATGCAGATAGTTCATTAAGTCTTTTCCTGCGATCATTGCTTTTCTTAATGACATCCAGCGTAGCCGAAAGTCCGGCAATCTCATGTGGCATGAGGCCTGAGCTGAAAATAGCCGGATGAGCGAGATAAGGATAGTATTTGGCAAACCTCTCCTTACAGAAAATCACTCCAGCTCTCCCTGCAAATGACTTTGCAAGACTCGCTGTAACAAAATGTACTCTTTCTGTCAGGCCAAGTTCATAAACCAACCCTGCACCACCGGGTCCATGAGTTCCAAGAGAATGTGATTCGTCTACAACGATAATGCAGTCATGAAGGCCTGCGATCTCCACAATGTCAAAAAGTGGCGCTATATCCCCAATCGTACTATAAACAGAATCAAGCAAAACAACACCCTGACCATACTGAGCCACTCCCAAAAAACAGGACAGCTGGTTAAATTGAGAATAACAATCAAAACCAGCAGTCATCATGAAACGAATTCGCCGGAAATTCAGCGCAGAATTCAAAACCAAGGTCGTCCTTGAAGCTCTCAGTGAGCGTCTTACCTTAACCGAGCTCGCCCAAAAACACGAGATTCATCCGAACCAGATTACCCAGTGGAAGCGGGAGTTTATGGAAAAAGCTTCCGACGTGTTCTCAAAAGGCGATAAGGCTCAGAAAGACCAGCAGGAGCATCAGCAAGAGGCCGAACAACTCTACAAAACCATCGGCCAGTTGAAGGTTGAAGTCGACTGGCTCAAAAAAAAATTGCAGTCGTGAAATCCCTGTCGGAAAGGCGATCTATGGTTGAGAAAGAACATCAAAACCTCAGCATGACACGGCAATGCGACCTGCTCTCGATTCACCGATCAGGGCTGTATTACCAGTCAAAAAAAACGTCGAAGCTGAACCTTGAGCTCATGCGGTTAATCGATCAGCAGTACCTGAAGAAACCGTACTACGGCGTGTATCGCATGTGGCAATGGTTGGTCAGGGACAAGGGCTACAACATCAACATCAAGCGGGTCCGGCGGCTGCATCGTCTTATGGGCATGGAAGCCATCGGGCCGAAGCCGAACACCTCCAAGCCCGCACCAGGGCACAAGGTCTATCCGTATCTGCTTCGAGGCCTTGAGATCACGCATAGTAGCCATGTCTGGGCGACCGATATCACGTATGTGCCAATGGCTCAAGGCTTCATGTACCTGATGGCTGTCATCGACCTCAAAAGCCGCTATGTGCTGAACTGGTCGGTGTCAAATACCATGGAAGCCGAGTGGTGCGCTGAAGTCTTCAGGGAGACCGTCAGGTTACATGGCGCCCCGGAAATCCTGAACACCGATCAGGGCTCACAGTTCACCAGCGAAGTCTTCACCCGGGCAGTCATCGAAGAGGCCGGATCACAGCTCTCCATGGACGGGAAAGGCCGGGCAATCGACAACGTTTTCATCGAACGGTTATGGCGAAGTGTCAAGTATGAGTACATTTACTATCGTCCTCCCGTTGACGGGTTGGAACTCTATCAGGGGCTGAAAGAATGGTTCATCGATTACAATACAGATCGGAGGCATACTGCCCTGAATGATGAGTTCCCAGAGACGGTTTACAATCTTTACAAACTCAAGGCCCCGGAAGCAGCCTAAACAAACTTAGCTTCCTCAAATAGCTGTCCTACGAATGGGGAGGGGTTCA
>JADHTF010000036.1 GCA_016776555.1 Chlorobium phaeobacteroides
AACGCATGACACATCGACGAAATTGATGAAGCGGCAAATGGTCAAGAAGCTGAGCAAAGACTGTTTTTCCTGTATACATCGATCATTCCTTGTCGTAGAATTGTGAAATGATCAAAGATAGCAGGAGTTTTCAAGTCGGCAACGCCAAAAAATCGCTCTATATTATTTTTTTATAATCTCTTATAAGAGTTTATTTTTTCAACAACCGGACACGAGTGAGGAGAAATATAAAAAGGGGGAATCACCATGAGCATTTCATCCAAACAGCTTTCTTTTCTCGACCGCTATCTGACGCTCTTGATCTTCCTTGCTATGGCGGTTGGGGTATTTTCAGGCTATCTCTTCCCGGCAGTACCGGACTTCTGGAACCTGTTCCAGTCAGGAACAACAAATATCCCCATAGCCATCGGGCTTATAGTCATGATGTACCCGCCACTGGCCAAGGTGAAATACGAGGAGCTTGGTGATGTGTTCCGCAACACAAAAGTACTCAGTCTTTCGCTGGTATTGAACTGGGTGATCGGCCCAGTGCTCATGTTTGCTCTGGCCATTATGTTTCTGCACGAAATGCCTCATTACATGGCGGGGCTTATCCTGATCGGTCTGGCCCGATGCATTGCCATGATGATTGTCTGGAACGATCTTGCAGGTGGGGACAGGGAATATGCCGCCGGTCTTGTAGCGTTTAACTCCTTGTTCCAGTTGTTGTTCTTCTCTGTCTATGCCTTGATTTTTCTGACGGTTTTACCCACCTGGCTCGGCATGGATTCATTCAGTGTTTCGATATCGACATCTGAAATCGCTACCTCGGTTTTTATCTATCTTGGAATCCCCTTTATCGCCGGTTTTCTGACCCGGTATCTCCTGCTGCGTATCAAGGGTGCTGAGTGGTAAGAACAAGAGTTTATTCCGCGAATCAGTCCACTGACCCTGATTGCACTGCTTTTTACCATCGTGGTCATGTTTTCAATGAAAGGAGAGTACATCGTCAAGATTCCTTTTGATGTAGTCAGGATTGCGATTCCGCTCCTGATCTATTTTGTGATCATGTTTATGGTTTCGTTTTACCTCGGTAGAAAAATCGGTGCCGATCACCTGAAAACAGCAACGCTTTCATTTACGGCTGCCGGCAACAACTTTGAGCTGGCCATTGCGGTTGCCGTCGCGGTGTTCGGGATCAACTCCGGTGAAGCATTTACCGCCGTCATCGGTCCGTTGGTAGAGGTGCCTGTATTGATCAGCCTTGTAAACGTTGCGCTGTGGTTCAAAGAAAAGTGGTTCAGGAACACCCGATTCACCCATGCAAAACCTCCAAGGCAACATCCGGATAATCAGTGATAATACCATCCACCCCCATAGCCGCAAGAGCACGCATCGAGTCCGGTGAATTGACAGTCCAGGGGACAACCCGGATATTGCGATGATGCAGTCGCTCCACAAGAGGGCGGTTGACCAGACGGAAGAACGGATTCAGGAACTCCGGCTGGAAACCGAGGCTGTCAAGCTGGCCGAATGGGTCCTTCCGGCTCTTTATCAACAGACCCGCGGCAAGCGCCGGGGAAATGTCTCTGACCGCTCTGAGAATCCGGGGATCAAACGACTGTATCCGTACACGCGAAGCAACCCCCGAGCGCTCAATACTGTCAGCGACGAGATGCGCATATTCCTCAGGTGGCGGGTGCAGACGACCATCTCCTTCAACACCTGACTTCACCTCGAGATTGTAGATGACGCCACGCACTCTGCCGGAAGATTCCAGCCGCTCCTCGACAACCCGAAATACCTCTTCGAGAACCGGCTTCACTGCCCGAACCTCGAAACGGCAGGGGACGTCATCTGAAGCGTGTCCGCAATCAAAACGGAGAATATCAGCATATTTCATTGCGTAGAGCAGGTACTGCCGTTCATCCTGCTTCGCAAGCACTTTGCCGTCAGGGGCCGAACACAATCCAGCTTTCATGTACGGATCATGTGACACCACGATCCGGTTGTCTCCTGAAACACAGAGGTCGAGTTCTATAGCATCAGCCCCGAGGTCAACCGCCTTCAGGAACGAGGGAAGCGTATTTTCCGGATACACCGACCTGGCGCCGCGATGAGCATGTATTTCAAACGTTGTGTCACACATAAAAAAAGGGGCTCCGCAGGCCCCTGAAACAGTATTTTCCGGCAAAAAAGTCACTCCCGAATGAGCCAGTGCTTGAAGCCCTCGAGCGTTTTGTTGAATTCGTTCTCATCTCCCGAGGTTGGACAGACACACAAGACCTGCTCATAGCCTACAAGCGCGAAATAGATCGCCTTGTCATAGAAATAGTTGAGCTGTTCACTGAACTGTATCGCCCGATTGAGATCGATCCCTTCGGTAACAATTCCATGCTCCTTGACGTAGGCAAACAGCATATCACGCTCAAGAATGATAGAGTAGATCATCTCACTGGACTTTATACCGGCTTCGGCGCGCTCTTTGCCCATTTCGCGGAAGTTCAGGGCAATCTCTTTGTCAATATTTTCCCGTTTTGCCACCCACTTCCCCAGTCTTCTGAAACGGGAGTAGACGATATCATGCAGCTCTTTTCTGGAATACTTCGAGTATCCGCTGGTAAGCGTATTAGACCGGACTTCGTCCACCCATGTCAGGGAAAGTGATTCAGCATGATCTTCTATAAGTCCGATAAAACGATTGATAAGCAACATAGTACAGTAATTTTAAAAATGGCAAATCCACTTCTCCTGAAAAACTAACGGTATAGGAAGAAGATTTCAAATGTAACCTTCGTGTTTTAACACATTATTTTCAGCCGACAGACAGGATCAGTTTCGCTTAAACGACTTCAGGCATTTCTGTTCTGCCCTTTCTTCTGCGAATACCGCTTGTTTTTTGATGTCGGCTTTCGTTTCGCCTTTGCGGCCTTCTTTTTCCTGACCTTGTTGCCCGTCACTTTCTGTGCTTCGGACTGCTCAACTCCCTGAGTGCCGAAAAGCTCGGGGTAATAGTTCTTTTTCTTGTTGAATTTGTTCTTTCGGAACTTCTTTTCAAGATCGGCGTAAGGGCTTGGCGGGTCCGGGGAGGTATTGGGATTATTGAAATTTGGCTCATCGAGCACCTCCTCAACATCATCCAAAACCATGTCAGGATGAAATGTATTCTGCAAGCTATTTCATATTTATGTTAACATTTCTGAATCGCTGCTTCTGCACAGGATCAGCGGATTTGATCCGTAGTGATCACTCATTCACTGATCTATGATCGGGGGGTAGTAATTTATACTTTTCACGGGATTTTGCAACAAAGCGACAGCGTTCACAAGCTATTTCATACAAAATGACCCATTTACCATTGCGACTTGATCCGAGAAATAGTAAATTTTGAAAAATCAACCCTTAATCCGGAGACCAACTATGATAGACTTTCGCAAATGGATCCTCGCCATCATCTGCCCGCCAGCTGCGGTTCTTGACAGAGAAGTCGGGACAATCATGCTTGTTGGCCTGTTAACACTTCTCTTCTGGGTACCCGGTGTCGTTGCAGCTCTGTTTCTCTTAATCGAGCGACAGACACAACGCAGCCGTTCTCAGACATAGTTTTCATGGGTTGCTTTTTCCACTCAATTCACGTGCAGTAAAGAATCTCATTCTCTTTTCTTCTCCTTTCATGCGACAGCGTAAGACTTCTTCTTACAGTGAATTCAACTGCGGGGGACACTGAAGAGTTCCCCGCGTTGAGGCATAGTGATCAGAAGAGCTGATGAATAACCGGAAAAAGAAAGCCCACATGAACAGCGGATCGGACAGTTCCTTTCATCCTTTTGAAATCGCCTTCTGCGGTTACTCCAACTCGGGCAAAACCCGGTTGATCTCCCGTCTTGTCTCTCAACTGAGCAGACGCTTCACTATCGGCTACTACAAACACGGCTGCCACTCTTTCGACATCGACCGGGAAGGCAAGGACTCCTCTATAGTCCGTGAATCAGGGGCTTCCGTCGTCATGCTCTCTGACCCTCAAAAGCACGCCCTGATTGGAGCGTCTGCCCCTGAGCCACTGCTGACGCAGACTTCCCTGCTTGCTGTTGACATGCTCATGGTTGAAGGGCTCAAAGAACTCCCTCTTCCAAAAATTGTTGTTGTTGACAAAGAGCTCAAAATACTTGAGCTCATCCGTTCAGAAGCCGTTACACATGTTGTCGCCCTTATCGCTCCTGAACCTGCCGCCATTCCTGATTTTCCCGGTCTCCCTGTCTTTCATCGGGACAATATTGACGGGATCGCCGACTTCATCGTCAACCGGTTTCTCGGCATCGTTTCCGGCAAACCTCTTTCCGGACTGGTTCTCGCTGGAGGAAAAAGCCGACGGATGGGTACGGACAAAGCTCTGATCACCTATCATACGCGGAACCAACTCATGCACACGGCGGAAATGATGCGGCATCACTGCCAACAGGTCTACCTCTCCTGCCGTGCTGAGCAGCAGGACGGTTACCGTGAATTCGGATTTCCGCTTATTGCCGACAGCTATCTGGATATCGGTCCCCTTGGAGGCCTGCTCTCAGCGCAGAGGCTGTCTTCAGAAACATCCTGGCTTGTTTGCGCATGTGACCTGCCGTTCATTGACCATGCGCTTCTGCATGAGCTTGTTCGCCAACGCGATCCTTTCTCCTTCGCGACGTCCTACCGGCATAATGATACAAAAGCACCAGAACCGCTCTGCACGATCTACGAACCCAAAAGCAGACTTCCGCTTATCATGCGGCATGCTGCAGGAAACAATTCCCTGCGATCATTTCTTCAAGATTTTCCCATTCATTACCTTTCAGTAAAGGATCCTCTTCGTCTTCAGAACATCAATACTCCTGAAGAACAGATACAGGCTTCCAGATCTTTGTCTGAAAAAAACGAACAGAAAAAACAACATTGATGCCTTTCCTTTCAGCATTAACATCTGGAGGTGGTCGGTTACTGAGTGAAGTGAACAAAAAGCCTGAGGAGAAACGATCATGCGAATACTTGCCGCCCTTGACTTATCCGACGTGACCGATAACGTAGTCTCCAGCGTACGAAAAATTGCTCACGCATCATCTTCAACAGTAATCCTGCTTCACGTTCTGCCCGAGGAGGGACAGGAGATTGATCTCCACCCAACTATCGATCCTCATTATCATCCCCCTGAAAAATACTACCATCAGCCCGATTCTTCTGAAGAGGGTGAACGTGTCCCGATTCTGCATGATCGGAATTTCAAAATCCTGCAGAACATCTCGGATGACCTCAACAATTATGGAGTTGAAGCCAAGGTCTCCCTGGTTCACGGTAATGCCTTACAGGTGATTGTCGAGCAGGCTGAAAAAGAACAGGTTGACCTGATCATTCTCGGTTCACACGGTCACAAAAACCTCTACCATTTTTTTGTCGGTTCCGTCTGCTCAGGCTTGGTGAATGAAACCAGCGTCCCTGTGGTTATTGTGCCCAAAGCACTGAAAAAACAGTAACATACCGGCAACCACCGGTCGGAGCAGAATTCAGGGACATCGGACAAACATACTATCTTTCGAGGTACCATCAAGAAAATTCGTCGTAGGCGATCATCTCTTTCTCGACGCCGAGACTGTAGAGCATCCTGTCGACTGACGATATCATTATCGGCGGTCCGCACATGTAGTACTCTATCTCCTCCGGCTCTTCATGGTCCTTGAGATAGTGCTCATTGAGCACATTGTGAATGAAGCCGGTCGGGCCGTCCCAGTCATCGCCGGGCTGAGGGTCAGAAAGTGCGACATGGTAGCTGAAGTTGGGAAATTCACCGGCAATTGCCCTGAACTCTTCATCGTAAAACATCTCTTTTTTCGAACGCGCTCCATACCAGAAGGAAACTTTCCTGCGGGTTTTCATGGTTTTGAACAGGTGGAAAATGTGTGACCGCATCGGGGCCATTCCCGCTCCCCCGCCGATATAAACCATCTCCCTGTCTGACTCTTTTATAAAAAACTCCCCGTAGGGACCTGAAATACGTACCTTGTCGCCGGGCTTCAGATTGAAAATGTATGACGATCCTATACCGGGAGATACTTTTTCCCACTTGTCCGGAGGAGGGGTAGCGATACGAACGTTCAGTATGATGACACCCTCTTCAGCGGGATGATTAGCCATCGAATAGGCCCTGAAGGTCGACTCCCTGTTCCGGCTGACAAGCTGCCACATAGTGAATTTGTCCCAGTCATCCCTGTACTCCTTTCCGATAGTGAAATCTGAAAACAGGATTTCACTGTACTCGGGAATATCGATCTGGATATAGCCGCCCGCCCGGAACTCCAGTTTTTCATTTTCCGGAAGTTGCAGAACCAGCTCTTTGATAAACGTAGCGACGTTGGAATTGGAACGAACCGTGCACTCCCACTGACGGATATTGAAGATCTCTTCAGGAACATACACCTTCATCTCCTCCCTGACCTTCACCTGACAGGCCAGGCGTACATCCTGCTTCACCTCGGCCCGTGAGACATGGTTCAGCTCTGTAGGAAGCACCTGACCGCCTCCCTTGGTGATCCTGCACTTGCACATGCCGCACGTGCCTCCGCCCCCGCAGGCCGACGGAATGAAAATTTTTTCGTCGGTAAGCGTGGACAGCAGACTTCGTCCCGGGCTGACCGACAGGGCGTAGTCAGGATCATCGTTGATAGCCACCGTCACCTTTCCCTGCGGCAACAGCTTCCTCGCCGCGGCATTGAGCAGAGCGACAAGCAGCAGGACTATCGCCACAAAAACCAGTACAGCTGAGAGAACGACAAGCATTGATAGAATTCTATTAACTCAGTTAGCGTGAAGCACAAATAAAGCTACCGGCAGATCTCGTGCGTCTCTTGAGCAGCATGCGGAAAAAGCACGAAAACCGGCGTGCAGAAAAAAGCCCAGAAGGATTTCGAGCAATGCCGGCAAAGTACTCGAGACGCAACACAAATCATTCGTTACTCCTTACAGATTGATTCCGGAGAACGACATATAGGCCATGGAAATCAGGCCGGTTAAAAGCATCGCGATGCCAAGACCTCTCAAACCTTCAGGAACATCTGAGTATTTCAATTTATAACGCATGGTAGCCAGGGTAACGATTGCGAGAAAAAAACCGATTCCTGCGCTCGTACCGAATACGGTAGCCTCCACAAGGTCATACTCCCGTTCCACCATGAACAGCGATGAACCGAGAATAGCGCAGTTTACCGCTATCAGCGGCAGAAAAATACCGAGTGACTGATACAGGGTAGGACTGACCTTGTCAAGGATCATTTCAACCAGCTGCACCATTGCGGCAATGGTGGCAATGAAAACAATAAAGGTCAGAAAACCGAGGTCGACCTGCTCCATTCCCGCGATCCCGGTCCATTGCAGAGCCCCTTTGTCAAGCAGGTAATTGGTAATCATCCAGTTTACAGGGACAGTGATACCGTTCACAAAAACAACCGCAAGACCCAGACCGATAGAGGTCTCCACCTTTTTGGAAATAGCAAGAAACGAGCACATCCCGAGAAAGTAGGCAAGCAGGATGTTCTTGATGAATATGGTTTCAACCGCAAGGCTGAGTAAATGCACGACCTGTTCCATTACTCCTCCGTATAACCGGTTATGGTTCTCTGCACCCAAACAAGCAGCCCGAGTATAATAAACGCGCCGGGAGCAAGCAGCATAAAACCGTTATTGACATACCATCCGCCCTGATCGACGTAAAGAAACCGGGGAACAATCTGGATACCAAGCATGGTACCGCTTCCCAGCAACTCCCTTGCGGCCGCCACCAGCAGAAGGATCAAACCATACCCTATGCCGTTTCCCAATCCGTCGAGGGCCGATTCCCCTATGGTGTTCTTGAGGGCGAAGGCCTCAGCCCTGCCGAGAACAATGCAGTTGGTAATAATCAGACCGACAAAAATACTCAGCTGCTTGCTGATATCGAACAGGAACGCCTTGAGAATCTGATCGATACAGATAACCAGTGTCGCGATAATGGTCAGCATGACGATGATCCTGACCCTTGAAGGAATCAGGTTACGTAATGCTGAGACTATGGTGTTGGAACCGACTAGCACAAAGATCAGCGCGGCGGACATCACCAGCGCCGTATCCATTTTGACGGTAACCGCAAGTGCGGAACAGATACCCAGCACCTGCGTCGTAATCGGATTGCTCTTTGCAAGAGGCCCGGCAAATGTATCAAACGCTTTCTTAATCGCCATGATGAATCCTCTTCATACGCTTATCTCAGCAGCTGGAGATAGTCAGTAAGGTTTTTCCGTAAAAAGGTGTTGATCGCGCCCGTAGTCAGTGATGCGCCGCTTATCCCGTCAACTGCATGCTCACTTTCTTCCTCGAGCCTGGCTTTTGCTATAGTGATGGAAACCAGCTCACCGTCCCTGAAGATTTTCTTTCCTCTGAACCGGTTTGCAAATGCATCTTTTTCAATCTCTCCTCCAAGCCCCGGCGTTTCTCCGTGATCGTAAAACGATATGCCTTTAACGGTATTTTTATCCGGTTCAAGCGCGATAAAACCATTGATGGTAGACCATACCCCCTTTCCGGACACCGGAAGAATATACCCTTCAGGGCTCTGAAGCGAGCCGTAGATATAATACTCCCTCTCGTTTCCATCGCTGTCCGTTACTGCCTGTCGGGCTAATTTCGTCGTAAAGAGCTCTTCGACTTCACTACCGCTCATACCCGGCTCAAGCAGACCGACAGTTTTCAATACGTTTTTTTTCGTATCGAGCGCCTTGTTGAACTCCTGCCGCTCCTGCAGGTTTATTTTCAACATCGCGAGAAGCAGGGCGGAAATAACGGCCATCGTTATGACGAAAAAATATGTATAACTGTTACTGCTTTGCATAAGCCCTCTTTCTTTTTGCGATATTCTGCTGCAGCACAAAGTAGTCGATCATCGGCGCGAAGGCATTGCCAAGCAGAACAGAGAGCATGATGCCTTCAACAAAGGCCTGATTCAGGACGCGGATCAACACGCAAAAAAAACCGATCAGAACACCATATATCCATCTCCCGGCATTGGTCTGGGAAGCACTGACCGGGTCGGTAGCCATAAAAACAATGCCGAATGCAAAACCGCCCATAACCAGATGGTAGAGGGGAGTCAGCGAGAGCATTGAATTCTGGGAAGCCGGCGCAATCATGTTAGCAAGCAACGCAGTGGCGACCATTCCGACAACCCCTCCGGCCATGATCCTCCAGTTGGCGATTCTTGTAACAAGAAGTAACGCTGCCCCGGCAAGAATGGCAAGAGTGGATGTGCCTCCGACAGAACCCGGAACCAGTCCCAGAAACATATCACTCATGCTGTATCCTGCACCTGAAACAAGCCCGACGGCATCAGCCCCCTGAACAGAGGATGCCGCAGCAAGAGGAGTCGCCGCGGTCAGCTCATCAGCAAGCGACCATACAGGATCACCCGACATCTGTCCGGGATAGGCAAAAAAGATAAATGCACGGGCCACAAGCGCCGGATTGAAAATGTTGTATCCGGTTCCGCCTGTTACCTCTTTGCCTATAACAATCCCGAAGGAGATACCCATCGCAACCATCCAGAGAGGAATACCCGGCGGCAGGGTCATCGGCAGGAGCAGCCCTGTAACGAGAAATCCTTCGTTGATATCATGACGGCGCACAACGGCAAACAGCACTTCCCAAAGACCGCCTACAATGTAGGATACAAGAATGAGAGGCAGAACAGCCAGAACGCCTGTCTGCATATTCTGCAGGAAACCCGCCTCGGGAGAGGCCTGATAGCCTGTGTTGTACATGCCAAAGAAAAGGGCCGGCAGAAGCGCGATGATCACGGTAATCATCGAGCGCTTCATATCGACAGCGTCGCGTACATGCGGGGCAACGGATGTAGCCGTTCCAGGGACGTAAAAAAGGGTATCGACCATCTCATAGAGAGGAGCAAACCTGTTCCACCGTCCCCCCTCCTGGAATCCGGGTTCGATACGGTCAAGAATGTTTCTTAAACGTCTCATATACTCATCGCAAACAATTGTTCGAGCCAAACCATCCGCTATCCGTTCTTTTCAACATACTCCAGACCTTCTCTTATGATTTCAGAAATCTCCATTTTCGACGCGTCAACAAAAGAGCAGAGCGCGAAATCTTCAGGGTCACATTCGTAGATACCCAGCTTCTCCATTTCATCAATATCCCTGGCAATAATCATCTTTATCAGGAACGTCGGAAGAATATCCATGGGAAGTACCGACTCGATATTCCCGAAGGGAATGATAACCCTTGGACTTCCGTGCATTCGGGTATCGAGACCGGCGCCCCTGTTATTCAGCAGGCGGGACAGAAACAGATTGCTCACGGAATAGTTACGCAGTCCCGGCCTGAGCCATCCGATAAAAGGACGGTCACTGTTTTCAGGAATAACCGAAAGTATCTCATGATAAAACCCTAAAGGTTCTTCCGGCATGCGTATCTCTCCGGTCAGTACATCTCCGGAAATCAGCCGGGAGTTTTCATCATACCGGTTATCCCTCAGAATATCACCCAGCATCATTCCCTGACGGACTTTCATGTAGAGCCTCTTTTCTACGGAGGAACCTCCGACAGTGATGATTTTTTCAACAGGGTATTTCCCGGTCAAAAAAAGTTTACCGATTCTTGACACATCCTGAAGGGAAAGATACCAGACGCTGTCGTCCCGGTTCCGTATCGGAGCAATATGATGAATATGAATACCGACATTTCCAGCAGGATGCGGGCCGGTGAAAGCGTGAAGAACAACATCTTTGACACTGGTAAGCAAAGGATGCGAGGCGTTCCTTCCAATAACAAGATGTACCGGACGACCAGTCAGATTTTTCAAAACGGACAGGCCGCTCTGAAATCCCCTGTCGTCCTGCTCAAGCAGATAATCGGTGTCAGGGGCGAACGGCGCAGTAGGCATCGCTGAAACAAAAACCGCTTTGGGCACGATATCAGGATTTGCCACCGTTGAAAACGGACGCTGCCTGATAGCCGGCCACAAACCGGAACGAAGCAGTTGCCCCTTTATCCTTTCAGAAGAAAGTGATGCAATGGATTGTTCATTGAAGCGCTCAAACGCCTCGAATGAGTCGGTCTTGTCAAGATCAATGACAATCTCATTGATGACGCGCCGCTCACCCGATACAATACGGGATATCCGGCCCGATCCCGGCGAGGTAAAAAACAGATCCGGGTGGGTTTTGCTGTACAACACCGGAGCGCCTGTCCTGACATGATCACCCTCCTTTACCATCAGTTTCAGCTTGACCCCCCGAAAATCAGCAGGCCTGATTTTCAGAAGGGTCGACCGCCCTGCACTGAACAGTTGTTTTTCAGGCTGGCCCTGCAGTGCAAGATCGTGACCTTTTTTCAATCGGATTACATCCATAACCGGCAGCGGGATTACGGGATCAACATGTTGCTGTAAAATACTCTTTGCTCAGGGCATATGCATACAAACCACCAATATCAGGTAAAAATTTCAGCATGAGACATCACTTCCGGGAAACGGAATCAAGCATCATCAACGACAAGAGCGGCACGAATTATATAAAGCACAGAAAAGAAGTGAAACAACAAATACACATATAGTTATATATAGAAAAACTAACAATCGTTATTAACAATATTCGTTAACGAAAGAAAAAAACAATACGCTATATCATTTTATAACAAGCAGATAAACAAATTCAAAAACATATATTTTTAATTTTGCATCAAAATTATTCATATCCTATATTCATTCCTGCAATATATCCGATACGCTGTATGCATATAACAATTGAGAACACAGATACTATTCATCAAGACTGCATGCAGAACAAAAGTAACCGATGAAGTAACCACCTGCCGTAAAGCAGCTGTTCAATCACAGTAGTACAGTATTTCATATGAGCCGCACGGGATCTCACCTCAGCAGGCAGAGCCCCCCGGCCTCGGGAATCACGTTACCGGAAAACAAAAACCAGAATCAGGAAACCATGAACATGAACCATGGCCGGAATGTAAACCGCAGAGATTTCTTAAAGATATCTTCACTGTTTTTAGCCGGGACTGCTGCAGCGTCATACGGAGTAGGCGAAGTGCTCAACGGCAGCTCCAACGCATTCGCTGATGAGAACGGAGAAAAAGTCGTTTACTCATTCTGCGAACACTGTTTCTGGCGCTGCGGCATAGCAGCGCATGTGAGAGATGGCAAGATCTACAAAATAACAGGTTCGGAACATCATCCGCTCAGTAACGGAAGACTCTGCCCGAGAGGTACCGGAGGCATCGGCCAGATCTATGACCCTGACCGTCTGGCCCATCCGCTGATCAGGGAGAAAAAAGGAGGCAAAAGCACCTACAGAAAAGCCTCCTGGGACGAAGCAATCACCGCCGTGGCGGAAGGGTTCTACAAGACCAGAGAGAAATACGGCCCCGGCTCCATCGCGATGCTTCATCACGGCTACGGCGTTTCCTTCTTCAAAAGCATGTTCAAGGGCATTGGGGTCAACCAGTTCGCCAAGCCCTCCTACGATTTCTGCTGCGGCCCGCGGCGCGAAGCCTTCAATCTCACCTACGGACATCCCGCCGGAACACCTGAAGGCATCGATATCATAAACAGTAAATACCTTATTTTTTTCGGTACTCACTACGGTGAAAACATGCATAATACGGCGGTACAGGAACTATCGGAAGGTATCCGGAGAGGCCTGAAAATCGTGGTATTCGACCCGAGATTCTCAACCATTGCAGGAAAAGCCGAAAAGTGGCTGCCGATCAAGCCTGCGACCGATATCGCCATGATGCAGGCGATCATGCATGTCATGATCAGCGAAAACAGATATGATCGCGAATTCGTCAACCGCTACACTGTCGGTCTGAATGAACTCTGGGCGGAAGTCAGCGAAATGACTCCTGAAAAAGCGGCGGAGATAACCGATATTCCGGCGGACGATATCAGAACAATCGCGAGAGAGTTCGCGAGCCACGCGCCCAACGCGGCAGTGCACCCCGGACGCAGAACCAACTGGTATTCTGATGGCACGCAGAGGGTCCGTGCCATCGCGATCCTCAATGCGCTGGCAGGCAACTACAAGATGCCCGGCGGTGTCGTGAAATTCGACACATTCGATCTACCCAAACCGGAAGCGCACCCCCACCCGGCATTTGAAAAGGAGTGCTACAGCAAATTTCCCTTCTTCGTAAAAAACGTATCATCCAACACGCTGGGCTCCCATGAAATCGTGGAAAAAACGATCGAAGGTGATATCAAGGCGTGGATGGTCTATGGCGTGAACGTACCGGAAACCGTGACCTTCGGCAGAAAAACCGCTCTCGAAGCGATCGACAAGCTGGACTTCATGGTCGTGGTCGATACGCTTCCGATGGAGGTTACCGGATACGCCGACGTTGTGCTTCCGGAATGCACCTACCTTGAACGATATGACGATCTTGACAACGGAAGACCCTACAGAACACCTTTTGTAGCGCTCCGTCAGCCTGTTGTACCGCCCATGTATGATTCCAGACCCGGCAACGAGATCGCGAAAATGATCGCTGAAAAGTGGGGACTTCACGGGATTTTCGAAGAGAACGTGGAAACCTATCTGGACAAGCGGCTGCAAAAAATTGGCAGTTCTCTGGCTGAAATCAAGAAAACAGGCACCCTGGTCAAACCTGAAACAGACCTCTACCGCAAACCGGGGGAAGCACTGAAATTCAAGACGCCGAGCGGAAAAATAGAACTGGCATCCGCGCAGATGAAAGCAGCCGGGCTTGACAGTGTACCCAGGTACATGCGTCATCCTGAACCCGCTGACGGATTCTATCGCCTGCTGACAGGCCGCAAACCGATGCTGACATTCGGGCGCACGGCAAACAACCGATTCCTCGGAGAACTTCCCACAGCACAGGAAAATGAAATCTGGATGCATCCGGACGTTGCAGCAAAGCATGATATCCACCTTGAAACCGCTGGTCACGGACAGAACGAACCCGTGTATGTACGCCTGAAAAACCAGGACGGCATTGTCTCGGAGTTCCCGATCAAGGTCAAAATCACCGAACGTATCCGCAGAGACTCCGTCTACATGGTTCATGGTTTCGGACACTATCTGAAAAAACTGAGCTGGGCATACAAACGGGGGGCATCGCATAACCAGATGATATCCAGAACCGAAATCGATCCTGTCATGGGCGGTGTAGGCTACCAGAATAACTTTGTGACGTTTATCAAGGAGGCATAACACGTGGCTGACAAGAAAAATTATGGAATGGTAATCGATACACGTGTGTGCGTTGGATGTTCCGCGTGTGTCTATGCGTGCAAATCTGAAAACGGGGTGCCTGAAGGGTATTGCCGCGACTGGGTTGTCCAGGAAACAAAAGGCCGTTTTCCGAAGCTCTCCATGGAGAACCGTTCGGAGCGATGCCAGCACTGTGAAAATGCCCCGTGCGTCACCTACTGTCCGACAAGAGCATCACACTATGACGATAACGGAACGGTTCAGATCAACCGTTCGCGCTGCACAGGTTGCAAGGCTTGTCTTGCCGCCTGTCCTTACGACGCTCGCTATGTACACCCTCAGGGATTCGCGGACAAATGCTCACTCTGCAAGCACAGGCTGGACGAGGGTCTCGACACTGCCTGCGTCTCGGTCTGTCCGACAAAAAGCCTGAATCTGGTTGACTTTAACGATCCTGAAAACAAGGCGGAGCGCTTGATGAACGGCAAAGAGGTCTACAGGCAGAAAGACCATGCCGGCACCAATCCAAGCCTCTACTGGATTTCAGCAAGGAACAAACCCGGAGAATAATCATGACGGAAACAACGACAGAAATCATATCGACCAAGATGAACCCGAATGTGCTGCCGCATCTGCACATCTGGGAATGGCATATTCCTCTCTATCTCTTTCTTGGAGGACTGGCAGGAGGATTGCTGATCATAACCGCAATCATGATTGTCATCAAACGACATTTCGGCGTCGGACCCCGGGACGAAGGTGAAGGCTGTCCCTGCCTTGCTGTCAGGATAGGCTCATTGCTCGCCCCTGTCCTGCTTGGAGTCGGCATGCTTTTCCTCTTCCTCGACCTTGCCAACAAATTCTACGTCTGGGCCTTTTATACGACTGTTCAGCCGACCTCGCCAATGTCGGCGGGAAGCTGGATACTCATAGCCTTTTTCCCTATGGCTGTCCTTCAGGCGATGCTGGTCAACAAGAAATTTCTTCGGGACAGAAACATAGGCGTCGTCAATAAACTCATCGACTGGACTGAAGACCATCTGACACTGGTAGCACTCCTCAACGCGCACATCGGTATCGGGATAGGAATCTATACGGGGATTCTGCTCTCCTTCTTCTACGCTCGCCCGTTATGGTCAAGCTCCATTCTCGGCATGCTCTTTCTTGTTTCAGGTATTTCAAGTGCAGCAGCGCTCATGCTCCTTTTCGCGCCTGACAATGAAAAGCCGATTTACAGTAAAATCGATGTCAACGCCCTCTGGATAGAAATGGTCGTTCTCGGACTTTTTGTGCTTGGAGGTATTACCGGCCCTTCAAACAACAGCGGAGCTATGATGCATCTGATCGGCGGAGACTATCAGATGGCCGGAATGTCCTACATGCTCTGGTTCTGGGGAATCTTTGTGGCGCTGGGGCTCGTTCTCCCCATGCTCCTGGAGTTTCTTGAAGCGGTGGGAGTTCATATCAGGTTTCCTCTGGTCGCTCCGGTACTCGTACTCATCGGAGGTCTGGTTCTCAGGTTTTTGATCGTCTTTGCCGGTCAGACCTACCACACCTTTATGTAGCTCCGCAACAGGATCATCATGATCATGTAACTGTTATCTTTTATTAGTCATCCCCGGGCTTGACCCGGGGATCCATCACCCAATCAAAGTCAGCATTACTCTCTTCCGGCAAGTGATTGCTGGTGACTGGTAATCGATAAACACTGCTTCTGAGACACCCTCTGTTGTATGCTGGACGCTTATAAAACATCGATATGAATTTCATTGCGGCGCAGAAACGGTATTGTCCAGGGCGGATCGTAGCTCGCCGAGCGAGGAACAGAAACAGCCTTCACTCCCTGCTTCTCAAGCCATTCAGTCAGTTTTGCCGACCAGTTCGCGATATTCTTTTCGGAGTGTAACCCGCTATAGCGCACCGATGCCACTTTCCGTGCGGGAACCTCACGGATCAGGATATCAGGATCGACCGGCTTCGGCAGGTTCTGCAGCGTATACTCTGCCGGCATGACAAAAGCCATCTTCCACTTCGTTCCTGCTTTCTCCTGAATCACCGGAGCGGTCATCGAAATCTTCTCGCCCTCCGCCTCCTGCAACACAGGCGCTGTCATCGCAATTTTCTCACTTCCGACATTGCTGCCGAAAATATATTTTGCCAGTTTGCTGAAACCTTTTCCGCTTGTGGAGCGATAACTGCCATCCAACAGGGTTTCAGCGATAATCATGGCATCATACTCCCTGATCTCAAATGCTCCATCCTTTTTCACGATGCTGTATCCCGGTTCGTCTGCCGTCCGTTTTCCCAGCACAGAGCAACTCATCAGTAACAAACCTGACAGAAGCAATAGCATGATATTCATCTTCTCCTCCTCGTTATTCTTCAAAGCATTTTAATTGAGAACAACCTGGAAGCAAAAAAGGTTTTCTCCGGATCACTTCAGTTCCGCACTGCTGATCGCGTTGTTCAGAAATCGGTTGAATTCATACAGAGTGCTGAAGATCGTCTTCAGATTCTCCGTCATCCCCTCCGACGTCCAGAAATCATCATCGACCCTGTGCGTAACTGCGTAATGCTTGTTTTTGAGCAGATCGATATCCGGAAAATCCCTGGGAAACCCTTTTGGCGCGGTCTTGAGCTTTTCACCGAACAGTCCGCCAAAGTATCTCCTGAAATCCTCACGCTGTATGATGGTTCTATATTCCTCAGCGTTTTCGAAAATCCCGTTCCTGATCGCTTTCAGATAGTGCGATTCCGGCATATACACCCCTCCGCCGACAAATGATGCTTCAGGCTCGATATGCAGGTAATACCCGGCATAGGGGCTTTTTCTCCCGCCCTTTGCGATAAAAGCGCCGAAGTTGGTCTTGTATGGGGACTTGTCTCTGGAAAACCGTACATCACGAAATATCCTGAAAATGCACTCTTTGGGAATCATGACATCGACATCAGGATCTATCTCCCTGACAAGCGGAATCAGCATGGCGATAAACTGCTCAAACGCTCCTCTGGCATCATCGTAAAGCAACTTGTTCTCCTGAAGCCACTCCCTGTCGTTATTTGCCTTCAACCTGCCGAGAAAATCGACGGTGACCTGTAGGGACATGTTCGCGCCTCCTCATGTAATTACTTACCGCACTCCCGTCTGACAACGCAGATGGATCTGCTCATTCTCCGGTATCGCATCGCACCGACAATGCTTGTAATGAAACCAACCGGAATGCATGACATGCCAACAAACCAGAACCATCCCTCATTGGAAAAATGCATAATGGATACCCCTGCGATTATCAGCGCGACACCAGATCTGAGGTATGAGAGCAGGGTTCGTTCATTAGCAAGAACGGTTCTGTCAATCGCAAGTTCGTCACGGAGGATCAGATTTGCGTCATCAAATTTCGAATACGGTGATGTAGACATGATACGACCAACCTTACATTATTTATTCTGTCCTGACAGACATAGAAGGGAAGATTGAGACTCTGGTAAAATCATCGAGCGGCATCCTCAAACTTACAGGAGAGGGGTAATCTCTCATATAGCCGACTCTCAGAAGCAATTGCGGTTGTTTTTCAAGCATCAGCATTGCGGCCGCTTTTTCCGCAAAATTTTTTTCCTCAAGAATCTGAGACATCGGGTGTATACCGATAGAGCGGTCTTTCGCCCTGAGAAACATCCTCTCAAAACGGCGGCCTGTTTCAATCAGGGCCGTCAACCCGGATTTTTCCGCTGTAACGATGATCCAGCCCGCGCTTTCAGCAACCTGTTTTTTTACTCGCTCAACCGTCGCTTTCCGGAAATCTTTAGCCAGCACATCATCCGAACCGTAAAAATTTCTCACATACCAGCCGGCAAGCCCGGTAATATCCATTGCCTCAGGCGTCAGACCGTTGCGGAACTTCCTGGCATCAGCATCCGACCATCGTATCCAGCGAGCGAGCTCTTCCTGAACGTTTTCTCGCTCAACCTGCTGACTGGTTGCTGCGATAGTCGCCTCATCAAGCCATGCCGCCTGAGTTGACAGAGGGGGAAAGTAAGAGAATCCCTCTTCACCACCGACAAGAAATGAAAAGTCCTCCGGGTCAATATCTTCATTCTTGAAACCGGTTCGCATGGTTCTGCGCTCGATCATCCTCTGAAGAGGATATTCCGCACGTTCATCGTTCTGCAGTTCAAGCGAGAGTAACTCAGGATCAAAAGGGTTTCTTGCAAGCACGCGAGTCTTCACCTGAAACCCGTAGGCCCTCGCCGCGGTCACCATATTCTCAATAAATGCCCCGATAGAGAGCAGCATTTCACGGTTTTTGGGATCGATCTCATTCAGCCATCGATCTTCAGCTGAGCCGATAATCCATTTGTCGGGGCTTTTGATGGTAACAGTCCACGGTTGCACATTGTGACTGCTGGGTGCAAAAGAAGCATACCAGATGATGTCTGCGCGCTCCCGACCGATCCTGGAGACAAGATCGTCATAGCCGCGGCCTTTCGACTCCTGCAATCTGCCTGGTCCATCACATGCCGACAAGCCAGGCAGTATACCGCACGCGACAATACACTGCACCGAGCGTATAAGAAATTTCCTGCGCGAAAGAGACATAGGGCCAGCGCATTAAGGGTTTTGGCCACCTTGTGAAGCAAGCCAATCTTTTCCATGCTCCATTAAGTATACAGATTTCAATGAATAATGAAATGTTAAATTTGCACTGCACAATCATTCATCTCCTGGTTTTCAGCCTGTAAAATCTCCCTGATGCGGTAATGAAGATCTGCTGCCAGATAATCGCTGTGATCCGATATTGTGCAGTATATTGCGCTTGTATGGGAAAAAGTAAAACGAAAAAGGAGGTCGAGCCATGATACCAAAAGTTCTGCTGCACAATTTCTGCACAACCGTGAAAATTGATAAAAAAAAGAAAGATTACCAGGACTGGATGATCATCACCTGGGACAAGCCGCTCTTCACCATCGCACGATCCAGTATCAACCGGATTCAGGACTATGGCAATTTTGATCACTGGGACATAATACAGGCTGTAATAGTCGGGTACCGCCGGGAGAACAAATGGCATCATACCGAACATACCAGCCTTGAGCATTTCGGAGGGTGCACTGGCGTCGCCTGCAAGATCGGTGCCCTTGTGGACATGCGACTGGACGTGTCCCTCGAGGTATCCCTCTATCTGGATCTGCGAACATTGCCGACACTCAGCAGCACCTATCCCGTCAGCGTTGAAGACTGGAAGGAAATCACCCACGATGAGGCCGGAAGATTGGGGATCTATTAGCAGTAGTGGTTAGTGGTGCTCTATGACATAGTTAACAGAATAGTAACGACTGTTTCAGGAAAATTCGCGAAATTTAAAACGAGGCGTTTATCGAAAAACTGATTCGAGCTTTCCCGGCATTTCGAGATCCGACAACAAGTTGATCTACAGGAAAGACATCGCCCCCTGAAACCCCTGAAAAAGAAAAGGAGAATATCGTGGAGCAACTCAGAGGAACAATGATGCAATCATTTCATTGGTACTCACCGAACGACGGTAAATTCTGGACTGAATGGACAGAGAGAGTGCCGGAGGTCAGCAAGAACGGTTTTACGGCCCTCTGGCTGCCGCCTGCCTATAAAGGCATGGCAGGAACCTGGGATGTTGGCTATGGCGTCTACGATCTGTTCGATTGCGGTGAATTTGATCAGAAAGAGACCACAAGAACCAAGTACGGCACGAAAGAAGAGTACAGGAAGTGTATCGACGCGGCACACGATGCAGGAGTGCAGATCTATGCCGACGTGGTACTGAACCACAAGATGGGCGCGGATGACAGGCAACGCGTTGACAAGGTCGTCGTGGTCGATCCTCATAACCGGAACAAAACCATAGGCGACTGCCACGACAGAGGCCTGTGGACATATTTTTCCTTTCCGGGCAGAGGCGATACCTACTCAAGCATGAAGTGGGAGTGGTGGCATTTCGACGCGACCAAAGAGTACGGTAACATCTACAAGCTCAAGGACAAGCAGTTCGAAACCCATGTTGACAGTGAAAATGTCAATTATGACTTCCTTATGGGGTGCGACCTTGATTTCGACCATGAGCAGGTGCGGGGCGAAGTGCACTACTGGGGAAAATGGTATCTCGACTCCTTCGGCATGGACGGCTTCCGCATTGACGCGGTCAAGCACATCCGCTCGTTCTTTTTCAAACACTGGCTGGACGACATGAGACGCCACGCGCAGAAAGA
>JADHTF010000037.1 GCA_016776555.1 Chlorobium phaeobacteroides
ACCTCTATTTATTTATTCCGCGATGCAATTGCTTCGTTGAGCGGTGCTCGAAATCCTCATGTACGCTGTGTACACTCCGGTTTCTGCGCTCCGTTCGCCTCGCACTTGAATCGCTCATGACAATAAATAGAGGTGCCCTTTACATGACTGATATGTTCCCATCATCCACATACTCCGACAACCTCATATCCATAACCGAAAAGGACATAACCTTTCGTAAATACTACCTCCCATTTTTCAGGAAAAAGGTTGTGCGCATTGACGAGATCGAGAAGATATCGGTGGATGAGCCGTCGTTGATGACCGGGAAATGGCGGCTGCACGGGACGGGGGATTTCCGGACGTGGTTTCCGATGGATGTCAGGCGGCCAACGAGGGACAGGATTTTTATCGTGATGTTGAAAAACGGGTGGTTCCGCATCGGGTTCACCGCAGAGGATGGCAGGCGTGTGGAGGAGATTTTTCGGTCGAGAGGGTTGATTGGGGACGTGTGAACGTCAGAAGACAGAGTGCAAATTCAGCGGGGTCATAAACTGCGCCGCTGATTTGCAACGTTATGCTGCATGACGGCCCTGACTAAGTCGAACGCCGATGACTGACAACAAGAAGCTAAAGCCACTTGTTATTCCTTTCCAGCTCGAGCAACAGACTTGTTCTTCAGCCAGATCGAAAAACCGGGTTCATCGATTTTACCTGCCGCCAAATCCACAACCGCGTTAACTGCTTCGGCTTCTGACGACTTCAGTTGCCATCCGTTAATATTGAGGAACACATAGGCAGCTAAAAATCCGGTGCGTTTGTTGCCGTCAACAAACGGATGGTTACGAATAATGCCATAGGCATAGGACGCTGCCAGATCAAAGACGGACGGATCGTCGCTATACTGTGCCTGGTTTTGCGGACGGGCAAGCGCTGACGATAAAAGACTTGCATCACGAATACCAGTGCTTCCGCCATGCTCGGCAATTTGTTCGTCATGTATCGCCAAGACAACCTCATCAAGAATCCATCGCCAGCTCATTTGGCAAGTTCATGAAGAGCGTTCCTGTATTCAGACATTCCCTCGCGAGCGGCCTCGATTTGCTCGGCAAATTCAGGATCGTAAGGCGTTACGGCATATCCTGAAGGGGTTTCCGTTAAATACACGATGTCCCCTTGCCTGATCTTCAGGCGCTCAGCTACAGCCTTTGGCAGGATAACGCCTGTCGAATTACCAATCTTGGTTACTGTTGCGCGCATACAATCACCTCCGTTCTGTTATACCATATGTTATAACAAAACAGGGCTATGGCCAAAAAATTTTTTCCTGCATGTGTTTAAAAAACCAAAGAGAGGCGTTTCCGCCCCTTGCAACACAGAAGAGTATACGTGATTGGTTTTTGACATACAGCGGTTTCTCAGTCAGGTGTATGCTTTGGAAGAGTCGTCGTTGCTGACCGGGAAATGGCAGCCACGGGGCCTGCCCCTAAGGGTGTATGTGAAAAGACCGGAGGCGGGAGGGCGAAAGATTTTTCGCCCCTACGGAGTATCGTGGCGGGGCGTTCCTATGGAGGCAGTATTTACGTTCTTCCTGATACTGTCTTTTTAATCCACGCAGGATCTCGTCGCATTGGAAGTACGGCAATAACACTAACGACTTTATCGCTGATGTCGTAATAAATTGCGTAAGGAAATCGTTTTGAGATCAGTCTGTAGAATCCGAACTTGACCTGGTGGGTTCCTGCATAAAGGTAGAGTGATTCAATGTCACTCAATATGGAATCCCAGAAGTATTCCCCCAGCCATGATCTGCGGTAGGCATAGAATGCTTTCCCTTCGTTCAAGTCATCAATGACTTCGTCGAGTACAAGAACATGGGAGGGTTCGATCATACGGATTTGAGTCTTTTCAATTCATCAAGTGTCAGAAATTTCGCTTGTCCTGAATTGATGCGCTGTTGTCGAGACTCAAGTAAACCTTTATGCCATTCGGGGGACTCAGGAATCTGGTTTTCTTCAGCGAGAGAATCCCAGATCTGCTCCATGATTATCAACCTTTCCTGAGGCGACATTTTTTTGATTTCATCAATCATCATTTCAATTTTTCCTGTTCAAGCTTTTTTAAGTCTGAATCTCATTTTGTATTGCCGTATACATTCTGCATTGATGATCAACCTGCTTACCTAATGATACAGGAAATATTGTAAAAATTCCATTAGTTGAGACTCGTTGCATGAGAACGTATTGTATCACTATCGAGAATATATGTCGTGTGGAAGAGATTTTTCGGTCGAGAGGGTTGATTGGGGACGGGTGTCTGTGAAAAGAACGGGGGCGGGAGGGCGAAAGATTTTTCGCCCCTACGGAACACCAATGTAAGGATGGACTGACAGAGCTCGCGAGACTCTCCTGAACAATTCAACAGTTCAACAAATCAACAACTCAACATTCCTCCTCCTACTCCAATCCATGCAGCATTCCCTTGTGATAGATTCCCACAGCTCTTCCTTTCATGGTTCTGCCGAGGAAGGGGGTGTTTCTTGATTTGGAACGGATGAGGTCTTCGGTGCAGGTCCAGGTTTCTTCGGGGTCGATGAAGGTGAAGTTGGCCGGGCTGCCGGGTTCGAAGCGTATGGGGGAGAGGCCCATGATTTTTCTCGGGTTGGAGGAGAGCAGCTCGATCGCTCTGTAGTCGGTGATTTTTCCTGTATGTACCAGTTCTGAGAAGGTAAGGCCAACGGAGGTTTCGAGCCCGATGATACCGAAGGCGACCTGATCGGCGGGGCACTCTTTCTCATGGCGCGCGTGCGGGGCGTGGTCGCAGGCTATGGCGTCGATGGTGCCGTCGGAAAGCGCTTCGAGAATAGCGTCCCGGTTTTCGCTGCTGCAGAGCGGCGGTTTCATGATGTAGTTGCCTTTGTTATCTGCTTCGTAAAGGTCCTGCTCGGTGAGTGTGAAGTGATGAGGCGTGACTTCGCAGGTGATCTTCATGCCTTTTGCTCTGGCCTGACGGACCAGGTCCAGGGCGCCTTTTGTACTGATATGCGCGACGTGGTATCTCGGAGGGGATATCGGCGGATTGAGCTTGTGCTTCTGCAGGTAGTCGATCAGATGGATGTCTCTGGCGAGTGTAATGACTTCTGCCACGTCAGGGATTCCCTTGAGGCCCATCAGGGCCGAGTATCCGCCTTCGTTCATGACGCCTTCTTTGGAGAGGGAGGTGTCTTCGCAGTGCTGAATGACGAGCATGTCAAAACTTGCGGCGTATTCGAACACCAGTCGCATCATCCGGGTCGTCTGTACTGCGGTTCCGTCGTCTGAAATAGATGAAATGCCATAGGAAGAGAGCTTGCCGTAGGAGGAAAGAGTTTCTCCCTGGCTTCCCTCGGTCATTGCGGCAACAATCTCGATATCGACCGGCAGATCCTTTGCGTTGAGTTTGATAAACGCGGCCCCAAGGGGACTGTCAATGACCGGTTTGGTGTTGGGCATGACGGCCACTCCGGTAAATCCTCCTGCAACCGCGGCTCTTGATCCGGTTTCCAGTGTTTCCTTGTATTCCTGACCCGGTTCCCTGAAGTGGCAGTGCATGTCGAACAGTCCTGAGGCGATAATTTTACCGCTCATGTCGATGACGCGGTCATGAGAGCCGGAAGGGATCGTCTCTTCTCCAAAGGTGATCGTATCGATCACTCCTGTTTCAGAGAGCTTAATGGAGCCCTGCATGTCAAGATTCTGTGCCGGGTTTATGAGTCTCGCGTTCTGGAAAATTATGTTCATGTCTGCTTTGCCTGGATGATTGTGGTTACTTTTCGACGGCCGCGTCGAGAACAGTCAGCAGCTCGGGGCCGCGATCGCTGTTCAGGAAGAGTTGCGCACGCAGTGTGTCGCCGTTCTTTACCTGACCGACTCCTTCAGGGGTTCCTGTAAACAGGAGGTCTCCCGACTGTAGTCCGTAAATATACGACAAATAGGAGATCAGCACAGGAATGTCAAACAGCATTTTTTCGGCCCGGCCATTCTGGACGGTGGTGTTGTTGAGCGTGAGTTCAAATGCAAGCTTCTCAGGATCGGGGATATCATCTGCTGGAATAAAGTCTGACACCAGAGAGCTGTTTTTGAACCCTTTGGACTTGAGCCAGGGCTCTCCTCTGCCTTTTGCGTCCATCTGCACATCACGCAGTGTCATATCGAGCCCTATGCCGTATCCCGCGACACAGGAGAGGGCTTCTTCTTCAGCAACACTGTCCGCGTCTTGGCCGATAAGCACGACCAGTTCGGTCTCATAGTGCATGTTGCGGGATACGGGTTTTCCGCGATAGTGAGGGATCGATGTTTTTTTCGTGGAGGAAAGGGAAGAGGAGGGTTTGAGGAAGATAATCGGTTCCTGCGGCTTTTCGGCTGTTTTCCTGACTGCCTCGCCTTCCGACTCCCATTGCAGCATTTCTTCAGCGTGGAGCTGGTAGTTTTTTCCGACGCAATAGATCGAAGAGGGGTTGAGCGATGCGGCTGTTATGCGTTTCATACTGACTGCGTATCATCTGGTTGACGTTTGTAGACAAATGTATGAATATTTCCGCAATTCAGCTTCCGGTTACGGGTGGCTGAAAGCGCCACATTCAGAGGTGATGTGACAACTCTGTTGAGCAGGAGTATAAAAGAGGGATAATTTACTATCTTTAAAGTTAGCGTATTATGTTCCTTTGTACACGTAAAGGGCATCTTTTTCTCCTGATATGAGCGGTTCAGGCAAAGGCGAATGGGGCGCATAAGCCGGAGTGTACAGAGGGAACAAGAGAATTTCGGGATCCGCTCAACGATGCAATTGAGTCGCGGAATATATACATAGAGTTGCTGTAAGTGTGTGGCGCTTGCGTAAGATTTGTACTACAGGACATGAACAAGGCTGAAAGCAAGGAACGTATCAGACGGGAGTGCAGGGAGCGTCGTGCTTCGATGGACAGTGAGGAGTGGCGGTCAGCAAGTAGTCTGATTGCTGAAAACGTCGCAGGAATTCAAGAATTCCGCGAGGCTCGAACGGTCATGATGTATCTGTCCATGAATGAACGTCGTGAAGTCGATACGGCCCCCCTGATCTCTCTGTGCGCTTCTTTCGGGAATAGTTCCCTGTATGTGCCGGTGACTCGCGGTGAAACGCTTTGTATGGTGCCGTTTAATGAGGGTGACGAGGTGACCGATGGCAGGTTCGGGCAGCCTGAACCGGTTTCAGACAACGGTTGTGCGGATGTCCTGCCGGACGTGGTCATTCTTCCGGTGGTTGCCGTTGACAGGGAAGGGAGACGGCTCGGTTATGGAAAAGGTTACTATGATCGTTTTATCGCAGGGCTGAGACTGCAAGGTGCAACGCCGTTCACGCTCGCGGTGGCGTTTTCTTTTCAGCTTGTATCGCACGTGCCTGAAGATCCGTGGGATGAAAAAATTGATTGCGTGGTCACCGAAAAAGAGGTGGTGAGGTTTTAGATAACGTCGAACAGTTATATACACAATGGACAAGCCTGCAGAAGCTGTTAACAAAACAGTGAATAAACCGGATTTGAGCAGCTCCTCGTATTATCTGAACAGGGAATTGAGCTGGATGGATTTTAACCAGAGGGTTCTTGAAGAGGCTCTTTCTCCGGATGCTCATCCGCTGCTTGAGAGGGTGAAATTTATTTCCATTTTCAGCTCAAATCTCGATGAGTTTTTCATGATCCGCGTTGCCGGCCTTGAAGACCAGTATGAGGCAGGCATACAGGATCGTTCTCTCGATGGCCTTACTCCCCGGGAACAGATCGAAAAGATCCGCGATAAGGTTCTTGAGCAGTTTCATCTCAGAAACAACTTTTTTTACAAGGAGATATGTCCGGAATTGAGCAAACACGGTATTGATTTTGTTGAATACCGGAACTTGAATTCGAGTCAGAAAGAGGTGCTGAAGCGATATTTCAGGCATGAGATTTTTCCCGTGCTGACTCCGCTTGCGGTCGATACCGGTCATCCATTTCCTTTCGTTTCCAATCTCTCATTGAATCTGGCAGTAGAACTGGAGGATCTTGAAACCAAAGCACTGAAGTTCGCCAGGGTAAAAGTGCCGAGAATTCTACCGAGACTGCTTCGCCTCGATACTATCGAGGGGTTTGATTTCGGTTCGGACAGGATCGGTCTGCTCTGGCTGGAGGATCTGATCAAAAACAATCTCGAACAGCTCTTTCCACAAATGAGGGTTGTGCAGAGCCATCCGTTCAGGGTCATCCGTGATGCCGATATCGAGATAGAAGAGGACGAGGCCGGGGACCTTCTTGAGACAATCGAGCAGGGTATACGATCAAGGCGTTACGGAAAGGTGGTTCGCCTTGATCTTACACCAAGCATGCCTGACTATATGAAAGAGCTGCTGATAAAAAATCTCGAAATTCACTCGAGGAACATCTATGAGATTTCCGGTGCGCTGGGTCTGAGTGATCTTATGGAGATGATGGAAATTGAAAAACCTGAGTTGAAAGATCCGCCTTTTGCTCCGGACAATCCTATTGAAGAGAAGGCAGGAGGGGATATTTTCAGTCTTCTCCGAAAGAGAGACCAGCTTCTCTATCATCCTTACGACTCGTTTCAGCCGGTTGTTGATATGATCAATCAGGCGGCAAGTGACCCGCAGGTGCTTTCCATTAAACAGACGCTTTACAGGGTCGGCAGTAATTCTCCGATAGTCAAGGCGCTGATGAACGCTGTTGAAGAAGGCAAGCAGGTCGCTGTTCTTGTTGAATTGAAGGCCCGTTTCGATGAAGAAAATAACATCGGCTGGGCAAGGGCGCTGGAAGATGTCGGCGCTCATGTCGTCTACGGATTTGTCGGTCTGAAAACCCATGCCAAGCTTACACTTATTGTCCGCAGAGAGCATGATAAGCTGAAACGATATCTTCATCTCGGTACGGGCAATTACAATCCGTTCACGGCAAAGATATATACAGACTATAGTTATCTTACCTCTAACGAGGTGCTTGCCAATGACGTATCGGAACTTTTCAATGCTTTGACCGGATACTCCAGGCACAACTCATACAGAAAACTGATCGTCTCTCCGGTCAATACCCGCAGCAGGATCATCGAGATGATTAACCGTGAGATCGAGTGGCATAAAAAAGAGGGTAACGGGCGGATTATCATGAAGATGAATGCTCTTGTCGACAGAAAAACTATCAAGGCGCTCTATAAAGCGTCAAACGAGGGCGTTTCCATTGATCTGATCGTACGCGGCATATGCTGTCTTGTTCCCGGTATTAAAGGTGTGAGCGAGAATATTCGTGTGATCAGTGTTATCGGAAGATTTTTAGAACACAGCAGAGCGTATTATTTTCGCAACAGCGGTATGGATGAGGTATATCTCGGCAGCGCTGATCTCATGCCGAGAAATCTTGATCACAGAGTTGAGGCGATGTTTCCCATTATGGACAAGGAGCTGATAGAGGTCGTCAAATTCGAATTGGAGCTTATACTGAGTGATAACGTCAAGGCCTGGGAGATGACTTCTGATGGTTCTTTCGAGAAAGTCTGCAAGGAAGGGTCTCGAGTGAACAGTCAGAAAATATTCCTCAATCACGCATCAAAGAAAAAATCAACAGGTAAAACCTTAAAGTGAACGGATTATGAAAATAGCTATCGGGAGCGACCACGCCGGGTACGCATTAAAGAAAATTGTTTATTCCTGGCTTGACAAGCACGGTTATGAAGTCGATGATATGGGACCCTGGTCGGAGGAGTCGGTTGATTATCCTGATTTTGCCCGAAAGGTTGCCGAAGCTGTCTCAAGGGGAGATGCTGATCAGGGGGTTTTGCTCTGCGGATCCGGTATCGGTGTTTCTATCGTGGCAAACAAGGTAAAAGGCATCAGGGCAGCACTTGCGTTCAACCCGGAAATCGCGAGCCTTGCCAGACAGCACAATAACGCCAATGTTCTCTGTTTTCCTGCCAGATACAGCGATAGCGGCACGATAGAACAAAGCCTTGAAAACTGGTTTAACGCGGAGTTTGAAGGCGGAAGACATGAGCGTCGGGTGTTAAAAATCGAACCATAGGAATTATCCCGTGTCTGCGATCGTTTATAGTGCTGAAAATGAGTATATGTCATGCTATAGCATAGCGTGTTATGGTTTATCTTAGCTGGATGGGCGTTCATTCAGGATATTTTTTTTGACTTTTGATCTTGTTCCGATGAGCATTGTAGAACGATACATAGAGGTGGATTATCCGGTGTTTCAGGCTTCGGACAAGGTCTCAGGCCTGCTTCCGCTGCTTGATGCCACCGCTTTCAAGGAGGCTCCTGTGCTTCAGGACGGGAAGCTTTTTGCGGTTGTTCGATCATCTGATCTTGCCGGTATTCCGGAAAATGATCTGCAGCAGGATCTTCGGCTTGAGCAGATGACGTTCGGTGAGCCTGAAACAGTGCAGGAGGACGAGCATGTTCTTGATGTGTTCGAGCGCCTGATTGCTGCCGGACCGGGACATATTCTTTGTGTAACGGATCAGGATTCATGCTATAAGGGCGTTGTCGATCCTGCTGATATTCTTCGTCAAATCGCGAAGATGTTTCATTTTTCCGAACAGGGCTCGACGCTTGAGATAGAGGCTCCTGCGTTGGGCGTGAAAGTCTCTGAAATTATCGGTGTCATTGAAAATAATGACGCAATGGTGCTGAGTTTCGGTGTTGTCGAACCTGAACCGGGCGCCCAGGCAATGGTGATGACTTTCAGGGTTCAAAGCAGTGATTTTTTTCGTCTGGTTACAAATCTGGAGAAATACGGATACCATATCCGCTATGCCGTTCCTTCCGCTCAGGGGGGTGTCGATGAACTTCGGGAAAAAGCCCTTGAGTTCATGAGGTACATAGATATGTGACGACCAGTTGACCATTTGCCTGGATCTCTCCTGTTTTATTAATAGTCCAATTGATTTATGTCTGAGAACCCCTCTGCGATCATAGAAAGCATTCGAGCAAGGGCAGGTGAACTGTATACAGAAATAGTCGGCCTGCGCCGTGATATTCATCGTCACCCCGAGCTTTCCTTCCAGGAGTTTCGCACCACATCTCTCATCAGGGAGTACCTGTTGAAACATGGCGTTACGGTTGAGCATGATTTTCTCGACACCGGGGTTGTCGCTCTTCTTAAAGGAGAAAAGCAGGATGGTCCTGAGAGAGGTCTTGTTGCTCTTCGGGCAGATATTGACGCCCTGCCGCTTCAGGAAGAGAATCATCATGATTTCTGTTCGGTCGAGGAAGGGATCATGCACGCGTGCGGACATGATATGCATACAGCCATTCTGCTGGGAACAGCCGCTCTGCTTTCAGGCATGCGGGAAGAGCTTCGGGGAGATGTTCTGTTTATTTTTCAGCCTGCCGAAGAAAAAGCCCCCGGAGGAGCAAGCCCCCTGATCGAGGCAGGGCTTTTCGAACAGTACCGCCCTTCAGCTATCTTTGGTCTTCATTGTTTTCCGCATATTCAGTCTGGCCGGATCGCCTTGCGTGAAGGGAGCCTGATGGCTGCGGCTGATGAGCTGTATATCACTGTTAACGGGGAAGGCGGGCATGCTTCCGCACCTCATAAGGCTGCGGATCCTGTACTTGCTGCAGCGCACATCATTACCTCTCTTCAGCATCTTGTAAGCAGGGTCGCTTCCCCTTATGAGCCGGCAGTGCTCTCCATCAGCTCGATCAACGGCGGTCATGCCACGAATATCATTCCGAGCAAGGTTGTCATGACAGGTACCCTGCGAACCATGAACGAGGAGCTACGCTCTTTGCTGCACAGGCGCTTGAAAACGGACATAGAGCATACCGCTCTTGCGATGGGTGTTGAGGCTGAACTGACCATTGTCAATGGTTATCCTGTGCTGGTCAATGATCATGAGACGACCCGCAAACTCAGGGAATTCTCTGCTGACTATCTCGGGGTTGAGAATGTGGAGGAAAGCGAACCGGTTATGACCGCCGAAGATTTTTCGCACTATCTCCGTTACTGTCCCGGATCCTTCATGCAGCTTGGTACCGGCAGGAAAGAGCCTCAAAAAGGAGACTGGCTTCATTCGCCTTATTTCAACCCCGACGAATCATCGATCGTCACCGGGATGGGTGTGATGAGTTATGCCGCATGGAGCTGGCTGAAGGCACGAAGTTCCGGAAACGGGTAACGAAAGGTGATGAGAGGAGAGTGCTGAAGTTCTAAACTGTTTGTATTCAAGTACTGGTTACTTGTCACAGGCCCCGGTCAGCACCGGGGCCTGTGACTTGTTACTCTTTCAGCTACGCCTTGTTGTTCGATCCAAGCACATTGATGTTTTTGTGCATATAGAGTTTTTTGAGCGCATCCCTCGCAGGGCCGAGGTATTTTCTCGGGTCGAACTCTTCCGGTTTGTTGTCGAGCACTTCACGAACAGCCGCCGTCATGGCAAGACGTCCGTCCGAGTCGATGTTGATTTTACAGACGGCTGACTTCGCGGCAAGACGGAGTTGTTCTTCACTGATGCCGATTGCGTCCTTGAGTTTTCCGCCATGCTCGTTGATGGTTTTTACCAGTTCCTGCGGGACTGAAGAAGAGCCGTGAAGCACGATCGGGAAACCGGGAATTCGTTTTTCAATCTCTTCAAGGATGTCAAGGCGTATTTTCGGATCCTCTCCCGGCTTGAACTTAAAAGCGCCGTGTGATGTTCCAATAGAGATCGCAAGGCTGTCTACACCGGTTTTGCTGACAAAATCTTCAACCTCTTCCGGTTGTGTATAGGTGTGTGTTTCAGCAGAGACTTCGTCTTCTATACCGGCAAGGACACCGAGTTCGCCTTCGACGGTCACATCATGCTGATGAGCGTAGTCAACGACTTTTCTGGTAAGGGCTACGTTTTCTTCGTAGTCCAGGTGTGAGCCATCGATCATAACTGAGGAAAAGCCTGTTTCGATACAATCTTTGCAGAGTTCAAAGCTGTCTCCATGGTCCAGGTGGAGGACGATGGGGATTGATGCTCCCAGCTCTTCGGCATATTCCACAGCCCCACGGGCAAGATGGCGAAGAAGGATCTGGTTCGCATAGTTTCGAGCTCCTTTTGAAACCTGAAGAATGACCGGAGAACTGGTTTCCGCACAAGCGAGGATGATCGCCTGAAGCTGTTCGAGGTTGTTGAAGTTGTAAGCAGGGATCGCATAACCGCCTTTAACGGCAGATTCAAAGAGTTTTCTGCTGTTCTGCAGTCCCAGTTCTTTATAGCTGACAGGTTTGGTTGACATCAAGGGTTCTCCAATAATTAATATTTTTTTTGCGCGTACGTTCACTGAAAATAGAGAGAAGTCGAAGAATATATCGTCATAAAATATAATATATTTGCATTCTGTTTCAAGTTGCGTTTGATAATTCAATGATAACGAACAGTATTTCATGTTACCTCATATCAGAAAGTTGTTGTCTCTCTCAGCGTTGTCGCTGATCATGTTTCTTCTGCCTCTGGCAGATGCTCAGTCTAAAACAGTTGCTGCATCGTCGGATGATATCGTGCTCAAGGCTTCTCCGGTTCAGGAAGAGGCTGAGCAGTATCTCAGCCGCTATCTTATGCAGTATCATTTCAGGCGTGTGGCGGTAAATGATTCACTTTCCCAGGAGATTCTCGCCCGTTTTCTCGAGCAGCTTGATGAAACGAAAAGTTACTTTCTCGCTTCCCAGGTCGAGCAGTTCAATAAAGAGACAGGTAAGAGTATCGACGATCAGTTTCTTGCCGGAAAAGCCGATGCGGGATTCAGGATTTACAACACCTTTTTGTCACAGGCGAAAAAGAAAATGCGGTTCATGATCGCACGGCTCGATACAGCCCGTTTTAATTTCACCGTCCGTGATACCTTTGATCTCAAAAGAAAGGACGCTCTATGGCCGTCAAACAAGACAGAACAGCAGGAGCGGTGGATGAGGGAGGCTAAATATCAGTTGCTTACCCTGAAATATTCAGGTGAAGAGGAGGATGATGAGCCGCGTAAGGTGCTTAAAAAGCGGTATGAAAATCGTCTCTCTCTGCTTGAAAAGCAAACATCCGATGACGCTTTCCGCGCGTATAACTATGCTCTGACAACATCGTTTGATCCGCATACAAGCTATTTTTCTCCAAGGGATTATGAGGATTTTCAAATAGATATGAGCCGCTCACTCGAAGGTATCGGCGCCAAGCTTCAGAGTGAAAACGAGTACACTGTTGTCAATGAAATTATTCCCGGTGGCCCGGCGTTTAAAAGCGATCTGCTCAAAAAAGGGGACAGGATAGTCGGTGTTGGGCAGAATGCCGGCGGCGAAATTATCGATATCGTCGGATGGAGAATCACTGATGTGGTCAGACTCATCCGCGGCAAGAAAGGATCCACAGTCCGTTTGAAAATTCTTCCTGTGAGTCAGGCGAATAAAGGACCTTCCAGGATTATCAGAATTGTAAGGGATGAGGTGACGCTCGATGAGCAGTCCGCAAAAAAAGAAGTGATCAATTATGAGGGTAAAAAAATCGGTGTGATAACGGTACCGGCATTTTACCTTGATTTCGAGGGAGAAAAGAACAACAAGCCTGATTACAAGAGTACCAGCAGGGATGTCGGGAAAATTCTGACCGAACTCAAGCAGGAGGGAGTGGCCGGTATTATTCTCGATCTGAGAAACAACGGTGGAGGAGCGCTTGAAGAAGCGGTCAAACTTACCGGTCTGTTCATCCCCGAGGGTCCCGTAGTCCAGGTGAAAAATGCGCGTGACGGCGTTTTAGTGCTGCGTGATGAAGATGCTGATGTGGTATATGACGGGCCGCTTGCAGTGCTGGTGAATCGCTATAGCGCCTCTGCATCTGAAATCCTTGCCGCAGCTATCCAGGATTATGGAAGGGGGGTGATTATCGGAGGCAGGACATTCGGAAAAGGCACGGTGCAGAGTATTCTCAAGATCAACAGGCCGTTCAACTTTTTCTACAAAAATAACGATGACCTGGGACAGGTTAAGCTCACCGTTGCCAAGTTCTATCGTATTTCAGGAGAAAGCACGCAGCACCTTGGTGTAACTCCTGATATCATTTTCCCGTCCTTTATTGACAGCAAGGTGGTTGGAGAGGATACGTATACAAGCAGTCTTCGTTCTGATGTGATTTCTCCGGTAAGGAACTCTGAGCCGACGCGGCTGACTGTTGATTCTATAAATGCCCTCAGGAAGCGCTATAACGAACGTTTAAAAACCGATTCTCTCTATGCCCGGTACGTAAGTGACCTGAACACCCTCAAAAGCTTCAGGGATAAAGAGGTCATATCTCTCTATGAGCCTGATTTCAAGGCGGATACGGATCGTATTCAGGGATTCGAAGCCCAGTGGAACAAAGAGGATGAACCGGATCTTCTTCTCAAGGAGTCAGCAGGAATTGTTGCCGATATCGCCGATCTTTCAAAGAAATCGCTTATTGTCGGCGGTGAGGCGGCACCTTGGCAAACGAGAAGGAAGTAAGGTGGAGGACTATACGAGTAACAAGTGACGAGTAACGAGTAACGAGTAACGAGTAACTTTTGCCCTTTACCTTTTGCCTTAACTCTGTTACTTCCTGAGTTTGCCTCTGGCGATAGTTATCTGTTGTTCAACCGAGGCAAAAGAGGTGCTGCCGTGAGAGTGTTTTGAGTTGATGCTGGCTTCAGGTGTCAGCGCGTCGTAGAGGTCTTCGTTGAAGAGGTCGCAAAAACCCCTGTACTCTTCCAGGGAAATCTTCGGCAGGGAGGTTCTTTTTTCGATCGCATGGCTCACGATCTTTCCGGTTATCCTGTGTGCTTCGCGGAAAGGAAGATTTTTTCTTACGAGATATTCGGCGATTTCCGTTGCAAGGCTCAGGTCTTCGCCGGTAAGGGTTTTCAGCCTTTTTTCGTTCAGTCTGGTATGCGCGAGCATTTTTGTGAAGATTCTTACACTTGAAACCGTCGATCCTGCTGAATCAAATAAAGGCGGTTTGTCCTCCTGCATGTCCCTGTTATAGGAGAGAGGGAGGCTTTTCATGATCGTCAGAATACTCATGAGATTACCGTAAACTCTTCCTGTTTTTCCTCGTACTAGTTCAGCAATGTCCGCATTTTTTTTCTGGGGCATGATCGACGAACCGGTAGAGAAGGCGTCGCTTATCTCTATATAATTGAACTCCGAGCTGCTCCAGAGTATGAGGTCCTCACAGAACCTCGAAAGGTGCATCATGATGATCGAGCATGCTGAAATGAACTCAATGATGATATCACGGTCACTGACGGCATCAGTGCTGTTCTGGAAAAGGTCACTGAAATCCAGCAGTTCCATGCTTCTTTTCGCGTTGATAGGTAGTGTGCTTCCTGCGAAAGCCGCGGCACCGAGGGGAGAGATGTCGACCCGCTTGAAGAGGTCTTTGAGTCTTTCGCCGTCCCGCAGGAACATATTGAAGTAGGCCAGATAGTAGTGTCCTGCAGAGACAGGCTGTGCCCGCTGCAGATGTGTATAGCCAAAAATAATCGTGTTCCGGTAGATATCCGCCTTTTCGACCAGCAGTGTTTTCAGACCGTCAAGAGCCTCACCCAGTTCGCCGATCACCTTTTTCAGGTAAAGTCTTGTATCAGTGGCGACCTGGTCGTTCCGGCTTCTGCCTGAATGCATCTTGCCTGCAATGGGTCCGATCTTTTCTTTCAGCCTGTTTTCTATGACAGTGTGTATATCTTCATCTTCCCAATCAGGTATAAGCGCTCCTGAGCTGATCTCCTGTTCGATATCCTCAAGTCCCTCGATGATAAGTCTCGCCTCTTCCACAGGAATAATCGCCTCTTCCGAGAGCATGGTTACATGAGCGATCGAACCTTTGATATCTTCCTGGTACAAGACCTTGTCGACATCAACTGAAGATGAGAACAGCAGCGCCTCCCGGTCAAACGGTTCAGAGAAACGGCTTTGCCAGAGGAGTTCTTTTCCGGTGCTTTTGTTCTTGTCCATCAGGTTGAAAATCAGGTTGGAGAAGTCTGTAAGCCGGAAGATAAGAAATATTGCTGCGCTCGAAAAGTTTGTCGCATTCTTGTTGTTTTTGCGCAAAGTACTTTAAATAGTGAAGTTCTAATATAAAAAAACTGCGCTATAGAGGGAGAAGGGGACTTGTTAACGTCGATTAGTACACGGAAGCAACCCGTTGTTTGAGGCGGTTACGTGTCCTTTTTCAGGTCGAGTTTTTCAAAAAGGCTTTTGGTGGATCGTTTTACCGCGACCGAGGGTACCATGATGTTTTCCACCAGTTTGTTCAGGGATGGCGGGTTTGCGGAGCGTTGTTGTGCCTGATTGAGCATGGCTTGCGCGATCGAGTGTTCGAGCTGTGTCAGATCTTTTCTCTTTTTCAGGGCGGCGTCAAGCAGAGAGAATCCTTTTGTAGTACCGCTTATTCTTGCGAGATCGGCAAGCATCTCTTGTGTACGTGCGCGCGAAGGAGTGCCGCTCCCGGTTTCCGGCTCTATGGTGACGCGATGGAGGAGCCAGGGGGCGGTTGAGAGCATGCCATTGGAAAAGCGGTCGGAAAATGAGCCTTCAGGTACGATGGAACTGCGGCGGAGGCTTTCGCGAGTCAGGAGTTCCCAGCTTCTGGTCAGCATGGGAGGCGAAGAGAGTGTAAATGATTTTTTGTCAAGTCTGTCACTGCTATTTCTCAGCCAGAGTGACAGCACATCGGGATGTGGTCCGAGTAAAGACTCGAGTTGTTTTGCTATTTCATCGATAATCGTATAGTCAGGCCTTCGGTTACCAAGCAACTGGTGCGCGCCGTAGATACCGAACATGGGGTTGTCGATATTTTCTGCAAAGAGTTTGCCGAATGAGTTCTCATCGACAGCCGTTCTTCCGCTTTCAAGCGCAATTTTCGACAGTTCTGTCATTCGGCTGGACGCTGACGCGGGGTCAAATATTTTGCCGGTTTTCATCATGTGTACCGACGATGATTTTAGCAGCACTCTGGTGATATGTTCCTCAACCGCTTCTGACTCTCTGAGAGAGAAATCGGTCGTCATTCCAAAGAACAGCGTTTGCCAGTTCTCACAGGCGACAAGAAACCTTTCAAAGGTTCCAAGGGATCCGGTATCGACCTGCAGACGATAGGTTCCGGGATCGAGCTCTACCTGTAAACACCAGCATCCGTTCTCGCTGCTGTGAAGACCGTCGTCCATACCGGCAATTTTTTTTCCTTCAAGGGAGTGCAGGGTTACTCCCTCTCCCGGGTTTTCAGATGAACCGGAATGCGGGTGGCGAATAAAGAGAAAGAGTCTGCTGCCTTTTCCTGCTTTCAGATGAACTTTGCTACTTTGTTGCTTTGCGATGGTGCGCTGACGGGCGTTGTCCTCATGGGTGTTGACAAGGGGAGTCGTTGATTCGAAAGATAACGGCGGTTCTTTGAACACAACCTGTGACTGATTCTTTCCCACTTCAATAAGCCGGTCTTCCTGCGTCATGCCGGAACGGAAGCGTACCTTGTAGAGTCCGGGAGAGACCGACTGTTCGAGTTTTCCGATGCCGCTCTCGATGCGTTCAAAACGGTCGCTTACAAGAAAAATTTCCGTGGCATTATCAGGAGCCTGGATGGTCAGCGGAATTTTTTTTTCAGATCGTGATTTCGATGTCATCGTTCAGAAGTTGAATCAGTTTATTTCTATCGGTTCCTTCAATCGAAAATTTATAGAGGCCGGGGTCAAGACTTACGGACAGACGTTCGCTTGTGAAGGGTATCGAGTCGAGCGCTTCAAGCGCGCCGTTTTGAATGTGACAGATCTCGTTCCCTCTGAATTCCGGCAGTGTAATCGTGACAAGAGGTTTGTAGGGAGATGTCGCGTCTTCACGTGTAAACCAGATCAGGTCATGATAGTTACCGAGGTCTATCTCCGGAGGGGGTACCTTTGTGTCGCCTGCAATTTCATCGATAACATTGTGGATATACTTTTTAATGGTTTCACCTTTGACATTGCCAAGCCTGTTAGCCCTGGCTTTTGCAAGTGCCTCGAGCAGCGCTATGGTAAATATCCCGTACGTTCTGTTGCCGCGTTCCATGAAACGTTTCTCTTTTGCCGCATTTCCCCACGGTGATGCGAACGCATAGAATTTACGGACTTTTCGGGCCTTTTCAGGGTCATGGCTGGTATTGGGCAGGACAGGATAGGTGAAGGGGTGCATCAGGTTTTTTGTCCTGCAACAATCCATTACCAGGACAATTTCATCAAACACTGCTGCCTGTGCAAGCCAGTTCGCATAGGCTGTAACAGCGACGTGCAGCCCGAAATACACATCGGCGTTCGCGGTATACAGAGCCGTGTCCATAGGATTTGTATGACTGTCGGATGCTTTTCCGAAACCATGTCCCGAAGCGAAGATGTAGAGCCTTCTTCCTGAAGTGTTTCCCAGTGTACCCGCTATAACCCAGGGGCGGAAAAGCTTTTCAATATCTTCCCGGTTCGGTCTTGCTTCCTCGATCTGTTCACAGCAGGAAGGATCAAACTTTTTTGACAGACAGAAACGGGAGGTGCAGATGCTGATATTTTTCTTTGGGAGGTTTCCTCCATCCTTTTTCCTGAGCCACTGTGTAAAGAGATCGACATCGTTTCCCGGGCCTTCAAGAGAGCTCAGACCGGGATAGCCCGAGATGCCGATAACGATGGCGTAGTCGTCAGCTGCCATTGGAAAATCCTTTTTTGAGAAGGTGTTCGATGCTTTTCAGCGTTTTTTTATCGTTGTCAAAATCACCGTGCTTGAGGGAGGCGCTTTTCATCCCTGCGAGAGAATCGCTTTTGGTGACTGACCAGACGACACCTCCCGGGGTGCTGTTTATGAAGTTACGGGCAACGGTAAGTTCGGGAAACCTCCTGTCAGGAAAGAGGCGGCGATTGAAAAACCGCTGCATGCCGATAACAGGTACGTCATAACCGTTTTCGAGGACCCCGGAGATAAAGTACAGAAGCGAGTGAGGGTAGAGGAAAGGCACGAGCTTGTCTGCTTTTTCGAGCTTGTCCTGCATGGTGAACATGCGGAAGCTGTCAATTCTGTGTTTGTGTCGTTCTATCGAACCCGTAATCTTTGCAAAAGTGGCCGCGGGAGCGAGAAAGATTATTTCAAAATGCTGGTCGGGTAGAAGTTCTGCGGCTTTGTCGAGAAACTCGGCGATATAGATCGCTCCTGTACTGTGACCGACTACTGTTATCCGGGGAGGAGCGGCCGGATCTGATTTCGCTGCTATTTCAGAAAGGAAAGCGCTGCCGCCGAATATTTTTTCGTTATCTCCGAAAGCATCCGCTGTATCCTTTTTCATCAGCTCCCATATGAATTTCCCTGCATTTGACAGATACAGTTCCCGCAGAATCTCTTCAACAATGGTTGCATGCAGTCCATGGTCTCGCTTGTTGACAAAACGGCTTACCGTTCTTGCGGCAAGGGCGGCTATCGCCTGTATCATTTTTCCTGTCTCAATCAGACCTTTTTCACCGGAAGACGGTCTTGTAATAAACCGGTCAAGCGCATCCGGATCGATCAGGGTCACGGTTGAAGCACGGACATGAAAACCACGCTCTTTTTTTTCTTGTTCTATTGCCTCGGGTGTGCGCAACGTTTGTGAAATTTTCTGTATTTCACTGACAAGCTGGTAATCGAGATACAACTCCTGTTCGAGAGAGAGCCGCTCGAAGTCGCTGAGTTCGGATATCTTTTTATCGACGGTGAAGGATTTGAGAAGAGAGGGATTCTGCGAACCGAGGGCTTCGTCCACTGACGCGGTCAGGATCGAACTCTCAGGGGTGTCTGTCAGGCTGACTGGACCGCGTATGCCCTCAACCTTTGAGAGCTTTCGAAAAACAACCTTGAGAAGCAGTTTCCAGAGGTGGCGGAAAAACTCTTCCGAACAGATTTCATCGAGGTTGTTGCGAAGAATCTCCGGAATTCCCGATTCCCAGATAAAAAAAACCGGATACGCTTTGCCTTTTGTGTATGAAGAGGAAAGCCGTGCCGCGTTTTCCAGAGCGGTATCACGGCTGACAAGCCCCCCATGAAAGTGAAGGACGATATTGCCGTGCTCAACTGCCCGCGAAACAAGGCTGGAAACATGCTCAAAAGGGGTATCTGCAGCAAGTTTTCCGTTTTTCAGGTGGATACATTGTTCGTGCAGTGACATAGAAGGTCCCTCCGTTGTCTACTGAAAATGCGCTGGTGGATATGTGCCCTGTAAGGCTGCTTTTAGGGGAATAGATTATGCGTATTTACAAAGTAATGTAGGAAGAAGGAAGGGAAAAACAAAAGCCTCCGGAGTTTCCTGGCTCCGGAGGCTTTTGCTGTAACAGCATGTTCGGATACTACTTTCTCATGTACTGGAAGCTCGGATCAGGTCTTCCAACAAAACAGGAGCGTGTAAAACCGTATTTTTTTATGACCGCAAAGGCTTTTTCCGCTTCAGCCTTTTTGTTGCCGAAATCAAACATCCAGTGATTGCCGTCAACAATCTTCCAGCTTCCGTTGACATTTTTCACCTGAATGGTGTTGGGGTTGAAGCGTATGCAGTCTTCACCGGGTATTCCGCCTTTTGGCGCCTTGCCGGAAACCAGCATGTACTGGAAGCTCGGATCAGGTCTGCCAACGAAGCATGTCTGGTTCATCCCGTAGTGTTTGATGATTTTCAGTGCCCTGTAGGCTTCAGCTTTTTTGTTGCCGAAATCAAACATCCAGTGATTACCGTCAACAATTTTCCAGCTTCCATTGATGTTTTTTACGCTTGCATTCTGCGGGCTGAAAGAGAGGCAATCTTCCTGAAGGGCCAATCCTGGCTGAGGGATCGGTAATGGCTGCGGCGTAAGCATAAGCATTCTTTTGAATGTGGCCGACGAGGTATAGTTGGACTTGCTGCCGTTGGTGAAACGGGTAAAGGTTTCTGCTTTCAGACGGTTTTTGCCTGCAGGCTTCACGATGACGAGAGTCTGGCTGAAGCTGGTCTTAAACATTGCTGACATGGCTTTGCCTGTCTGCATCATGTCGGCTGAAGCGTTAGGCGCAAAGAGAAATGCCGGCACTGTTCCCCGGTCGCAGTCTTGAGGATGGCACTTACCCCATGCATGCAGTTTGATCGCGGATCCCTGGTGGGATATTTCCATTTTGGTCATCCCGCCGGTGTTCGGGTTTATGTTCGTCCATGTTCCGGTGAACTGGTTGATGGATGCCCAACTGACAGACTGGTGCAGAAGTAGCAGGAGAAGAAACGACGAAACGGTCAAGAGTATCTTTTTCATGAAAAACCTCCTAGCCTGAATAATTCATGAGACTGCAAAAGAGAGGCCTCTCGAGCCAAAAGTGGGTCTGCCAAAGGCGAAGCCAACCTGAGATCCCGACCTGCCGTGTCTTCGCGTCATACGTTCACCCCTTATCGGGAATTTACTGAT
>JADHTF010000009.1 GCA_016776555.1 Chlorobium phaeobacteroides
GCAGGTGCATGAAGCCCATATCCTTGATGAGCAAACCGGTGAGGTACATGTGATGCAGATGGATGTCGGCGAATTTGCGGGCAGCGAACTCAATAAACTCTTGGATTCTGGGTTTTCGCACTAATGGCACAACTCAGGAGATTTGCCGAGCAACGTTGTTGAATAGGTTAAAAAGTGCTTCTTAATGTGTGATCTTGACCAACCCTTACAAAGATTTTTGTGCTTATCAGGACTCATTGCTTGGCGATGTAATTGTGTCTGCTTTGCATTTCCTGCAATGACGCTGGGCCATATCACGGCTTCGTCTATTTTTCCTCCGCCACTTCAACGATTCAACAGTTCAACAATCTCAACAAACTTTAAGACATTTACGGAGTCTTCTTCTGTCTCTTGGCTGGAATGATGGCGATTTTTACACCGAGGGCGTGAAGTACTGCGTTGATTGTTTCAAATCGTGGATGTGATCCTGCGCTTAACGCTTTATATAAACTCTCCCTGCCTAAACCCGAATCTTTGGCGATCTGTGTCATGCCTCGGGCTTTAGCAACGTCACCGAGAGCGGCGATAAAGACGTCAGGGTTCGGATCTTCTGCTGTAGCGGAGAGGTATTCTGTGATGACCTCTTCGTTATCCAGATAATCGGCTATGTCGAATGTCGCAAACTCGCTACTCATTGTTTTTCTCCTTGATTTTCCTGGCTAGTTTTTTTACGTGCTTGATATCTTTTCGCTGAGTCGACTTGCTGCCTCCGCCCAACAGGAAGTAAACGGTGGCTCCTTTCCGAGTGTAGTATACTCGGTAACCCGCTCCGACATGGACGCGCATTTCCGATACGCCTTCGCCGACCGGCTCACAATCACCGAAAGTGCCATGCATCGCACTCCGAAGTCTTGCCAGGATTCTTGCTTTTGCTTTCTGGTCTGAAAGGCTGGAGAGCCATCGGTCAAATTCGTTTGATCGAATAAAAGTATTCCTCTTTCCCTACTTATTGTATCTAATTGGATACTTTTTTGCAAGTTTTTTCCGGCCACCTCGAAAGATCGCTCAGCAGCTTTTTCCAAATGACGCCTTGGAAGAATGAGGCATTTTGTTCAAGATCAAGGAGTGCTCAGAAGCTGAATAAAGGGCACCGCTATTAATTTGCTGCGCACCATGATTACTTCTTTGACCCGACTTGTCGAGACACTTCGGTATCTGTGCTCCGTTCGCCTCGTACTCAAGGCGCTCGCGACAATTTATAAAGATGCCCTAAAAGAGGCTGTCTTGATTTCTGATTACGAGTACGATTACCGCTTCGCTGAGTACGATTAAAGGCAGAGAATTATACGGCAACTCAACGATTCAACAGCTCAACAAATCTAACAACGCTTTTTGACTTTTACCTTTTGACCTTTGACTTTTTTTCCCTCAATAATTCCAGAAATCCCTGTCCAAACTCCTGTACTGTATCGCCTGGATGAGGTGTTTCATCTCGATGTTCTCCGATCCGTCGAGGTCGGCAATGGTTCGGCTGACTTTGAGGATCCGGTCGTGGGCGCGGGCTGATAGGTTGAGGCGTTCCATGGCTTCCATGAGCTTTGTGGCGCAGGCTTTGTCGAGCGGACAGAACGTCTTGATGTGTTTGGGCGTCATCTGCGCGTTTGCGTGAATGCCGGGAGCATTGCCTTCTGCAAAACGCTTCGACTGTCTCTCACGAGCGCTGATCACCCGGTTGCGGATTATCTCCGAGCATTCTCCTTTTGTGCCGGAAAAGAGCTCCTGGTTCTCGACTTTTGGGACATCGATATGTATATCTATTCTGTCGAGCAGCGGTCCGGAGATTTTCGAGAGGTAGCGCTGTATCTGCTGAGGTGTGGCTGTCAGGTTGCCGTCCTGGTCTTTTAGCGCGCCTGCGGGGCTGGGGTTCATGGCTGCGACCAGCATGAAACAGGCTGGATAGTTCGTGGTGAGTGAGATGCGCGATACGGTGACCTCGTTGTCTTCCAGCGGCTGGCGAAGGACTTCAAGGGCGTTCCGGGTGAATTCAGGCAGTTCGTCGAGAAAGAGCACACCGTTATGCGCGAGACTGACCTCGCCCGGTTTGGCCATCGTGCCTCCGCCGATCAGCGCGACGTTGCTGGTCGTGTGGTGCGGGTTACGGAACGGCCGGCGGGTCATGAGCGGTTTGCCGATGTTGAGTTTGTCTGCAACCGAGTAGATTTTTGTCGTTTCCAGCGACTCTTCGAAGTTCAGGGGAGGAAGAATGCCGGGAAGGGCTTTGGCAAGCAGGGTTTTACCGCTTCCGGGGGGCCCGATCATGATGAGATTATGAGCTCCGGCAGCGGCGATTTCCATTGCTTTTTTAGCTGTCGCCTGACCCTTTATGTCAGCGAAATCGACCGGATATTCAGGATGTTCCTGAAAAAGACTTTCAATATCTACCTCAACAGGGAGGAACGCTGCCGGATCTCTGAGAAGAGTGACGGTTTCATTCAGGGTTTTCACTCCGAAAACTTCAACTGCCGAGCGTGAAGCTGCGACCGCGACAGCGGCCTCTTCGGCGTTTATCGAGGGCATAATAATCCGCTTGATGTTCTCTCTGACGCTCATCATGGCTATGGGAAGGGCGCCGTTTATTCGTCTTACCGAACCGTCAAGCGCCAGTTCGCCGAGAATGAGCGTGTCTTCCAGCTTGTGCGTTGTTTCCTGCAGTGAGCTCAGCAGGCCAATAGCAATGGAAAGGTCGAACGCCGTTCCTTCCTTCCGGACATCTGCCGGGGCGAGGTTGACCGTGATTTTTTTCGGAGGCAGATTGAAACCCGAGTTTTTTATCGCGGTAAGGATTCTTTCACGGCTTTCGCGAATGGCGTTGTCCGGAAGACCGACGACGGTAAAGGAGGGGAGGCCTCCTGAAACGTTGGTTTCAACCTCTACTTTCAGGGCATCTATTCCTACAAGCGCGGCTGCGCTGAGTTGAGAGAGCATGGCGTGAAGATTTGGTTGTTACAGCTTTCTTACATCGTGATAGATAGTAAAAATACTGTAAATATCCAGTTCTTCGCGTCTCATCCCGTGGACCGCAGTCCGCTCGCTATGGCGTTGACGGTGAGCAGCAGCTCAGGGAGCATGGCATCGGCTGTGTCCTCTTTTCCAGATAATTTATGTTTTCTCCAGGTTCTCAGGAGATCGATCTGCAAATGGTGCAGTTCGCTCAGTCCTTCCTGACGCATAGTGATGAAGCGGAACACGTTAAAGAATTTGTCCTGAAGTGAACCACCGTAGAATATGTCCAGAAGCTCCCGTGTTCTCCGGTACTCGGCGGTAATCATCGTGAGATTTCTATGACGGGTATCAGGGTTTTCGACCAGCATGGCATATTTCTGCATGATTTCAGGGTCAACAGTCGCGATACTTGTCGAGACATTGCTTGCAATGTAGCGCAGCGGCGGCCATGAAAAATCCTTTTCCCTGATGAGATCGAACGCTTCCGGCTGTGTTTTCCTGAGGTGTTCGAGGGCGCTTCCGAATCCGTACCATCCGGAAATGGCGAACCGGGCCTGGTTCCAGCTGAATACCCAGGGTATTGCGCGCAGGTCATCGAGGCTTTCTTTTCCGCTTCTTCGTGAAGGACGGGAACCGATCCTGCTCGATTCAATAATGTCTATCGGGGTCGCCTGATGGAAAAACTCAAGCAATCCTTCCGATTCGATCAAACTCCGGTAAGCTCTGTTGCTTTCAACGGCGAGGAGATCCATGACAGGCTCGATCGACATTTTGCTTTTTGGATTGACCCGATGAGCGAGCCGGGCCTCGGTCACGCCGGCCATGAACAGCTCAAGGTTATAGGTCGCGTTGATCTTGTTCGCGTATTTCTGGGAGATGGTTTCTCCCTGTTCGGTGACCCTGAGGCCGGTTTCGAGCGAGCAGTGGGGTTGGGCCCTGATGAAGCGGTGAGTCGGTCCTGCTCCCCGGCTGATGCTTCCTCCGCGTCCGTGAAAGAAAAGAATATCAATATCCTGTTCTCTGCCGACTTCAAGCATTTTTTCTTCCGCCCTGTACAGGTTCCAGAGGCTGGAAGTGATCCCGCCGTCCTTGTTGCTGTCGCTGTAGCCAACCATGACCTGCTGGGACGGTCTTGTCCCGTTCCGGATCTGCCGATGATAGGCGATGCTCCTTCTGGTGAGTGGATTATCGAGAAATTCCCGCAGAATTTCCGGGCTTTTTGTGAGATCGTCAATGGTTTCGAACAGGGGAACCACGGGGATCATGCATGCGTCGCCGCCGTCATGTGTGGTCATCAGGCCGACTTCCCGTGCAAAAAGATAGATGGCAAGCAGATCGGAAACGTTTCGGGTCATGCTGACGATAAGGGAGCCGATACCGTGAGGACCGAATTGTTTAAGATGTTTTCCCAAAGCACGGTAGCATCGGAGAAGTGTTTCCGCTTCCGGACCGACCTCCATGTCTGGATGGGTGAACGGGCGGGGAGAGAGGAGTTCACTGTTCAGAAAAGCCATGCGCTCTTTTTCGTTCCAGTCCGGAAAATCGCAGTTTTTAAATCCGGCCGCACGCATCAGCTGTGACATCGCAAGATCGTGAATACGGCTGTTCTGCCGTATATCCAGTTTGCCGAGATGGAATCCGAAGGTCTGCACAATCCGGTAAACAGGGTTTACATCGTTTTTCGCAATGTTTTCCGCTCCTATCGTCAGGAGAGAGTCTCTCAGAATGTCGAGATCTGAAAGCAGTTCGTCATGGTGGCGGTATCTATCCGGATAGTGCTCTTCATCGTGAAACTCATGAAGGACGGGTTCGGGAGGCAGAGCCGCTATCATCAGATTGATAAACTGACGCCAGGGTTCTTTGGGATTTCTTGATATCGCGTTATCTCCCCTTGTGTCGGTCAGCTCCCTGAGTCGGGTGATTCGCTCTGAAATGGCGGGTGTTGGAGACTGAAACCGCTCGGAAAGGCTGAGTTTGGAGGCGAGTTCACGCAAGTGGTTCTGCACCAGTCTGAGCGAATACTGTCGCATCTCCATCAACGTCTCTTGTGTTACCTCAGGGGTGACGAAAGGGTGACCGTCCCTGTCTCCTCCTACCCAACTCCCGAAACTGAGCTTGGGAAAGTTTTTCGGATCTTCGATCGATGCTCTGTCGAATCCTGCGTCAGTCCAGGCCTGGATGAGCCTTTTGTCAAGCATGGAAAGAACGGAAGGGAAGATGTTGTAGAGGTAATGGATGACGTTCTGCCGTTCTGCGTCAACGGTTGGTTTCTCAAAAAATATTTCTCCTGTTCGCCACAGTCGTTCAAGCACGACTGTGATCTCTGTTCGAATATCCTCCCGTTCTGCAGGAGTCCACATCTGGTTCTCAAGTTTCACGAGAAGCAGGTAGAGTTCACGGTGCTGTTCGAGTACCGTGCGTCGTTTTGCTTCTGTAGGATGCGCGGTCAGTACGGGTTCTACCGAGATGTGTGAAAGTTCTTCTACGATGCGCGACTCTGAAATCCCGATTTTTTTAAGGTGGCTGAACGCGTCTCCCCATAGTCCGGAAAGAGATGAAGGCTCTTTCGTCGCTTCAAGGGTTCTGCGGAACTGGGCCCCTGAGTTTTCTTCAGCCATGTTGAGAAGCTGGAATACTATGGTATAAGCCTGTACAGCTCTGCCTCTGTTTGGGATGAGACTTATCGGAACTGATGCTTCGTCCCAGGGAAGGTGCGCTGCAAGTTCTGTTTCTCCGAATTCCTGAAGTACTTTCCGAAAACAGTCCAGTAAAAACCGGAAATCGACTAAGGCTTTATCGTAATCGACGACACTTGTTGCAGAGGTGATCATGAGGGCGTCGGGTTGTTAAGAATGTTTTCATGTCTTCAGGCGAAACATAACGATACCTTATGGACGCACAAAATTTCAGAACAGCCTCTTTCGCGGGTAGTGCTTATTCTGGTGATAGTGAGATGGGTCGATGGCTTAATTGGTTATTTTGTTTGTCGCTTATCGAATATTGATGTATCTTAATTTTTAAAATTATTCGTAAGCCGCTAACACCAAATTTGTAGCTGTCATGGATAACAAATCAAATGGTAAGCTTATTGCCTTGGCTATTATTGGCGCTGTCGCTATGGGAGCGTTGTTTTTTGTTTCGTCGTTGTTGACGGGTTTTCAAACGCCCGCGGAGAACATCTCGCCGGTCCTGACACCGCTAAAATCGTTTATGGGCTGGTTTCTGCTCATCTTTTTCTCTTCCCTTATTATCTGGGGACTTGGAAAAATGTCGGCCAAAATCAGTGATAAATGGGTGATCAGTTTTCCGGTAAGCATTTTTGTTATCGTGACGGTTATGTTCATCAGTCTGGAAGTTGTCTGGGAGAAGGGACGTACAACAACGACCGATGGCAAATATATCCGCACTGTCAGACAGCTGGATGCGTTCAACGAAGGTGAGGATTTTGAGAATATCGAGGATCAGCCCGTTGAAGAAGAAGCTGTTGTAGAGGAAGTCGCCGTAGCTGAAGAAGCCGTGGTCGGAGAAGAGCCTGCTGTTGTTGAAGGTGAAGAGACCGTCACCGTTGCTGAGGAAGAATCGGCACCGGAGCAGGTAGCGCTTACTGGTGAGGCACTGGCAGCGGCAGACAAAATGTTCCAGAGAAAATGTACCAAGTGTCATGCTATCAAGGCAGTTGAAGTAAAGATCGGTGAGTATGTAAAGAAAGGGCTGACTGAAAAGCTCATTATTGATATGAAAGCGGTGCCTAACTCAGGTATCAGAAAGAAGGACGTGGCGGTTCTCAAGCAATACATTGAGCAGAACTATTAGTCGTAGTGCATGGATTCGTTGTCTGAGTACATATGATAAAGGAAAAGCCCCGGAGCAGCACTTCGGGGCTTTTTTCATGGTGAAAAATACTGCGTTCTCATTCGTCTTGACCGGCACTGTATGAAACTGTTACTGTTTCGGTGATTCCGCCTCTGGCTTTCCATGCTGTTGTAACGGTTAACGTTCTCGGTTTGAGCAGGTCAACCAGATGGTCAAGAATCGTGTTGGTGACGTTCTCGTAAAAAATGCCTGCATTTCTGAATTCGAGGTAGTAGTATTTCAGCGATTTCAGTTCTACGCAGACTTTGTCCGGAATGTAGCGGATAGTGATTGTTCCGAAATCAGGCAGTCCTGTTATAGGGCAGACCGAAGTGAATTCAGGATTGACAATTTCGATCGTGTAGTCCCTGTCAGGGAACCGGTTATCGAATACTTCAAGGAGTTCTTTTTGCATAGGTGTTGTGTTTTCGGTTTTTCGAACAGTTGCGACATTGTCATCGCTTCATTCAGGCTGATCGTGCAACACAGATCTGTTCCGGTTAAAATAGAATTCTCTCCGTGATTTTCCGTACATTCAAAATCAGATGAAATGCATGGTAACCAATCAACTTTCTGACGATCATGATAGAGGATGGTCAAACGATTCCGTCAATGCTTGATGCTCTGAAAGAGGAATATGATATTGAGACAACTTCCTATAGTATTGGAGGGGTAGCATTCAGTTTTGTGAGCGTTCGGGACAGCTACGCTCTGCTTGACAGGATATCTCCTGAGGATTTTGTAAAAGACGAGCAGATGCCGTACTGGGCGGAAATATGGCCTGCCGCAGTGACGTTGTCGGAGTTTATTGTAAACGATCTTGATGTCAGGGACAAAAAAATTGTTGAGATCGGCGCGGGTTTAGGGATGACCAGTGTAACCGCGGCCAGGATGGGCGCGGATGTTTTGTCGACGGATTATTCCGGGGAGGCTCTGCGCTTCATCCGTCTGAATGCCTTGAAAAACAATGTTTCTCTCAATGCTCAACAGCTCGATTGGAGATCTGTTGGGTGTGAGGAACGCTTTGATATGCTTTTTGCCGCGGATGTGCTTTATGAGAGAGTGAACCTGTTGCCGATCTTGAACGCTGTGGAAAGCCTGCTCAAGCCTGACGGATATGCCTATATTGCTGATCCGAGAAGAAGAGTCGCACAGCAGTTTCTTGATCTTGTGCTTGAGAACGGTTTTTCCGTGCAAAGTTATGCGAGAAACTATATGAGGGGAGACCATAGCATCTCGCTCACTATCTACAGGCTGTCAAAATTCCGGAGTGAAGATGATTGAGAAAGCCGGAAGACTTTGGGGCTTTACTCCTGATAACGGAGCATTGCTCTGGAAAATAATGTTTCTGGAACCTGACCTTGTTGTTTGTGAGAATCGTTTCACAGGGGAAATGGCAGCTTCTTTCACTTGTCTTTCGCTTCGTTCGGGAAAAGAAATTCTCAGGGATTTTACGCTTGGCGCAGGCGATCATGCGACAAATCCTGAGGATCGCATGACCGGTCTTGAGACAACCAGGAGCAGTCTTTTCTATATTCATGGATATCAGAGAGATAGTCCGGAGCATGCCGGTTTGTGGGCTATAGACCCGCTCAAGGGTTGTGTCACCTGGGCAAGGCCTGAAGTTGCTTTTGTCGCGCATCTCGAAGAGGGCATGCTGGTCTATTCGGCAGGCTCATTTGCAGGTTTTCCTGAAAGAAACTATATGCTTCTCGATGCACTGACAGGAGAGGATAGAGAGGTGATCGGACAGGACGCCCGACGAGCCAATGCGTTGCGTGCCGAAGCACAGGATGACGCGGAAATGCAAAATGTTCTGCTTCCCCGGTCGGACCTGGAGGGGGAAATGGCTATTGGAAATGATGATTCCTCAAATGCCGGACTTTCAGGTTCGATCGTTCGGGAATATATTGAACATCAGGGAATTAGTGTTTCAGTAGCTCACGAAAAGTCCAAGCGCGGAAAAGGGTTTGATGCCGGTATAAGAGCTTTCTGTGACGGAAAGCTGTTGTATCAGGACACGCTTGCTGAAGGGACGATTGCTCCCTGCATGAATTATTTTCTTCTGAGGGGTGTTACATTGTATTATATCAGAAACATGAATGAACTGATAGCCGTACATCTGTAAAGCAGACTATGAAGGAAATTCAAGGCCCATCAGAAACACTGTCTGAGTATTACGCTCTCGGCGAGTTTGTGGAATATATGAGAGCTCAAAGAAAATATTCAGAACATACCTGTAAGGCGTATAGTAAGGACATTACCCAGTTTTATGAGTTTCTTTCTCTTCAGCATGGAGGAGAAAAGGCGGCTGATCCCGGGTTGGTCACACGTATCGATATGCGGCTTTTTCTGGGTTTTCTTCTCAAGAAAGGCTTGCAGCCTAAGTCTATTGCCAGGAAGCTGGCATCGGTAAAAAGTTTCTACAACTATCTCCTTGAAACCGGCCGCATAAAAGTCTCCGTTCCCGCTCAGGTTGTCACACCACGTTTCAGCAAAACCGTGCCGGGTTTTCTGAACGAAGAACAGACGGAAACTCTTTTTGACCACATTCTTGCCGCTCCACAGCACCTTTCCGGATCGAGCAAAAATACCCGGTATGAAGACGAGTTTACGTATTCGCGTGACAGGGCTATTCTTGAGCTGCTCTATGGGTGTGGACTGCGTATATCGGAGGTCGTTCATCTTGAGCGTGAACAGGTCAATATCGAGCAGGGTTTCATGAAAATAAACGGCAAGGGGAATAAGCAGCGCGTTCTGCCCCTTGGATCATATGCGGTTGAGGCACTGAAAAATTATTTTGAAGTCAAACGAAACTTCTTTAGAATGAAAAAAGGAGAGGTTTCAGCTGCTGCATATGTCTTTGTAACAAAAAAAGGTATTGGTATTTATCCGGTTCTTGTTCAACGGCTTACCAAGAAATATCTGTCCGCCGTCACGGAACTTAAATATAAAAATCCGCATGCTCTGCGTCATAGTTTTGCAACACATATGCTCAATAACGGTGCCGATCTGAAAAGTGTGAGCGAGATGCTGGGTCACGCCAATCTGACCACGACGGAAATATACACACATGTCACTTTCGGTAGGGTCAGGGAAGTCTATGATAAAGCTCATCCCAGGGCATGAGCATCGACGGAACCAGAACTTCTCGAATGTTCTTTTCTTTTTTTCATACTCATTAAATAAGGAGTTTGCCCATGACAAAGGCTGAAGTTAGTGAAGCGGTAAACGTACAGGTTACCATACGACATACCAATAATCATCGTGACATAGAACAGTATGCCCGTGATGCCGTCCAGGCATTAGGCAAGATATTTTCGGGTATTGTCAATACCCATGTGATTCTTGATCATCAGAAAAACGATTATGAGAAAAACAAGATTGCTGAATTAACGGTGCATATTCCACAGAATACTCTCGTTGCCAAGGAAGGGGCTTCAACGTATGAGCAGGCAATTGACAGTTGTGTGGACGCAATGGGCAGGCAGTTGAGGAAGCATAAGGAGAAACTGCTTGATCACAGGTAATGTGACGTGTGACAGGGCCGGAACTCCGGCCCTGTTCTACTTTGAACACACCTCTTAGCGTTTTACTACTATGAAATTTGATCAGAAAGGTCTGAAGAAGCAATCGATGACTGTCGCATATTTTTTTGACAACATCAATAACGATCTCGATATAAAACTGCGCCGTCTCAATGAGGTTGATGAGCAGAAACGGCGAATCACTGACAGGGACCTTCATCGCCCCGGCCTTGCTTTAGCCGGTTTTACCAATCTGTTTACCTACAAAAGAGTTCAGATCCTTGGAAACACGGAGATGCGTTTTCTAAATCATCTTGACGACAAGACAAGGAAGATGGCTTTTGAGAACATAGTAAAGTATAAAGTGCCCTGTATTATCATCACCAGTAATAACAAGCTTGATCCGGCTCTTCTCGATATGGCCACAGAGGCGGGTATTCCTGCTTTTATTACGAGAAACTCTTCGACCAGAACCATTTTTCTGATCACTGATTTTCTGGTTGACAGATTTTCGGTGTATCAGCAGTATCACGGATCCATGGTTGATGTTTACGGGGTAGGAGTGATGCTTGTCGGTAAAAGCGGTCTCGGTAAGTCGGAAGTTGCTCTCGACCTTGTAGAAAGAGGGCATCGGCTGGTTGCAGACGATGCCGTGGTCATTAACCGGAAAGGTGAAAAAACACTGATTGCCTCCGGGAATCATGTTATCGGCCATTTTATGGAGATTCGCGGTCTTGGCGTGGTTGATGTCAAGGCAGCGTTCGGCATACGGGCGATCAGGGAAAAAAAGGTTGTTCAGGTGGTGGTTGAGCTGATGGAGTGGAACGAGGATATGGATTACGAGCGTCTGGGCCTTGATACCAAAACAACAAAAATTCTCGGGGTAGAGGTACCGCTTATCCAGCTGCCGATCAATCCTGGTAAAAATATTACGGTTATCATTGAAGTTGTTGCTCTGAACTATCTGTTAAAGCAATATTCAGGATACGTGGCGGCAGAGGCTCTTGAGGAAAGGATTAAAACAAGCATTGACGACGAGGCAATGATGACGACAAGATTCGGCAGCAACTATTTAACCAAAGACTATGAATAGTAAAGGAGAGCCAGACAAACAGCAGGCCACGCAGCCTTGCTTTACCGGCTGTTTGTCTGAATCCTCAACTGCTCCGGCGTGTCCTGAAAAGTCCGGACTGTCTGGTGTTTTTTTACATGATCATATCGGCATCAACAGCGTGCTGATTGTTTGTATGCTGATAGTCGTGACGCTTTCAGGCTGTTCATCTGACCGCTTTTCATCCGGCGGATCAGCAGGTGATTCAACGCTGGTGATCGCCATGCTTGGTGACGCCAACTATCTCAATCCTGTGATCGGCGCTTCGGTAACATCCAGCAATGTCTACGGTCTTCTCTATCCGGGTCTTCTTGAAAGCGAGTTCGACACGACGTCAGGCCTCTTGAATTTTGTCGCTCTTGAAAAAAAGTTGAGGGAATCGACAGGGGAATCCATCAGGAAAAAGCCGGGCGGAGCGTTGGCAAAAACATGGAAAATGGGAGACGATTACCGTTCCATCACCTATATACTCAGAAACGACGCGAAATGGAATGACGGCACACCAATTACAGCGCATGATTTTAAATTCACCTATGAGCTCTATGGCAATCCTCTTATCGCTAGCCCCCGGCAACAGTATCTTGCTGAGCTTGTGGGAGCTGATACAGGTGAAATTGATTTCGAGAAGGCAATTGAAGCACCTGATGACACAACACTCGTGTTCAACTTCTATAAAGCGGTTCCTGAACAGCTTGCGCTGTTTCATACCTCTCTGACGCCACTTCCGAAACACAAATGGGAACATGTGGCACTCGAAGAGTTCCGGCATTCTCCCCTCAATCAGAAACCGCTGGGCGCAGGTCCTTATGTTCTTCAGGAGTGGCTGAAACAGCAGCAGATTGTTCTTGCTTCAAATCCTTCGTGTACGCTGCCTAAACCTGGTGATATCGCGCGTATCATGTTCAGGATAGTGCCTGACTACACGGTACGTCTGGCGCAGCTACAGACTGGAGCTGTCGATGTTGTGGAAAACATAAAACCGGAAGACTTTGCCGGCCTTGAGCGCGCCAGAGCCGGTGTGGAGATCAAGTCAGTCGGACTGCGTGTCTATGACTATATCGGATGGTCGAATATCGACCAGGTGTCTTATGAGCGTGACGGTACTATCAGGCCGCATCCTCTGTTCGGTTCAAAGAATGTTCGCCGGGCACTGACGCTTGCTATTGACCGGCAATCAATTCTCGACGGTTATCTCGGAGAGTACGGTGAGGTAGCCAGCACCGATATATCTCCTTCGCTCAAATGGGCATACAATGATTCTGTTACACCCTACCCCTATGATCCGTCAGAGGCGGTCAGGATTCTTGAAGAAGAGGGATGGTTTCCAGGCCCGGATGGTATTCGAGAGAAAAATGGCAGAAAGTTCAGCTTTGTGCTGTATACCAATGCAGGCAACGCCCGCAGGAATTTCGCCAGTGTTATTATTCAACAGAATCTCAGGGAGATTGGAATTGACTGTCAACTGGATGTTCAGGAATCAAATGTGTTTTTTGAAAACCTGCGGCTTCGTAAAATTGAAGCATGGATGGCAGGATGGTCGATAGGGCTGGAAATAGATCCTCTTGACGGATGGGGTTCAGATCTTGAAAAAAGCCGTTTTAATTTTACCGGTTATCAGAATTCGAGAATCGATACCCTTTGCGAACTGGCAAAAGGTCAAATGAATCCACTGGATGCAAGACCGTACTGGATTGAGTATCAGGAAATTCTGCACCGCGATCAGCCGACGACATTTTTATACTGGATTAAGGAAACGCAGGGATTTAACCGCAGGATCGAAGGTGAGGAGCTGAATATCCTCAGTACCTTCTACAACATTGACGACTGGATCCTTTCCCCGTCAGCTGGTGTTGCGGAGTAGGGAAGAGATGTTTATTTGTTGAACTGTTGAATTGTTGAAAAAAACGGAACCCAGGCTTTTCGAGCGTGGTCCAGAGGGTGAAGCGGAATCAGTGGGCGGTTCTCCGTTGGCAGTCGGCAAGGAAAATACCGGAAAGCGAAATGACTATTGAATAGTTACTACTAATGAGTAGTTGAAAAATCATTAGTTGAGATGAATCAGAAGGTAGGTGAGCGGGGGGGGAAATCGTAATCGGGAAAGATGATTAGACGATAAACGTTAGTAAACGATGCAACAACTCAACGAATCAACAGATCAACAATTTTAGCTATTCACTGAATGCTTGTTTATATACTACGCCGTTTGCTGGTTGCAATACCATTGGTATTCGGTGTTCTTACGTTGACCTTTTTTATTATCCGGCTGGCCCCGGGTGATCCTGCTGCTCTGTTTATTCAGCCGGGTATCAGTCCGAAGGTTGCCGATCAGATTCGTGAGCAATACGGGTTGAATGATCCGATATTCATTCAATACATCAAGTGGCTGGGAAGTGTGCTTCAGGGAGATTTCGGCAGAAGCTTCAGCAGGGCTCAGCAACCGGTATTCGACGTGATTGCGCAAGCTCTGCCGATTACCATGACCATCGCTCTTTTGACGCTTGTTGCAAACTTCATCCTGGGAATATTCATCGGCGTGATTTCTGCAGTGAAACAGAACAGTTCTCTCGACAGATTTCTGACGGTAGGGGCGCTGTTTTTCTATTCCATGCCGGAGTTCTGGTTCGCTCTGATGATGATTATCGCGTTTGCCTTGAAGTTACAGATTTTCCCTGCATCGGGATTGAACGAAGTAGGTGCCGAAGCATATGGGCCGTTCCGGTTCATGCTGGACAGGCTCTGGCACCTTGTATTGCCTGTGACGGTGTTAAGCATCAACGGTGCTGCCGGCATAGCCCGTTATGTCCGGGGAAGCATGCTCGAAGTGATCCGGCAGGACTATATACGTACAGCAAGGTCAAAAGGGCTTCCTGAAAAAGTAGTGATCGTTCGTCACGCTCTTCGCAACGCTCTGTTGCCTGTTATTACGCTGATTGGAGGGTCGTTGCCATTCATATTCAGCGGAGCCTTGTTTATTGAAGTCATTTTTGCATTTCCCGGAATGGGCCGGGTTACCGTTGAGGCTATTTTTGCACGTGATTATCCATTGATTATTGCCAACACATTTATATCCGGCACGCTGATAATTCTCGGCAACCTTGTCGCTGATGTTCTGTATGGTGTTGTTGATCCGCGAATCAAGTTGTAAGTCGTTTTTATGAACCATATTTCTCTTATGCCGTGCGTGAAGAACTGATGAATGTCCCGACAAGTCCTGCTGAGGAGAAATTCGAGGAGCAGATCCGGCCTCTTTTGCTCGATGATTTTTCCGGCCAGAAACGTCTGACCGACAATATGCGGGTGTTTATTACCGCAGCAAGGCAGAGGGGCGAAGCGCTTGACCATGTTCTGTTTTCAGGGCCACCGGGCCTGGGCAAGACTACTCTTGCTCATATTATCGCGTCTGAGCTGGGAGGAGGGATAAAAATCTCGTCCGGCCCTCTGCTCGACAAACCCGGAAACCTTGCAGGAATTCTGACAAGTCTCAACAAGGGAGACGTGCTGTTTATCGATGAGATCCACAGACTGACTCCTGCTGTCGAGGAGTATCTCTATTCAGCCATGGAGGATTTCCGCATCGATATTCTGCTGGAGAGTGGTCCTTCAGCACGAGCGGTTCAACTGAAGCTGGAGCCCTTCACGCTTGTCGGTGCGACAACCCGGGCAGGAATGCTGACATCTCCTCTGCGCGCTCGTTTCGGCATATCAAATCGACTTGATTATTATTCCCCGGAAGTTCTTGAACGCATCATCGTAAGAACTGCGACAATCCTCGGCGTTGACATTGATGGCAACGCTGCAGTAGAAATCGCAAGGCGTTCACGAGGTACGCCCCGGATTGCAAACCGTCTGCTGAAACGAGCTCGTGACTTTACCCAGGTTGCAAATGCAGCAACCATCACTGCGGAGCTCGCCAGAAAAACACTCGATGCGCTTGAGATCGATGATGACGGTCTTGACGATATGGATAAGAAAATCATGCTGACCCTCATCGAAAAATTTAACGGTGGTCCAGTCGGTATTTCCTCTCTCGCGGTTTCCGTCGGGGAAGAGCAGGAGACGATCGAGGAGGTGTATGAACCGTATCTTATCCAGACCGGGTTTATCGCAAGAACATCCAGAGGGCGTGTCGCGACAAAAAATGCCTACATGAAATTCACCGGCTCATATCCCGCCGCAAAAAGTGACGGCCCGCTGTTCAAGGGGGAGTAGGGGAGGAGACATGACTCATGGCAATTGACTATTGAATAATGGAAGATGGGGAGAAGGAATGTCTAATGACTAATTACTATTGACGAATGGAAGACGGGGATGGCTCGAAATGAATAAGGACTAATGTCTAATGACGGGCGAAGAATGGGTAATGGATAGTGGGGTGCTAATGCCATTTAGCTATCCAGCTATTTTGTGTTTTTCTCGTCACTCGTCACTGCTTCAACTATCTTCACCTTAGCACTTAGCACTTAGCACTTAGCACTTAGCACTTAGCACTTAGCACTTAGCACTTAGCACTATTCTCTATGTGTGTACTCCAGCGCTTTTGTATACTTTTGGTGTTTCTGTCAGGCTTGATCCACAGCGGTTGTACAGGAAGCTCGACGGCGGGAAATCCTGACCGGGTGGTAGCCGACTCTCTTAAGGAGGTATCAAGAGATCTCCTGGTGCAAGGCGCTTTGTCAGCGGTCAAGGGAGACTATCAGGATGCTATAGGGCAATACAGGAAGGCCCTTGTTGCAGAACCAAAAAACGCAGCTGTAAATTTTTCTCTTGCAAAAGCTTTTGTTGCGTTGACTAAGCCGGATTCCGCTCAATATCACGCGGAAAAGGCGGTGACTCTTCAGCCGGAAAACAGGTTCTACCGTCAGCTGCTGGCAGGTATCTATTTCGATATGAAATATTATGATAGGGCAGCAGTTCAGTTTGAACAGCTTGCTGAACGTTTTCCTTCAAAGACCAAAACCCTCTTTTTTCTTGCTCATGCCTATCTTGCCGATGAAAAGTATGCAGACGCCCTGAATACTTTTTTACGCATCCTGCAGCACGATCCTTCAAATGAAAACGCCCGCATACAATCGCTATGGCTTGAACTGAAGTTGGAACGATATGATGCTGCGATAAAGAATGTGGAATACATGATCCGTGAGAAAGGAGATAATGACAAATTGCAGCTTACGCGGGGAGAACTCTATTATCAGTCGGGTAAGGTCATGAAAGCAAAGGAGATATTCAGGTCGATACTCGGCGGTAACCCTGCGTTCATACCGGCCTGGATCGCGCTTATTGAAGCGCATATCGAACAGGATGAAGAGGAGCTCTATGTGAAAGAGCTGAGGAGATTTTATGGCATTGACTCGATCGGATTTTTCCCTAAAGCAGAGTTTGTCAAGGCATTCATGGTCAGGAGTGAAAAGGATCTCTCCTACAGTGAGGCGGTTGGCACCATGGTAGAAGAGCTGGTGTCATTCTATCCGTCTGAGTCAACCGTTTATGTACTCAGGGGGATGTTTCTTCGCGTACAGAAACGGTACAGGGACGCAGGAGCGGATTTTCTCAGGGCTCTTGAGATTGATTCTCATAATATTTTTGCCTGGGAGGAGTATGCGTCGGCCTATATGTCGCAGGAGGACTATGAACAGGTTGTCTCTACGGTTTCTCAAGCCAGAAAACGAACCGGACGCTCATCACTGCGCCTCGATGTATTTGAAGGATACGCCCTGTTCCGTTCAGAGAATTTGAGGAAATCTGTCGATGTGCTTGAGAAGGCGCTCAGCTCAGAAATAGAAGACAAGCCTTCGTGGTTGCTTGTTCAAGCCCACATTACGCTTGCTATGGCCTATGACAGGTTGCAGGATCAGCTGAAAAGCATAAGCGCCTACAAAGATGTGCTCAGTCTTGATCCGGAGAATGCCCTGGCTCTGAATAATCTGGCATATCTTTATGCCGAGAGAGGGGAAAATCTGAATGAGGCGATAGAGTATGCGAAAACAGCTGTTGAGTCAGATCCTGATAATCCGGTTTATCTCGATACGCTCGGCTGGCTCTATTATAAAACCGGTGAGTACGGAAAAGCACGGGAGTATTTAGAAAAAGCGCTGGCAAAAGACCCTGATGAACCTGAGATTTATGATCATCTTGCAGAGATATACCGTGCACTCGGAAAAGAAACAAGAGCGAAGGAGTTTCGGGAAAAGGCTGATGAGTTGAGAGGGGGGGAGGCAGAGGAAAGGCAAAAATAAGAGAAGCAAGGAGTCAGGAGCAAGGAGAGCAGAGAGTTGAGAGACGAGAAGAGAAAGGGAGACCGGAGACCGGAGGCCGGAAACCGGAAGAGAGAGGTGGCGAAGGGGTGACGGAGAGCAGAGAGACAAGAGCAGAGAGGGGGAAAATTGATAATGGAAGACGGGTAATTGGTAGGGGCGAAAAATCGTTCGCCTTTTTTGTCATTTTCGGGCTATCTTGCCATCCAGCTTTTTGACTTACCTCGTCACTCGTTACTGGTCACTTGTCACTAAAAAAAAGGGTGCTTCGAGAAATCGAGCACCCTTTTCTGTTTCAGATCCTTTGCAGATTCGGCTGATTAATCGTTCTCGAATTTTCTTGCTGCAAGATACTCATACGTTGCGTAGCGGGCATCGACTTCCTGCTGGATTTCAGCAAAGAACTCTTTTGCCAGATCAGGATGACTCTTCTTGAGCATCCGGAAGCGGTTCTCCATATTGAGGAACTGCTCGACAGGGATTTTCGGCTTTTTCGAATCCAGACTCAAAGGATTTTTGCCTTCATTTCTCCGGTCAGGATTGTATCGATAGAGAAGCCAGTGCCCTGAGTCGACAGCGGCTTTCTGGTGTTCCATGCCGACAGCCATGTCTATGCCATGAGCGATGCAGTGAGAGTATGCTATGATAACTGACGGGCCGTCGTATGCTTCGGCTTCAAGGAATGCTTTGAGCGTGTGCTCATCCCTTGCTCCCATCGCTATGCTGGCGACGTAGGCGTTGCCATAGGTCATGGAAATCATTCCAAGATCTTTCTTCTGTAAAGGACGTCCCGCGGCAGCGAATTTTGCGACTGCTGCTTTCGGCGTGGCTTTGGATGCCTGACCTCCGGTGTTGGAATAGACCTCTGTGTCAAGCACGAGAAGATTGACATTTTCTGAACTTGCGGTAATGTGATCGACGCCGCTGTACCCGATATCGTATGCCCAGCCGTCGCCGCCTATGCCCCAGACGCTCTTTTTGACAAGCATGTCAGCCACAGCGAGCAGATTCTTTGCCATGGGGTTGTCCATGACGGCAAGTTTTTCTTTCAGTACATGCACCCGTTTACGCTGCTCGAATATTTCAGGTTCCGATTTCTGGGAAGCGTTGAGAATTTCGCCCGTGAGGGTATCTCCGATCTCTGCGGAAAGAGCTTTTACCATCTCTTCCGCAAACTCTTTCTGTTTGTTGATCGAGATTCTGAAACCCATTGCAAACTCTGCGGTATCCTCAAAGAGAGAATTTGACCACGTCGGTCCGAGGCCATCAGTGTTTGTACAGAACGGTGTTGTCGGAAGGTTGCCTCCGTAAATGGATGAACAGCCGGTTGCGTTACCGAGAACAAGTCTGTCGCCGAAAAGCTGGGTTATAAGCTTGACATAAGGTGTCTCGCCGCACCCCGTACAGGCTCCGGAAAACTCGAAGAGCGGCTGCTGCAGCTGCTGTTCCTTGATAAGACGGGTATTGATCTTGCCTCTGTCGAATTCAGGAATGTTGAGGAAGTAGTTCCAGTTATCGATTTCATTTTCACGAATCGGTGCCTGAAGGCTCATGTTCAAAGCGTGCCGTTCCGGATTTTTCTTATCGCTTGCCGGACAGATGTGCGCACAGATTTCACAGCCCGTACAATCTTCCACCGCTACCTGGATGGTATACTTCAGTCCCTCCCAGTTTTTCCCTTTTGCATCGATATTTTTAAACGTTTTCGGGGCATTTCCGAGGTATTTCGGATCATATGCCTTGGAGCGGATGACACCGTGAGGGCACATAAAAGCGCATTTGCCGCACTGGATACAAACGTCGGCTTCCCAGACGGGGACCTTTTCGGCAAGGTTTCGTTTTTCAAACTTGGACGTACTGACCGGGAATGTGCCGTCCGGAGGCATCTGGCTGACGGGAATGTCGTCACCATCCCCAGAAATGATTTTGGCCAGGGTATTGCAGACAAACTCGGGTGCTTCACCGGAAATCGGAGGACGCATTGATTTTTTACTGTCAGCGATCGAGCCGATTTTTACCTCATGGAGGTTAGAAACAGAGTTTTCAACTGCCTGGATGTTCTGGTTGACGATATCGTCACCTTTCTTGCCGTAGGTATCCCTGATCGATTGCTTGATTTTTTCAAGGGCTTCTTCTCGCGGAAGGATGCCGGAAATGGCGAAGAAGCAGGCCTGCATAATCGTGTTGATGCGCAAACCCATGTTGCTTTTCTCGGCGACTTCGTAGGCGTCAATCGTATAGAGTTTCGCTTTTTTCTGAATCAGGTGTTCCTGCACATGTTTCGGTAACTGATCCCATAATTCGTCGGGCGAGTAGTGGGAGTTTACCAGCAGCGTGCCACCTTCCTTGAGGTTTTTTACAAGGTCGATTGATTCAAGGAATATCCAGAGATGACAGCCGATGAAGTTAGCGGTCGAGACCTTGTAGGCAGAGCGGATTGGTTCAGGCCCGAACCTGAGGTGCGATACGGTGATCGAACCGGCTTTTTTCGAGTCGTAGACAAAATAGCCCTGCGCGTAGTTCTCGGTGTTTTCACCGATGATCTTGATCGTGTTTTTGTTGGCGCCGACCGTGCCGTCCGATCCAAGGCCGTAAAACATCGCCCTGAAGACAGAGTCATCTTCAATACAGATGCTGTCATCATAATTCAGACTGCTGAAAGATACATCGTCGTTGATACCGATGGTAAAATGACTTTTTGGCTCTTTCTGTGAAAGATTTTCGAAGACAGCCATGACCATGGCTGGCGTGAATTCTTTGGATGACAGGCCGTATCTGCCGCCGACGATTTCCGGGTGTCCTTCTTCCATGCCTTCATGAACGGCATTAACCACGTCGAGGTAAAGCGGTTCGCCTGCGCTTCCCGGCTCTTTCAGGCGGTCGAGAACGGCTATGGATGTAACGCTTGAGGGAAGTGCGGCAAGGAAACGTTTAACATCGAAAGGCCTGTAAAGTCTTACTTTGATAAGACCTACTTTTTCACCTTTCTTGTTGAGATACTCCACTGTCTCCAGCGCGGTTTCAGCGCCAGAGCCCATCATGACGATAACACGATCCGCGTCAGGAGCGCCGTAATATTGATAGAGTTTGTATTCGCGCCCGGTCATTTCTGTGAACTTTTCCATCTGTTTTTCAACAATGTCAGGGCAGGCGAGATAGAACGGATTGACGGTTTCACGTCCCTGGAAGTAGACATCCGGGTTCTGAGAAGTCCCGCGAATGATTGGTTGGTCCGGTGACATGCGTCGGTTTCGGTGAGCGATGACAAGATCATCGTCAATCATGCTTTTTATCTGTTCATCAGAAAGCATCTCGATCTTGGTGATTTCATGAGATGTTCTGAAGCCGTCGAAAAAGTGCAGGAACGGGATGCGGGATTCAAGTGTCGCGGCCTGAGCTATCAGTGCCAGATCCATTACTTCCTGACCCGAGCAGGAGGCAAGCAGTGCAAACCCGGTTCCGCGGACCGACATCACGTCGCCATGGTCGCCGAAGATGGATAGCGCCTGGCAGGCCAGAGAACGTGCTGAAACATGAATCGTACAGGGACTCAGTTCCCCTGCTATTTTATACATGGTAGGGATCATGAGGAGCAGACCCTGGGCAGCGGTGAAAGTAGTCGTCAAAGCACCTGTCTGTACAGCGCCGTGAACTGCAGCTGCCGCACCGGCTTCACTTTGCATTTCGTCCACGAGAGGGACGCTGCCCCAAACATTCTGAAGTCCTTCAGAAGCCCATTCATCCGAGTACTCGCCCATGTTTGATGCGGGAGTAATCGGATAGATTGAAATAACCTCGTTCGTTCTATAGGCAACATACGCAAGAGCTTCATTGCCTTCCATGGTTTTATAAATTCGGCTCTTTGTCATAAAGAAAAAAACAGGTTAAGGATTGCAAGGAATAATAAAAACTGCTCTTTACATAAGGTCTGTCAGGCAGGAAGATAAGGTATGAAATGTGATTCCGGTGGATTACAATTCATCGAGCTTTTCTTCGGACAAACAAAAAAGATAGTAAAAAAGTTAATATACAGCAATACAATTACATTTCGATATTGTAAGTTCTCATCACCCGATCAGGCAGGAGTATTGCTGTGAGGATACAGGAGATGATAACCGGCCTCGAATACGGGTAGAGCTTTTTTTTATTTTTTTGATGTTACTTATCATGGATAATGTGGTGTATGGAAGGAATTCGGTGCTTGAGCTTCTGGGTTCCGATCCGGAAAAGATCGAAAAGATCTACATGCAGTTTAATACAGGGCATTTCAAGCTCAAGGAGATTCTGATAACAGCCAGAAGATCGAAGATTCCTTTAGGAAAAGCTCGCCTTGAAAAGTTGAGTGAGATTGCCGGAACCACCAAGCATCAAGGTGTTTGCGCGCTGATAAGCTCGGTGAGGTACTATCAGCTGGAAGAGATTCTTCAACATCCCAGGAACACGAGTCCCCTTCTTGTCGTTTTGCCCGGTCTGAACGATCCGCATAACGTCGGAGCCATTATCCGAACAGCCGAAGCGGTCGCTACGGACGGAGTGATACTGGTGGAAGGCAAGGGCAGCCCTGTTAACGCGGCGGTTCATAAAGCCTCGGCCGGGGCGGTTTCTCACAGCCGTCTCTGCAAGGTGAAAAGTCTCCAGGCTTGTCTCAAGATGCTTCGTGAAGAGGGGTTTCAGATTATCGCGGCGGATATGCACGCAGAGAAAAATTACACAGAGGTTGATTTCAGGATTCCTTCGGCTTTCATTATGGGAACCGAAGAAAAAGGGCTTGACGCTCTGAACCTGAACGAAAAGGACACTCTTGTGCGCATTCCGATGGCAGGATGTGTCGAGTCGCTCAATGTGAGCGTTTCGGCAGGGGTGCTGCTCTATGAAGCGATGCGCCAACGGCTCTTGTAAAGGTATAGATAGCGGAAAACCTGCTGCACAGACAGATTGCTGCGTTACTTCCCATCTGTTTCACCGGATGCAAAAAAATAGTACCTTGATTTTTTATTGATCATTTCCATTATCAAAGAACATTTTAACTGCTTCAGGCTATGAATTTCCCAGATGATCTTCGCTATACCAGTGACCACGAATGGGTCAAAGTGCTTGACGACGGTAAAGTGCGCGTAGGAATTACCGATTTTGCACAGTCCGAGCTCGGGGATATTGTCTTTGTTGAAACAAAGCCGGTCGGAACAGTACTGAAACAGCAGGATATTTTCGGTACCGTTGAGGCCGTTAAGACTGTTGCAGACCTTTTCGCTCCGGTTACCGGTAAGATCAACGCAGTCAATGACGCTCTTGACGCTGCGGAGATTGTCAACAGCAGTCCTTATGATGAAGGGTGGATGATCGAGATTATCGTGGATGATCCGGAACAGGTCAACGCGCTCATGACTGTTCAGGAGTATAAAAAAACCGTTGGAGAGTAGGAATTACTATGCCGTTTATTGCAAATACGGACAGCGATCGCGAAGAAATGCTTCGTGAGATTGGCGTCGCCTGTTTCGACGATCTTCTAATGGATATTCCCCGGGAGTTGCGTCTCAAGACCGCTCTCGAACTTCCGCCTGAGCTCAGTGAGCCGGAAGTTCAGATGCTTATGGAGAAGCTTGCATCCGCCAATACCTCCACAGCGAGTCATGTGAGTTATCTTGGGGGAGGCGCTTATGATCATTACCTGCCTCCTGCGATCAATACCATTGTGTCGCGCAGTGAGTTTTATACCGCGTACACTCCCTATCAGGCTGAAGTCTCCCAGGGAACGCTTCAGGCTATCTATGAATATCAGAGCATGATCTGCCGCCTGTACGGCATGGATACCGCCAATGCGTCTCTTTATGACGGCGCGACGGCTCTTGCCGAGGCGGTGTCACTGGCAATGGCTGTAACAGGCAGGAAAAAAGTGGTCATCGCGGGTAAGGCCCATCCACACTCGCTTCATGTTCTCAAAACCTTTATTGAGGCTGGTGGTGACCGTTCTGTTGTTCAAAGTTCTTTGCAGGACGGTGTCTGTGATACCGGTGAACTTGACGCCTTCGTCAACGACAGTGTCGCTGCTGTCATTGTCCAGCAGCCTAACTTCTACGGGTGCCTTGAAGATGTAGAGGCAATCGGGGATGTCGCGCGGCGTAACGGCGCGTTGTTTATCGTTTCTGCCGATCCTGTCTCTCTCGGTGTACTTGAAGCTCCGGGGAAATACGGGGCGGATATAGCTGTCGGCGAAGGGCAGCCTCTCGGCAGTGCATTGAACTTTGGCGGGCCCTATCTTGGGATTTTTGCGGTTACTCGCAACTATGTAAGGAAGATACCCGGCAGACTTGTCGGTATGACCAAAGACCGGGATGGCGAAGACGGTTTTATTCTTACCCTTCAGACAAGAGAGCAGCACATCCGCCGGGAAAAAGCGACCTCGAATATCTGTACGAATCAGGCGCTGAACGCTCTTCAGGCTGTAGTATATCTCTCGCTTCTCGGAAAGCAGGGGCTCGGTGAAGTTGCATCGCACTCACTCCAGAAGTCACACTATCTTGCTGATAAAATAGCTGAACTGCCAGGCTACTCATTGAAGTACGGGCAACCCTTCTTCAGGGAGTTTGTTGTTGAGACGCCGGTTTCGGCAGGCGTGGTTGTAGACAGGATGCTTGAACAGGGGATTATGGCAGGTTACGACCTTTCTGCTGTCGGTGACGACGGGCTTCTGGTCGCTGTGACTGAAAAACGAACGAAAGAACAACTCGATGAGTTTGTCTTGAAACTCGGGGCTGTCAGCTGACGAGCCCCAGGTTTCTGAGTTCTTCTTTGATTTTTTCCTTGTTCTCCGGCTGCAGAGCCACCAGCGGCAGGCGGTAGACTTCCTCTATCATACCCATCAGCGAAAGACTGTATTTGACGGGTACAGGATTGCTTTCTATGAAGTTAAGGCTGAAAAGCCGGCGGAGTCTGTTGTGAATCACCCTGGCTTTTTCAAGATCTCCTTCATGCATTTCAGTGACAAGCTGTTTCACTTCAGCGGGAAGCAGGTTCGCGGCAACCGATATTACCCCGTCACCGCCGAGGGCCATGAAGGGCAGTATAAGAGAGTCTTCACCTGTCATAACTGAAAAATCATCAGGTCTTGACGCCAGCAGTTCCATGATTTGCGCCATGTTGTCTGACGCTTCCTTGACGGCGGCGATGTTTTCGCAGTCGTGGGCAAGCCGGAGAATGGTTTCTGCATGCACGTTACTGCCTGTTCTTCCCGGAACATTATAAACGATTACAGGAATAGAGACAGCTTCAGCAATACGCCGATAGTGCTGATAGTAGCCTTCCTGTGAGGGTTTGTTATAGTAGGGTGCAACTGAAAGAAGCGCTTGTGCTCCTGCTTTTTGCGCATTACTGGCCAGTGAAACCGCTTCCTCCGTCGCGTTCGTTCCCGCTCCGGCGGCAACCAGCATCTTGTTTCCGGCCTCTTCCCTGACGATCTCGATGATCTCGGTCTGTTCGTCTGCTGTAAGGGTTGGCGACTCGCCGGTCGTACCGCATGGAATGAGAATATCCGTGCCTGCAGCGATATGAAAGTGCACCAGGCGACGTATCGCCTCCCTGTCAACTGACATATCCTGCCTGAACGGCGTGACGAGAGCAACGGCTGAACCGCTTAGTTTTCTTTTTGACATGTATGGTCTTAAACCTGAGTTGAAATACTCCGGGTCGGGTTGAACATGACCCTTCAACGAACCCGTACGAACCCGTGATTGGTAGATAGTATAAGGGAAACTTATCTTTTTTACTATAGAGAGCCGGAAAAACGCCTCTAACCGGATCCTTTTGCAAGTTCGACGAGCTCCGCTGCGGCCAGTAACGATGATTCCGAGTGCTGTCTGCCGCTCAAGAGATCGGCAACAGCTGAGATATGGTCTTCCTCGTTGAGTTTCCGGACAGTGCTGACGGTCCGGTTTGCTTTCAGGTTTTTTTCAACTGACAGATGATTGTCTGCCATCGCAGCTATCTGTGGGAGATGCGTGATCGATATGATCTGATGCGTCCGTGAAAGTTTTCTCAGACTTCGACCGACAGCATCGGCAACAGCTCCGCTTATTCCTGTATCGATCTCGTCGAAAATGAGAATTGGTAACTGTGTGTTTTCTGCAAGAACGCTTTTCATGGCCAGCATGACACGTGAGATTTCTCCTCCTGAGGCAATTTTAGCGAGTGGTTTGGGCGATTCGCCGATGTTGGTTGAAAGAAGAAACTCAACGCGGTCATAACCGTTCTCGAAAGCAAGGAACTGTTTTTCGTCATGTATGATATCAGAACCCTCCGAGACCTCCTGCGTTATCCTGATACAGAAAACAGAGTGCGGAATGCCGAGTCTGCCGAGTTCCCGAGTAATCGCCTTTTCAATGGCTGCAGCGGTCTTCTGTCGTTCGGAAGATAATTCTACGGCAAGCCCTGAGAGGGTGGTCCTGAGTGCATCGATCTCAAGTCGGAGATGTTCGGTCCGTTCGGTAACATCGTTTTCCGGAGAGAGTTCGGCTGAAATCTTGTCCTTGAAAGCAATAAGCTCTTCTATAGGTCGACCATACTTTTTTACTGCTCTCTGCAGCTGCATGTGCCGTTCTCGCAGTTGATCGAGTTTTTCAGGGTTGAACTCGATACCGTCAGAGTAGTCGCGAACGGCTCTGCTGAGTTCTTCAATCAGGCTTTTTGCACTTACGGCATCCTGAAGGTGAGGTGAAAAACTTTTATCTATCCCGCTAAGCCGGTCGAGTTGCCGGACAGCTTCTGAAAGCAGGACAAATGCCGAGAGGTCGTCGTCGTAGAGCTGTTCGCTGAGGCTGGAGCATAAGGAGAAGCGGGTTTCCGCGTTTTCATGCAATATGATCTCTTCTTCTATATCCGCCTGCTCCCCGCTTTTCAGCTCAAGAAGATCGAGCTCTTTATACTGATACTCCAGCAGGTCCTGTTTTTCTTTCAATCGGTCGGCCTCAGTGGTGACCCGTTCAAGTTCCTTTCTTTTTTTCTTCAGGTTCTTGAAGACGTTCTGATAGGATTCGACAAGAGGGTTAAGTTGTCCAAATTCGTCGAGCAGAGAGAGGTGAGTCTCAGGATGAAGGAGGAGCTGATGTTCATGTTGACCGTGCAGGTCTACAAGCTGGTCACCGAGTTTTTTCAGAACCTGCAGGGTGCCGGGAGTGTCGTTGATAAAACAGCGTGATTGCCCTTTGGCGGAAATCTCTCTGCGCAGTATGATCTCTTCACCGGGATCTATTCCGGCTTCTTCAAGAATCGGCGTCAGCCGTTCAGGTTTTTCCGGTGTAAGTATGGCTTCAATCACAGCCTTGTCGCTGCCTGAGCGGACAAGGTCTGTATTTGCTCTTATGCCGAGAATCTGGTTCAGGGCGCCAATGAGGATCGACTTGCCTGCTCCTGTTTCGCCGGTTATGATCGTCAGTCCCTTTGAAAACGCAACGGATAGTTCCTCGATCAGGGCAAAGTTCTTGATGTAGAGGTTGGTCAGCATAGTGAAAAGATACGCTTTCGCCTCAATCAATAAAAAACATCATCGAACTAGTACTACGTTTTCTTCAAGTTGGACGGTTCCGTTGAATGCGGTTCCCGTGGCGGAAACCCTGACCAGATAGATGCCTGAGAGCGCGGGAGAGTTATCATTCTCCAAACCGTTCCATTCCAGCACTCCTTCAGGCCCGGAAGGGAGGCCCTCGGCAAGCGTCCGGACAGCTTTGCCGCTGCTGTCATAGATGGTCACCGCTACCTGGTATGCTCCTGCAGGAAAGCTGTAACGTATACTTGCCTTGTCTCCGGTGCCATTGAGGTCAGGAGAAAATGATTCAGGAGTCACCCTCAATGAGGGTGTTTGTTCAAGGCGGTTTTCAGGAAGGTAGATGCTGTTGTTTCTCCCCGGTGTTCCCCCGAAAGCGATATCCATACTGGACGACCAGCTTGATGGGGAGTTGGAAAGGAGCTGGTCGTTAAATTTTTCAAGGGAAACGCCTTTGGTGTTTTTACTATAGGGGTTATACCAGGTACTGCTGTAGGCAACAGAGTCGATGACCGTACCATCTGAATCCTTCAGTGTGACACAGTCTGTATCGTTGTTCAAAGAAAAGGTTTTACGCTGTACGATAAAAATTCTGACGGTGGCATCTCCTGAGAGATAGTCGTAGTAGTTCACCAGCCTTGATGCTTCACGATCAAGGGTTTCTTCCGGCACAATGACGCCATACTGGCCGGGGGCAAGCAGGTTGTCCGAAGAAGGGTCGTCAGCAAAGTGGTAGGTATACCTGCTGCCGCTCGACGCAGGACAGTCCTGAATATGCCACCCGTAGAGGTCGACGGTTTCAGTCCCGGGGTTATAGATTTCCACGAAATCCGGTTGATCGTTAACACCGTCGTCTTTTTTCTGAAGAGGGTCAAACAGTATCTCGTTAATCACTGGCAGATTTCTCTTTTCAAGAGATGGAGATGTGCCGTTAAGTGATATTTCTTCGTTGTTTGACTGGCACGATGACAAAAAAAGCGTAATGCCGAAAAGTGTAAAAAAAAGTCGCATGACTCCGGTGTTTAAAAGTTCTATGCGTTCTTGAGGGATCCGATCAGGATATCCCGGATATGCAAAAGTCCGGAGACTGTCTCCGGACTCGATAAGCTAACTCTTTTCTGAGGAAGACTTTTTCTCTTTTTCAGGGGTGTCGTCAACTGCTTTGTTGAGCTCCTCTTCAATTTCGGATTGAGCCTTTTTAAACTCTTTCATGCCTTTTCCCAGTCCCTTTGCAAGCTCTGGAAGTTTTTTTGCTCCGAAAAGAAGGAGAATGATGAGCAGTATGAGCACAAGCTCCTGACCGCCTAAACCAAACATTGCATATCCTCCGATAGGAAATTACGTCAAATTCATGCCCCGGACAGGATCTTCAGTTTCCTGTTCAGAGCCTTATATTGTATGGTTATATAATCAATAGTTGTCCGATAACCAAGAAATATCACTTATTTGACATAGCCGATTACGGTTTCTCCGGCAACGGTTTTACAGCCTTTTGAAACCGTAAGACGGGTGCTTTCCGGAACGACGATGTCAAGACGTGAGCCGAATGTTATCATTCCGAACCGGCTTCCTGCCGCAACGTTGTCACCGACCCTGAGGCTGCATACTATCCTTCGGGCGATAAATCCTGCTACCTGTGAAAAGATAATACGGCATTGGCTGTTTTCAAGACCGATTTCCATTCTTTCGTTATCGGCCATACTGGCATGATTGAATGCCATGAGATGTTTTCCGGGAGAGTAGGAGAGATGTGCAATTCTGCCTTGCAGCGGAATTCTGTTGACATGAACATTAAAAGGGGACATGAAAATGCTGACCAGCGTTGAGTTCTGCCCGGTGAAGGGGTGTGCTATCTTTTTAATCAGCAGAACCCTTCCGTCCGCTGGAGCGAGAACAGCATTGGGTTCCGAGGGGACGGTTCTTGACGGGTCACGAAAAAAAAACAGCGCAAAGAGGGCTAGCCCGACAGAAGCTGTAGAGAAGACTGCCTGAACGATGCCCGGGAAGATCAGGCCCGCTCCTGCAAGCAGCAGGCTGATAAGTAATGATGTGACAAGTGTACCCTTTCCGTATGGAGAAAGCATTTTGAGAATTGTTGAACTGTTGATTTGTTTATCTGTTGAGCTGTTCTCTTCTCATCCGTCAGTCGCAGAGATGGTTTGCCCGGTAGAGGTATAACGCAGGTTTCAATATATTATGCCATAAAATACAAATACATACTCTGTTTCATAAAACGAGCATCAACACCATGCCCCGAGAGCTCAACAGTATAGAACGGAAATTTCTTGAACAGCTTACGGTTCGTAAACTTGTTTCTCGAAGAGAGCATGTTCTCGCTGCTGTATCCGGAGGACCTGATTCAATGGCCCTGCTTTACCTGCTCTGTGCGGTAAGATCTGTGCTGAAGGTCAGGATCAGCGTTGCCCACTGTAATTTTCAGCTACGGGGAGAGGAGAGCGAGCTTGATGAGGAATTTGTTCGAAGCGAGTGCGAAAAGCTAGGGCTGGAATGTTTTGTTCGCAGGTTCGATACCCAAAAGGATGCTCGAAGGTTGAAGAAGTCTATAGAGGAGACGGCGAGAATAGAGCGTTATGGTTTTTTCCATGAACTTATCGCAAAGGATGGTTTTGATCGGGTTGCGACAGGCCATCATGTCAGTGACAATGCGGAAACAGTGCTGTTCAATCTTATCAGGGGGAGTTCGATTTCCGGTTTGAAAGGGATCCGTTCTGAACATGGCCATGTCATCCGCCCTCTGCTTCTGATGCAGAAACGGGATATTACTCGTTATATCGGGGAAAAAGAGATCAGTTATCGTGTGGATTCCAGCAATATCGGGATTGAGCCGGACAGGAATTTTATCAGGAACAAGATTATCCCGCTGATTGAAGAGCGTTTCAACAACAAGTTTCTGCCGTCATTGCAGAGACTTTCAGAACATGCCGGTGAGCTGGAAGAATTTCTTGAGCTGCATTTTGAACGGATAGTTCGGGAGGATGAAGGACTGGCCCTGAAGGACAACAGGCTCTTTGTCCCTTCTTTGAGGAAGTTAACGGTTTTTGAAAGAAAGGAGATCTTCAAGAGAGCGCTTGGGAAATTAGGCTGCGAATATTCCTCAAAAGCGTTGCAGCAGCTTGCAGAGCTTCTTCAGACACAGCCCGGCCGGACAGTGCAGCTTGCCGCCGGTCTCGAAATACTATGGAAAGGGAAGTATCTGTATTTCACCAGGAAATCGGGAAATAGTGAGCAGTGACGAGTGAGCAGTGACGAGTGAGCAGTGACGAGTAACCAGTAACGAGTAACCAGTAACGAGTAACCAGTGACGAGTAACCAGTGACGAGTAACCAGTGACGAGTAGATAGGTTAAGATAGTGCCAGGCTTCTCCAGCTGGCTTCTGGATTCTTGTCTCTTTTCCTGCCTCCGGTCTTCCACTTATTTCGCCCACTTGTATTTTGCTGACTGGAGACTGCCTACTCCTCCTTCCCGTTCTCTGTTTCTGCTTTGAAAAAAGCTATTGGCAGATCGGTTTTGACGATAACCGATTCAAGGTTTTGCATGACATCAAGTTCTTTCAGCAGGGCTTTTGCGGGTTCGGTTGTTCGTGTTCCTGAACTGCTTGAGAGTTTGATCGCCGCCCAGAGAAAGGTTGAGGCAAAGTAGGCGGATGTCCGGCTTTGATAGATCCATTCTGTCTGGCCTTCAACGCCGTCATCAAATTTCAGGGATAGCGCAAGCTGTTTTATACGGTTCAGGTTTCCAAGCGTTTTTATATCCTTGTTTCCTGATGTCAGACTTTGAAGCGCACCCAGGGTCCAGTTTGTGGAGGAAAGGGTGAACCAGAAATGGGACTTGAAGATGGACTTGTCGATCAGCGCGGCGGTAGTCGAGTCCCTTTGCAGGAAATTATGTTCAGGCTCAAGAAAGCCGCGCAGCATCTGAGGACTGTTGGCCAGCAGAACCTGTCGATCTTCAGGAAGGCATACCCAGAGGGAATCGGAAAGGGCAAAGCACTCTTTGTTGCCGAATTCATTGGTCGCTACGCTTTTCTTTCTGAGATACTCTTTGGTGAGTTTATCAGGAAATGCTCCCCAAAGGATACCAAGGTATTTTTGTTTTATCGTGTTTTGCTGTTGAAAAGCGACAAGCAGGGTGTCAAGATCACGGGCTGGAACAAATCCTGTCTCGTCGGCCACTTCCTTCAGTTTCGGGTCGGACTGGAGCCAGCGCATCTCTTTGAGTGAGTCGGGAATGACATCCTTCCAGAAGATACTTTCCCGGATATCCTTCAAGCCTGCATAGAACAGGGCATCAGATGTTCCCGGAAGCCGGTCGATAACGGAAGCAAGTTCAGGACTCAGAGGTTCTGCTTCGGTATACGGTTTTGGCCAGTTGACCCAGAGAAGCTGGGCAACGAGACCGATAGTGCCTAAAATGACCGTAATCAGGAGAATGCTCGGCCTTTTTTTTGGCTTTTTGCCTTCAATATTCTGGTCGGGCTGTTCCGTTGGGTTTTCCATTCTGGATCTACCTGTTGTTCTTAATCGCCTGTGTGGCAAGATAGTCACAGCGATTGTTGAACTCGTTGTCGCTGTGGCCTTTCACCTTGTGAAACGTTACGCTGTGTAATCTAATCAACTCAAGGATCATTTTCCAGAGGTCAATGTTTTCAACAGGTTTTTTCGCTGCCGTTTTCCAGTTGTTGCTCGTCCACCTCTTCAGCCAGCCTTTATTGATGGCATTGACCAGATAGCTTGAATCACTGTAAAGAGCAACCTCACAGGGTTCTTTGAGGGCTTCAAGCGCTTGTATCGCGGCCATGAGCTCCATTCTGTTGTTTGTCGTCGCAGGAGAGTATCCTGACAGTTCCCGTTTAACGCTGCCAAACATCAGTAATGCGCCCCAGCCGCCCTTTCCCGGATTGCCGCTGCATGCACCGTCCGTATATATGGTTACTTTTTTTTGCATAACTGCTGTATGAGGGTGGTGGCCTGTAGACAAAAAAGGCTCAACCGGAAAAAGTTGAGCCTTGAATCAGTATGAAGTGGTGTGTCCCGGTGAGTTACCTGATGAGTTTAGCAAGCTCAGCTGTTCCGGTTTTGGACATGATTTTCATCGCTTTGGCGGAAACACGCACTTTTACCCATCGTTTTTCTTCTTCAACCCAGATCCTTTTTGTGTGAAGGTTCGGCTCAAAACGTTTGCGGGTGCGGTTGTTAGCGTGTGACACATTGTTTCCATATGTAGGCCGTTTCCCGGTCAGTATGCAGACTTTGGACATGATAGCTTCCTGTTCTGGATTCTCGTTGTAAAAGTGATTGCGACGAATATACTAATACTTTTTCAATGTAAAAAGATATTGGGAAAACTATGGACGGATTCCCACAGCACACACCATCATGGACAGAACGTAGAGAAGTGTGCCGAATGCGTTGTACCAGACCGCTTTATCTTTGGGATTATCGATCAGAATTTTCTGCATGGGAATCTGAAAGGCAAGCAGGCCCAGAGCGATGCCGGAGGCGATGAATGACGATTTTGCCAACAGAATACCTATAGCGGCAAGTTGCGCGATATCCATGATCACTGAAGCGAGAACGGCGGCTTTTTTCTCACCGAGCTGGACCGGGATGGATGCGACTTTTCTGATGTTGTCTCCGACGACAGACTTGAAGTCATTGAGCGTCATGATCCCATGAGCGCCCAGGGAAAAGATAATGGCCAGGGCGATCGATTCGGACGAAGGAACGCCTTGTGTGATGGCGAAACTTCCTGTCAACCAGGCAACGCCTTCATAGGCCAGGCCGACAATAAGATTGCCGAACCACCCGTTTCGCTTTGCGCGAATGGGAGGCCCGGAGTATGCGTGTGACATGAGAACGCCCACAAACGCAATTACCATGACATAAGGATGAATCGACCAGGCAACCAGAAAGCCTGTCATGATAAGGGTGAAGGTGATAATCCAGCTGGCCTGTTTGGATATCTTGCCGGATGGTATCGGGCGATCCGGCTCGTTGATCGCATCCACTTCCCGGTCAAAATAGTCGTTCATGGTCTGCGACATGGCGCACATCAGTGGGCCGGCCAGTATGATACCTCGTAGAAGAATCGACCAATTTGATGCTATATCCTCGCCTGTGGAGATAACGCCGCAGGCAAAAGCCCACATGGGAGGAAACCATGTGACCGGTTTCATCAGCGGCAGTATAGCCGCCGGCTCGAGTTTGAATCCCGGTTTATTGACGTTTTCTAGAGCCTGCTTTATCGCTTTTTCCTGTGCAGGAGCTACTCCGGATGAGAGTAGTTGCGATTGCAGGCTCTGCTTCAGCTCAGTATTGCTCACGTTACTTCCGTTCATGCGTTACTGTTTCATGAAACAAAGCAACAATTATACGAGTTTTTCTGCAGAAATGTAAGCATTTAGTTTTGCGCTGTCCGCTATTTGCCGGCAAGTTCTGCATTGAGGGCAAGGATGCGTGAGAATTGTTTCGAGGCGTTTCCGCTTTCCAGAGAGCCTTTTGCTTTGCTCAGGCCGTCGTCAATGCATGTTGCTCTACCGGATACGTAACATGCCATAGCCGCACTGAATAGCGCGGCATCTGTCTGGGCTTTTGTTGCGCTTCCGTCGAGAATCCTGAGAAGTATGTCTGCATTCCGGCTGCTGTCGCCTCCTTGAAGTTCGGCTATGGTACACCGTGACAGGCTGAAGGTTTCAGGTTCTACGTCGTGACAGGTGATTTCTCCGTTCTGAATTTCTACAATACGGGTCGGACCGCATATGCTTGCTTCATCAAGTCCGTCCCCATTTTCGGTTTTGCCGTGAACGACAAGGGCATGGCTGCATCCTGTCCTGATGAGTGACTGAGCGTAGATTTCCATGACGCGCATATCGAACACGCCTACCACCTGCCTGTGCACTTTAGCCGGATTGACCAGAGGCCCCAGCATGTTGAAAATGGTTTTTATGCCGAGTTCTCTGCGTATATGCGCGACAGCTTTCATCGCCGGATGATAGAGGGGCGCGAAAAGAAAGGCGAATCCGGTCTCACGGAAAAGCATTTCGGTTTTGTCAGGAGGAAGAAGAATTCGGTAGCCAAGCTGTTCAAGCACATCGGCGCTGCCGCACCGGCTCGTCACAGACCTGTTGCCATGTTTGGCTATCGGTACTCCTGCGCCGTTTGCAATAATTGCCGCTACCGTTGAGATGTTGAAGGTGCCTGCCTGATCACCTCCGGTACCGCACGTATCGACGGCATTATCACCAAGCTGAACCGGAAGGGCTTTTGAGATAATTGCGAAATACGCTCCGGCAACTTCTTCGGGGGTTACTCCTTTTTTCTGAAGCAAGGCGAGAATTGCCGCTATGACACTGTCCGGGTACTCTCCCAGCATGATACCCGAGAAACACTCTTCCATCTCTTTGCCTGAAAGATCGGTGCCGGTCAGCAGCTTGTGAAGTAACTCCTTGTACTGCATAGAAAAACGTTGATAGAGAGAATGAGAGGATGCTGTAAAAAACTATACATTAAAATAAGCATGGCAATGCTTTCTAACTACTCGATTTTTAAAAAACTTCCATGGTGCGACCTGCTCTGAAGATTGCAGGGATTTTTGCCCCGGTTGGTGAGGAACAACCGGAAATGGTTGCTGAAAAACCAAATGATGCGAAACACTGTGCAGGACCTGTATAGCGCAAGGTCAACTGTTCATGATATCATAGAGAGATGCAAAAGAGAATTGATCCGCTGCTTGAAAAAATGTCCGGAAAGGGTATTGACGCCTTTATCGTTTCGGACCTTCATGTAATACGATGGATGACAGGGTTCAGCGGCTCCAGCGCCCGAGTGCTGCTTACTCCTCAACGCTCTCTGTTGTTTACGGACTTTCGATATGCTGAACAGGTGAAGCATGAAGTTCAAGGGATGGAATCCGTGATTATACAAAGTGGTTTTGGTGACGCTTTTGTCGAGCACGGGTCTCTGAAGGGAAAAAACGTCGCCATACAGGAGGAACAGGTTACGATTCATGAGGCGCGTCAGCTCGGCGAAAAGCTGAAGGAGGTGACGGTTGTTCCTCTGTACGGTTTTTTTGACGAGTACAGGGCGATCAAGAATGAGAGGGAAGTCGCCTGTTTGAAACAGGCGGCAGCAATCAGTGAACAGGTGCTTGATCAGATCGTTCCGCTTATTTCTCCCGATGTAACCGAGTCGGAGATTGCCGCAGAGATCTCATACCGGCACAAGCGTCTCGGCGCAGAAAAAGACTCGTTTGCGCCTATTGTCGCGTCAGGCCCCCGTTCAGCGCTTCCCCATGCAAGGCCCGGTAATGAGCGGTTCAGGTCGGGAACGTTGATTGTCATTGATATGGGGTGCATTTTCAAGGGCTATGCTTCCGATCAGACAAGGACCATCGCGTTAGGAAAAGTTCCGGAAGAAGCCAGGACGATCTATCAGATTACTAAAGAGGCACAGCAGCTTGGTATCGATTCCGCAAAGCCGGGAATGGGCGGTCGGGAGCTTGATGCCCTTGTGAGAAGTTATATTGAAAAAAGCGGGTATGGCGACTTTTTCGGTCATGGCCTTGGACACGGTGTCGGTGTTGAGGTGCATGAAAAGCCACGTCTTGGAAAATCATCCGATGACCTTTTGCCCCGGCATGCTGTGTTTACCATAGAACCAGGTATCTACCTGCCCGGACGATACGGTGTTCGTATCGAGGATACGGTGGTTATGGAAGAACATGGTGTGGTGCCGTTTCAGCATTTTACAAAGGAACTGATCGAGTTGTAGAAAAGAGAAGACGCAGGGATTCAGGAGCAAGGGGCCGGCTCTGTGTTACACTGTGTGGTTACTTCGCTGACCAGCCATGAAGTCACCGGGGCATGACAGGCATGAAAACGCATTGAAAAGGATGAACACGTGATGAAAAAAACAGAGTATTGTATCGTCAGTACGGCTGTCCCTGATGCCGGGACAGCTGAAACGCTTGCCGGGGAGTTGCTTCGGGAACGGCTTGCCGCCTGTATTCATATGCAGGATATTCGCAGTTGTTATGTCTGGGAAAACAGTCTTCGCAAGGAAAAGGAAATTGTTCTGTGGATCAAAACGCTTGAGCGAAACTATTCCGATATTGAAGCCTTTATACAGGCACATCATCCATATGATCTTCCTGAGATAATTAAGGTTCCCGTTACCGGAGGACTTCCGGGGTATCTGGAATGGCTTGCCAATTCTGCGGGAGGGTCAGGATCGTCTCAGTAATGTTTTCAGTCTGATCGAGTAGGCCCCGAGGGTAAGAAGCGGGTTGACGTTACGCTGAACGGAACGGATGGCATCTTCGGTTATTGTGGAAAGGGCTAAAAAATCAGGATCAGTGAAATTCTGCACAAAACGATCGACAGATGAACTCAGATCAGGATTGTTTAACGTCGCCCATTCAGGATCTATTGTTCTATGACTGATGTCCTGGAAAAACAGCAGAAGAGAGCCCAGAAAAGCGATGATTTCCTGTTTGCCCAGCTTTTTCGAGAGTTCTTCCGTAGTGGTGATTGCCTCACCGAGTTTGCCCGGAGAGAGGAGTTTGCGTAAATAATCAATCGCTTTGTCCCTCGTGGCAATGCCTTCGAAGTGTTCCGGGTTGCCTTGAGAAAAGTTGTTGAGTATATCGGTTGCGACACGCAGGTTCCCTCGCGAAAAACCGGAGATGAACCGCTTCGTATCGTTCTGAATGCCGCTATGCTTTCTCTCCAGCCACTCATCGAGCTCTGATGGTTTAATTCTTGAAAATTTCAACGTCTGACAGCGTGAGCGGATGGTCGGCAGGACGTTTTCAGGTCGAGAGGACACCAGAATGAACAGTACATGTTCCGGTGGCTCTTCAAGCAGTTTAAGCAGTTTGTTTGCCGCTGAAGGATGCAGTTTTTCCGGCTGTGAGAGGATGAATATTTTTTTTCCTTTTTCGACAGGCATGAATGAGGCCTTCTGCTGAAGGGCTGTGACCTGTTCGGTAAGGATGCCCATGGATCGGTCCATAGACGGCGTGAAGTAGGGGTTCTGTTTTTTTTGCTCGATCAATGATTCATAGCGTTCCCGGGCTTCAGCGGTTTTTTTGTTCTCCGCTTTTGCCGGATCATTTTTTTCAAGCAGCGCTGACTCGACAGGAAAAACGTATTCTATGTCCGGATGCAGGAAAGCGTCGATATCCCTGCAGCTCCGGCAGGTTCCGCATGAGCCGGTGTCAAGGGCGCTACTCCCTGTAGTGCAATTGAGAACCTTGGCGAGTTCAAAGGCGGCAGTCTCTTTGCCGGTTCCTTCAGGACCGGTAAAGAGGTAGGCATGAGCAAGCCTTCCTGTCACGACGGCCTTCTGCAGAATACTCATTTGCAGAGTATGACCGATAATAGTCTGCCAGCTCATGTTTTCAATTCAAGAATGGATAGTGTAAAAAAGTGACGAGTGACAGGTGACAGGTGACGAGTAAAAGTCAAAAGTCAAAAACACCTGCCTCCTAAGCCTTTTTTCCTAAATAATCGTCAGCCAGTTATAGGGATCTTCTCCTGTCTGAATGATTTTCAGATAGTGAGATTGAAGTATCTCCGTAACAGGGCCTCTGATTTCGTTGCCGACAGGATGCTTGTCGATACTTCTGACAGGCGTTATTTCCGCAGCGGTACCGGTAAGAAATACTTCATCGGCAATATAGAGCGCTTCTCTCGGGATCATGGTTTCACGGACTTCATAACCAAGTTCTTTTGCAATGTGAATGATGGCCTGACGTGTCAGGCCTGCAAGAACCGACTGTCCGGTCATCGGGGTATAGATGATCCCGTCACGAATGATGAAAATGTTTTCGCCGCTGCCCTCGGAGACATAGCCGTTGATATCCAGGCCGATGCCTTCGGCATAGTTGTCCATGATCGCTTCCATTTTGATCAGCTGCGAATTGAGATAGTTGCCGCCGGCCTTTGCCCATGTCGGCAGGGTGTTAGGAGCAAGCCTGTTCCAGGAAGAGACGCGAACATCGACTCCTGTTTCAAGCACATCCTCGCCAAGGTAGGTTCCCCATTCCCATGTGGCGATCGCAACTTCAATCGCGGCCAGATGGGGGTTGACACCAAGAGCACCCTGTCCACGGTAGACAAGGGGTCTGATATAACATGACTTATGCCCGTTTGCCTTGATCGTGTCAATCACGGCCGTTCTTATCTCAGCCATCGAATAAGGGATCTCGATTCTGTAAATCTTCGAGGAATCGTAGAGGCGTCTGATATGTTCATCCAGAAACAGAATCGCAGGGCCTTTTGTCGTTTCGTAGCATCGAATTCCTTCAAACGTTGATGAACCATAGTGAATGACATGTGAGAGGATATGAATTTTTGCATCATTCCAGTCAACAAGTTCTCCGTTCATCCAGATTTTTTCAGACTTGTTCATAGCTCGGACATTAACGTGGTAAGAGAATCAATAAATTCTTTCATAGACACCGTCAACTTCTCTCAGGATCGGATTATAGGTCATGATTTCCCGCCCGAAGCAGACACCGAGTGATTCATAGAGCGCGACCTGGTCAAGGTCGACATGGCGTTGTTCAATAGCCTTGCTTGATTCAATGAATTCAATTTTCCGGCCTTTCACTTTTGAAATGGTGACACCTGATCTGCCTTCCAAAAGCAGTATTACGGCTGCCGCTCCGGCTTCATAGCCGAAGTTGATATCATATGCAGAGGAGTTTCCGCAACGCACAAGGTGTCCCGGATGGATCTCCCTGATTTCCGGAATCTCATAGATCCCTTCAACAAACATTCCTGTTTCCTTCATGAATACCGGCATATCCGGATCGGCTTTCAGTCTTTTCTTCAACTCCTGACAGACATACTTGCCTGCACCGGCAAGTTTTTTGTGCCCGAATGCGTCAACTCCCGCAGATTCATCGACTATATCGGTTCCATCGGCGTTTTTAAGGCCTTCGGCGACAACAATTGTATAGGTTCCGGAACGAACGTCGCTCTGCCTGATGCGGCCGGTGAAGCGTCCGACAATATGCTCATAGACGATATCCCAGTCTGCGGGTATTTCAGGAATGAGTATACAATCCGCCTCTGCTGCGACGCCGCTTCTGAAGGCGGTATGACCTGCATATCTTCCGAATACCTCCGTGACGAGAATGCGGTTATGCGTTTTTCCCGTTGTTTTCAGATCCTGAACGAACTGTGCGATTCTGTTGATGGTTGAATCGCCTCCGACAGAGTATGTCTGCAGGTCGAGATCCATGGTTTTCGGCGCATGAATACACTGAATACCGTTATTGCTCAAATCAACCATGACGCTGCCGCTGTCGTCTCCACCGCTGATAACCAGGCCGTCAAGTTCGAACTTACTCATTCCTTCCTTGATACGGTGGTATTTCTCAGGGTTGCTGATAGCTTTTATTTTAACGCGCGAATGCCCCGCCTCGGATCCCGCGAAGTTGCCGGGAAACTGGTCCAGACGTGCCCTGTCAAGTCGTACAAGCGTCTCCTGATCTATAAGGTTGTACAACCCTGCATAACCATTCGGAATGACGTATAACTCAATTCCTTTCGACAAAGCCATAAATGCGGCTCCCTTGATGACGGCATTCAGGCCGCCGCAATCTCCGCCACTGGTCAAAATGCCAATTTTTTTCACGGTATCATTCTCCTATGAGTTGTCGGTTTAGATGTTATCGGCTGATTTTCAGTAAACCAAGATAGACTATGCAGTCAGATTTTTCAACTGAATTTGTTGCTGTTATGCAGCAATAGCAAGTTTTTATGGCATGTCATCGCCGGGCATGTTCCGTGAGATACGCGCATCTGATTCTCAGGAGAGATGACTGCGCTTCCACTCCTGTGATCTTTGTGCCTGCCCTGTGCGATATTCTGTGGATTTCACGGGGCCTGATCCGGAGATCCGGTGTTGGAGGCACGAGTCAGCATGGATGCCGGATCAGGTCCGGTATGACATCTGAAGCGGGTTATCGAGGTCTATTGATCCCTCCATATTTTTCATACCTTGTATTGACTGAATTCAACAGGTGCTTCAGATTTCTCTTTTCGCATAATGACCTATCTCGATCATCTCACTATCGCCTGGGTGCATCTCAGGGAGAGGAAACGACAGACTATTCTCACTGCGCTTGGTGTTGCTGTGGGATCGGCGATGCTTGTCACGACGATTGCCATCGCGGGAGGTATGTCCAGGAACGTGGTAAACAAAATTATCGATATCGCACCGCATATTATTGTGAGCGCAGAAAGGATCGAGCCACTGGTACCGGACAACCTGCTGGGTAGTACCGGGAATTTTCTCGGGTTCGTTGAGAAAAATATTACTGTGGCGGAAAAGAAGACCATCAAAAACTACCCGGACACTGTTGAGCGCATTGGATCTGTCGGGGAAGTTGAGATTGTTTCTCCTTTTGTGACGAGCAATCTTATTGTTCGAAACAGATCCCGTTTTACCTCCTGTACGGCTAAAGGCGTTCTACCTGAAAAAGAGGCCGGTATCGCCAATCTTGGCAAGAAGCTTGTTGAGAGCAACGCGCTAGCGGAGCTTGCCTACACGCCTGACGGTATTCTGGTTGGCAACCTGCTCGCTGAAGATCTCAAGGCCTCCTATCACTCGCGTTTGCTGCTGATCAGCAAAAACGGTCTGGAGTTTCCGGTGACGGTTGTGGGTCGTTTCAGTACAGGCTTTAACGCCAAAGACCGTCAGGAAGCCTATATCAATCTCGCTCTTGCACAGCGGATAGAGGGAATCGCTGCCAACGCCGTCACGTCAATCGGGCTCAGAACCGCAGATGTCGGCAGGGCGGGGGAAGTTGCTGAAAAGGTAGAGCAGCTTACCGGCTTTCAGAGTGAAAGCTGGGACGAATCCAACAAAAATGTGATCGAGTTTTATAATCGTAACGGCACGATCACCCTCGTCCTTGTGGGCTTTGTCTTTATTGTCGCGGGTCTGGGTGTTTCTTCGGTCATGACGACCGTTGTCCTTCAGAAAATCAAGGATATTGCCATTATGCGATCAATGGGGGTAAAACAATCGAGTATCACTGCCATATTTATGACTGAGGGTTTTATTATCGGTCTTCTGGGAGTGGTTTTCGGATGTCCGATCGGGCATTTTATCACCCGCCTTGTCGGGACGATTCGTTTTGAAGCAAATACGGCCGGTGTTCTGCAGAGTGACAGGATCAATATTTCAGAAACTCCGGAGTCGTACATCATCGTGATTGTCTTTGGAATCCTTATCTCGGTGATTTCATCCATCGGCCCCGCGCGTAAAGCCGCCGGTTACGTCCCTGTGAAAATCCTTCGCGGTCAGATGTGAGGGGTGGGTAGTAGGTGGTTTTCCCTCCTTGAGTCATCTTCGGGCTTGACCCGGAGATCCAGTATTATGTGTTAGGTGCTACGTGTTAGGAAAAGAAGCTTAGGATGTAGGTGTTTTTGACTTTTGACCTTTACCTTTTGACTTATAATGTGGTGATTTGTAGGGGCAGACCCCTGTGTCTGCCCGCACTGCGCGACTACTGTGTCAGGTGCTCTGTGTCAAGATGGCTCAATAGCTGGTTGGCTGTTTAGCCGGATAGCTATCCAGCCATTTTGCCTTTTGACGTATCCTCCCGGTCACTGCTTCCTCTCTTCAATCAGGCATATGGCGTGTGCCGCGACGCCTTCTTCGCGGCCGACATAGCCGAGTTTTTCAGTTGTCGTGGCCTTGACCGCGACCTTGCTTACATCGATGTCGAGACAGGCGGCTATATTACCGCGCATTGCCATAATATGCGGTGCGACTTTCGGCTTTTCCATGACCAGCACGGAATCAATGTTCCCGATGGCATACCCTTCTTCAGCAATCAGCTTGCCGACATGTTGCAGGAGGATCATGCTGTCAATATCCTTGAACTGCGGGCTGGTGTCAGGGAAGTGTTTGCCGATGTCCCCGAGTGCGGCGGCGCCCAGCAGGGCATCGCTGATCGCGTGCAGCAGAACATCCGCGTCACTGTGGCCTTTCAGCCCTTTGCTGTGAGGAATCTCGACGCCGCCTACAATGAGCTTTCTTCCTTCGGCGAACTGATGTACGTCAATGCCTGTTCCTATGCGCATAAACGGTGTAACTTTTTGATAAAATAAGAGATATTATGGCAAGAAAGATATCATTATATTTAACAAATTAACAACGAATGTTGATTGCGCGGTAAGAGAGATACGCGGACACGAAACAGGCCCCGGAATCTGCCATGAACATGCAAGACATACGATTGTTTTTCTGGATGTGTACCGGAACCCCGATCGGGATAATTGAGAAGTATCCTACGGAGCATAACAAGTTTATCGGGATTGGCGCAACCATTTTCTTTACTGCGCTTTTTGCCGGTCTGTCCGGCGGCTATGCGCTCTACTATGTATTTGCCGGTTCTCCCTTTGCCGTATTTTTTGCCATTGTTTTCGGTATTCTCTGGGGACTCGCGATTTTCAATCTTGACCGCTACATCGTTTCAAGTGTCAACAAGACCGCCAAAGGGTTGCGACAGTTCTATCAGGCCTCTCCGCGTCTGATTTTCGCGATTCTTATCGCTATTGTTATCGCAAGACCTCTTGAACTCAAGATCTTTGAAAAAGAGATCAAGGAGGTGCTCAAGTCCAGGTATCTTCGGGAACAGCAGGAACGGATAACAAGGGTGCAGGACTCCTTCAGCGACAAGTATGCGCTGGAACTGGAGCAGATTGAAAAACTGCAGAAGGAGTACGACGAGGTCACCAATGAAGTCTCGCTGCTTCGAGAGGAGTTGAAATCCGAGGTGTTCGGTCAGATGACAGGCAAGACGTCCGGTGTCGTGGGATTCGGGACCTATGCGAAACAGAAGCAGGAGGTGATCCAGGCCAGGCAGCAGCGTGAGGATTACCTCGCCTCGCGGCTCACCGAACTGGAGACCTTCATCAACCGCCAGAAGGAGGCCGAGGGGATCAACGACCAGATGATGCTTTCCGAATCGCGGCTTGCCGCCAGGGTTTCAACTGCCGGTTTCGCTGACAGGAACTGGGCCCTCGGCCAGCTCACCGAGGGTGGTGATGATGTCAACAACTCGTCGGCCAATGCCGTGTTGTTCATCACCCTGCTCTTCATCGCCTTCGAATGCGCCCCGATCCTCGTAAAGCTGCTTTCTGACGTGGGACCTTCCGACGTTGATATTCATGAATCCGAAGCAAGAATCATCCGCTGGCTGACCGCCACCTCGCCCATCTCGAAAAACCGTTTTGTGCGAGCCTATCGTAACATAGGCGGCAAACCGGGACGACGGCTGACAAGAAAGCCGATGTATAACAAGCGGGTGAGGAGGACGGAAGGCAAAGGTAAGAGGATTTGAGTGGGTTGTAGAAGCGTCTCAATGTTGAATTGTTGATTTGTTGAACTGTTGAATCGTTGTAGGGGCAGGCCCCTGTGCCTGCCCTTTTCCGATATCCCCCACAGATTGCACTGATTTTCGCTGATGATTTGCAGGGCGTCCTGACTCGGCGGGATTCGCCCGTCTCCTTTTTGCGCATTTCCATCACGAATCTCAGATGCCTGGTATTCTTGCGGTAAATATTTCTTCTGATAATGTATATTTTACTTGAATATTTCTTCCTGTTCTTCATGGGCGAAAAAGGAGGTTGCAATGAACTGGTATCTGGATGTTCTGAAAAAATATGCGGTTTTCAGCGGGAGGGCAAGGCGCAAGGAGTACTGGTATTTTTACCTATTCAACACGATCATCGAAGTCGCGCTGATGCTTGTCGATTATATGGTCGGCTGGTATAGCATCGAGGGAGGTATTGGTGTATTGAGCGCTATCTATGTTTTGGGCATCATGATTCCGGGCATTGCCGTGTCGATACGTCGGCTGCACGACACCGGCCGTAGCGGCTGGTGGCTGCTTATTGGTCTGATACCCTTTATCGGTGCTATCGTCCTTCTTGTGTTCATGGTGCAGGATAGCAAGCCGGGTGAAAACGAGTACGGTCCGAATCCGAAAGAGGTTATTGTGTAGCCGGAAGAAACAATACTCCAGTGGACGCATTGCCTGGTTGCCAGTTGGTAAACGTAGGGACTGAGCCCCTGTGGTCGCTCAAAATGACTGACATCATCAACTGTTTATGATGATGAAATGCTAAGCCAAACTGAGTTAATGGAAGACGAATATAACTTGCAGAGATTTCTTGATGCACAGGAAAACTGCTTTGAGCGTGTACTGGGTGAACTTCGCCTCGGGAAGAAATCCAGCCATTGGATGTGGTATATATTTCCTCAGTTATACGGGCTCGGACGTAGTTCAAGGTCTAAAAAATATGCCATTCACAGTACAGCAGAAGCCTTAGCATATCGACAGCACCCTGATCTCGGTCCGAGACTGAAGGAATGTGCCGAAGCTGTCAATGTTCATAAAGACCTGACAGTAGAACAAATATTCAGATATCCTGATTATCGCAAGTTTCACTCTTGCATGACCTTATTTGGGAAGATTTCGAAAAAAAACAGTCCCTTTCATAGAGCATTGGAAACGTTTTTTGCAGGGGAGCCTGATAGACGAACGCTTTCTCTCACCCCACAATCAAACTCCCCACATACTCCCTCAAAGAAGGATTTACAGGATCGGCGAAAAACTCTTCGATAGCGTTGGCGACGGTTTCGCCGATGTCGGGATCGACGAAGTTCATGGTGCCGATCTGGATGGCGCTGGCTCCGGCGAGGAGGAATTCCATGGCGTCCTTGAAAGAGGAGATTCCGCCCATGCCCACGACGGGGATTTTCACCGCGTTGTACACCTCCCACACTTTGGCGAGCGCCACCGGTTTGATCGCCGGGCCGGAAAGGCCGCCGGTGACGTTTTTCAGGAGCGGTTTTCTGGTTTTGTAGTCTATGGCCATGCCGACGAGCGTGTTGATCAGCGAAACGGAATCCGCGCCCGCGTCCTCGGCGGCGATGGCGATCGCGCTGATGGAGGTAACGTTCGGAGTGAGTTTCACCATGAGATGCCGCTCGGTGAGGGTTCTCAGCTTGCTGATGATCTCGAAGGTAGCGGTGCTGCTGACACCCATGATCATGCATTCTCCCTTGACGTTGGGACAGGAGAGGTTGATCTCATAGGCGCTGATGTCCTCACTGCTTTCCAGACGTTCGATAACCGTGCAATAGTCGTCGATGGATTTCCCTGCGATGTTGACGATGACTCCGGTATCGAGCTGTTGCAGAAACGGGATTTTGTCCTCGACGAACCGATCGAGCCCGACGTTGGCAAGCCCTATGGCGTTTATCATGCCGCAGGGAGTTTCGGCAATGCGCTGGGGAGGATTCCCCTCGCGCGGTTCTGGCGAGATGGCTTTGGTGACGATGCCGCCGATTTTCTCCAGATCGGTCAGCATGTTCAGCTCCTCGCCGTAGGAGACCGTTCCCGATGCAAGAAGCACGGGCGAGCGCAGATCAAGGCCGCGCCCAAGGGACAGGGCTGCATATCTTGAGGAGTGCTGTTCAGGGTTTTTCGTCATGCTTTTCGGGTGCTGAAGTTTCCCGGAATATTGTCTGACCGTTTTCTTCCGCAAGTCTCCCGCCGGATGACGTCCGGCGGAGCTCCTGGGATTTTTTACATCCGTGGATGTGCGTTCAGTCTTTCAGATAATAGTTTGTCGTATAGTCCCTTACCATACGGTGCGTGTTGTATTCCGGACCAATGGTGATTATGGCGTTGCGAACTTTTTTCAACCAGTTTACCGGGATATTGTCCGCGTTTCGGTTGTAGAATGTCGGAATAATCTGGTTTTCGAGAACATCGTAGAGCTGTTCTGCATCATGCCGGTCCTGCTCATGATGGTCATCAAATACTTCTCCGTGCCCTATCGACCATCCGTTTTCACCGTTGAAGGCTTCAGGCCACCAGCCGTCGGGAACACTGAAATTCAAACCTCCGTGAAGAACGGTCTTCTGTCCGGATGTGCCGCTGGCTTCGAGGGGTCGTACCGGGTTGTTGAGCCAGACATCCACACCGGATATCATACGTTTGGCCACGCCGATATTGTAATTTTCAAGAAAGATGATTTTTCCTTTGAACTGAGGCTGGAGTGTGTGCTCTACAATCTGCTGTATATAGTGTTTTCCAGCATCATCATGAGGATGGGCCTTGCCGGAGAAAATGATCTGCACGGGCATTGTCGCGTTATTGACTATTCTCGTCAGGCGTTCGATATCCGAAAAGATCAGCGGTGCTCTTTTATAGGTGGCGAAACGTCTCGCGAAACCTATCGTCAGGACATCCGGGGATAAAGGATTTTTTCTTGATTTTGACGTGTCATGTTCAAGATACGCCCCATAGGAGTGCTGATGGTAAAGGTGGTTGGAAAGGTATCTGTAAATGAAATCGATCAGGTTCCGTTTGAGATGGTAGCGGAGACTCCAGAGCTCTTCATCTGTGACCCTGGCGAGAATTTCTGATGCGGCCTCGGGTGATGATGTCAGGGTATCGAGACTGTCCGTGTATTGACGCCAGAACCGATCTGTTGTGCCGCTGCTCCAGCTTGACATATGCACGCCGTTGGTGATATGCCCGATTGGTACTTCGTTAGCAGTTTTTGCCGCATAGATATGTTTCCACATCTCCCGGGAGACCTCGCCGTGGAGTTTCGACACTCCGTTTGCCGTGCGGGAGAGGTTGAGCGCAAGAACGGTCATGGTAAACAGCCCGTGAATGTTGGACTGGTCTTCTGCGCCCATTCTCAGGAAATCATCGAACGGTAAACCGATTTTATGAAGGTATTTGTCGAACGAGTAGTGCATCATGTCACTGGAGAACCGGTCATGGCCTGCCGCAACAGGAGTGTGCGTGGTGAAGACGCACTGTTCCTTCACACGTTCAATAGCTTCTTCAAGCTGTTTTCCTTTTTCGAGTTCAGCGGCAAGAAGTTCAACCGTCAGAAATGCCGAGTGCCCTTCATTCATATGGTAGACGGCAGGATCGATGTCAAGTGCCTTGAGCAGTTTGACGCCTCCGATGCCGAGCACGATCTCCTGATTGATTCGCATGTTCTGGTCACCGCCGTAGACTCTCGAGCAGATGTCGCGATAGTGCGATTCATTGGCTGGTATGTTGGTATCGAGCAGAAAAAGCTTTGCTCGACCTACGTTGAGGCACCATGCCTGGGCAAACACTTCGCTCTGCGCGATGTCAAATGAGATAATCAGGTCTTTGCCTTCGGCATCGGTAACTTTTTCCAGCGGCATGCTTTCAGGATACTGCAGGGGATATTCTTCTGTCTGCCAGCCTTCATGGTTGAGGCACTGGCGGAAGTACCCTTCCTTGTAGAAAAGCGTTATGCCTACAAAATTCAGTCCCAGATCGCTGGCGGATTTGATGTGATCTCCGGAAAGGACTCCAAGCCCGCCGGAGTAAATTCTGATGCTTTCATGGATACCGAACTCGGCGCTGAAATAGGCGACTGTCTTTTCTGCAAGAGAAGGGGCGTGTTTTGCTACCCAGGTATCCTTATCGTTGAGATACTCTTCAAAGCGTTGAGAGACTCTGGCGAGTTTGTCTCCGTACTTGCTGTCAAGACGTGCATTGATCTCGTCGTTTGAAATATGGTGAAGAAGTTCGACCGGATTATGATTGACCCGTTCCCAGAGAAGCGGTGAAAGTGAATAGAACAGCTCCTTGGCTTCGGTGTCCCAGGACCACCAGAGATTGCGGGACAGTTTCTGTAAAGCTTCTATTTTGTGAGGCATAGGTAAACAAATATAAATAGTGTAAAAAAGGCTCTCAGCAGAGTTTCTCCTGAAATCGTTATCTTAAACGGCGGTAATTTACAGTTTCTCTAATTAAAAGGTCGCCCCTAAAGTAAATAATATTTCAGGGCCCGGAAATCAGGTTTGTCTCATTGACTGAAAAATACTTAAAACTGGCGCATTTTTCCGATCTGCATCTTGCCGGACGCACTGCTCGCCGCCAGCTGGGTTATCTTGATGAATTATTGACGGCCATTGTCAACAACGGCTGCAGTCATATTGTTATAACAGGAGATCTTGTCAACTCGGCCAACCCTGCTGACTGGCAGGTTGTCAAAGATGCTTTGCAGAAAAAGGGACTCTATGCGTGGGATAAGGTGACCCTGATACCGGGGAATCATGACCTTATCAATCTCGAAGAGGAGATTCGGCTCTATAATTCTCTTAACCCTCTCGGTAACGGCAGAAAAAAGAGGTTCAGGAGAAAGATGCGGGAGTTCTGCCGGTTTTTCAGTGAATTGATGACAGGCGAAGAACAGGACACAGGCTTTCCGTTCATCAAGGTGCTCAAGTATAGTGATGTAACCCTTTCACTGGTCCTGGTCAACACGGTTTCTCACTGGATGAACATTGAAAATCCGCTTGGAGCCAGAGGGTACGTCAGTCCTGGCGAGTTTAAGGCGCTTGCCACTTCCCAGGTGCAGAACGCGATCAAAGACAGTTTTGTGATAGGCGTTTTTCACCATGCCTACAACATATACGGTACGGATTCGCTGATCGATCAGGCATTTGACTGGACAATGGAATTGAGGAATCGTCGGGAGCTTCTTGTCGCCATGAAGAAGCTGAACGCCGATATGCTGCTTCACGGGCACTTTCATCGTTTTCAGGCATACACGGCCGGAGGGATACGAATCATTAACGGGGGAAGTTTTAACGTTAACCCCCGGCGGTATAGTGAGATTGTCATAGGAGGAGCGGAGCGGGGTACGCAGAGGTTTGTGGATATATGATGAGGGCTGTACGTCTTGACGGCTTGATTGCCAGAAGGCTGAATAGCTATTCAGCTATCCAGCTATCCAGCGCTATCATTCTCAATTCTGCTGGCCGCGGCGGGCTAGCTGGCGGTCGAGCATAAGCAGGGCAGGGCCTTTTTCGCCGCCAATATGAAGGGTTTCGAGTATCTCGGATGCCGATGCTTCCTCTTCAACCTGTTCCTCGATGAATCCGTGCAGCATGACCTGTGTAGCATAGTCTTTTTCCTTGACTGCTTTTTCATAGAGCTTGTTGATTGACGCTGTAATATATCTCTCATGATTCAGCACCTCCTCAAACAACGCTGTAGGTGTTTTGAAATCTGAGGGAGGCTGAGGAATGGCGCCGAGCTCAACTCTGCCGCCTCTTTCGTTCACGTATTTATAGATCTGCATCGCGTGACCGAACTCCTCGCGCTGCTGCAGTTTCATCCAGTGTGCGAAGCCCGGTAAATTGAGGGTTTCTGCATAGGATGCCATTGAGAGGTAGAGGTGAGCGGAGTAAAATTCCTTGTCAATCTGTTCGTTAAGTGCTTTTTGAAGGGTTTTGCTAAGCATAAATAGTTACTCCTTGTTTTTAAATAGATTAAACAAAATATTCTGTAGAGGATGTAATGTGAAACATGCATACTGTTTTATAAGTTTCTCCTGATTTTTTTTGAAAGAAACCATCATTGCAGATGGTTGCGGATTTCTGAAACCCACTGGCTTATTCGATCCGGGGTCATGTCATCCTGATTATCCACATCAATCGCAAGGCCGACAAAGTTACCGTCAATTACTGCCGTTGATGCACTGTATTCATAGCCATAGGTCGACCAGGTGCCGACAGTTTGCCCTCCTCTTTCCACGACTTTCAAGTAGATCGTCCCCATAGCATCAAGGAAAACATCGGCATAATTTACCTGGTCTCCGAGACCGAAAAAGGCGACGGTTTTGCCTGAAAGATCCAACAGGTCACAATCCGGTAAAAAGGTTTCCTAATCACTTTGCAGTTCTCCGAATCCCCAGGTTGGCGCACCGAGGATGATATTGTCATACGATAAAAGTGACTGAGGGTCGGTATCGGCAATATTGTGCAGATCGACATTACTTTCACCGAGTTCGGCAGCGATCATTACTGCTGCACGTTCCGTATTGCCGGTCTCCGATCCGTAAAACAGTCCTACGATTTTCATGAGGTCATTTGTTATGAATGTTGGTGTTATTTTTTGCCTTCCTGACGAGAGGGATTTCCTATCAGTTCGACTATTTTCAGCGCCTCGGATGCACCCTGCTGGATTGCGGCGTTGAATTCAACGAAATCTTCCGGGGAAATGGTGAGTTCGACAACACCTACCATGAGTTTCAGTGATTTGTCGTGAAATATTTCAGGGCTGGATGAGCGCATCGTCTCCCATTCATAGCACTCTTTCATGATGTTGAATAAAGTTTGCTGTGGAAAGGTCAGCATTACGTATTTGTAATGAAGGTGGTATTTGCCGCATCCGCATTTTCTCAGCAGAGTGGTTTGACGTCGGCAATCATGATTGTCGTTCTTTTTTTCTTGCATTGTTGTTCTTTTTTGTTTGTTTTTATTTAGACAAAGTATATTTAATTTTTTCGGCATTCCAAAAAATAGCAGAAAGCATCAGCGTAATTCTTTTGCCTTGATCGAGGTATTCCGGTGTTCAGTTCAGTGCAGCTGTTTAGGATCGGGTGCGAATTCCGGGTCCTGAATTTTATTTGGAATAAATATAAATAAGGGTATATTTGCCAATCCTTATTTATAATAATTCTAAATAAAGCACAACCCTTCATGATTATGAAAAAGATTTTTGCTCTTCTTGCATGTATTGCTGTCATGCCTGTATTGTCAGCTCAAGCCGGCCAGAAAATCACCGAAAACATCGAACTGAGTGGCCTTGTCGAAGCGGAAGCATCGTATAGCGACACAGATGGTGACGACGCATCGGATATTGTTCTTGCCACCCTCGAGCTTGGTCTCGACGCTGAGATCACCGACTGGTTTTCAGCGCACGTACTGTTGCTCTACGAAGAAGATGAAACAGACGGCATCGAGGTTGACGAGGCGTTCGCGAGCATTACGCCCGGTAACTCGAGGATATTCGTCAACGCAGGACGTTTCGCACAGAGTATCGGAGCGTTTCCATCGTCGATGATCACCGATCCGCTCACGCTCGAACTCGGAGAAACAGCCCAGAAATCATCGGTGGCGCTCGGCTGGGGCAACGACTCCGTCGAAGCGCTGGTGAGCGTTTACAAGGGAGATATCCAGAAAACCGGAGACGATCATGTCAACACATGGGTGGGAGCCCTGAATGTGAACGGCGAACTCGATGACCTGAGCATTGAAGCAGGGGTGTCCTATACCAACAACTTTGCGGACAGTGACGGTCTGGTGGATGATTTTGCCGGTGGAGAGACGGATGATTTGGTAAGCGGCTATTCGGGGTATGTGGTAGTCGGATTAAACGCCGTGCAGCTGAGTGCAGAGTACATGACTGCGGCTGATGCGTTTACTGATGGTGACAGGGCTGGAAGTACTCCGGCTGCCTACAATGTTGAGCTTGCCTGGGATGCACCCTCGCCATTGGCGCTTGCAATCCGTTTAGGCGGAGGGGATGAGTTTGATGTCGATAACCAGTATGGTGCAACTGTCTCCTATGATCTGTACGAAGGTGTCGCGCTTGGTTTCGAGTATCTGCGCAACGAAAACAGCGATGATTCAAGCGAGGATATATTCACGCTTCAGCTTGCTGCCGGGTTTTAAGCTTACCATACAAATCTGCTGCCATGACAACGTTATCTGATATGCATGAAGGTATTACCGGTGAGGTCGGTGGTATGATCAAAGAAGGCCGTCACCAGAAAGGCCGAAGCCCCGGGTTGCATCATAATAGTGCGGCACGGCTGCGTGAAATGGGTTTTTACGAGGGCCAGCAGATAACTGTAGTCCAGAACAGGGGAAAAGGTCCGCTTGTCGTCAAGCTTCAGGACAGCAGAGTGGTTCTGGGGCGCGGACTGGCCATGAAAATCTTAATAAGGAACAATCAGATATGAACCTTTCAGAACTCAAAAAAGGACAGAGTGCACGGATAAGAAAGCTTTCCTGTTCCGGGTCTCTCAAATCAAAACTGATCGACATGGGCGTGCTCAACGGGGAGATGGTCCGGGTGGTCCGGATAGCCCCGCTTGGTGATCCGGTCGAAGTGTTGATCAAACAATACAAGCTCTCGCTGCGAAAAAAGGATGCCGAGGGGATAACTGTCGAGGAGGTGCAATAATGCCTGATACCATGATGATGGATGAGCGGGCTGTGCAGGGGAAAAGCGGGATTAAAAAAACGGTCATAGCCCTTGCCGGGAACCCCAACTGCGGCAAAACAACGTTATTTAACGAATTGACCGGTCTGAACCAGAAAACAGGTAACTGGCCCGGTGTGACCGTTGACCGGAAAACGGGGGCATTTGCTCATGAAGACCTTGAAATAGAGCTGGTCGACCTGCCCGGTGTCTATTCGATGACCGCTTCATCGGTCGATGAGGAGATTGCGCGGGAGTATATTCTTTCGAAAGAAGCGCAATTGATTGTCAATATTGTCGATGCATCGAACCTTGAGAGAAATCTCTATCTTACAAGTCGCTTGCTTGAGATGAATGTTCCGGTGCTCGTTGCCCTGAACATGATGGATGTGGCGGACGAGCGCGGTCTCGAGATCGATATGAATGGTCTGGAATCAAAACTCGGGTGCAGGGTTATTCCGATTATCGCATCAAGGAAAAAAGGGATCGACGCCCTGAAAATCGCAATCCATCAGGAAATCGGGAGCGGCAAGAAGTTTTGTTCGCCAGTCAGTTATCCGAAAAACCTTGATGGAGCAATCAATGTCTTTGCTGAAAAGGTTGACTCTTCAGGAATTGCGGGCCAGCCTGATCCGAAATGGCTTGCGGTAAAGCTTCTCGAGGGTGATTCGCGACTTGAAAAACTCGTCGGGCCGGATCTGAGAGCAGAGATCTCTCTGGCGAGGGAAAAGCTGTCTACGGAGCTCGATGAAGATCTCGACATCATTGTGGCCGATAATCATTACAGGCAGATCGATGCAATCATCGATGAGGTTGTAAGGAGAAAACAGGAAGTTTCAGAAACGGTTTCGGATACAATTGACAAGGTTGTTCTCAGTCGTATCTGGGGTATTCCGATTTTCCTGCTTGCCGTATATGCCATGTTTATGTTTACCATCAATCTTGGCGGCGCCTTTATCGACTTTTTTGACATTTTCACTGGAACGATTTTCGTGGACGGCTTCAGCGAGTTGTTGACACCGCTTGGGACTCCTGAATGGCTGGTTACACTTCTGGCATCCGGTCTTGGCGGCAGTATTCAGACCATGGCGACCTTTATCCCGCCTATCGGGTTCATGTTTCTGTTTCTTTCTTTTCTCGAAGATTCGGGTTATATGGCAAGGGCGGCATTTGTCATGGACCGCGGTATGCGTTTTCTCGGACTTCCGGGAAAGGCGTTCATCCCTCTGCTGGTCGGGTTCGGTTGCAACGTTCCGGCCATTATGGGTGCCCGGACCATCGAGAACCAGCGTGACAGGATTATGACGATCATGATGAGTCCTTTCATGTCCTGTGGGGCCAGGTTGCCGGTTTATGCGCTTTTCGCGGTGGCTTTCTTTCCAGTTGGTGGGCAGAACATCGTGTTTCTGCTCTATATCATTGGTGTTGGATTCGCAGTGCTGACAGGACTGGTTCTGAAAAATACCGTGCTTAAAGGGGCAGCGAGTCATTTTCTTATGGAGCTTCCTCCTTACCATGTGCCTTCGTTTAAAGGAGTGCTATTGAGGACATGGGATCGTTTGAAATCATTCCTGACACGTGCCGGGAAAATACTGGTCCCGCTCATCGTGGTGTTGAGCTTCCTCAATTCTCTCGGTACGGATGGCTCATTCGGCAACGAGGATACCGAATCATCTGTGCTGACATCAATCAGTAAAGCCATCTCGCCGGTATTTGCTCCGATGGGAATTACTGAAGACAACTGGCCGGCAACCGTCGGTATTTTTACCGGTATTTTTGCCAAGGAAGCCGTTGTGGGTACCCTTGATGCGATGTATGCGCAGATAGGCGTCAGTGTTGAAGAGAATGGCGCAGGTGAAGAAGGAGGCTTTGACTTACTGGCAGGCATCCGCGAGTCTTTTGCGACAATTTCTGCGAATCTGGGAGATCTGGCCGGTACGGTGCTTGATCCGTTGGGGCTCTCTGTCGGGGATGTCTCCAATCCTGAAACCGCAGCAGAAGAGCAGGAGGTCGATGCCTCTGTTTTTGGGTCGATGGTGAATCTGTTTGACGGCAAGGTTGGTGCATTTGCCTACCTGCTGTTTGTTCTCCTCTACTTCCCTTGCGTAGCGGCCATTGCGGCGGTGTATCGCGAGACAAACCTTGGGTGGACGGTTTTTGCCGGATTGTGGACAACCGGTCTGGCATATATCGTGGCCGTGATTTTTTACCAGCTCGGTACCTTTTCTGCGAATCCTGCCGGGGCACTGCTCTGGACAGGGGGGATGCTCGCTGTTTTTGCGGCGACTGTCGCCGGTATGTGGTTTAAGGGGCGGCAGTCCGAACAAATCTGAACCGGAAAAAACGACGGGAGCAGACGACCGCCGGTTTGCTCCCGTTTTTGCTATTTCAAACAAAACAAGACAGCAATCATGTCACTTCTTGAACTGAAAGAGTATCTGAAGAACAGGAATATTGTTTCGATAAACGACCTCTGTATATATTTTAGAACATCACCGGAAACGCTGGAACCTATGCTGGAGCAGTGGATACGCAAAGGGAAGCTCCGCAAGGAAACTGCAGAAAGTTGCTGCGGCGGAAAGCATAGCTCTTGTTTCTGTGGAGGGGATCCGGATATCTGGTATCAGTGGATTGGTTGAGTAGAGACGGGCACTCTCGTCTGACATCGCTTTCCACGCTAATCATCGGTTGATCATGTTTAATGCAAAAATCACTGCAGTTTCATCGCGTTGTGTTATGCTTTTCTGCACAAGATGTAGGGGGTGGCCGTAAAGGCTAATATGGCAGTATATTATCCCCGTGAATTATTCTCTTTCCAGCGGAGACATCCCGTTAACGAGCATGTAGGACTTGATTCTGTCAGCGTGATCCTTGTCTTCCATGTTGAGCTGCTTGAACATTTCGTCGGAAAGCGAGCAGGTTTTCCGGGTCATGAATTCCTGATAGTGGATTTCTCCTATGGACTGTTCCAGACTGTATGCTGTCTGGAGCGCTTCTTCGCGGGCAGGCGGGTTTTTCTCGTACTCATTGATGAGAGATTCCAGATTACTGTTTGACGTTTTCAGATCCTGGATGCTTGATGCAAGCAGGGTTTCCGGAACCGCTCTTTCGGTATGGCAGGAAGATTGTTGATCGCGAAGAAGCGCGGCATGACTGCGTTCTTCGATTGAAAGCTGCCACCAGAAATCTTCGTCTTCCTCAAAGAGATCATGAAACATGGTATAGAGTCTGCTGATATTGAGCTCATGGGTGATCGAGATTTCCAGCAGTGCCGAGAGAGAATTATTCATATGCACGGGTTGTTGATATGACTGTAGCTTTATCCAAATGTAAATATCTGCTATAAGGTTTCAAACATTGTTGTGAAGCTGTAATTTCCCTGTATGCTTGTTTTTTTTAATCAGAAATCAGGAGAACAGTATGACTGTTCAAAAACTTGAAAGAAATATTTTTCAGCGTTTATTTGGTCTTTGTTCAACACGCAAACCCTCTGAAAAGGGCGGTTGGACAACCGCTGCAGGAAAGATAATCGTTGAACTTGATGCAATGCCCGAACTGAAAAGCAAGGGTGCAGCGGTTCGCCTTGAAGGCAAGGGGCTTAAAGATCCCGTGCTTCTGGTTCATGGCGATGACGCTGCATATCATGCTTTTAAAAACCGCTGTACTCACGGAAAGAGAGCCATTGATCCTGTGCCGGGAACAGAGACGATTCAGTGCTGCAGTGTGGGTACTTCGACGTTCAGCTATGACGGTTCCCTCATCGAGGGACCGGCCAAAGGTCCGCTGACGGTTTACAGGGTGGACCAGGATAGTGATGTCCTGACGATTACAGTGTAGCTGCGGCCCATGTTTCTGAAAATTGTTTCCGGAGGGCAGACCGGGGTTGACCGTGCGGCTCTTGACTTTGCTCTTGCCGAAGGGATCGACTATGGCGGCTGGTGTCCGAGGGGCAGGAGAGCTGAGGATGGAAAAATAGCAACGACCTACAATCTGCAGGAAACTCCTGAGAGGAGTTATCGTCAGAGAACCCAATGGAATGTGAGGGATGCCGACGGCACGCTGATTATGATCAACCGCGAGTTGAAGGGCGGTACACTCTATACCCTGAAAACCGCCAGAAAGATGGACAAGCCTGTTCTGGTGGTTTCTTTTGCCGAAGGAGCTGATCAGAGTGCAGTTGATGAGTGGCTTGAACGCAATAACGTGAGAACCTTGAATGTTGCAGGCCCGAGGGCAAGCTCAGAGCCTGCAATCTATGCTTTGTCGCTGGCATTTCTCCGGAACCTCTACATGTCCCGGTAAGATGCGTATTCCTGAAGGCTTTTAACCTCGAACTCCTGTTTTCGGAGACAGGCGATCGCCTGAACCGATGCTTCGGCGGCCTCAATGGTCGTGACAAACGGAACGCCGTTCATGACCGATGCTGCGCCGATAGCTTCCTCATCATGCAGAGCTCGCTCTCCCAGCGGGGTGTTGATCACAAGGTCGATTTTACCGAGCCGGATCGTGTCGAATACATTTGGACGCCCTTCTTCTCCTACCTTGTAGACTTTTTTGCATTCAATACCGTTGTCCGCAAGAAACTGCTGCGTACCTGCCGTTCCCACAAGATCGAAACCAATCCGGTACAATTCGTTCGCTATCCTGATAATCCTTTCATCCTTGTCATGATTGTTGACGCTGATAAATACTGTTCCGGATTTCGGCAGTTCCATGTTTGCCGCCTGATATGCCTTGGCAAAAGCTTCAGGAAAATCATAGGCAAGGCTCATGGCTTCGCCTGTCGAACGCATTTCCGGACCGAGGTAGACTCCGGATTTAAGGAATTTTGAGAAAGGAAATACCGGCTCCTTGATGGCAAGGTGAGGCATGCCGAGTTCGTCACAATCAGTCAGACGGTATTCCTTGCGCAAGTCAGAGAGTTTTTCTCCGAGCATTACCCTCGTTGCGATTTTGACCAGAGGTATGGCTGTCGCTTTTCCAACGAAAGGTACGGTTCTGCTTGCTCTCGGGTTTACCTCGATGACATAGACACTGTTGTTCTGAACCGCATACTGAACATTCATCAACCCGACTACCTTCAGACTTTCGGCAAGCCTGCGGGTGTATTCCTTCATGGTTTTTATGACACCCGGATCGATATTGTGATAGGGGAGAATAGATGTCGAGTCGCCACTGTGAATTCCGGCTGCCTCGACATGCTGCATCATGCCGCTTACTATGCAGTCTGTAGAATCTGCAAGCGCGTCGATGTCGAACTCAACTGCAGTTTCAAGAAAACGATCGATCAGCAGGGGAAATTTTTCAGAGATAAACAGGGCCTGATCGACATATTCCTTGAGCGAGTCATCGCTGTAAATGATTTTCATCGCTCTTCCGCCGAGCACATAGCTGGGTCGTACCAGAACAGGATAGCCAATCCGGCTGGTAATTTCCTGTGCCTCTTCAAATGAAACGGCTGTATCATAATCAGGATGCGGAATATCGAGTTCGCGGAGAAGCGCGCCGAACTTTTTTCTGTCTTCGGCAAGGTCGATTCCTTTTGACGAGGTGCCGAGAATCGTCACTCCGGCTTCTTCAAGTTTTGTGGAGAGTTTGAGAGGAGTCTGTCCCCCGAAACTCACAATGACACCGCGAGGCTTTTCGTGTTCGATAATACGAATGGTGTCTTCGAAAGTAAGTGACTCGAAATACAGCTTATCTGCAATGTCGTAGTCTGTTGAAACTGTCTCAGGGTTACAGTTTATCATTATGGATTCATACCCTGCTTCCTTGAGGGCGAAAACCGCCTGAACGCAGCAATAGTCGAATTCAATACCCTGTCCTATACGGTTCGGACCACCGCCCAGAATAATCACTTTTTCCCTGTCGGAACTGACCGATTCGTTCTCCTCGTCGTAGGTGGAGTAGTGATAGGGGGTTTTCGCGTCGAATTCCGCCGCACAGGTGTCTACGGTTTTAAAGACGGCATCAAGATGGTAATGTTTTCTGAGTTCCCGTATGGATGTATCGGACACATTGAAGATATAGGCAAGCTGGCAATCGGAAAAACCGTGTCCCTTTGCCTTCAAAAGGCGTTCTCTCGATAGTTTGGTGGTCAGGCTGAGTACCTCTTCTGACAGGTCTGAAGCGGCTGTGGTCATGCAGTGTCGATGAGTGTTTAGAAGCTTGAATCTAAAGCTTTATAAAAATACTAAAAAAGCGAGGCAGTCGAAAATTTGTGAAGTATACAAAAATGCAAAGGGTTATCAAAGACGGGGGTTTGTATCCGAAGATTTTTTACATTACAGTACTTTACAGCAGCCTTTTGGATTACCTGCAAGAAAACCATCGTTCGATGCAGGGGTCAGTAACATGGAAAGAGCATATCAGTATGGAAGCACCAAGAATAGATTCAATAGATTCTGCAATAGAGGATATGAAGGCAGGAAAACTTGTCATTGTGATTGATGATGAGGATCGTGAAGATGAAGGAGATTTTATAGCCGCAGCGGAGAAAGTGACGCCTGAAATGGTAAACTTTATTACCAAGGAGGCAAGAGGACTGCTCTGTGTTGCTGTGACTATGGATCGTTCGAAGGAGTTGCAGCTCGACCCCATGGTTCAGAGAAATACCTCACAGCATGAGACCAACTTTACCGTATCGGTTGACGCGATAGCTGAGGGAGTGACAACCGGAATTTCTGCCTATGACCGTTACATAACCATAAAAATGCTTGGAGATCCTGCATCTCATCCGGATGATTTTTCAAGACCGGGTCACATTTTTCCGTTGCGCGCCATGGACGGGGGGGTACTCAGGAGAGTAGGGCATACGGAGGCGGCAGTAGATCTCGCGGAACTTGCAGGATGTTCTCCTGTGGGATTGCTCTGTGAGATACTCCATGACGATGGGAGTATGGCAAGGCTTCCGGAACTTCTGAAAATAAAAGAGAAGTTCGGGTTGAAGCTTATCACCATAAAGGATCTTGTCGCCTATCAGATGAAACGCAAAAAGCTGGTTTCACGGTCGGTTGAAACGAAGTTGCCGACAATGCACGGCGAGTTCAAACTTATTGCTTATGAAGCCTGTTGTGACGAACATCAGCAGAACCATCTCGCGTTTGTCAAGGGTGATTTCGAAGCCGACGAGCCGGTACTCGTGCGCGTGCATTCACAGTGCGCTACAGGTGATGTTTTCGCTTCGCTCCGTTGCGACTGCGGCAACCAGCTTGCTTCCGCTCTGCAGCAGATCGAAAAAGAGGGCAGAGGCGTCCTTGTCTACCTGATGCAGGAGGGAAGAGGGATCGGTCTGGTGAACAAACTGAAAGCATACAATCTTCAGGACAAAGGGTTCGATACTGTTGAGGCTAACGAAAAACTCGGCTTCAAAGCTGACCTGAGGGATTACGGTATCGGTGCGCAGATTCTGCAGGATCTCGGTGTGAAGCAGATGCGCCTGATGACCAACAATCCGAAAAAAATTATCGGTCTTGAAGGCTACGGCCTTGAAATAGTAGAGAGGGTGCCGATCGAAATCATTCCTAATCCATTGAATCAGGTATACCTTGAAACCAAGCGGGATAAAATGGGGCACATGATCGATTGCTCCTGTGAGTGCGCGGACAAGGACACCGGGAAAGAGTCAGCAGCCGGGAACCGGAATTGAGACTGCCGCGACAACTTGTTGCGTGTCCCGATTGCTGCGTTGGGTGGTGTCCTTAAGGCGTCGGGAGTTTGGTTTTCTGCTCTTGCTCTCAGGAGCGATGCAGGCGGCAAAGAGTGTCGGGCCGTGACCGGAAACGGGCGAAGAGAGGGAAGAACGTCAGGCTGTTGTCCAGACTCTGTAGGGGCGAAAACTGTTTCGCCCCTTCGATGTTACAATCGTCAAGTTCGGGGAAACGGAGCGGTATGTCGTCTTATGCGAGAGAATTTTGAGTTAGTACACCTACCAGAAAAATAAAAACATATGATGAACATGGATATCCTTCAGAGACAGGATAAGGGGATTTTTGATGCAATAACCGCAGAGGTGCGTCGTCAGACAGAAACCCTTGAACTGATTGCTTCGGAAAACTTTGCAAGCAGGGCGGTTATGGAAGCCTGCGGGTCGGTTATGACGAATAAATACGCTGAAGGATACCCCGGCAAACGGTATTACGGCGGCTGTGAATTTGTCGATATCGCTGAAAACCTTGCCAGGGATCGGGCTAAAAAGCTTTTCGGATGTGATTATGTGAACGTTCAGCCTCATTCCGGTTCCAGCGCAAACATGGGTGTGCTTTTTGCCGTGCTTAAACCTGGCGACAGGATTATGGGGCTTGATCTGTCTCATGGCGGTCATCTGACTCACGGCAGCAAGGTGAACTTTTCAGGGCAACTTTTTGAGGCACATTCCTACGGAGTGGATCGGGAGACCGGTTGCATCGACATGAACAAGGTTGAGGAAATGGCTCTCGAAGTCCGGCCCAAACTGATTATCTGTGGTGCCAGCGCATACTCGCAAGGTTTCGACTTCAAGGCATTCAGGGACGTTGCCGACAAGGTAGGTGCTTTTCTCATGGCCGACATCGCGCATCCCGCCGGTCTTATTGCGGCAGGTCTTCTGAATGATCCCATGCCCCATTGTCATTTTGTGACCACCACGACCCACAAGACGCTGCGCGGGCCTCGCGGAGGGATGATCATGATGGGCAAGGATTTCGAGAATCCTCTCGGAATCACCGTAAAAACGAAAAAAGGATCACGTACGAAAATGATGTCGGAGGTGATCGATGCCGAGATCATGCCCGGCATACAGGGCGGGCCGCTTATGCATATCATCGCGGCCAAGGGAGTCGCGTTCGGTGAGGCTCTGCAGCCGGAGTTCAAGGACTACGCTGTACAGGTGCGCAATAACGCTGCGGTTATGGCGGAAAGGTTCAGCGGGCTGGATTATCAGATCGTCAGCGGCGGAACCAAAAACCATCTTATGCTGATAGATCTTCGCAACAAGAATGTCACAGGAAAGGTGGCTGAAAATCTGCTGCATGATGCCGGCATTACCGTCAACAAGAATATGGTGCCTTTTGACGATAAATCACCGTTTGTAACGAGCGGTATCCGTATCGGCACGCCCGCAATGACGACGAGAGGCATGCAGGAATCTCATGCGGAAAATATTGTAGGGTTCATCGACCGGGTGATCAGCGCGGCTGACAGCGAGGGGATCGAAAAGGTCTGCGCCGAGGTGAGAAGTGATGTGAAAGCGATGTGTAAGGATTTGCCGCTCAATGATTTCGGGCCGGAATAAGAGAAGTAGGAAGGCAGAAGGCAGAAGTCAAAAGTTAAAAGGCAAAAGGCAGGAGGGAGGAAGTAAGAAGGCAGAAGTCAGGAGGCAGGTGTCGGAAGGAGGTGGACAGGTATCGTATGTTGCTTGTTCATCGTTACCTGTTCTGTAGAATTGCCTTGATCATGTCGTTGACTTCTTTGGCTGTGTTCATCTCTTCTTTGCGCAGCTGCTGGAGTTTCTCGGTGAGCGCTTTTTCCCTGTCGAGGTCGGTTACCGTACGAAGTTGATCGATTATATGTTTTCTTGTTTCACGAAAATCGTTCAGGATAAGGCTTCTTACGGAATCGAGAAAGGCGGTCAGGCAGCGCCTGGCTTTCTGCTGCTGTTCGTCGAATGAAGCCTGCCACCGTTCACTGACGGGTTGTTCTATGAGCAGCCCAGAGGCAAGGTCACGCGCTTCGGGGCTGCTCATAGAACCTATTTCATTGGTTATATCCAGGAAGCTACCGGGAGTCTCTTTATTCTCCCGATACCGTTTGATAAGGTGTTGCAGTATATGAGCGGCAACCGGGTTTGACAGCTTCAGGAGGGTTTCATGTGAAGCCGAGAATTCCAGTACCTCATTGCCATACCACGTGCTTTCCAGAAGCGATTTGATAAAGGTTTTCTCAAGCACTGAAAGTGCTTCTTTTTTTTGAGCCGGGCTTTTTCCGGTATCATCACGGGTTGATCGTTTCGAGGAGTGTTTTGATGTTTTTATTTCACTGATAATGCGCTTCAGTACCGCTACGCTGATCCCTATTTTCTGTTCGAGATCCTGTAGATAGAGTTCCTTTCGCGCGGTATCGGTTACCATGGTGACGGTTTTCAGGATTTCCCGGATCGCACGGGATTTTTTCTCGGGCTGGTCAAACGATCCGTCCTTTTGGTGGAACGTGATCTGGAAATCGATGAATGATTTCCTTGAGCTGTCGATGAATTTCAGAAACCCTTCCCGGCCTTTACTTGTTACCAGACTGTCCGGATCTTCTCCAGCCGGGAGGGTGGCTACCCATGGCGTAAGGCCTTCTGCAACGAGCACATCGATGCCGGAGAGCATGGATTTCATGCCCGCCTGGTCACCGTCGTAAATAAAGAGAATCTCTTCCGTGTATCTTCTGAGGATTTTTGCCTGTTCCCTGGTAAGGGAGGTACCGCAGGATGCTACTGTATTGATCATACCTGCCTGGTGCAGGGCAAGCACATCCATATACCCTTCTACAAGAATGGCAAAACCCTGTTTTCGGATCATATCCTTGGCCGCATGGAGGCCGTAGAGCAGCCTGGATTTGTTGAAAACAGCGCTTTCTGGTGAATTGATATACTTCGGGGTCTGTTTATCATCGCTGAGCGTTCTTCCTCCAAAACCGACAACCTGACCTCCGACAGAGAAAATCGGGAACATGACTCTGTGTCGAAAATAGTCGTAGTGGGAGTTTTTCTTTTCGTTATGGTAGATAAGACCGGTTTTGACGAAACGTTCGAGGGCAATAGCCGAACTTCCGGTATGTTTCAGAAGATAATCCCACGCTTCAGGGGCGTAACCAAGGCCGAAAGAGGTAATGGTTTTCTGTGACAGCCCTCTCTTCTTTACAAGATATTCGAGCCCTTTTTGTCCGCCTGCAGAATTCAGCAGTCGGTTATAGAGCCTTGCTGCCCAGGTAAGGGGTTCATGTTCACTGCGTTCGGTTTTGTCGATAGATCCCTGGTTTTTCAGGTATTTGCTGATATCTACACCACAGCGTTTGGCTACAAGTTCAACCGATTCAGGGAAAGAGAGCTTTTCCATCTCCATAATGAAGGTAAACACGTTCCCTCCTTTTCCGCTGGAGAAGCATTTGTAGATCTGTTTATCCGGGGAGACGACAAACGAAGGGGTTTTTTCACTGGTAAACGGCGAAAGGGCCTTGTAGTTTCTGCCGGAGGGCTGGAGTTTTACATAATCCGAGATGACATCGACAATATCGCAACTTTCCCGAATCTCATCTATTTTATTATTCGGAATCATTGCTTCAGCTGTTGGTATTGGTTGTGTTCATCGTCTCTCATCTCCACAGGCACCTCTATTTATATCTATTTCGCGCTTCAACTGCTTGTTTGAGCTGATAGAAAGGGGTTTCTGCGCTCCGTTCGCCTCGCAGATGAATCGCTCATCTCATGACAATACGTAGAGACGCCCTCAAGATGCAGCACAGGGTTGCCGCCCCTTCATGTTTCGCCATATCAGTAGCTATGATAGGGTGAAAAAAAGCAAATAGCAATCTTTTCTGCTTTGGAAAAATCTCATCCGATACGTTTTTTCCCGAAAGAAATTAAAAAGAGGAATACCAGTATCTGTTTTACTTAACGCGTTATTTTTTTTAAGTTTGTCTGAGGATACTGTGAAAATGCGTTATGTGAGAAAACTGAAAACATGGTGAGCCTGCTTGTATATATTGTTGAATATATCGAACTTCGCTCAGAAGACGACTCCTCGGTCAGTCCTGCTGCCATGTGGTTAAATTAATTTTTTATAGCTATGAAACAGGGTTTATTTACGGCGGTTCTTATCGTTGTCACCTACGCAGTCTCGCTGATTTTTTACAGCTGGATGGGAACCACCCCTGATGGGTCAACATTTCATAATCTCTATGAGGGAGGCTATGTGGTAACGGTGCTTATCGCACTGATTCTGATGGTTATCGCATACATTGTGGAGCGTCTTATCGCGCTCAACAAAGCTTCAGGAAAGGGAAACATAGCCGGATTCGTCAAAGAGCTGAAACAGGATGTCGATGCCGGCGCAATCGATCAGGCGCTTGCCCGTTGCGATGACCACCAGAGTTCCGTCGCGGCAGTATTACGGGCTGTTTTTCAGCGTTACCAGATGTTGACCCAGCATAATATCAGTGATCGCGAGAAGAAAATCAGTGAGATGGAAAAAGCGGTCGAAGAGGCTACCACGATGGAGATGCCCCTCCTGGAAAAGAACCTTGTCGCTATCTCTACCATAGCATCCATCTCCACCATGGTCGGTCTGCTTGGTACCACCTTGGGTATGATTCGCGCGTTTGAGGCTATGGCGACCAGCGGGGCTCCCGATGCGGTTCAGCTTTCGCTCGGTATCTCCGAGGCGTTGTTCAACACGGCGCTTGGTATTGTCGGCGGAATCATGGGTATCGTTACCTACAACGTGTTCACCAACAGGGTAGACCGTTTCACCTATATGATCGACGAGGCTGCTTTTTATATTATCCAGACTCTCGGGTCGAGCAAATCTGAATAGGCTGTATGTCGAAAGTCAAATCCAAAAGAATAGGTTTCAGGATCGATATGACTCCTATGGTGGACGTGGCGTTTCTTCTGTTGACTTTTTTTATGCTGACCACCAAGTTTCGTCCGCCTGAACCGGTTCAGATAGATCTGCCCTCTTCTCATGCTGAGCAGAAGGTGCCGGAGTCGGATATTCTCACCGTGAGCGTCAGCGGAGACAATCGCTATTTTATGGGCGTATCGTCGCAGCTCTCGCGAACCAGGATATTCGAGCGGGTGGTTCAGCCGAGGCTTGAAGCTGCGGGCATGAGCGGCATTGCTGTCACCGACTCGTTGCAGGGGTTCAAGCTTGCCGAAGTGTTTCCCGTACGTAAAAACGAGTTGCCTCATTTTGTCACGGCGGCCAGATTTGCAAATCAACGTCTGCGGCCGGTTGTCAAGGCTGATGCGAACGCGGATTTTGAGGCGGTCAACCATGTGCTGAAACTGTTCAAGGAGTCAAATATTCTGACGTTTAATCTGGTGACTGTTCTCGAGAAGGAGGTTCGTTGATATGGGCATGGTTGATTCACCAAATGGCCGGGATTCCGGCCGCAAGGCAAAACGCAGGAGAAAACGTCTTGGGTTTCATATCGACATGACACCTATGGTGGACGTGGCGTTTCTTCTGTTGACCTTTTTCATGCTGACCACAACGTTCTCCAGGGCCAATACCATGGAGATCAATATTCCTCCGGAGAATTCTGAGGTGAAGATCGCAGAAACCAACGTGATGACTTTCAGGATCGCCAGGGACGGTTATGCGTTCTGGTCGATCGGAGAAGGAACGCCAAGGAAAATGCGTCTCTACGATGAGAGTGACGCAATGACGCTGAGCAGCGAAGTTCGCCAGGTGCTTGTTCAGCAGACGAAGGCGAACAGTAAACTTGTGATTGTGGTCAAGATCAGTGATCAGGCAAAATACAAGTATCTTGTCGATCTTATCGATGAGTTCAATATGATGAATATCGATCGTTTCAGCCTGGATGACTTTACCGATGCCGATGCCAAAGCTATCGGTATCCTTGCGTCAGGCATTACGGAAGTCCCGGATCTGAACTGATACGTTCCGGAAGCAAACAAGGAGTATGCTGAAGTGCCGTCTCAACTCGATAAATTTCATGAAAGTGCATCCGACAAGGCCCGAAGGTGGTCTTTTGGAGAAGATTTTCTTGATACGGAAAACATACGGGGACTTACTTACGGTAATCTGCTGCTTCGAAAGCAGAGCCATCTTTTTCTCAGCCATGGCGTGATCGTGGCAGTCGGTCTTCTTGCATGTTTCTGGCTGATCAGCGTCAACTGGGACAGATTGACCGGCTGGACCGGACTGTTTCAGGATGAGCCGAAACAGGTTCAGTGCTACACATCGGTAACCAGCGTCACGCAGCTTCCTCCGCCTCCTCCGATAGCAGCGCCTCCAGCTCCTCCGCCGGTTCAGAAGGCGGCACCTCCGGTTGTCGAGGCGCCTTCAAATGTCGGTAAAATCAAAAAGGTTAAAAAAGAAGAGGCTCCTCCGGAACAGACTCTGGCAACCCAGAAGGAGATAAAGCAAGCCGCGCAACAGCAAAGTGGAGCGGGTGCCGGAATAGCTGACGGTCCTGTGTTTGTGCCTTGTGAAGTCATGCCTGCGTTTCTCAAGCAGAAAAAGCCACGGTATCCCGAGATTGCGCGCCGCGCGGGTATCGAAGGAAGGGTGTTCGTGAGTGTGCTGATATCGGAAAGAGGTCAGCCGATGAAGGCCAGGATTATGAAACGTGTGCCATCCGATCAGACAGTTTTCGACGATGCTGCGGTTGAGTGCGTCATGACATCTACCTATACTCCCGGCATACAGAACGGGGCTCCTATAATGGTATGGCTGACCGTGCCGATACGCTTTGACCTCCAATAAAAAAGTCAAAAGTCAAAAGTAAAAAGGTAAAAGGTAAAAGGCAAAATATCCCGGGATCCAGGGATATCAGGCTTTTCTCCGATAAAGCAGCGCGAAAAGAATCAGTGCGTAGGATCCCGGCAGGGTTATCGGCGCGATATTCAAGGCGAAAAAACCGTTGGCACTGTTTTCAAGGTACATTACCCCGTAGCTGAAGGCGATGACGGCCGCGCCGATACCGACAAGAAGATAATTGAACTTCTCAAACGGCATCGGGGTGGTCTTTTTCTTCGCGGTTTTATGTTTCTTCTGTGAAGATTTCATCAAGGCAGTCTATACATTGTTGTGCTTCCTCAAGGGTTGTTGTCAACGGAGGAAGCAGCCTGATGACATTCTTGCTTGTTGCGTTGATGAGCACCTGTTTTTTCAGGGCTTCCTGAACATAGTACGAGGCTTCTCTGTTGACCGTGGTGCCGATCATCAGACCGTACTGGCGGATTTCCAGGATTTGACGATGCTTCGAGGCGAGTTTCTGCAATGCCGCCTGTATCCATTCTCCGGTCCCGGCCGCCCGTTCCATCAGGTTGTCGTCATAGATGGCGTCGATGAGCGCAAGTCCCGCGGCGCAGGCGACAGGGTTTCCCCCGAAGGTGGTTCCATGATTGCCTGCGGTGAACACATCCATTACTTTTTCGCCGCCGATAACGGCTGAAAGCGGCAAACCTCCGCCAAGAGGCTTGGCGAGGCATACCAGATCCGGAGAGAGATCAAAATGCATATAGCTGAAAAACTTTCCTGTCCTGCCGCATCCGGCCTGGATTTCGTCGGCTACAAGAAGAAAGTTGTGTTTTTCACGCAGTCTCTTCAGGGAGTTGACGAATCCGGGTGATATCCTGTGGACTCCCCCCTCTCCCTGCACGAACTCGATGAACACAGCGGCTGTTGTATCGCTGATCTTTGCTTCAAGGTCATCGATGTCATTGAAGCCGATGCTTCCGGTCGCCGGCAGCAGCGGCTCGAAACCGTCGGTATACGCTGCTTTTGCCGTGAGCGACATCGCCCCGTAGGTTCTTCCATGAAAACAGTTGGAAAGGGAGAGCACCTCTCTTTTATCGTTATTGCCCGAGAGAGATGCCCATTTCCTCGAGAGTTTGATGGCTGCCTCGACAGCTTCCGCCCCGCTATTGGCAAAAAACACCTTTGACATTCCCGAGATATCAAGCAGCTTTTCAGCCAGTCTGAATTGCGGCTCAAGCATGAAGAGGTTCGACGCGTGAATGATTTTTTTTGCCTGTCGCGTGATGGCCTCAACAATTCTCTTGTCGTCGTAACCGAGCGCATTCACGCCGATTCCCGAGATCATGTCAAGATATCGGGTCCCGTCGGAGCTGAACAGATAGACTCCCTCACCATGAGTGACAGCAAGAGGAAGGCGTGCGTAGTTATGAAAAAACAACTCTTTTTCGGTTTCTTTATTGATTTCGTGACGCATAAAAATGTAGGATGATAGAGGTCTGATCCTGGATCAGACGGTTCATGTTATTCACGTGCAGGTATCAACGGTTTCCCTGGGTACCTCAAGCCTTTCCTGTGCTTACGGCTGTCTCCAGGCTGATACACTTTTCCACAGCTTCCAGAGGCCGTAGGAGGCCACGATGGCGGCAATCACATACAGATCATTTCGAGGTGTCCCTTGCGGGAGTTTAAGGAAAAAAGCGATATAGAATGACAGTCCGAGAAATATAACTGACGATACAAACTGTACCGCATCTTTCGGCGCGCGATTGTTCAACATTCCTCTTTCTCCTCAATGATACCGGTTTTCAGCTCTTTTCCTCGGTACACACAGGGTGTTTATCAGGATAAAAACGCCACTCCTTGTTGACAATGAGACGAGCTCCGTGACCGAATGTGAAATATGACCAGCCCCATTGCATCAGCACGAAGACGCGGTGCTTGAAGGTCGCGAGGTAATAGATATGTACCAGGAGCCAGGTGAACCACGCAACGCTTCCGAAGAGCTTCATATTTCCCATTTCAACAATGGCCTTGTTTCTGCCGATGGTAGCCATCTGGCCTTTGTCCCGGTAGAGGAAAGGCTTGCGTTGTTTCCCTTTTACCTCATTCAGTATGTTTTTTCCGATCGACTGTCCCTGTTGCAGCGCGACAGGAGCCATACCGGGAAGAGGGTTACCGGTATGGTGGGCGAAATGCGCCTGATCACCACCGACAAAAATCTCCGGGTAGCCGGGTATGCTGAGATCTTCTTCAACGATGATTCTGCCCGAGCGGTCGATGTCAACTTCCATTTTTCTTCCCAGGCCTATTGCCCGTACCCCGGCAGCCCAGAGCACCGTGGATGCTTCAATACGCTCATTGCCTATCTGTACGCCGTTCTCATCGACATTGGTTACCATGCTGTTTGTCCAGACCTGCACGCCGAGCTGTTCCAGTGCTCTGGTAGCCTTGCTGGAAAGCTCCGGAGAGAATGAGCCGAGTATTCTCGGAGCAGCCTCCACAATAAATATTCTTGTGAGTTTCGGGTCGATGTGTTTGTAGAACTTTGAGAGAGTAAAACGGCTCATCTCTCCAATTGAGCCGGCAAGCTCGACCCCTGTCGGACCGCCTCCCACGATGACGAAGGTCAGCAGTTTTTTCCGTTCTACGGGGTCGGATGTTCTTTCCGCCGCCTCATAGGCTTCCATAACCCTGCGCCGTATCTCTGTCGCCTGGGCTATGGTTTTCAGGCCGGGAGCATTTTCCTCCCACTCTTCGTGGCCGAAGTAGTGGTGCTTGACCCCGCAGGCAAGAATCAGATAGTCATAGGACATCTCACCGAAATCCGTCTGTATGATTTTTCTGCTTTTGTCAACATTTTCAACAACCCCTTTAAATACGGTGATGTTTTTATACTTGGCGAGCATGTTTCTCAACGGCTCGGCTATATCGCCTGCGCCAAGCGCCGACATGGCAACCTGATAGAGCAGGGGTTGGAAAAGGTGATAATTTTTTCTGTCTATAAGGGTAATTCTGATGTCACGCCTGTTTCCAAGTTCTTTTGCTGCATTGATGCCGGCAAAGCCGCCACCAACGATCATCACATGCTTCATCGTTTCGTTACTTGCTGTTTCGTCTGAATTGATCTGTTCGTTAAAAAAACCGGCAGAATTTTTCCAATGGCTTACCCCTGCATAACGGTGACGGTGTCACTGGCGGGAGAGAGGCTGCCGACTTGCGCTACTAATTATAGAGTAATTTTCCTAAATAAAAAATTTTCTTCGAGAGCCGGTATTTTCTTTTGCCCTAAGGAACTACAGCTTTAAGAGCCGGCCGTATTGCCCAAGCTGCTGATGTTTTTGTTCTTATGCAGGATTTTTTTTGATTATTCTTGACTATTCCGCCCGAATTATATTTATTAAAGTTATAAAACAAAGTCAGGAAAGTATATTATGTTTTCATTGAGTGCCAAGGCACATTATGGGTTGGCTGCAATGCTTGATCTGGCAGACAACTTCGGAAAGCAGAGGCTGCAGATCAGGCAGATTGTTGAGAAGAGAGGTATACCGAAAAATTATCTCGAACAGATTTTTAACCGTCTTGTAAAAAACGCTCTTGTCAAAAGCGTTCGGGGTAACAAGGGGGGGTATGAGCTTGCTCGGAGTCCGTCGAGCCTTACGGTTTTTTCTATTCTCGAAGCTCTCGAAGGGAAGCTGGAGATTGTCTCTGACCATGATACGAAAGCAATGAGGCAGACGTTCGGAAATCTGGAGGACCTGGTAATGGAGTATTTTTCCATGACTCTCGAAGAGCTCATTGTTCAGGAGAAGAGGTTTTCACAAAAACAGATCTACTACATTTAACGGCAAAGGATTTGGTGTATTGCGTTACGTCAATGACATAACAGGACTTGTGGGCTCAACGCCCCTGGTGGCGTTGAGCAGGCTTTTCGGTGATGGAAACCTGGTTCTCGCAAAACTTGAACAGTTCAATCCCTGTGGGTCGGTAAAGGACAGGGCGGCACTTGCCATGATACAGCGTGCTGTTGAAGATGGTGAGCTTCGGCCGGGAGGGACGGTCATTGAAGCGACCAGCGGGAACACGGGAATTGCTCTTGCCTTTATTGCCGCGGTAAGAAAGTACAGGCTTATCGTTGTAATGCCTGATTCCATGAGCATCGAGAGAAGAAAACTGCTGGCTGTTTTCGGGGCCGGCGTTGAACTTACTCCTGCGCACCTGGGAATGGAAGGAGCGATAACAAGGGCCGGGGAACTGCAAGCTTCTCTTGAAAACTCTTTTCTTGTTCGCCAGTTTGACAATCCTTCCAATGCTGCGGTTCATGAGAACACAACAGCGCTGGAAATACTGCAGGATACCGATGGCGGTGTTGATGTTATTGTTGCCGGAGTGGGGACCGGGGGAACCATTACCGGGATCGCAAGGAAAGTCAAAAAAGAGCGGCCGGAGGCCAGGATTGTTGCTGTTGAACCTGCAAACTGCGCGGCTTTGAGCGGTAAACCAGCCGGTCCTCATGGAATACAGGGTATCGGTGCCGGATTCGTCCCCTCGATTATGGACAAGGAGCTTATAGACGATGTCATAACGGTGACTGACGATGAAGCGCTGCAGTGGATGAGCAGGATTGTTCGGGAAGAGGGAATACTGGCGGGCATTTCATCCGGAGCAGCAGCCTGCGGGACGGAAAAGTACATAAAAAAATATGACGTTCGGGACTCTACGATTGTAACTGTGTTTCCCGATACCGGAGAGAGGTATCTCAGCATTACAAAGGGAGCGGTTTGAACCAAGGGCACCACGAAACGCAGCAACCGAGACGTGCATTACGTTTCTGGAGGTGCCCACAAAACGATATGATTATGAGACTGACGATAAACGGTGAAAAAAAAGAGGTTGCCCCGGAATCGATGACCGTAACCGAACTGCTCAAACATCAGGGCGTTGAAATACCGGACATGGTTTCCGTTCAGGTCAATGGGGGTTTCGTTGAACGCGACGCTTTCGATTCGAGCATTCTGAAAGAAGGTGACGAGGTCGATTTTCTGTATTTCATGGGTGGAGGATGCTTCGCATGAAAGGTTTCACCACAAAGGTGCTGCATACGAGGTATCCAAAAAAGGATGTGCACGGAGCCCTTCGTCCACCGCTGTATGATTCCGTTGCCTTCGAATTTGAAAATGCCTCTGCTATCCAGCAGGCATTCGAGGGTAAACTTCCTGCGCATACCTATAGCAGAATTTCCAATCCTACCGTAGAGGATTTCGAGACAAAAATGCGCGCGCTCTGCGATGCGCGGGGGGTTATTGCGGTTTCATCCGGGATGGCCGCCATAACCAACGTCATGCTTGCTCTCTGTTCGGCGGGAAGCAATATCGTTTCGAGTCGTCATCTGTTTGGAAACACCGTCTCGCTGTTTGAAAAAACGCTGGGTGATTGGGGGCTTGAGGTGCGGTACGCCGATATGAACAACCCCGGGTCCATAGAAAGCATGATCGATGAGCATACCCGCGCAGTGTATCTTGAGTCGATAACCAATCCTCAGCTCGAGGTTGCCGATATTGCAATGGTTTCCCGTTGTGCGGAAAAAGCCGGTGTTCCTCTCGTGCTCGATGGCACACTGACAACACCTTATCTTTTCAGGTCGAGGGATTACAACGTAGCCGTGGAGGTTATTTCAACAACCAAGTATATTTCCGGGGGTGCGACCGGAGTCGGAGGAGTCATTATCGATAACGGCCTGTTCGACTGGAGTGCGTCTGCAAAAATCTCTCCGTTCATCGACAGGTACGGGCCGTTTGCTTTTCTCGCAAAACTTCGCAGGGAGGTATTCAGGAACTGCGGCTCCTGCATGGCGCCTCACCATGCCTGGATGAATACGCTCGGTCTGGAAACCCTGGCGTTACGCATCCGTCAAAGTTGCGACAATGCCAGGGAGATAGCACGGTTTCTTGCAGAACAGCCCAAAGTCAAAGCTGTCAATTATCCGGGATTGCCGGAATCCGGGAGCCATGCGATAGCTGCCGCACAATTCAAAAAAGGCTATGGGGGACTGCTTGCCTTCGAGCTTGAAAACAAAGATCAGTGCTTTCGTTTTATCGACAGCTTAGGAATTATCAGGAATGCAACTAATCTCAACGATAACAAAAGCCTGATCATTCATCCTGCTTCGACGATTTTTGGAGAATACTCCGATGAGGAGCGTCACGGTATGGATATTTCCGACAATATGCTGAGGCTTTCGGTCGGTATAGAAGATCGGGAAGATTTGCTGGATGATCTGCAAAAAGGTCTGGAGAACATATGATTGATTTTACTCAGTCGCAGCTGGAAAGATACAGCCGCCATATTTTGCTTGACTCTGTCGGTGTTGAAGGGCAGCAGAAACTCTTGAGTTCAAGGGTGATGATAATCGGTGCCGGGGGGCTTGGCGCTCCGGCGGCGCTTTATTGTGCCGCTGCCGGTATCGGCACGATAGGCATTGTCGATGCCGATGCCGTTGAGATATCCAATCTTCAGCGGCAGATTATTCACTTCACTGATGATATCGGTAAAGCCAAAGTGGCCTCCGCCAGGGAAAAGATGGAGGCCATAAATCCCGATGTGAAAGTCGAGCCGTTACGAGCGTTTGTCAACGCATCGAATATCAGCGACATCATCGACGGTTATGACTTTGTTATCGATGGTACGGATAATTTCGCGACAAAATTTCTGATCAATGACGCCTGCATCATGAAAGGTATTCCTTTTTCCCATGGAGGAATTCTTCGGTTCAATGGTCAGACAATGACCGTACTGCCGAAAGAAAGCGCCTGCTATCGCTGTGTTTTCCACAAACCGCCGCCCAAAAACATGATTCCTACCTGTTCAGAGGCGGGTGTGCTTGGTGCTATTGCCGGAATGCTCGGGACGATTCAGGCGGCTGAAGCATTAAAATGTATAACGGGAGCCGGGGAAATTCTCGCGGACGCATTGCTGACTTTCGATGCACTTCCCATGAATTTCAGGAAAGTGAAGCTGCAGAAAAACCCGAAATGCGCTGTATGTTCAGAAAACCCATCCATTACGGTGCTTCAGGATGAAGAGCAGCAGGTCTGTGACTTGAAATAACAGTTAAGGGTGAGAGATACAATGGAGATGTGCAAAAGTGTTTATGAGAAGATTATAGAGCATGCCCGGCGGGAGACCCCCCTGGAAGCATGTGGGTATCTGGGTGGCAAGGGTAAAACTGTAATCGAGGCATATTGCCTTACCAATATCGATCAGTCGCGAGAGCATTTCTCTTTCGATCCGAAGGAGCAGTTTAATGCCGTCCTGACAATGCGCAGCAAAAAACAGCTGGCCGTCGCCGTCTATCACAGTCATCCTGTGACTCCGGCACGACCTTCGCAAGAGGATATCAGGCTTGCGTTCGACCCTGAAATCATCAATGTGATCGTTTCTCTCGCTGCCCAGGAGCCCGAAGTCAATGCGTTCAGAATCGTGAAGGGAGACGTTACTGAAGAGCCGCTTGTTGTCATTGAAGGATTGTGTGAGGAACCGGAAAACAGGGAGAGAAGAAATGGAACGTAAAAAACTTTCGATAGTCTGTTTCAGCGGGGATTTTGACAAGGCGCTGGCCGCATTCACCCTCGCGACAGGTGCGGCTGCGGTTAACTGGGAGGTAAAGATGTTTTTCACCTTCTGGGGGCTGAACATTCTGAAGAAAAAAACAGGCCGGTCTTGGATCGGCAGCGGGATTCTTGCAAGGGTTTTCAATTTTCTCATGGGGGGCAAGAGAACCCTGCCCTTGAGCAGATTGAATTTTGGCGGTGTGAGTCCTGTGCTGATGACCGGTATGATGAAGAAAAGCAACGTAGCTACTCTCGATGAACTGATCGATGCGGCCAAGGCGCTGAACATCGATTTTGTCGCCTGCGAGATGGCTATGCATATTCTCGGGATCAAAAAGGATGACCTCGACGATCATGTGCAAAGTGTTGCAGGCGTTGCTACCTTCCTCGAAACCTCCAAAGATGGGCACATTCTGTTTATTTAACGTATAAGACGTGATTTCATGCTGCATTCCATCGATATAACCAGAGAGCGCTGTCCCATGACCATGGTAAAGGTGAAGCTGAAGCTGGCCCAGATCGAAGAAGGCGATATTCTCGATGTGCTTCTTGCGGAAGGCGAACCCCTTGAGAGTGTCCCTCGAACTGCCGAAGAGCAGGGGCATCGTGTTGAGGAAATGCGGAAAGAAGGAGCGTATTACCATGTGATTATCCGGAAGCAGGGTGCCGTTGCTTCCGGTTCGGAAAGCTGAATGGTAGAGTGATAAGGTTTCTGCCTCACAGTATCGGTCTTACAATTGCTTTTTTTATGGTTTCCTTGTTAGCGATTGTTAATATTTTGGGGGTGTGTATTGTAATGCACACTTCTCTTTCGATCCTGAAGGGGAGCTTGCCGCGGTCTGTCACAGCCCTGTCCCGGGACGGCTGCAAAACCTTCAGAAGAGCATATCCTCCTTGCACTCGAACCTCTCATGATACTTATCAGGGGTACCCTGAAGAGACTGCCATACATATGTGATGCTTGGCAAGATGTTTTTTTAAAAGGATATATCTCTGTGTGTGATAATGTTTGCAATTGTTAACTTTTCGACTATATTACTATGGTGATGAAGATGACGTGTGATCTGATTGTACGCAGGCAGCTATTTACCTGCTCTGTTGCTCCTGTTCGAACGAGCCGGAGTTGTATGGAGATGCGCCTGGTTTCTGAAGCATCCGAAAACAATATCCGGAGTACAGAAGGAAAAGGCATTGCCTGAGTTGTTTACAGACCAATACTTTCAAACCTGAATTGATCGATTAGTATCTGACCAGCAGCATCAGCCGGTGAAAAAATCCCGGTTGTCCCTATAGGGCTACCGTTTTAACGTTTTGTTCTGGTCCGTGCGTGCGTTACACGCCCGCATAATGCTTGCATAA
>JADHTF010000038.1 GCA_016776555.1 Chlorobium phaeobacteroides
TCGTCTTCAGAGATGTCTACGTTGAATGCAGGAGTTGACGGCGTTTCTGATCCTTCCCAGATATCATCGAACATTTTCAGCGGGTCTTTTGATAGTTGTACTAACATAGTTTCCTCCTTTCTATAGGTTTTCAGTAGAGTGTTTATAAATGTCGTTCAGTGTTTTGTGTAAGGAGTACACTGTATCAGTAATATGTGCAAACAGCGTGCCAAAGTTGGTTTGCTGGCTTTTTTGCTCGATTTATATAATGTTTTGTCAGAAACGCTTCTGGTTTAGTGTATATATGTCATGCTGTCTGTCAGAGTATGACAGAATTGTGGGAAGTGAGAAGGAAGGAAATGACTATTGAATAATGGAAGACGGGGGTTGGGAAGTTAGAAGTAAGAGACAAGAGTCAAGAGATGAGAGGGTGGCCGGAGGCCGGAGACTACATGAGGGCGTTCTGTGTGCAGGCGGCAATGGCGCAGGATACGCGACAGACCGGTCGGGAAGAGCTGTCAGAGGCTGGTCACGCCAGACTTCAGCTTTCGACTTTCTGTAGCCAGCTCAGCCTGTCCTGAAGATTTTCAACAACACTCTTGGAAATGAGGTAACAGGCGAAAATAATACTATCGTCGGCAATGCTGTAATAGCATTTCAGGCCTTCTTTTCTCCGGTTTACAATTCCATTGTCATGCATCAGGGCAAGATGTTTTGAGACATTTGCCTGGCTTGCGCTGATTTCGTTGACAATTTCCTGAACGGTTCTTTCGTTTTCGCAGAGCGTTCTGAGGATTTTAAGGCGCATGGGTTCTGAGAGCAGCTTGAATCTGTTGGCGACGGCTGTCAGCATCTCCTCAGGCATTCTGAGGTTCCATTTCTTGACTTCATCCTCATCAATAGTGATTTTATTGCCCATCAGTACGTGTTGTTTCGGTGCAGTCAATGGTGCTGCATTTGAAGGGAAGTATGGATTCTTGTGGTGGTTATATAGTTATTTATTCATACAAATCAAACACAAAAAAAGGTTTTCTTCCGGTCATGTAAAGGTTACACATGTATATTGTCTGTGGGGGAGAGGTGTGTTACTCTGACTTCAGATATGCGAATCGCAGAGTTCGAGAATAGACTTGACAAGGGACGGTGGTGCTGTGAACCGTGTGATCTTTTCCCTGATGATGTGCTTGGTTTTTTGCGCTTCCTTGAATTCATTGAAGCAGGTAGGACATTTGAGGAGATGTTTTTCAAAACCCTCTTGTTCTTTAAGCGACAGCTCGTTATCTACCGCTGCGCTCATAAGAGCCTGAGCTTGGATGCAATTCATTGTACTGCTGGTTAGTTCATGAAATGTGTTACTGTTCCCCGGGTTCCTCGTTTTCTGTGTTGTACCCGTATTTGCTTGCGAATTCCGTTAACTTGCTCCGTAATATTTTTCTGCCCCTGTACAGTCTTGATCGCACAGTTCCTATCGGGCTTTCCACCATGTTTGCTATCTCTTCGTAAGTAAAACCTTCTATATCACAGAGTTGTATTACTTCTTTGAATTCTTCCGGTAATGAGTTCATGGCCTGATATACCTCGTCATGCATCAATGAACGCAAATATCCTGCATTAAGGTCCTCGCTTTCGCTTTGGCTGTCCTTGATTGAATGATAAAAATCCTTGATCAGATCATAATCAACCTTTCCCGGTTCACGCGCGTTTTTCCTGAATTTGTTGATATAATTATTCTTAAGGATTTTAAACAGCCATGCCTTGCAGTTTGTTCCCTTTTCAAAAGAACTGAAAAATTTATACGCTTTGAGGTAGGTTTCCTGGACCAGATCATGAGCATCGCTTGGATTCATCGTGAGATGTAAGGCGTAATTATAGAGCGCGTTTATGTGCTCAATAGCTTCCTCCTGGAACTCTTTCTGCTTGATTTTGTCCTTTTCGGAAAGTATGCTTTTTTTCTCGGGAGCGTTTTTATTGTCTGAGGAACTCGACATATTATAAATTCGATAAGTGTTCTGTATGCGGATCGTTTTTTAGAACTCGTCTTCAGCAGTATTCTCATTATATATATAATATAAGAATCTATTTTAATAGGGCTTAGAACAAGATAATTAAGGTTATTCCAACATGGCTTATTCTGCTGATGTTCTCATTGTCGGCGCCGGTATTGGCGGCTTGACAGCAGCGGCCCTTCTTCAGGAAAGGGGTTTTTCAACGCTTACGCTTGAAAAAAACAGCTATCCCGGTGGAAGCTGTGCTTCATTCAGGCACAAGGGATATACGTTTGATGCCGGGGCTTCTGTTTTTTATGGTTTCTCCGACAGCCAGGAGAGTGGGACGCTCAATCTTCATACGAGGATATTTGATCGGCTTGGTGTCAATGTCCCGACAATTCCTGATCCGGTACAAATTCATTTTCACATGCCGGAGGGTTTTGATGTGCCGGTTTTTTATGAAAGGGATAAGTATCTTGGTGTTCTTATAAAACGCTTTCCCCATGAAGAGTCGGGTATACGGGCATTTTATGGTGAACTGGAGTCGGTTTATGAAATTCTTAGCGCCCTGCCTGCTGGTTCTCTTGAAGATCTTGCACATGTGATGCAGGTTGGAACAAGGCATCTTGGCAAAACAATGTCACTTGCGTGGAAAACCTTTTTGTCAATGGGCGAGACAGCGAGAAAATATATCAGTGACGAGGAGTTGCTGAAATTTATTGATATGGAAGCGTATTCATGGGCTGTACAGGATGCGGTTTCGACACCTCTGGTCAATGCGGGGATTTGTCTCGCAGATCGTCATCATGGAGGTATCAACTATCCCGTAGGAGGCTCTGGTGCTATTCCTGAAGCATTATGTGAAGGCATAAGAAAGTTCGGTGGTGCAGTGGAATTCGGATGCGATGTTGAGGAGATTCTTTTGGAAAATGGCGCGGCCCAGGGGGTAAGGCTGAGTGACGGCCAGGTATTTACGGCTAAAGCGGTTATATCCAATGCTACGGTATGGGATACATTCAATCGTCTTGTAAAGAGTCCCCGTTTCCAGGTTTCCGAAAAAAGGTTTCTTCGTGCTCCAAGCTGGTTTCAGCTTTACCTTGGCGTTGATGCTTCTGTCATTCCTGATGGCTTTCATGTTCACCATATTCTTGTCGATGACTGGGCTCATTACAATGAGCCTGGTGGCACTATCTATTTTTCAGCGCCATCAGTTCTCGACCCTTCACTTGCTCCGAAAGGAAAACATGTGGTGCATGTGTTTGTTACGGATGAAGCAGATCGCTGGAGCGAGCATGCCAGAGAGGATAAACAGTATAAACAAGCCAAAGAGTATTATGGTGCTTCGGTGATCAAGAGGACTGAGAAAATTCTACCTGGATTGTCAGATGCTGTTGAGGTAAAATTGCTCGCGACGCCCTTAACCCATGAAAAATATCTTAATCGTTATAAAGGCTCATATGGCCCACTCCTTCATCCAGGCCAGAATGTTTTGCTGAAACCCCAGAACCGTACGGCGGTAAAAGATCTCTATGCCGCGGGGGACAGTACGTTCCCTGGTCAGGGAGTTATTGCAGTAACCTACTCAGGTGTTTCCTGCGCATCCTATATAGCAAGAAAAATGGGGAACCCTCTGGATTATCTGTAGGATAAAAAGGCTTGGTGCTTTGTTGCTTAGACCGTTGCCAGCAACATATCGATTTCACGGCAGGGCAGACCGGTGAGTTCGGCAAGAGGTTTCTGCGTTACATACCCTTTGTACGTGTAGGTGCCTTTGCGAAGGCTATGGCTGTTCCAGAGGATTTCAGTGATGCTTTCATATGCCGTCAGCTTCATAAGGAAGGGGAGCAGTGTATTTGTCAAGGCGAAGGTGGCCGTTCTGGCAACAGCTGAGGGTATATTCGGTACGCAGTAGTGCGTGACACCGTACTTGACGAAGATCGGATTTGTATGTGTTGTATGCCTGCTGGTCGCAAAACAGGCTCCCTGATCAATTGAAACATCGATGATAACCGACCCGGGTTTCATTGTCTTTATGACATCCTCGCTGACGATGTGTTTGATGACTTTCTGCTTGGGGCTGAGCGCCCCTATCATGACATCTGATATTTTCGCAAGCTCCGCGATGTAGTGGTCGTTGGCAATAGCAGTGACAATATGGCGGTTGAAGAATGCCTCGAACCGGCGAAGCCTGTTTATCTCCTTGTCAATGACGGTGACCTGTGCTCCAAGACCCAGGGCATCCTGAGCGGCGAAGAGTCCGACTGTTCCGGCACCTATGATCGTGATATGGGCAGGGGGAACACCGGCAATACCCCCGAGAAGTATACCGCTTCCCCCATAGCCTGTTTCCAGGTATTTGGCTGCAGTCTGGATGGCCAGTGATCCTGCGATTTCACTCAGGGTTCTCACGATCGGCAACTCGCCGTCCCTGGTTTCAATAAATTCAAAACCTATTGCTGTAATGTTTTTTTCAAGAAGCACCTGAGTAAGTCGGGGATTTACAGACCCAAGATGGAGCGCGGAAATCAAGAGCTGGTTTGGCTTGAACAGGGGGGCTTCTTCCTGTCTTGGCGGCGCTACCTTGACGATGACATTTGCATTTTCATAGAGGGCTTCCGGTGAATCTGTAAGGTACCCGCCCACTTCAGCATATTCTTCATCGGAAAAATTGCTTGCCAATCCTGCATGTTTTTCGATAAGTACCCGTACGCCATTTTCATTCAGGATTTTTACCCCTGCAGGAGAAAGCGCGACCCGTCTTTCATCGTTTGACCTTTCTTTGGGTATACCAAGAGCGATATTGATTTTTTTTTCAGGCTTGATGAGCCATCGTTCAAGGGTTTTAATGCCCAGGTCAAACTCAATGCTTTCAAATTCTCCGCTGTATCCCATTGTTTCGTAGAGATGTTGTTATCGTGTGATTGTTTTTCAGCGAATGGGTGCACAGGGCCTGTTCAGAGGCCGAGTGACGCTTTTTTCAATCGGGTAATGTGCCAGGTTATATCGATATCTTTAGGACAGGCTTCAACACAATTGTATGCTGTATAACATTTCCATATCCCATGATCTGAAGTGACTTTTCTGAGACGTTCCTGGTCGGCATGATCACGGGAATCGAAAATAAACCTGTAGGCTTTCAGAAGGGCAGCAGGCCCCAGATAGCTATCGTTTGCCCATGAGGTGGGGCACGCGTGTGAACAGGCGCCACACAGAATACATCTGGTAGATTCCTCGATCATCTCGTGCTCCTCCGGACGTTGCAGCCGTTCTCTGTCCGGTGGAGCTTCGTCATTGACCAGATAGGGCATAACTTCCTGATATTTTGTCCAGAAAGCATCAGTGTCGATGATAAGGTCTTTTACGATGGATGCTCCCGGAAGAGGCTCTACCTTGATCCGGTTGCTTTTCAGATCCCTGACCAGTGTTGAGCATGCGAGCCGGTTTTCACCGTTTATGAGCATTGCGTCACTTCCGCATACTCCGTGTCCGCAGGATTTTCTCAATCCAAGTGTGCTGTCCTGTTCAGACTTGATCTTCAGCAATACATCAAGTACTCTTTCATGCGGGGCTGTGTCAACAATAAATTCCTGATAGTGCGGGTGAGCGTCTTTTTCAGGATCAAATCGCAAAATTACTACGGGATACTCCATTCGTGGATAGTCGTTTCATTTATATAAAATAGCCGGATTCTCCTGACGGTTCTTTTCCCGTAAACGGCACTATTATTTTGCACTTGCCTTAATATGTACGCGCTCAACCGGAGGCTCATCTCCGCATGATTCACAGCTCGCTCCTGGAAGATGCAGGCTGCTGCCTGAAATATTGCAGAGGGCGTTTGAGGTATTGTCGAGCAAGCCTTTTGCTCCAACACCAGCCAGGTCAACGGCTCCCTGTAGAAAAGGGAAGGTTTCAAAAATGTTCCGGCCGACAAGCCGGGACGCCGGTCCGAGACTATTCGCTATGTTCCGGATAGAGGTCAGGGGGTTCAACTGTCCTTCCCTGACACGATTGAACGTATGGCCTGCACCTGTCGGTAACTGGTTAACGACATTATAGCCTATCGTTTGCGCGTAGGTTATGAATTCCGGGACTTGTAACCCGACAACTATGCGACGAAGCATTTCCGCCCTTGACAGTACCCGAACGGCTCCGTCCTTGATGATCCTTGTCTGGCAGGCGAGCCTTCCTCCCGCTTCGGTAAGTTTATCGGAAATAAATGCTTTTTCGACCTTATTGGGTGCTGATAAACAATCCATGCCTTCTTTGACGTACACAAAACAGCTCTGGCACACGCCGCTGCCACCACATATGTAGCCGATATGGCACTTGTTTTGCTGAGCGACATCAAGGAGAAAATCCCCCGGTTGTGCTTCGCAAGGCCTGTCATTGATGTAAATACGCATGATTGTGCGGTATTTGATTTGTGGGATATTCTGTTCTGTTCAGGTACTACTGATATAAATATAACTAATTTTCAAACAAGAGTTTTTTCTGTCAACAGCAATGAGATAATCACTATGAAACGACACGTTCCGGTGTCAATTCACCGGAACGTGTTTTTGAAGTTTCATGGATTCATGAAATGCTGAATATGATAGTTTTTCATCTTCTGTTGCGTCGGCTTTTCCTTTGTCGCTTTTCCGGGGCTCGGGGATATATTGTCTTGTAAATGCTTGTGATCTGCTTTTTCCTCCGAATGTTTCCTGAACGGCCATAAAGATAAGTTCAAGAGCTCCACCAATGGCTCCGGCTATATCGTTTATCAGTTGCAAGGTGCTCAGGCTGCCATCGGAAAACCTCTGAGCCTGCATCGCTATGGTTTCAGGAAGCTTCACCAGTGACGCCCATCCCATTTTGGCCTGATAGGGGATGAGATCAAGAGGTTTTGTCTCAAAGGTTCTTTTTACTTCCTCAACCGTTGTCAGAAGCTTTACGGTCCCGAGCTTGTCAAGAGTCGTCATGCAGGCAACTCTTACGCCTTCCTGTATAAGCTCATCTGAAAGAATGGCTTTTTCTTTATCGGAAATCGGAGAAAGCAATTCCATTCCTTCAAAAACCTTCACATAACAAGTCTGGCATATACCGTTGCCTCCACAGAAATAGCCTATATGAGAGTGATTATTCCTTGCAATATCTATAAGCTGCTCACCTGTCCTTGCTTCATATTGTCTGTCATTTATGTGTACAAACATGAGAATGTGCTTTAATGTTTATGCAATAAAAAGAATCATAAATGCTAACCATATCTGCATGGTAAAAAGTTGCGAAAAAAGGATTAAATGTGTCTGGTTTTCCTTCGTGTCGCAGCTATACCCTCTTACGGCTTACTCCCCTTTGAGTTTGTTGAGCAGGGAGCTGTAAAGTTCCATGATGACCGACGGTTCAGTAGATGTCTTTGAGGGAAGATGGATAATCAGCTTCATCTTTTTCCCTTCCTGAAAGCGAGGTCGATATTTCTGCATCCATTCGGACTGTACACATGCGATCAGTTCCTGGAAGAAAGGCTGAGTGTAGAATTCAGTGTTTTCGTCATCGGGAAGGTACAGTGTGAATTTGTCTTGCTGTATGTCGACTTTGACAAGACCGATGGATGAACAGAGGTTTTTAAGCTTTGCAAGGCCTATCAGGTTTGCTACATCACGGGGAACCGGGCCGAACCGGTCGCGTAATTCTTTTTCAATAGCTTCTATCTGGCTGTCTGTCGTGCTTTTTGATATTTTTTCATAGAAGGAAAACCGTTCCTGGGTTGCAGAGACGTAATAATCAGGAATCAGAGCGTCAAAATAAAAAATCATGTCAGTGATTCCTGCCGTCTGGCTGGTCTGGGGCTCTTTGTCGGTAAAGAGTGACCTGAAGACTCCTGTCTTGAGTTCGGTGACAGCTTCTTCAAGCAGTTTCTGGTAGAGGTCGAATCCCAGTTCATGAATGGCTCCAGACTGTTCCGCTCCCAGGAGGTTTCCCGCTCCTCTGATATCGAGGTCACGTAGCGCGATATTGAAGCCGGAACCAAGTTCGGTAAAGCTTTCGATGACGGCCAGTCTTTCCATCGCTTCTCTTTTGAGCGTGTGAACCGGCGGGATGATGAGATAGCTGTATGCTTTGCGTTCGCTTCTGCCGACACGGCCCCTGAGCTGATAGAGATCTGAAAGGCCGAACATATCCGCACGATTGATGATAATGGTATTTGCGTTGGATATATCAAGACCTGATCCGATGATCGATGTTGAAATGAGGAGATCGAGTTTATGGCTGATGAACTCCATCATCACGTTCTCGAGTTCGGATGTCGGCATCTGTCCGTGAGCAATGCCGATTCTGGCTTCTGGCGCGAGTTCCTGCAGGGTGTTCCGGATCTGGTCAAGACCGGCGATGCGGTTATGGAGAAAAAAAACCTGGCCCCGACGGCTTATTTCATGCTGTATGGCGGAACGAATGGTGTCCGGATTGAACTGCGTGATGACTGTTTCAACAGGCTGACGGTTTTTCGGTGGAGTTGATACAATGGACAGATCTCTTGCGCCAAGCATTGAAAACTGCAATGTTCTCGGTATCGGAGTTGCCGACATGGTCAGCGTATCTACACCTGGAAAGCTCTGACGCAGCTTTTCTTTTGTGGAAACACCGAAATGCTGTTCTTCATCAATAATGAGCAGCCCGAGATCCTGAAAGACGACGTCTTTTGAGACAAGCCTGTGTGTGCCGATGACTATATCTATCAGGCCGCGTGAGATCTTTTCGATAAGATTTTTCTGCTCTTTTTTTGTAACAAAACGGCTGAGTACGGCTATGTTCAGAGGAACGTTTTCAAATCTGCGTCTGAATGTTTCTGCATGCTGGTGAGCAAGTATGGTTGTCGGTGTAAGGAGCGCGACCTGTTTATTTGATTCTACAGCCTTGAACGAAGCGCGCATCGCGATTTCGGTTTTACCGAAACCGGCATCTCCACAGATCAGACGGTCCATCGGTGAGCCTGACTGCATATCGTTTTTAACCTGTTCAATCGTTTTCAACTGATCAGGGGTTTCGTCGAAGATGAACGATGCTTCGAATTCTTTCTGGAATATGGAATCCGTCCTGAAGGCAAAGCCTGTGGTCATTTTTCTTTTCGCGTAGAGTCTGATGAGTTTCGACGCGATATCCTTCAGGCGATTTTTTACTTTCTCTTTTTTTGCTTTCCACTTTGAGCTTCCAAGTTTTGAAAGTGCCGGCAGGGAGCCTTCAGATGCGGTGTATTTTGAAAGGAGCCGGATGTTCTGGACATTTACGTAAAGCTGATCACCCCCCTGATACTCGACCAGGACGCTTTCCTGCTCTGAATCCCCGACCTCTATGGTTTCAAGTGCTTTGAAAATCCCGATCCCGTAATCTTCATGAACGATATAATCTCCAATATTCAGCTTCTGGAGGTCTTTGAGAGAGATGCCTTTAAAGGCTCTTTTTTTATGAGACTTATGGGTATGCAGCTTGCCGAATATGTCTGATTCAGTGTAGACGTTAAAGCCGCTGAAGACAAAACCGGAGTGCAGGTTCAATGGGACCCAGTGTACTTCGATATGTTTCTTCAGGCCGGTAGTGTCTATTTCTTCAGCAATGAATTCTGTAAGTTCCTCGATCTCTTTTTTTGAGTTGCCTACAAAAACAGTGTGCTGTTTGCCGGACTGTATCCGGGTGAGTTCCCTTGCGAACAATTTGAAATTTGCATGCAATTTTGTCTGGGCTTCCGCATGGAAATCAATGGACTGTTTTTCAATCCGGTTAATGCCCAGGCATCGGAACCGCATCAGTTTGTCCTCAAAAGCAGCTCTGTTTTCATGAGCGCTGAGTGAGGTTATGTCATCGATAATGAGTAACGTTTCGGCGGGAAGATGGTCGAGCAGATTCCATGATTTCTCAGAGTCGCTTTTCTTGTCGGCAACAAAGTTGCCGCCCAGTAACGCCCTGTCAAGACGGGCGCCTGAAAGCTGACTGCCGGTGTCAAAGGAGCGTAGCGAGGTAACCGTATCTCCGAAGAATTCTATTCGAACGGGCGCTTTTGATCCGAAAGGGAAGATATCGATAATTGATCCACGTGTTGAATACTCTCCCTCTTCTTCAACGAATTCGCTTTTGCTATAGTCGTTTTGCAGAAGAAAGTTTTTCAGTTTGCCGTATCCGGCCTCTTTATCAATCTGTAGAGTAAAGAGCATGGAATCCTGCTCTTCAGGGCAGTGCAGCGGAGTGAGCAGATCATCAAATGAAGCGAGAAGGACGATTTTTTGATCGCTGGAGAGTTTGCCCAGCGCAGCAGAGAGTTCGTCTGAGGCGGTATGCACCTGTTCCGGTTGAAGCAGTTCGGAAAGATCGTTATCATAGAGGTCGAATATGCTCTGCGAGGCCAGTACCAGGACCGGGATGCCGAGATCAGTAAACAGTTGCACGGCAAGCAGCGTGGCCAGAGAGCCCTGAATGCCTGAAATTCCGGTTATTTCAGAGCATGGTTTGCTGGTATTGCGCTCGCACGATGAGAACATTTGCGTTTTAATGCCGGCATAGGCTGGATGCTGTCTGAGGGCGCTGAGAAGGTAGGAGGCTTGCCTTTCGGTTATTTCTGTGTTCGGCTCCGGTTTTTCTCCGTCCCGGTTTGAAGGGGTTTCATGTGAATTATGCATAACGTATTCTATTCCTGAACTTAGGCGGCTATCTTCTGAAGGTTGTGACATACAATGAAGCCAAAAGCGTCTCTATCCTTTGTTAACTGAATTGTTGAAGAAAAAGATGTCGGATTTCTCATGTAGTTGCTATACTGTCATGCTGCACGCTAAGCAGCATCAATTTGACGCACGCTTCTGTCCGAGCACTTCGACCCGTTAATTATGCGAAATATACTGGAAGTAAAAAACCTCAGAACCTACTACTCGACTGACAGCGGAACAGCAAAAGCGGTTGATGGGGTCAGCTTTTCTCTTGGACGCAATCGCACCCTGGGGATCGTTGGAGAGTCAGGATGCGGGAAATCAGTGACAGCGTTATCGATTATGCGTCTTGTTCCCATGCCTCCGGGGTATTTTGCCGGGGGCGAAATTCTCTGGAATGGTCAGGATCTTCTCAAGCTTTCTGAAGAACAGATGAGGAGGTTGAGAGGAAATGATATCGCTATGATATTTCAGGAACCGATGAGTTCCCTCAATCCTGTATACACCTGTGGATACCAGATAATTGAACAGATATCTCTGCATCGGGATGTTTCAAAAAAAGAGGCGAAGGAGCAGGCTGTAGAGATGCTTCGTCTTGTCGGTATTCCCAATCCTTCGGAACGTTTCGATTCCTATCCGCACGAACTGTCGGGAGGAATGCGGCAGCGTGTGATGATCGCCATGGCGTTGTCGTGCGATCCTGCGTTGCTTATAGCCGATGAACCGACTACTGCGCTCGATGTCACCGTTCAGGCACAGATACTTGAGCTTATAGGCAAGCTTCAGGGGGTCACGGGAATGAGTGTAATCATCATTACGCACGATTTCGGAGTGATTGCCGAGTTGTGTGAAGATGTTCTGGTCATGTATGCGTCAAAAGTCGTGGAAGACGGTAGTGTGGCCGACATTTTTTCCAACCCGCTCCATCCCTATACTGCCGGACTGCTGCGATCGATTCCACGGATCGGTTCGAAAAAAGAGCGCCTCAATGTCATTGAGGGAAATGTGCCCAGCGCTACCCGACTTCCTGAAGGATGCAGCTTTGCCAATAGATGTCCTCTTGCTGACCGTCATTGTCACGAATTCGACCCGGAGCTGAAGGAGTATGAGGCCGGTCATCGTGCGGCTTGCTGGAAAATTCAGGTATGAGGAGACCAGTGCGCGATCTGTTTTAACGCTTTTGTGACATTTTCCGGCCCTCTCAGCCCCTTTTGCTGGTGTTGGCGGTTGCTGAAAAGCTTTATATAATGTCTATATTTGCAGCTGAACTGAAATTTCAAAATAGTGGCAAAAGGCGATTGACAGGAGACAAGCTGTCCTGAAAACAGTAATTGTCTGATCCACCTGTTTCTCTTGGCTGTTGATTCCTTTTCGTGACCGGTCACTTGTCACTCCAAACCGTTCACTTGTGAAGCTATGTCAGACCCATTGATTCTTGTCGTTGAGGATGACCGCAACCTAGCAAAACTTCTGAAATACAATCTCGAAAAAGCAAGTTACAAATGTGTTCTTGCTGAATCCGGTGAGGAGGCACTTCGATTGCTTGCCGATAGAGCTGTAGACCTTGTGCTTCTCGATGTCATGCTTCCGGGGATCGATGGTTTTGAGGTTTGCAGAAAGCTGAGGCAACAGCAGCTGCACAGGGAACTGCCTATTGTCCTGCTGACAGCGAAGGGGGAGGAAATCGATAAAGTATTGGGATTTGAACTGGGGATAGACGATTATGTCGTCAAGCCGTTCAGCCCGCGCGAACTGAATCTGAGAATCCGGGCTATACTGAAACGTGACCGCAGGGGTAAGCAGGATGTGAGAGAGGTGCTTGTCTGTGATGGTCTGGAGGTTGATATTGCGCGCCATAGCGTGAAACTTGATGGCAGGGACATTGTCCTGACTCTTATGGAATTCAAGCTTCTTGCAGTGCTGTTGAAACGACGGGGTCATGCCCAGTCACGCGAGACACTTCTGAGCGATGTGTGGGATGTCGACAAGACAATAAATACCCGCACTATTGATACGCATATTACCAGGTTGAGGGAGAAGCTTGGTGAAACCGGCAAGTACATAAAAACCGTCAGGGGACTTGGTTACAAGCTCGAGGAAAGCGGAGAAAGTAGTGAAAAACGCTAAGGTTTCGTTCCGGCTTGGGCTGGTTTTCGGAATTATCATTTTTTTTACGGTTGCCATCAGCTACTTCTATCTTGGCGAACATCTGCGTTCGCTTTTCTACGATGGTATGAAAAACCGTTTATACAAGGAGCTGCAGCTGAATCGAACGCTTCTTGACGAGCGGCCGGCACAATGGGATGATGTCCGGCTTTCCGATCTCTGGGCTGATGATGTTGGTGAGGCTCTGGAGCTCAGGGTGACGCTTGTCTCTCTCAATGGTGAGGTTATCGGAGATTCATACATTGATGCGGATCGTCTCTCGCTGGTTGAAAATCACAGTAACCGTCCTGAACTGCAACAGGCACTTGCTGAAGGCTCCGGTGAAAGTATACGGTATAGTGATACTGTTAAGGAGGAGATGCTGTATATAGCTGTTCCTCTTGGTAGAGAAGAACCCTTTGCCATTCTGCGTTTTGCCAAACCGCTGAGTGACATCAGACTGCTTGAGGCTGAGCTTCGCAAAGGTATCGAAGGCGCCTTGTTCTGGTCTTTGCTGCTCTCTCTTGTTTTCGGTGTGCTTACCGCGCTTTTTCTCTCAAGGCCGCTTCGCGTAATCGCTGACGCCGCTGACAACATCCTGCATGGAGATTACGCTTCCAGGCTTGAAATCAATAGTGATGATGAGATCGGCCGGCTCGCCCGGGCCGTGAATTTCATGTCGGATGAAATGAAGCGCATGAACCAGCAGGAAGAGTGGTTCAAAGCAGTTTTTTCAAGTATTCGAGAGGCTATTATCGTTACAGACGCAAATGGTAATATCAAGCTTGGAAATCCCGCGGCATGCAGGCTGTTCAATCTTGATTGCGCTTTGATGATCAAGACCGGTGCAGGACACAAGGCGACTGATTCCCGGCTGTTTGAACTTCTTGAGCGGATGACGGCCTCAGGTTCAACTGTTGAGAAAGAAGAGGTTACCGTCATGACCGATCGCGGTGAAAGAGTTTTGCAGGTCAGTGCCATGCCGATTATCAAGAGGAAAATCCCTGAGGGAACGGTTTTTGTGATGAACGATATTACCAAGCTGCTCAACCTCGAGAGGATGAGGAGAGATTTTGTTTCAAGCGTTTCTCATGAACTCCGCACCCCGCTTACAAGCATAACGGGGTATACTGAAACGCTGTTGGAGGGGGCGATTGATGATGCTGAAAACGCGAAGCATTTTCTTCAGATAATTCTACAGGAGAGTGAGCGGTTGACCGCGCTGATCAACGACGTTCTTGACCTCTCGAAAATAGAGTCCGGCAGGATAGAATACACGTTTGCTCCTGTATGCCTTCGGGCTATCGTTGATCAGGTCGTGGATCTTTTCGGCCGGGCGATAGAGAAAAAAGGTATTGTTCTTAGAGTTCAGATTCCTCAGGATCTTCCGTATGTTAACGCTGACAAGGGGTATCTTGAACTTGTGCTCAGAAACCTTCTGGACAATGCAATTAAATATGTCGCTGAACAAAACGGCCAGATCATGATCAGTGCCTCGACGGTCGACGATATGGTAAGAGTCGAGGTTAAGGATAACGGCATCGGCATTCCCAGGAAAGATCTTGGCAGAATATTCGAGCGATTTTACAGAGTTGACAAGGCAAGGTCGAGAGCAGTCAGCGGGACCGGTCTCGGGTTGTCTATCGTCAAGCATATTGTGCTTGCCCACAAGGGAAAGGTTGAGGTACGTTCCAGGTTGAATCTCGGGTCACAGTTCAGCTTTGTGATTCCGATTGCCGGACAGAGCGGGAACAGTATGGGCGCGACAGTTGACAGGAGGGCGGCAGAGGCCTGAGCGGCCTGTTCGGGTGCATAACGGCGAGGTTTGAAGCAGAGCAAAAAGCGAATGAGATAAAGGAAAGGGTATGATCGAAACGGTACTTTCATATTTACAGACACACGGGTTTAATGAAACAGAAGCAAAGGCTGCTTTTACTGCCGGAATGGTGGTGATAAGTCTGATCCTTATTGTTGTTGCTGAAATAGTGACAAAACGGATCTTTCTGAGGATAATTATTTCAGTAGCATCAAAGACAAAAACAATTTATGATGATCTTCTGGTAAAGCACAAGGTTTTTTCCTGGCTTGCTCATGTGGTCCCTCCTTTGCTGCTGTATAACCTTGCGGTTCCTGTTCTGCAGTTTTTTCCTCAAAGCATCGTTGTCGTTCAATCGTTGGCAATGCTCTATCTGACGGTGATTGTCGTGTTTGCTATTCTCAGTGCCCTCGACGCTATGCTTGAGTATTACAATCAGAGCACGGTCGCGGAGAAGCTGCCGCTGAAAAGCTTTATTCAGGTTATAAAAACCGTGGTGGTTTCAGTTGGAGCGGTGATTGTTATTTCCAGGCTGATCGGAAAGTCTCCAGTGGTTTTTTTCAGCGGGCTCGGTGCGTTTACCGCGGTGATCATTCTCGTGTTCAAGGATTCCATCCTGGGATTTGTCGCAGGAATTCAGCTATCCACAAACAACCTTGTAAAGGTTGGTGACTGGATCGAAATGCCGAAATATAACGTCGATGGTGACGTTATCGATATTTCGCTCGTGACGGTTTCTGTGCAGAACTGGGACAAGACCATCAGCACCATTCCGGCCTATGCCCTCATTTCAGAAGGCTTCAAGAACTGGAGGGGGATGAGTGATTCAGGTGGGCGCAGGATCAGACGATCAGTCACTATTGATATGAACAGTGTCTGTTTCTGCGATGAAGCTATGGTTGAAAAATTCAGTAGGGTGCAGCTGCTGCAGGACTATCTTCAGGAAAAACAGCGTGAAGTTGACGAGTACAATGCTCATCACAAGGTTGATACTTCTTCCCCGGTCAACGGCCGCAGGCTGACAAATCTTGGTACTTTCAGGGCGTATCTTGTTGCCTATCTTCGCGACCATCCAAAGATAGACCCCGATATGACCTTTCTTGTCCGTCATTTGCAGCCCTCCGAAAACGGAATTCCAGTTCAGATATACGTTTTCAGCAGTGATCAGGTCTGGGCAAATTACGAGGCGATACAGGCAGATATCATGGATCATGTTCTCTCTATTCTGCCCTTTTTTGAACTCAGAATATTTCAAGCTCCATCAGGGAGGGATATTCAACTGGCCGGAAATTCCCTTCAAACAGCGCTTTCTGCAAGCAGAAAGCCTGATGGCGTGTGAGACCAATCATGGTCACCAATAACGTTTCGGCTTTCTGCTTGCAGACAATTGCAAATGCGGCTCAATAGGTTAACACCCTGGGGAGCGCTTTTGCCTGATCTACCCAGTCGTTTACCTGACTTTCAGCAGGCATTTTCCGTACCAGTTTTTTTGCTTCGTTGATCTCCACCATTTTTGCATAAAGATTTGCCGCGTTACGCTGGGCAAGTTCAGGAACGGTGTCAACACCTGCTTCTTCGAGCAGATCGGAGTACTCTGAGCCGATTCCCTTGACCCTTGACAGGTCTGCACGGTTCGCCCATTTCAGTATCTGATGTTCATCAAGGCCTGTTTTTTCAGCAAGCGCTTTTCTCCCTTTTCGATCGCAGCCCTGTTTCAGCAGTTCCGTGTCAGTGGGAACGCCGGCATTTTCAAGTTTTGCTCCGAACGCCTGGCCGATGCCTTCAATTTCAGTGATTTTTGCCATAAAGAGCCTCCTTTTCGATGTGATGTGAACAATATCTTTCTATGCTATCGAAACATAACAATTATCAACAATACATGAGCGTGCAAGCGAAGTATTTTTTTGCTCATCAGATGAGGATCTTACGTGATTCTTCCGGAACGAACAGGAAAGGAAGGGATGTTTTCCTCAGATTTTTGAGACTCATGATCCCGGGCATCATGTATAACTTTTTGATGCAGCGGAATGGTTATCCTGGGTATCTCCTCAAAGGGATAAAAATCTGCTTCGTAGAGTTCATGGTTTATCTGAAGTGTTTCCTCACTGACAATCACCTTATAAGCCACAGCAAGCAGAGAACCGTACATTTCCGATTCCCGATGGTAGGCGCCGATCAGACGGTCGATTCTGCCGTTCAGTGACGTTTCCTCCCGCAGTTCCCGCAGACAACCCTCCTGTGGAGTTTCTCCGGACTCGATAAACCCACCGGGAAGAGCCCATGCATTATAGGCGGGAGGATGGGCTCGCCTGACAACGAGCAGTTTCCCGGACTGGTTTACTGTATACGCCAAAGCTACAGGCAGCGGGTTTTCATAGTGGATCCAGGAACAGGATGGACAGGTTTTCCTTGTGCGATTTTCTATTGTCGCTGTTTTCAGCGGGGTGCCGCAAGAGGGGCAATATTTATAGATGTTCATGGATGATGTGCTGGTGATTTCATGTTGACAGATCCTCTGTGAGGGGGCTGCACTATCGTTGGTTCACTGACCGGACTTGTGGGTGGTTATCCCCTGAGCATCCAGGTCTCTTCCTGCCGTTGTTCTGACAAAGAAACTTTTTGTTGGTGTAATTAATTCTATCTGACAGAAAAACAGAATGTAAAATTATTATAATCTTGCGTAAACGGGGAGCGATTCTTCTGCGCAAAACACCATCTTCGGAGTAAACAGTTATGGAAGTACTGGAACCAGGAACACCGGCTCCGCCTTTTGAGTCAATTGACCAGAATGGAAAAACCGTTACCCTTGAGGAGTACAGGGGAAGGAAAGTCATACTCTATTTTTATCCGAAAGACGATACGCCGGGATGTACCAAAGAGGCTTGTGCATTTAGAGACAATTTCCCTAAGTTTAAAAAGATAGGGGTTGAGGTGCTTGGGGTCAGTATTGACAGTGAAAAGCGACATAAAAAATTTGTCGACAAGTATGAACTTCCGTTCAGGCTTGTTGTTGATGAAGACAAGAAAATAGTGCAGGATTATGGAGTGTGGAGGTTGAAAAAATTTATGGGCAGGGAATATATGGGCACTGCCAGGGTCACCTATCTTATAGATGAGCATGGTAGTATCCAGCATGTGTGGCCGAAAGTCAAGCCTGCGGATCATGCCCTTGAACTGCTTGAATATATTGAAAATGCCGGATAGATCATGGTTAATGAATTTGAGCAACTTTCGATAGGTGAACTTTTAATGGCATCAGCTGTCATGCTCGAGCCTGATTTCAAGCGGACAGTGCTGCTGATGTGTGAACATAATGATGAGGGTTCACTCGGATTTATCCTGAATCGCCCTATGGAGATCAAGGTCAGTGAAGCGATATCCGGTTTTGATGATCTCGATGTTCCGTTGCATATGGGAGGCCCTGTGCAGGTTGATACGGTGCATTATCTGCATCGAAGGGGGGATGTGATCGATGGTTCATTGGAGGTGCTGCCAGGTGTCTTTTGGGGGGGAGAGCAGGAACAGCTCAGTTTTCTCATGAGTTCCGGTGTGGTTTCGCCGGGGGAAGTGCGTTTTTTCCTTGGATACGCAGGGTGGAGCTCCGGTCAGCTCGAGAAGGAGTTTGAAGAAGGTTCATGGTACAGGACTTTGGCTGCAGATGAAATTATTTTCAGTGATGAGTATGAGCGGATGTGGGCAAGGACTGTTCGGTCAAAAGGAGGAGAGTATCACTTTGCAGCGAATTCTCCCGAGCTTCCCGGAATGAACTGAACAGTCAGTTGTCAGCCAAGAAACGCAAGGAGGACGACAATCACCAGGTATGAGACTAATCCCCATAGCAGTACTCTGGTTGTTTTCAGCTTTTTCTTGAGCATGGAACGTTGATTCGGGTATCAGGGTTGTTTCTGTTATAATAATAATATATATACATATCATACTTTTCAAGTATTGTTCTTTGATATTGGGGATGACAGGCTTTTGACAGGGCAGGTGTGCGATCCAGTTGCACTCCGAGTTTCAGCATGGATGGACTCGTTAAAGAAGTCTATGTAACTATTAGATGCAGACGATTATTCGTATGCAATGGCTGCCTGATTAGCAAAAGTTAATTTATTCAGCCATCGTTCGATGATGGAGGCGCTTACTCTGAATTTATCGAATGGCATAATCCGCGCTTGAGCCTACGGCTCGCGCAAGTAAGCTTCAACTGTTTATTTCCGGTAAATCGGTTGAATACAATTCCGGAATAGTGTTCCGAACTTTGTCGGCGGAGTAACGGAATGCGAAACTCAAAACACCGAAGATGAGTGTGGTAGCTGTTTCAAGCAATGTTCTGGACGCGGGTTCGACTCCCGCCATCTCCACCAATTA
>JADHTF010000039.1 GCA_016776555.1 Chlorobium phaeobacteroides
CTCGCCGCTCCTTTTTTGTGCCTGTTTGAATGGCTCCTTTTGGAGCTTGATGTAATCAGAAATTTGTTCGCGTGGTCATCTCCCCGAGCGGCGATTGGGTGCCGCTGGGCGATGGCTTGAATTCTTCAGCAAACCCTAATTAACTCTAAGTTAATGTTTTTTTCCCTCTTACAGTAAAATCTAACAGTATTTTTTATCACCCTCAGGTGGCGGGAAGAGTGTTTTGAGATGTACAGGCTTCATGTAGAGGTTTCTATCAGGCTATGGCAGGTTTCCAGCTGAACGGTGAGCACATGTGCACAAAAACGTTACAGGAAACGTTCGAAATGTCTGCTTTCAACGTTTTTTTTCGCAACAGCTGCTCCAACCCTCTGCAGTTCTTCCATATGGTCGACTGAATCCATTTTCTGGACATTTTCCGGGAGAATATCCTTGAGGCACAGTACATTCAGCTCCTGCCTTGACAACTCAACATCATACCGCAGATAGGTAAAGAGCTTGGGGGAGACGGGGCCTTGCTTGCCCATCATGGTTCTGACCTCCCTGTCTATAAGGTCACCTGCCTTGCAGTCTCCGAAAACACGGCAGAGGAAATCCTGTTCGTTCGATGCGGCGAACATAAGCGCTGAAGGAATCGAGGAGGCGTTGTACAGAATGTTCATCTCGGACGGCTTGAGGTCTTTGTTGGCATTGGCGCAATAGCCGGTTCCAACAGAGACCACAAGCAGATTATTTTCTCCGACCTGCCAGTTCATGTTATAGGGCTCCACCGTAGCCATCAGGAATGCCTGGAAGGCAGGGTTGTTGTACATGGTGACACCGCCATCGACAAAGATAAACTCTTTTGATCCCACTTTAATGACCTCCGGGGGGAAATAGGTTGGCGCTGCTGTGCTTGCGCGGACAAGTTTCCAGAGAGGCATATCGAGGTTGCAGTCATGAGGAAATGTGTTACGGCGTACAGACTCGTTATATTTGGCGAACGGGTTGTTGGAGATCGGCCATGGCGAATTCGTTGTCGCGTTTCTCATCACCATCATGAGCACGGTTCGCAGTGTATCACTGCCGAGCGTCGTTTTCGCCCCAAACGTGTTCCGAAGTTTCCTTGCAAGCTTTTCGTGTTTGTACTTGTTGAAAAACAATCGGTTAAGCAGAAACGCCTTATCGAACATGGCGCGACCGTTTTTAGTGTAAAAACTTTTTATGTCTTCAACCGGCATACCGAGTGAAATGCAGGTCGCGATGATAGCGCCGGTACTGGTTCCGGCCACGAAATCAAAGTAGTCTGCAAGGACGAAATCAGGCCCTTTATTGAGTTGTTTTCGCAGCAGCTGTTCAATTTTACCGAGGACTTCTATGGTGATCATACCGCGAATACCGCCGCCGTCAAGCGTGAGAATCTTTTTTTTGCCGGGAGAAGTAATCCTTTCTGCAATGCTCATGTTTGTTTTGGGGTTTTGGGTCTCAGAGGTTTCTGGTGTCAATCCATGAGACGTTTCCTGTTTTCCTTTTCACAACGTTGTACATGTGCGCTGTTCCACCCGGGCCGTCGCCGTCTTCTCCGTTCCAGAGGCAGATGAAGTGTACCTGGTCGACACCGTAGGAGAGAGCCGTATAGAGCAGCCAGAGATTGCATCGCTCGTACGGATTGCTATCGGACGGGGGGTCACCCAATGCAGTCGGGGCTGATCGTAAAGGCTTGGCGAGCCTGCTTTTGGCATCGTGATATCTTTTACGCCATATGTCGCCTCCGTGATCCACTGAATTCCGGATAAATTCCGGCTCAGAAAAAGGTTGCATCCAGTGAACGCTTACAGCACGTTCCTGGCATGCTTCCGTAAAGAGCAGGTCTCCTCCGCACGCTCCCTGTGTCAGCGCGAGATCGTCAGATCCTGCGTCAAACTCGTCAAGAATAGTGGCGATTTTTCCTGCGGCTCGATCTTCTTTTTCAGCAGGAAACCGGGGTTCTGCCCTGTCTGGGCGATCGATCATATGTCCGCTGAACAGAAAGATCTTTTCAGGCTTTTTTTCAGGTTTCTTCAGTTTTTTCAGTGCCCGCTCAAAGATCGTGATACCGGCGTCTACGTTCTCAGAATGAAAATCCAGATGCCTGAGAATTCGCAGTTGATCGAGGCTTGAGTGGAGTTCGAACCAGTCACGTTTATTGAACCCAATGGCTGCCTTGTAGGCTGTCCTGACGGATTCAGGCGTCCCGACAAGTATTTCAAGGTCTCCGATGGTTACGGCTGCCCAGTAATTCTGTTCGCATTGTGTCGCATATCTGAGGGCCCCTGCCATAGGATCGAACTCTTTATCGTAGCGGGAGTCTTTTGTCAGGTGGCGATAGAGATGCATGAGTGTGAGAGCGTTGATACCGGAATAGTAATGAGCCGGGTTGATTCGGAATCCTTTGCGGTAACTTTCTATGGCTTTGCGTAACAAGGCGCCTTCCTCTGTAGCTTCCAGCAGCATCTCTTCCGGGGAGATGTCGTGACGGCGCCACATGGCAATCCATGCGTCCTTGTCAACGCGTCCGAGCAGGGCCCAGGTTTCAGGATTTTGCGAGGTGCTCTTTTTAAGTACGTTCGTGTAGTGCATTCTGGCACGATCGAGGGAATACCCGGCTTTTCCTGCTGCGGCAAGTCTCTGGAGGCAGATGCCTTTTTCATGCTCTCCTTCAAGGCTTTCGGGATTGATCTCAAGGCCTCGCTCAAGTTGTTCAAGCGCAAAGTCGAAGTGTTCAGCTTTACGCAGGGCTTTTCCTGCCGTGATCCATGCCTCTGAACGAAAAGCGGAAACAGGTGCTTCGTCGGCAAGCAGAAGAATATCCCCAGTGTGCCCTTCTTGTCGGGCAAGTTCCACGCGGTCTGCCCAGGCATCGTGCTGTTCCCAGAATTCTTTTACTCTCCCGACTCTCAGGGATTTCCAGTCCGGCTCATGCAGGTAGGGAAGCAGATTGAACACAGGACTGATTTTCTTCCCCTTCCAGCAGGATATGGTCTTGTTTGCCATTGCAGCCAGCGCCTTTTTGTCATGTTCAACAAAGGCCGGATCAGGTCTGCCATCTTTGAGATGATATCGCAGCTTACGCTCTGTGTAGACGTCAAACGGTTGTTTTTTCCGTTGGCTCTGAACCAGAATGATGCCACGAGCCCGTAACGCGTGCCGCACTCCGAGTTCATACCAGACGTTTGGATTGTCTATGGAGAGGTCAGCGATAACGAGATCCGCCAGCAGCAGCTCCTGAAACATCTCTTCTCGTATTTCACCAGCGCTTGTTTCTTCATCCGCCCTCAAGACGGTGAACCCTTCTTCAGACAGAGCGGGATGAAGATACTCGCTATAAACGTTGTCGAAATGGATACCTTCCTTACTGCCGAAGGGCATAACAACAAAGACATGCTGGATCATAGCATACCTCCTCGCATGAACTGCAACGTGCTAAAATCTGTCTCAATGAGTGAATTATAAGTAATGTACTCTATTATGCTGAAAATCGAGAATCCGGATCTATGATTACCTGTTTTCAGACAAGGCAATGCGTCGTGAGGCGGTCTTCAGAGCAGAAAAGAAATATTTGCTATATTCCTCACCTGTGACTGGCTTCAGGTGAAACGCTGTATTGTTAATGATAAATTCTTCTTGTTCCGTGACTTCTCCTTCGCTGACATCCGGTAGATCAGATGCAGACGGTGGTGCATCAAATCATCAGTCAAAGCGCATTTTTGTTGTCGGAGCAACCGGCTATATCGGCAAATATGTTGTTCGTGAACTTGTTCTGAGAGGACACGAAGTCGTGAGCTTTGCCCGTGAACGATCCGGTGTTGGCGCCTCGGCATCGGCTGAAGAAACGCGAAAGCAACTGAAGGGTTCCGAGGTGCGTTTCGGCGATGTCAGCAGTATGGATTCACTCCTGGAAAACGGAATAAAGGGAGAGAGGTTTGATGTCGTGTATTCCTGTTTAACCTCACGCAGCGGGGGAGTGAAGGATTCATGGAACATCGATTACCAGGCTACCCGTAACGCGCTTGACGCAGGAAAGTCGGCTGGCGCCAGGCACTTTGTTCTGCTCTCGGCAATTTGTGTGCAGAAACCGCTGCTGGAGTTCCAGAGGGCAAAACTCAAATTTGAAAAGGAACTGATCGAGTCGGGGCTGACCTACTCGATTGTTCGTCCGACGGCGTTTTTCAAATCCATTGCAGGTCAGGTTGAATCGGTTAAAAAAGGCAAACCGTACGTGATGTTCGGTAACGGTGAACTGACTGCATGCAAGCCGATAAGTGAAGCGGATCTTGCCCGGTTTATGGCGGACTGTCTTGAAGACCCGGACAAGCAGAACAAAATTCTCCCTGTCGGTGGTCCGGGTAAGGCGATTTCTGCTCGTGAGCAGGGCGAGATGCTGTTTGAACTGCTGGGGCGCGAACCGAAGTTCAAAAACATGCCGATCCGCATGTTTGACGTTATTATCCCTGTTCTGAGCATGCTGGCCAAGGTGTTTCCACGGCTGGAGGACAAAGCGGAGTTCGCCCGTATCGGCAAGTACTACTGTTCGGAGTCCATGCTTGTGCTCAATCCCGAGACGGGCAAATACGATGCCGATCTGACGCCCTCTTATGGCAGTGATACCTTGCGGGATTTCTACAAACGGGTACTGAAAGAAGGTATGGCCGGCCAGGAGCTGGGAGAGCACGCAATCTTCTGAGCGAGTCCGATGAAATTTATTTTTGCCTGAGACAGCTTCTTCAGAAGTAGACTACCCTGTAGTATATATTTTTCTTGATTTCGCTGATGACAAAGCGATAGCTTGTTTCGTTTTGCCACCAGAGGTGCGGCTTCCACCATTCAGGACTGGTCGCGACAAGGATGAAGGATTTTGATGAGCCCTTAAAAGCTCTTTTCCAGGTGCTGTGCAGGCGCAGCATATGTGGAGGATCACTTACTACAATTGCGTTGTTCCAGCCTTTTTCCTGCATCATGGCAACAGAATTCAACGCTTCTTCCCAGGTAGTCTCAGAGGTTGTATCGACGTTGATGGCTGTTTGAGGAACACCGGCTTCTGCAAGACGCCTTTCCCGCCAGTTGGGACGGGAGGGCCGGTAATACCTGCTGTCTATTCCGGTCAACACAACGTTTGGAGCATATCCTGCATTGAAGAGACTGCCTCCCTTATCGACTCTTGGTCCGTCATCTCCTCCGAGCACGATGATGACATCGGCTTTTTCCGGTTTGCTCTGATAGCTTGACACAAGATACCCCAATCCGGCGAAGACAAGTACTCCGATTACGCTTGAGGCAAGAAGCAGAAGAAAAGCTTTTTTCAGGAATGCCTTCATTTGAGGGTAGTAGGGGTTTGAAAATATCAGATTCGTTGAGTATATGATGAGAACTGTTATGCAATAATGCAAATGAAAAGAAGGTCCGGCCACCGACAGGGCTTTTGGCTATGGAGAGAGTGACGGCAATGATGATACTGTTTCATTGGTTGAATTCATGACTGTTGCTCAACTTAGGAATAAACGAGGTGCCCTTGTCATGTAAATATAGAAGTTTACTGAAAAGCAATGAATCATCCCTATTTCTGGCTATCAATCGAAAGGCTGGGGACGGCATTTGTCTGGTCAGGTGTTCTTGCCGCCGTATTGATGCTGTTTCGTCAAATAATTGCCCGTAAGCTGAAAGTTCGCCATTCAGGAGTTCCGTCACGAGTAGTGTATCTTGATATCCCCTGGAGCCTGCAAAAGACGGAAGCCGCTGTCAGGGAATGGAAAGAAACCGGTCTGGAGCAGAGAGCGTTGCTCAAAAACCGTCTTGACAGTTTTTTCCATATCCTCTATCCTTTGGTACTGAGCCTTGCCTGTGTACAGGCCGCCTTCCAGGAGGAGGGCGCGATGAGAACGACCGGTCTGGTACTGTCCTGGCTCATTTTGATCTGTATACCGATTGGCGTTCTGCGGAGTAGAGCTGTTCTGAGAATGCTTCAGGGAAACTGCCGGTCAGCCATTTCTCCTCTGGGTTCGGCTCTTCTGCGGAGTATCGTTTTCCTGCTTACTCTCATTTCTTTGCTCTATATCGTACTCTCTCTGTCGCTCTGATACCCGTAACCGCCGCCTCCCGGAGTTTTAATCAGTATCGTCTCTCCCGCCTGAAAGACCTGATCCACCCTGTATCCGAGAGATTCTTCTGTGGTATCGGGTCTTACCAGAATGTTGGCGCCTTTCGCTCCGTCCCGGCCACCGTTAAGGCCGAACGGGGCGTAATGTCTTCTTTCGGAAATAACGCTGACATGCATTGGATCGTTGAAGCGAAGAGCTCTTTCAATACCGTCGCCCCCGTTCCATTTTCCGGTTCCGCCTGATTCTTTCCTGAAAGAAAAACGAGTGACCTGTACCGACGGGAAGCGTTGCTCGAGTATTTCAGGATCGGTAATACGGGTATTGGTCATGTGTATCTGAACGCCGGATGCCCCCTGATTTCCCTCTGTGGCACCGGCGCCCCCGGGGATGGTTTCATAGTACTGACCACCTGAATTATCGGGTCTGCCGAAGAGAAGGTTGTTCATGGTGCCTTGTGATGCAGCGGCTTTTCCAAGCGCTCCGAGCAGCACGTCGACGATTCGCTGTGATGTTTCGACATTGCCCACCGCTACAGCAGCTTCATGTGAAGGATTGAGCAATGAGCCTTTCGGTATGATGATGGTGACCGGTTCGAGGCAGCCCGAGTTCAGGGGAATATCCTCTTCGATAAGGCAGCGCAGGGTGTACAGAACGGCGGCAGTCGTTACCGCCGCGGGCGCGTTGATGTTTCCGCTGTCCTCCGGAGCTGTTCCGGAAAAATCAATCACGATTTCAGGATCTTTTCCCTTCGGGGCTGAGACCTTAACGGAGACGGAGATTTTCGCTCCGTTGTCCATACGATCGGAAAACGTTGAATGGAACTCGCCTGAGTTTCCGGCCAATGAAATCAGGGCTCTCTGCATGGCATGTTTTGCGTTCTGGCGAATGAATGACATGTATTGGAGGACAGTATTTGTGCCATATGCGGCATTCATTCTCTGCAGTTCGGTCAACCCCTTATTGTTGGCCGCGATCTGCGCTTTCAGGTCAGAGAGCCTTTCTGAAAGATTCCGGGCCGGATAGACTCCGGCTGAAAGCAGTTCCAGTACTTCGGGCTCTCGGAATATCCCTTCACGAACGAGCAGAAAGTTTCCTGCTACGATGCCTTCATCATGAATTGTTCTGCTGGACGGGGGCATGGAGCCGGGTGTGATGCCTCCAATATCTGCATGATGCCCCCTGTTGGCCAGATAAAAGGACGGTTCATTTTCTTCACAGAAAACCGGAGATACAATCGTTATGTCGGGAAGATGCGAGCCGCCCTGATGTGGGTTGTTTGCAAGATACATGTCGCCATTCCGCATGGCATTCCGGTTTTCTCGCAGGATATGTTGCACTGTTGATTCCATGGCGCCGAGATGAACGGGTATATGCGGAGCGTGGGCGATGAGCCTTCCTTCATTGTCGAACAGCGCGCAGGAGAAGTCAAGTCGTTCTTTCATGTTAACGGAGTGGGCAGTATTTGCAAGAGTGTAGCCCATTTGCTCGGCAATGTTCATGAAGAGGTTATTGAACACCTCGAGCATCACAGGATCTGGTTTTGCGCCATCGACGCTGAATTTCCCATGCATTGCGGTTGCTTCCATGCTCTCATTCAGAATAAGGTTGTCTGTGGCATCTGTCCCGGCTTCAAACCCTTCCTGAACGAGCAGGGTAAGTTGATCGTCAACGATCATGGCGGGGCCCTGGAGGCTGTGTCCCGGCTTTACTGTTTTCCTGTCGAACACCGGGATTTCCCGATATCTGCCTGAAAGCCATACTTCGCGTGCATAACAGGGAGAAAGCGGGGCATTATTTTTGTCGGGCAAGAGGGAATGCTTCAGGCAAGGGACGGAAGATGCCGAGGAAACTTCTGTCCGGAGATTGACAACCTCAACGGCGTTGATGTCGGGTCTGAAACCGAACCTGCAGAGGTATTCGTTTTTGAATCGCGCGAGTATTTTTTCAGTGGAATCAAACGGAACATCTTCTCGGCCGTTGCCTGCAGGAATGGATAACCATGTGTCTGTCCCTTTCGGTCTGAGATCCAGAAACAGTCTGGTTGTGATCTCTCTCTTGTTTTTTTCGTCATGAAGCCGTGAGATCAAACGGCTTGCTTCCGACTTTGCGGTTTTTTCAAGCTTTTCAAGCAGGCGGTCTGTCAATAGCTTCATTACAGCCAGCGCTTTTCGTTCACGCCGGTCAGCAACAGCTATACCGTATGCCGAGAGAACACTTGAAAGCGGATGCAGGACGATGGTTTTGATCCCGAGTATACGGGCGATATCGCATGCATGCTGGGGTGCAGCTCCTCCGAAACAGACAAGCGCATGATCCCGGATATCATAGCCTCTTGATACGGAGATTTTTTTCATCGCCCTGCACATGGTTTCGTTGGCTATGGTAAGGTATCCTTCGGCAAGTTTTTCAGGTGAATAGGAAAGGCCGGTCGCGTTATTGACCCTTTCTGCAAGATCGACGAACTTTTTTCTGGCGATTTCGCTGTCGAGAGGTTTATCGTGGGTTTTACCGAACGTTTCCGGTATGAATTCAGGAATAATTCTGCCAAGCAGAAGGTTCGCATCGGTCACGGTAAGCGGTCCACCAAGGCCGTAACATGCAGGGCCGGGATTTGAGCCGGCCGATTCAGGTCCTACGAGAAGCCTTTCTCCGTCAAAAGATAGAATTGAACCTCCTCCTGCGGCAACGGTTTCAACGTCGAGCATGTCAGTATAAAAAGGGACACCGGCCACCGAACTTTCAAAGACATGTTGATACTCGCCGTCATAGCGGGATACATCCGTTGAGGTGCCTCCCATGTCGAATCCTATGGACCGGGGGATACCAAGTCGCGCGGAAAGCGTTCCGAAGCCTGTGACCCCTCCGGCAGGGCCGGATAGAATCGTGTCTTTTGCGCGCAGATCATCTGCATCGATAAGGCCTCCTGAGCTTTGCATGAACTCGATTCTTACCGGGCCTGCAAGTTTTTTTATCGTTTCGGCATAGTTGAAAAGCACAGGCCCCAGATAGGCTTCGATCATCGTGGTCTGGCCTCTTTTGAGGAAGTTGATAAGGGGCATGACTTCATGCGACGCTACCACGTGCCTGAACCCGGCTTTTTCCCGGGCTATACGGGCAAGGATCTGTTCATGTTGTGGATTTATCCATGAATGTTTCAGCACTATCGCGAGATTTTCATATCCCTCTGCACGAATCTCATTCAACGCTTCTTCAGCCTTTTTTGTATTGATTTCCTTATGAATAGTTCCCGAGACACCGGTTTCTTCACAGATCCCGATTACCCTGCTGTAAATCGGCTGCGGTTTCTTTATGTTCAGGTTGAACAACTTCGGGCGGGTGCCGTTACCGATGGCAAGCAGGTCTTCAAACCCTTTTGTGATGCAAAGCGCGGCTGAAGCGCCTTTTCTTTCAAGCAGCGCGTTAGTGGCTACGGTCGTTCCGATACGAATGCACCTGATCTGGGCAGGGTCTAACGTTTCGTCCGGTGAGAGCCGAAGAATGGTTCGTATTCCTTCTATGCCGGCGTCTTCATAGGCGTCCGATACCGAGAGAAGCTTGTGCGTGAAAAGGTTTCCCGTCGGATCGAATCCTACAACGTCAGTAAAGGTGCCTCCACGGTCAATGGCAAAGTACCATGTATGTTCCTTGCTATGCATGTCATCTTGTGGTTTACAGAAGAGAAAAATCGTAAAACAGCAATGTAACAACTGTTGCTCAATCTTAACGGCAAACACATGATATTTGGAGAGTACTCCCAAAGGGAGGAGAAGGTATAGCCTTGTTCCGCACGTCCGATGACAGGTTGGAAGCGGTACATGGTTTACTTACCAGGGATACTTGTTTTATTATGAGCATATGCTTATAATAAAGGGTATGGTTAATCAAATACTAACGGGGAACTGAAATGAAAGAAAGAATATTTACCTGCACCAGCTGCGCTCATCATTGGGCAGTATCATTTGGAACGGGCAGACCGGAGAGCTGTCCGGAATGCGGAAGCAAAGATGTACATCGGGAACATTCCGGTGAGCATGCATGCTGTCATGGGCGCGGTGAGGCGAGACGAGCCGATGCCGGTTCAGGTGGTCGTGGAAGGTGCGGGGGAGGAAGGCCGGGAAATCATAAGGGGCGTGAAGCCGCAACTCGTCGGCCAAACAGCATGTGATCGAGAGTTTCAGGCATCAAAGCCGGTCAGGAGATAAACCGTTCCTGACCGGCTTTTTTTTTCGTTATTTTACTACATTTTAATAATCATACTTTTACGGTATACTATCGAAAATCATTTTATAAGAGATTAAAATTAAATTGATTATGGATATCATCATTAATGACAGGCCCTGTCGGGGTTCTGTCGGTGAGAAACTTTCCAAAATCGCTCTGGAGAGCAAATCACATGTAGGTTATGTTTGTGCCGGTCTTGGAATCTGTCAAACCTGCTATGTTACGGTACTGGAGGGTGGAGAGCGCCTGTCTCCTCTGAGTGATGTGGAAAGGGCTTTTTTATCTGAAAAACAGATAGCCCAGGGCGCAAGGCTTGCCTGTCAGACGACAGTGATTCAGGAAGGTATGATCCGGGTACTTTCACGTCCTGAAGAGGTCAGGCGCATGATCCTCAGTAATCCGCTGTCACTTTTCAGCTACAGTGTGGACATGGGGAAATCCGCTGCTGAACGGTTTGTTCCCGGTGTTACCAATGTTATTGATCGAATATCCAAAGGGGAAATGCAGGGACAGGAGGCTCTTGATGATGTGCTTTCCGGGATGGGTTCTGCTCTACAGTTCAGTATGGATGCGGCCAAAGAATCTATTCCATTCAAGGAGCAGATTAACGGTATGGTAGATTTTTGCAGGAAAATGCTGCCGTTTTCTGACAATCCTGCACCATGCAGCGAGGGGCAATCACTTGAAAGGGTGGCACTAACTATCAGTGCAGGAAATAAAGGCAAGGAACCTCTTCACGTTGAACCGGCAGGAATGTCGATAACTGCGGAATTTGAACCGCTTGGTTCCGATGTCGCGGAAAAACTTCAAAAAGCCGGAATACAGAGCTGTTCCGAACTATTGGAGCGCGGGAAAAATCCTTCTGGCAGGCAAGCGCTTGTTGCTGATCTTGAACTCCAGAGCAAAGAGGTGCTGACTCTTGTGAACTATGCTGATTTATGTCGAATAACCGGTATATCCGTCAAAAGAGCCTCACTGCTTGAGGCCGCTGGTGTGGATACAGTTCCGGAGCTTGCTCAACGAAACCCGGCACATCTGTTTGATAAAATCAAGAAGGTCAATACAAAAAAGAAAATGCTTCAGCAGCTGCCCTCAAAACAGGATGTTGCTGCATGGATAGCTGAAGCCAAAAAACTGCCAAGGGCCATGACCTATTAGAAAAAAAGTCTTGCAGGTAGTACTTGGTTTTTTTTGTTTTTACTTAAAGTCCTTTAAATAGTAAAGTGCTTTACTGTCTGACAATAAAAAAAGTACTGCATCAGGCAATTTTTGTGGCTTTCGCACTGACTTGGATGGGGATGCAACAGGTATGGAGAAGAATCGTACATACGGGCTGGGAGTAGTCATAACGGGAGGTACCGGAGGTCTGGGTTATGCTCTTGCCAGAGAATTCCTTCTGATGGGTGATCGCGTCCTTATCACCGGTCGTGACCGGAAGCGCCTTGAGCAGGCAATTGAGACCCTGAAAGTTGAAGCCAAGAGCTGTGAGGTCTACGGAATATGTCATGATGTCTGCAATGTAGATGATCTCGCTCTTTTTCGTTCGTTCATCGTGAGTCGTCTCGGACAGGTTGACCGCTGGATAAACAACGCTGGAACTGCAGGAATGCGTAAAGCCCCCTTGTGGGAACTCGATGCTCCGGATATTCTGGAAACCTGCAATACGAATCTTTTTGGCTCGTTACTGATGGCAAGGACCGCTATAGAAATCATGAGCGATCAACCATCGGAGGATGAACCCGTCTATCATCTGTTCAACCTGGGTTTTTCTTCGACAGGAGCAAATTTTTCACGATCAAATATCCCGCACAAAGCATCCAAGCTTGGCGTTGCTGCAGTGAGCCGTTTTCTTGAAAAGGATCTGCGCGAACACGGAATCAAAAGCATAGGTGTCCATGAATTGAGTCCGGGCCTGGTAAAAACCGATCTGCTTTTCCGTGATACTTCAGCAGAAACAAAAGAATTTCTGGACTGCATTGCAGAAACACCGGAAAAAGTCGCAGAAAAACTCGTCGTCAAAATACGATCAGTACAGAGCAGAAAATCACCTGTCCGCTATCGATCAATACCAGGCATGACGGTCACGATGCTTGGAAAACTTGCGATACAAAAGATCAGGCCGTTGCTGGAAAAAACAAATGCGGCTCTGAGAGGGAAGAAGGGCTGAGGGACTGAGCGCTGAAAATCCATTGGTGATTATGTAATTCACATGGATACCGGATCACCCCTGTCTAATAGTCAACGTTATTAAAAGGGGCGGCATGACTTATTGAGATTGCAGTCATCTTCAGGCTTGATCCGTGAAATCAGGGCTCGTATTTCACCGATCTTACACCGGAATCCAGACACCTTTGTTTATTTGTTATTTCCATTTTTGACTTATCACTTTTGATTTTTAACTTTTTCTGTCTTCTGTATTCCTGATTCAACAAATCAGCACTCCTACTCCTCCTGCACAACCTGCTTATAATAGCGCGTAAACGAATCCTGTGGGGCAGCTTCCTGCTGGATAAGCTCGAAAGTCAGGTTGTGAGCCTCAGGAACCCACAACGCTTCGACAGCGGCTTCGGCAACATCACTTCGATTGATGCTTCCCGTTTCGATCCTGTCTCCTGTATCGAACAACATCGCATGGAAGAGAGGAGCGTTTTCATCGATCAATCCGCCCGGCCTGAGAATGGTATAGCTGAAGTCTTTTTCACCATAAAGTTTTCGCACCTCGTTCTCACCCTCAAGTTTCATGGTCAATACCTTGCCGTATTTGTTCAACGGATTATCCTCCCTGGTGACCGCCAGAGAACTGACTAAAATAAACCTCTTTGTTTTACTTTTTTTTGCCCGAAGAGCAAGCCGTATGACACCATCTCTATCGATGGCGGATGGAGGAGGTGACTCAGGGTCCATGACGTTACCGCCAACAGCGCAGATAACTGCATCCACATGCTTCACGGCTGCATCTATCTCATCCTGATTCTCGATACTGCCGATGGTGATCCTGTCAATAACCTCAGGGCCAAAGATCTCGATAGCTTTTTCTCCCGAGCGCACGAATAGCCGATAGTCGATACCATAGTGCTGCAGGCGTTTTACCACCCATTGACCGGTGCGACCGGTTGCACCGGCGACAAGAACTGTTCCCGAGTATTGCATTGTTATAAAGTCAAAATTCAAAAGTAACAAGTTAAAAGTGATCTGGTGAAAAGCCCTCGGCACTGACTGACAAACATTCACAAAGCTCTTCAACCATTAAGCAATACTGCTAACCGGCTATCGAGCCTTTCAACCTAACAGTGAAAACTTGACATTCAAAGCCATGGTCAGATCCACAAGTCCGTGCAGAACAAACACAGAAGGGAGATCTCTGTACCAGAAAAAGCTCAACGCCCAGCTTCCTGCAATCAGAATCTGCGTAGGCATAAACAGTGGCTTCAAGGGACTCGCCTGATTAACGTGCTCAGGGAGTAAATCAAGCCAGAACAAAGCGTGTATAAAACCGCTGTAGATCATAAAGCAGACAAAACCTGCAATGAACAACGCCCACGGGTTCTTTGTAAGGAGTCCCATAAGCTTTTCTCCCAGCACAAAGAACGCATAGAACATAAATGTTTCAGCGATGCCGTTTCCGACGGTAAAAAGTACAACGGAAGCAAGGTCAAGCGATCTTCCGCCGTCGAAGGTCGAGCTGGAATACACAAAGGCATTGAATGCGACTATAACCACGGAAGCTGCAAGAAGGATTTTGCGCCGAAGATCAAAATTGGTGTTGTAACTGAACGTCTCTTTACGGAAAAACACCAGTCCGACAGCAATAGCGATGAACCAGTAAGTGAAAATCTTCATGGGTGCTGACCATTCCATAACGTATTTTAATTTAATTTTTTATTTACTAAACTATCCGCTGCGTGATAGGAGCTCCGGACATAAGGCCCCGACTGCACATGTCTGAATCCCGATTCAAGCGCATACATCCTGTACCGGTCGAAACACTCAGGAGTAACGTAGGAATGAACAGGGAAGTGTTTACTGGATGGCTGCAGGTACTGACCGATGGTCACATGCCTGCACCCGACACGAGCAAGATCATCCAGTACACGACGAACCTCCTGTTCCTTTTCGCCCATTCCGACCATCAGTCCTGATTTTGTCTGAAGGGAGTACTCCTGTTGTGCTAAACGAAGCACTTCAAGGGACCGAATATAATCAGCTTCCGGTCTTACAGCCCCATAGAGCGACGGAACTGTTTCAATATTATGATTGAGCACATCAGGACTCATGATCATAATCCTGTGCAGTGCGTCATGATCTCCCTGTAAATCCGGGATGAGACACTCAATTGAGACTTCAGGATTTTCTGCCCTGACCGCATCAATGGTTGCCGTCCATGCTTTTGATCCTCCATCCGCAAGGTCATCGCGCGTGACGCTTGTTAACACAACATGAGCGAGCCGCATGCCACGGACAGCGCTGGCGATTTTCCAAGGTTCTTCAGGATCAGGGAAAGGTGGATGTGCTGTAGACGTCACAGCACAGAAACGGCAGGTTCTTGTACAGGACTCGCCCAGCAGCAGAAACGTAGCCGTTCCGGAAGACCAGCATTCGTGGAGGTTGGGGCACATGGCGGAACGGCAGACCGTATTGAGCCCGTAACCGGCAATCAGCTTCTTCGTAGAAGCGAAATTCGCGGTTCCGGCAAGTCTCATCTTCAGCCAGTCCGGTTTTCTCTGAATTTTCATCCTGTTTCACCCGGAAATGTTAGCCTAACCTAAGTTGAGCGATTGTTGAGCATGCTGTAGATGCAAGGCACAGGGGACGCCGCTGTAGTGGACTACCGCAAGTTCCCTGTAGCGAAGCAGATGCAGCATGACCGACAATCCCATAGGGTTTCAATACATGCGATTTTTCTGCAGTATGGTCGCGCAACCCGTCGGGTGAGATGTTCGCTGTAAGAAAATTCAGCATAACGCATTATATAGTATAAAGTTGATACCATAAAGCATTTGTTGAAACGATCAACTTAGGCCTAAGGAAATGAATATAGTGAAGATAGAAACTTTTTTTCCGTAGTTTTTCGGAAAAGCACGTCCCAAGCGCGCAAAAACAAATTTTATCCTTATCATATGCGAGTTCTTAAAAATCTCTTCGATCAAAACAGGGAATGGGCGGAAAAGGTAAAAGAGTCCGATCCTGATTTTTTTCAGAAACTTTCAAAACAGCAGAACCCGGAATATCTGTGGATCGGCTGTTCTGACAGCCGTGTTCCGTCAAATCAGATTGTAGGTTTACTCCCGGGAGAAATCTTCGTACATCGCAATATCGCAAATGTCGTTGTTCCGTCGGACCTGAACTGCCTTTCAGTTATTCAGTACGCTGTTGAAGTCCTGAAAATCAAGCATATCATTGTCTGTGGTCACTATGGATGCGGCGGAGTAAAAGCCGCTATGGAAAAGGATGAGCATGGACTGATCGACAACTGGCTTCACCATATAAGGGACGTCTATCGTACTCATAGCGCTGAAATCGACGTGATAGAAGACAAAGCCTTAAAGTTCGACAGAATGTGTGAGCTTAATGTTATCGAACAGGTAGCCAATGTCTGTAATACAACAATTGTAAGGAATGCCTGGAAAAGAGGTCAGGAACTTTCTGTTCATGGATGGATTTACAGCATTGAAAACGGCATTCTTCAGGACCTCAATGTCTGTGTGACGGGGATTGAAGACGTTCCGGAAAACAAATAAAAAAACTCCATCCGGAAGGCCTGCAGGAAGACGCTGAACCGGATGGAGTCTGCTGCTGCTCAAACCTTTATCGCCAATGACCGCGCGTTCTTTTGCCCTTCTTCATACCGTACTGCATTCGGCGCTGGTCAAGAATCTTTCTCTGCTCATCGTTCAAAACACTGCGAAAATAGATAATCCCCCTGACACGTTCTTCCGTCAAACGGGCGTGAACATCACCGATTTTTCGGGATATCCGCTTGATCTTGACCATATCAGGATTTGGCTTGCTCGCGGCTTCAGCCATATCAACGCGAAGCAGCCGTAAATCTGAACGCAGTTTTATCATCGTCTTGCGTTTCTCGCTTTTATTCTTTTTCAACAGATCTATCTGGCCGTCCGTAAGGTTCAGCCCGGCAGCAAATCCCTTATCTGACTGATAGCAATCACGGGTGCTATCTCTGCCTGGTCCATTCTGTTTAGCCTGAAGTGTCGTCATCGGCAGCATTATCAGGGCTAAAAAAGCAATGATGAGTCTTTTTTGAAAGTAATGCATGGTAATTCTCCTTTTTAAAACATAGTTATCGTTAATTCATATATAGTCCTAAGTTGAGCGGCTGTAGAACAAAAGCGATTTATCTGCTTTATGGTCGCGCAACCCGTCGGGTGAGATGTTCGATGTAAGAAAATTCAACAATGCAGTTTACTGCACAAGATATTCTGCCAGCGCCGGAGGGACTCCATAGCTCTCATAGCTGAACTCCTGAGTGCTCTTTATACCCTCAGCACTTATGCCAAGAAACTCGAGATCTTCAGAATATGCTTCGAGAACTTCCTGGCGAGTCATCATCAATGAGTTGTCCGAAGTGAACATCGGGGTTATAACCATCGCCAGCAGCACAGCCGCTGCAGCCAAAGCCGGCAAAATCAGTCTCAATGGAGCGGATTTCCTCTTTGAGAGAGATCCCGCGGCATCCATTACCCTTTGAGAAAGATCAACGAGCATGTTTTCTGCCGCGGTTTCCTGCAGCGCGTCCATAACCGAACGATATCGTTCCGCCTCAACCCTGCATCTCTCACACCCCGCGAGATGATTCTCCAGAGCATCAGTCAGCTCACGGGAAAGAAACCCCAGCGCCCTGTCAGCAAGCAACTCTTCAGTTCTATTACAATCCATCTTCGCCTCCTCTTCCATTAACATAGACCTTCTTGAAGGCCATTAACCCTCTGCGCAAACGGGTTTTAACTGCTCCAAGCGATATTCCGAGTGTCTCAGCTATCTCCTGTAACTGCAGATCGGACTCAAAACGCAACACCAGACACTCCCTGTAGACAGGTTTCAGCTTCAACAATGCCTGCTGAACAAGCTCCCGTTTTTCCTTTTCAATGACCACCGATTCACCTGTCTCTTCGAACATCTCCACAGGCATGGCATCACTTCGGGGAATCTCCCGTCTTTTCCTCAACCGCTCTCTGCCAAGATTCAGGGCAACTTTATAAAACCAGGGCTCAAAGGGTCTTTCGGGATCAAACTTATGCCGTTTTTCATATGCGTGCACAAACACATCCTGACTATAATCCTTTGCATCATCAACTGTACCTAAAAGCTTCAGGCCCATCCCGAAAACAGAACCCTGGAAATGATCAACCAGCTGCCGAAGAGCCTCGAGGTCTCCCGTATGAAATCTCTTTACTATATCCGGATCAATCCCTGTCATCGGCTCTTTATAGTTACTATGCATGGAGATATAAAAAGGTTTCACCTTTTTTTCTGAACGTTAACCCATACACATTAGACGACATCAGATAGGGCGAACATTCGCCGGTAAAAAGGGGAGAAGGGAAGTGAGCGACAGCAGAGTGAGAGCTGAAAAAGAACGTGGTGGTTATCAAAGAGAAACAGATACAGGCAGTTGCCAGAATGAACCTTGACAGTGGAGTGGCTGAGTCTTGGCGTTATCCTTCGGCAAATATGACTCTTACGGCTACAAAACTCACATTATTTCCTGCAAAACATTTTTTTATTGCATTATTACACCGCATAATAATATATTACACTTATTTTACAACAGCATTGCATCGCGATGTAGCCGGGTTCGTTTTTTTTATCCCAATCAGAAAGCAACCGGAGGACGAATGGACTTTCATCAAAAAGGAAAAAATCACCTGCGAGCATGAAAACACCGTTAGCTCAAGCATCTTTAGTCATAGCGTTATTGCTTGTTCTTACTTCCTGTGCAAACACCACACAGCACATATCAAGCCGCACTCCAACAGTTCAAGCGCCTAACTGGTGGTTCCGGCGATTTCGAACACGTATTCCGGTAAACTTCGAACAGTAAACGGCCTGTCATTCGGTCTGCAAGATCAAAGTAAGAAAGTGTTCGAAGTTATTCCATTTTAGCCAGCATTTTTCGCATAGATTCTC
>JADHTF010000040.1 GCA_016776555.1 Chlorobium phaeobacteroides
TTCCAACAGTCTTTTTTTTTCCTTAAATTGTGGCAAGTCTTTTTGAAAAAGACTTTTGTCTCAACAAACCAAACCATTGATGCCATGGAAAAAGGAAAATTACAGGAATACTGGCAAACCAACCTCAAGTACCTCATAGGGCTGCTTGTTGTCTGGTTTGTGGTTTCTTACGGCTTCGGGATTCTTCTGGCTGAACCGCTTAATGCTGTCCGCTTTCCTGAATGGACCGGGGGAGGAGGATTCAAATTAGGCTTCTGGTTCGCTCAGCAGGGATCTATTTATGTTTTTGTTGTGCTGATTTTTGCCTATGTCGCGCTGATGAACCGACTGGACAGAAAGTTTGATGTCCGAGAAGAGTAACCGCCCCCATGCAACCTGTTTTCAACAATCATTAACAAGAAAATATTATGGATGTACAAGCGTGGACGTATCTTATTGTCGGTCTGACCTTCGCGCTCTATATCGGCATTGCGATATGGGCCAGGGCAGGATCCACAAAAGAATTTTACGTGGCCGGCGCCGGCGTGCCGCCTCTCGCGAACGGTATGGCGACCGCTGCTGACTGGATGTCGGCGGCATCATTCATTTCCATGGCTGGACTTATCTCCTTTATGGGCTATGACGGTTCGATTTACCTCATGGGCTGGACAGGCGGCTATGTCCTTCTTGCGCTGCTTCTGGCACCCTATCTCCGAAAGTTCGGAAAGTTCACCGTCCCTGATTTTGTCGGTGATCGCTACTACTCCAACACGGCGCGTACCGTAGCCGTCATTTGCGCGATTTTCGTCTCCTTTACCTATGTTGCCGGACAGATGCGCGGCGTGGGCGTTGTCTTTTCCCGGTTCCTTGAAGTACCTATCAACATCGGCATTCTCATCGGTATGGGCATCGTGTTCTTCTATGCCGTACTTGGCGGCATGAAAGGCATCACCTACACTCAGGTCGCCCAGTACTGTGTGCTCATCTTCGCCTATATGGTACCGGCAATCTTCATCGCCATCCAGATCACAGGCACACCGATTCCACAGCTCGGTTTTGGCGGAGAAGTCCAGGGCGGGGGGTTCCTGCTTGACAAGCTTGACGGTCTGCATCAGGAACTCGGATTTGCGGCCTATACGGATGGCAGCAAACCGATGATAGACGTATTCTTTATTACCTTCGCGCTGATGGTCGGAACAGCTGGGCTTCCGCATGTCATCGTGCGATTCTTTACCGTACCAAAGGTCAGGGACGCACGTATCTCAGCCGGCTGGGCACTTGTTTTCATCGCGCTTCTCTACACCACAGCACCTGCTGTAGCTGCATTCGCGCGATACAACCTTATCAACACCGTCAGCAACACCCAGTATGCAGAACTTCCCTCCTGGTTTAAAACCTGGGAAGGCACAGGGCTGATTGCCTGGGCCGACAAAAACGACGATGGTGCTGTACAGTATGTAAAAGGTAATGCCTTTGCCGGCAAACCGGCGTTTACCGGTGAATCAGGAGCTGAAGGCCAGCGACTCATCTCCAATGAGCTGACCACGGACAACGCCAATGAGCTGTATATCGACAGAGATATCATGGTGCTGGCAAATCCCGAAATCGCCAACCTGCCGCCATGGGTGATCGCCCTTGTCGCCGCAGGTGGTCTCGCGGCGGCCCTTTCGACCGCGGCCGGTCTCTTGCTTGTCATCTCAACATCCGTGGCTCATGACCTGATCAAAAAGCAGTTCAACCCGGATATCGACGAGAAATCCGAGGTTTTGATCGCACGAATTTCCGTAGCGGCAGCGGTGATGGTCGCAGGGTACTTCGGCATCAATCCGCCGGGATTCGTGGCTCAGGTTGTGGCCTTCGCGTTCGGTCTCGCGGCTTCGTCGTTCTTCCCGGTCATCATCCTGGGTATTTTCTACAAAAGGATGAACAAGGAAGGCGCTATTGCAGGTATGCTTTCAGGCATCATCTTTACCGCCGCCTATATTATCTACTTCAAGTTTGTCAACCCGGCAGCCAACAATGCGGACAACTGGCTGTTCGGTATCTCACCTGAAGGAATCGGCACGGTAGGTATGATCCTCAACTTTGTTGTGAGCTTCATCGTAGCAAAGATCACACCGGCACCTCCGGAGGATATCCAGGAAATGGTTGACAGCCTGAGATACCCTAAAGGATCCGGGGAAGCATCAATGCACTGATGCTCTTCCAGACATGTAGTAAAAAGGCGCGAAGTTTTCGCGCCTTTTTTATTTACTTCCACCTCATCAGCCGGCAACAACTCCACTATATTTTTTTACTTTTGGTTTGATCACTTGGTGTAACAGGTATAGAAATGCGTTTACATGCCCAATTTCGCTGACAATACAAAAAAACTTGCATCACTGCCCTCCTCTCCGGGCGTCTACCAGTTTAAAAATGCAAGAGGAAACGTCATCTATGTCGGAAAAGCCAAAAACCTGCGCTCACGGGTACTGTCATATTTTCGAAACCATTCACAGCTATCGGGAAAAACTCTGGTTCTTGCGGGTCATATCGACGATATCGAGGTAATCCTCACCTCGTCGGAGGTTGAAGCGCTCATCCTTGAGAACAATCTCATAAAGGAGCTCAAGCCACGCTACAACATCAATCTCAAGGATGATAAAACCTATCCGTATCTGGTTATCACCAAAGAACCTTTCCCCAGGATTTTCCTTACAAGAGAGGTGCGACAGGACGGCTCAACCTATTTCGGTCCCTATACGGAAACCCGTCAGCTCCGTTCTGTGCTTGAACTGATCAGCTCGATATTCCATGTCAGAAGCTGCAGGCTCAAACTGACCCCGGAGAACATCAGGAACAAAAAATTCTCTGTTTGTCTGGACTATCATATCCATAAATGTAAAGGCCCGTGTGAAGGGTTTCAGTCTGAAGAGGACTATAACAGGATGGTCTCTGAAATCATCAGATTGCTGAAGGGAAAAACCTCCGAATTGGTCGGCTCTCTCAGAGAGGAAATGAAACAATGCGCTGCCGAACTGAAATTCGAACAGGCAGCCGAACTGAAACTGCAGATTGACGGGCTCATGAAATATACTGAGCGTCAGAAAGTCGTAACAACTGATCCGGTCGACAGGGACGTCTTCGGCATAGAGCGAATGGGAGACAATGCATGCGGAGTGGTGTTCAAAATACGAGAAGGCAAACTCCTCGGCTCTCAAAGAATGTATTTTTCAAATATGGAAGAGGAACCGACAGCAAATCTCCTGTCCGGATTTCTTAAAAAATATTATCTGGAAACACCCGGCCTCATTCCGCAGGAGATATTCACACAGGAAGCTCTTCCGGCAGAAGACAAGGCATCGCTTCTGAAACTGTTTTCGAAGAAACACAAAGAAGAAAAAAAAGGCAGAAAATCAGTCCATTTCGTAACGCCTCGTATCGGTGAAAAAGCTCGTCTGGTGGATATGTGCAGGGAAAATGCCAGGCATCATCTCAGTGAGTATCTGACAGAAAAGCAGAAACGCGGTGAGCTGGCTCAGGAAAATCCGGCACTGACCGCCCTGCAGGAAACACTTCATCTTGACAAAAAACCCCTGCGAATAGAATGCTTTGACAATTCACATTTTCAAGGCAGTGATTACACAAGTTCCATGGTCTGTTTTGTAAACGGAAAACCAAGAAAATCCGAATACAAAAAATTCAGGCTGCGCACCATTGACGGTTCGGACGACTATGCGGCAATGAGTGAAGCGATCACACGCCGCTACAGCGGAACGCTTTCCAACGAACTGCCGCTTCCTGATCTGATAGTGATCGACGGAGGTAAGGGACAGGTGAACGTCGCCTGGAAAACGCTCTCGAAAACAGGCATCTCAGTGCCGGTTATCGGCCTGGCAAAACGACTTGAGGAGATATACTTCCCTTCAAGCAGAGATCCCTACAATCTCCCTAAAACATCTCCCGCTCTGAAGCTTCTGCAGAGAATTCGTGACGAGGCCCACCGCTTCGCTATCACCTATCATCGTACGCTCAGAAAGTCTCGAACGCTGACAACCATACTGACAGAAATCCCCGGTATAGGAGAGAAAAGCGCCATGAAACTTCTCAGTCACTTCGGATCGATCGAACAGATAGCCAAAGCAGACAGAAAAGAACTCATGAAAATCACAGGGCCTCGAACAGCCGAGGCGATTGCACTTTTTTTCAGTAACAGAACGCTTTCTGACAATTCCGGCAACCGCGAGTAACCTGACGGTATTGTGCTGTCTGTCTTCTTTCTGCTGCAACGTCATACGCAGCTGATTCAGCCTCTGGAACAGGTATCCGGATTACGTTATATTTGTTGGAAAAATCTTGTATATTTGATTGTCTATGTAGCAGAAAGAAACGCAGAAGAAAACATACTCCACATTTATGAGCTTCCTTGACTTTTTTGATGAAGGCGGCAACAGCGATACGAACGGCAACTACAGGAATCTTCAACTTGACGACTTAGATCTCACATCCATATATGACACCGAAGAGCTGATAGAGATAATCATCCAGTTCAACGAAGAGGGGAAACATCCGGAAGCGCTGGCTGTGGCCCGGCATTTAACCGAAACAGCATCCTACAATGCGGAATCCTGGTTTCACCTGGGAAACTGTCTGACAGTCAACGGTTCATTTGACGACGCGAAAGCTGCCTTCAGTAAAGCGACTGTTCTCAGTCCCGCTGACAGTGAGATGAGACTGAATCTCGCACTCGCGCATTTCAATACCGCCGAATACAAGACCGCTCTCGATAAACTCGACTCCATCCTGTGCGATTCGACTCTTGAAAAGGAGATGTATTTCTATAGAGGACTTATTCTTCAGAAAATGGAGCGTTACCGGGAGTCCGAAAAATATCTTGAAAAATGCCTCGCCCTGGAACCGGACTTCGCGGAAGCGTGGTATGAGCTCGCGTTCTGCAAGGATGTCCTTGGAAAAATGGAGGAGAGCGCGACCTGTTATCAAAAAACCATTGATCAGGACCCCTACAATGTCAATGCCTGGTACAATAAAGGGCTTGTGCTGAGTAAACTGAAAAAATATGACGATGCCCTTGAATGTTACGATATGGCTATTGCAATAGCCGATGATTTCAGCTCGGCCTGGTATAACAGGGCAAACGTTCTGGCTATTACAGGAAAAATTGAAGAAGCCGCTGAAAGTTACCTCAAAACGATTGAATTTGAACCTGACGACATCAATGCGCTTTACAATCTTGGCATAGCTTTTGAAGAGCTTGAAGACTACGACAAAGCGATAACGCACTATACGAGGTGCATCGAGCTGAAACCGGATTTCGCGGATGCATGGTTTGCACTTGCCTGCTGTCATGAGGCTGACAATGCCTATGAGGAGGCATTGAAATCGGTAAATCAGGCGCTGAACTATCTTCCGGGTTCGGTTGATTTTCTTCAGTTGAAAGCCGAGATTTACTATAACATGGAAAGTCTCGAACGATCGATCAGCACCTATAAAAAAATCCTTACGATCGAGGCTGACTCTCCCCAGCTTTGGGTTGATTACGCTGTCGTGCTGCGGGAGGCTTCCCTCTATACAGAATCTCTGGAAGCCTTTGAACATTCTCTTGAGCTCCAGCCACAATCAGCAGAGACCCATTTTGAGATCGCAGCGACCTATTTTGCCCTTGGCGATAAAAAAAGCACGATCAAATCATTGACAAAGGCTTTCTCCATCGATCCTGACAAGAAACAGCTTTTCAAGACAACCTTCCCTGAGCTCTATAATCAGGATTCGGTTCGGGAAATACTGGGTATTGTCTGAGGAGTCTCGTCCGCATCTATGTACAGCGCTAAAAAAATTCTCGGGCTGATAGGCAGAAATGTCGGCTATTCCTATTCACCCTATATACATAACACCGCTGCTGAAAAGCTCGGCCTGGGGTATTACTATACGATATTCAATATCTCATCTCACGATCTCGTTCCATCAGCCCTTGAAGGAGCAAAAGCCCTCGGCATAGCAGGCTTCAATGTCACCATACCCTATAAAAAGACCGTGGTTGCCTGCATGGACAAACTTTCACCGGAAGCTGAAGCAATAGGCGCGGTAAATACCATAGTGAACGATAACGGAACGCTTATCGGCTACAATACCGACATTGCAGGAATCGTCATCCCTCTTGAACCTTACGCCTCCATGATCGATGCCCAACCTGTGGGGATTTTCGGTAACGGCGGCGCTGCAATGGCCGCAATAGAGGCACTGAGCACCTGTTTCACCCCATCAGGCATCCGCCTGTTCGTCAGACAACGGGAAAAAGGCAGTGAGCTCTGCAGACAATTCAAGGACAAAAATCTTCCGATCCCCCTCTCGACGCATACACTGGATGACCATACTGCTCAACACAACTGCAGACTGCTCATCAATGCCACACCGATCGGAACAAAAGGTCTCGACACCGCTCCTGCCGGCTCTATCATCCCTTCCGGATCAGGTGTCGTTCATTCCGGCCAGATCATTTTCGATATGGTCTACAACCCTGTGGAAACCCAATTGCTGCAACTCGCAAAAGCCACTGGAGCCATTGCGATACCTGGTATAGAAATGCTCATCGGACAGGCTTCCCGGTCATTCGAGATATGGACGGGAAAAGCGATGCCGGTCACTACCGTCAGAAACAAGCTGCAGGAACTGCTCCTGACTGAAAAACGCTCTTCCTGAAAATGACTTCTTCAGCATGTTTTAAGGAAAGTCACACGCATCGACCGGTCGATTTGATGATACGCTCTCAGATCTTTACATTAAGAGCCGGAATTCCCTTTGATTCAATCGCGTCTCTCTAACACGCCAACTTTCAGAAAACAACCCTCCCGGTAATGCAACTCTTTTTCCTTTGTGCCGCTCTGGTGATCGTTCTTGATCAATTCACAAAACAGCTTGCCATCACGCATCTGATGCCGAATGAGGAAAGTCTGGTGCTGATTGCCGAATGGCTGAAGCTCACCTATACGGAAAACACCGGCATAGCATTCGGTCTCTCCCTCGGCTCGCCGATGATACTCATCGTCTCGACGACGCTGATTCTCGCTGCACTTTTTCTCTATGTTGTTTTCTCGAAAAACCGTAACCCCGGCTTTCTGATAACCTTCGGCTTGATCCTCGGCGGGGGGATAGGCAACGGTATCGACCGGATCCTGTCCGGGAGAGTGGTTGATTTCATACATGTCGACATCTACCAGGGATACCTCTTCGGCTCATGGGTCTCACTCTGGCCGGTGTTCAATATAGCCGATTCCGCGATTACCATAGGAGCCTGTGTCCTCGTGATATGGTATAACAGGTTTTTCACCCGGTAGGATAACCGTTACAGACCAAAAAGCATGTTTGTAGACGTCCATTGCCATCTCTCATTTCCTGAATTTGACGAAGATCGCCCGGAAGTGATCAGGCGCTTACGGGAACAGAACATCTCTCTGCTCATTGATCCGGGAACAAATACCGAGACCAGCAGACGTTCCATAGAACTCTCGGCACACCATGAGTTCATCTATGCCACAGTCGGCCTCCACCCGCACGAAATCTCAACGGCTTTCTCCCCGGAGACGTTCTCTCTGCTCGAAGCACTGACTACAGAACCGAAGGTTGTCGGTATCGGAGAGATCGGGCTTGACTACCACTATCCGGGATATGACGCGAAGACCCAGCAGGAGGCGTTCAGAAGCATGCTTCGAATCGCGAAAAAGCATGATCTGCCGGCAGTGGTTCACAGCAGAGATGCATGGGAGGATACACTGCGAATCCTTAAAGAGGAACAGTCATCCAATCTCAGGGGCATTATGCACTGTTTTTCGGGCAACATGGAACATGCTCGACAATGCATTCTCTCAGGGTTCAAGATTTCCATTCCCGGAACCCTGACCTATAAAAAATCATCGCTGCCGGAAGTAGTGGGTGAAGTCGCCATCGGGGACCTGCTGACAGAAACAGATGCTCCATACCTTCCACCGGTTCCATTCAGAGGCAAACGAAACGAACCTTCATATGTAAGGATTGTGACGGAAAAAATCGCGGCAATCAAGGAACTCACAGTCGAGAAGACAGCGGCAATCATTAAAAACAACGTATTTACCCTGTTCCCTATCCGCCGCCACTCTCAAACATCCATACCCTAAGTTGATCGTTTCAACAAATGCTTTATGGTATCAACTTTATACTATATAATGCGTTATGCCGAATTTTCTTACAGCGAACATCTCACCCGACGGGTTGCGCGACCATACTGCAGAAAAATCGCATGTGTTGAAACCCTATAGGATTGTAGGTCATGCTGCATCTGCTTCGTTCCAGAGAACTTGCGGTAGTATACTACAGCGGCGTCCCCTGTGCCTTGCATCTACAGCATGCTCAACAATCGCTCAACTTAGGCATACAAAAAGAACAATGAGGGGTTTTGAAATGCCAATGGACTTGCTTAGGTTTGAAATCGTATAGATTATATCGGCAATGAAGGAAGATGAACAAATAATCCACCTGTGATGGAACAGTATCCGCCTGTAGAGACAGATAAAGAGGCTGAAAAAATAGACCGTCTGCTTGAATTTTTCATTCTCCACAAAAACCTGATCATCGCGGTAACCATAGTGGTAATCGCCATCGCAGGCTCCCTCGTTTATATGAAGCAACAAAGCCTGTCGGCAGAAAATAAAGCAAACAGCCTGGTTTCCTCTGCATCAGCAAGCGCACAGATCGGAAACTGGCAGCTGGCCATTGACGGTGACGCTTCTTTCAAAGGACTTCGTGAAATAGTAAAAGAATACGGCTCGACGCCAAGCGGTAATTTCGCGAAAATCCTGCTCGGAGACAGTTACCTGGCACTGGGAGAGATTGATTCCGCCCTTGAGAGCTACCGGTCGTACTCAGGTAAAATCCCGGATCTCGCCGCTTCGGCACATGCAGGAGCCGCCCTGTGTCTCTCAAGAAAAAAAGAGTTGCCGGAAGCCGCTCAGCTCTATGAAAAGGCATCGGAAACAGCAACCAACCAGGCGTTGAAGGCGCTTTATCTTTCTGACGCCGCTGACACCTGGCTCTCACTTGGAGAGCTTGACAAGGCGGTGACTCGCTATAAAGAAGTCATAAAAAAGTATCCCGGTCTGGCCGGTGCGGCAAAATCGGAAGAATCCCTGCTCGCTCTCGCGGGAAAAACAGGGAATATTTCTGAATAATTCATGAGAGTCCGAAACCCCGAATTGTAGAAATATGCAGTGAGCCGATCATATACCCGGATTCCCTCGTGAAAACTGGTAAAAAAGCTCAAAACCACATACAGTCATGCCGCCCTGTGTAATACTATTACACGGGGTGATCCGGCATCCATGCAGACTCCGGCACCAACGATGGATTCCCGTGTAAGACCTGTGAAATAGATGCTCGGATTTCACGGGTCAGGCTCGGGAATGACAGAAAAGGGAAAGTTTCCCATCCTTGTAAGCACTTTTGTTCTTACCTTGTTGAATTATTCAGGTATTGACCTATAACCTTAATCATCCAGCACTATGTCTGTCTTGTACAAAATCAAAACATCTCTCGGCGACATAACTCTCTCGCTTTACGATGACACTCCTCAGCATAAAGAAAACTTTGAGAAGCTTGTCAGGGAAAACTACTATGACGGCATTCGCTTCCACCGGGTAATCGAAGGATTTATGATCCAGACCGGTGACCCGCTGTCACGTAACGATGACAACCGCTCTCTCCATGGAACCGGAGGCCCTGACTACCGCATACCCGCTGAAATCAAACACCCCAACGTGAAAGGGACGCTTGCAGCGGCAAGGGATAACAACCCCGAGAAAGCATCTTCCGGCAGCCAGTTTTATATCAACCAGGCAGACAATGGTTTTCTCAACGGAGAATATACTGTTTTCGGCAAGGTAACTGACGGACTCGACATTGTGGATGCAATCGCGACTGTCGAGAAAGATTTCAACGATAATCCTGTTGTACCGATAACCATCGAAACCATAGAAATTCTCCCTGAAAAAAGCTGAAGACACATTGCCGGACATAGCAATAAACCTCAAACGGATCTCTGATGAAATCCGTGCAACCTGTAACAGGATCGGAAGGGACCCTGGGGACATAACATTGATCGCGGTTTCCAAAACCAAATCATCGGCACTTGTCAGAGAGGCTTTTGACGCCGGCCAACGGGACCTGGGAGAAAGTTATGTCCAGGAATTTCTCGAAAAATACAGTTCCGATCACCTGTCAGGGCTTCCGATACGCTGGCATTTTATCGGGCACCTCCAGTCAAACAAGGTTAAGGATATTGTTGACAAGACATACCTGATTCACAGTATTGACAAACTCAAAACCGCTGAAGAGCTTTCGAAACTTGCCTCACGAAAAAACCTTACGGCAGACTACCTTATAGAGGTCAACACCTCGGGCGAGGCGACAAAATTCGGTCTTTCTCCCGAGACGCTGCTTCTTGAAACGTCCCGCCTGTTCACGCTCCCGAATATTCGCCTTAAAGGTCTCATGACAATAGCGTCACCGGACAGAAATAAAGCGAGAAAGGAGTTCCGCTTGCTGGGTGAACTGCTTGAAAAACTCAGGGAAACATCGCCTGATCCTTCATCGCTCACAGAACTGTCGATGGGAATGAGCCAGGATTTTGACATTGCCATTGAGGAAGGTGCGACAATAATCCGCATAGGCACAGCTATTTTCGGTTCACGGTAGATAGCGCTTTTGCTCTTCAGCCGCAGCATGGTGTCGCCGGTCCGTCAGCTCATGCAGCCCGGAAAAATTCGGGATCAGGAGGCCTCCTGGCAGGAGGCTGTTCTCTTTATGTTGTATCCGGCACTCATCTGAGGGACCTCTATCTTTTGTCATGAGCGGTTCAAGAGCAAGGCGAGCAGAGCGCTGAACCCCTGTCTGTCCGCTCAACGAAACAATTGAATCTCGCGGAATAAATAAATAGAGGCTCCCTTGAATACGCAGGCTTGGGACTATATATTACAGGATTGATTATTTTACACCAGTCGCTAACGTTAAAGAGCCCTGCGAGAACAACACCGATTCCTTTGAACCAAAATCATTAACGTCCGGGTTTCATACCATATGCCATACACACATTCACCTGTCTTTGTTCCTGCGCAACGAGTCGAAAAATACAACTACGCAATTCGCAACATTGTCAGTCACGCGAAAATGCAGGAGCAACAGGGAAAAGAGGTCACGTATCTGAACATAGGAGACCCTGTACTGTATGGTTTTCAACCCCCGGAAGAGCTTATCGAGGCAACTGTTTTAGCTCTCAGAACCGGAAACAACGGCTATTCACCGTCTTCCGGAAAAAAAGAGGCTGTAGAAGCGATAGCCGAAGATGCCCGTTGCCGCGGCATCGATACAACCCCGGACAATATAATCGTTACTTCAGGCGCTTCCGAGGCAGCGGACCTCGTCTGTACCGCAATGCTCAACCCGGGCGATGAGGTGCTCTGTCCTTCACCGGGTTACCCTCTCTACAGCGCGATAATCGCCAAACTCAACGCCAGAGAGCTCCCCTACAAACTCGATCCGGAAAACAGCTGGCTTCCCGATCCTGAAGATATTGAAAGAAGGATCACTTCGCGCACAAAAATCCTGGTCGTCATCAATCCGAATAACCCGACCGGGGAACTCTATCCGCTAAACGTGCTCAGGAGCCTCGCAGACATTGCGCGCAGGCACCGGCTGTTAATAATTTCGGACGAGGTTTACCACAAGCTTGTCTACGAAGAAGTGCACATACCGCTTGCATCTCTCGCCGAAGATGATGTCGCGATAATCACCATTGACAGCCTTTCAAAAAACCTTATGGCACCCGGATGGAGAATCGGCTGGCTGGCAATAACCAACAGCGTTCTCATTCCCGATGTCCGTCAGGCATTTATCAAACTTGCCGACGCGAGACTCTGCGCTCCGACCGCGCCTCAATTTGCCATAAAAGCAGCGTTGAATCCGGGTAAAAACTACATAGAATCGGTTATGAAAAGGCTCTCTGCCCAAAGGGAGATCACTGTAAAAATGCTCAATGCTCTTCCGGGAATCAGCTGCAATAATCCCAAAGGCGCCTTTTACGTTATGGGACAAATCCAGCTTGACAGATTTCCTTTCCACACCGATGAAGAGTTCGTCCTGAGGCTGCTGCAGGAAAAACAGATCCTTTTCGTTCATGGCTCGGGATTCGGTACAGACCCGTCACAAGGCTATTTCAGAGCTGTCTATCTCCCCGATGCTTCAACCTTGAACCGGGTCTACACTGACCTTGGCGATTTCATCCGGAAATTTCAATAACTCTTTTCAAAAGAACCAATAACATAAACATACAGCACCATGACCGAACAACGAGTTAAAATCAAGGAAGCCGTTTCTTTTATCCGCACAAAAACCACTGACGAGTATCCTGTCGGAATTGTCCTTGGAACCGGCCTGGGCGCTCTGGCAAAAGAAATAGACGTAGAGCTGTCGCTTGATTACGGCGACATCCCCTACTTTCCGATCTCCACCGTCGAAACCCACCATGGAAAACTTATATTCGGCACCCTCGCAGGTAAAAAAGTTGTGGCCATGCAAGGCCGCTTTCACTTCTACGAAGGCTACTCGATGCACCAGATTGTTTTCCCTGTCAGAGTCATGAAACAGCTCGGCGTAAAAACTCTCGGGATCACCAACGCATGCGGCGGACTCAATCCTGCTTTCAGCAAAGGCGACATCATGCTTATCGACGATCACATCAACCTGCTTGGCTCCAACCCTCTTATCGGCCCGAACGATCAGGAAATCGGCCCTCGTTTTCCCGATATGTGCGCCCCGTATTCACCGAAAATCCTTGAGCTTGCCGAACAGATCGCCCTGGAAAATAAAATCAAGGTTCAGAGAGGCGTCTACGTAGCGCTTTCAGGGCCATGCCTTGAAACCCGAGCGGAATACCGGATGCTGCGAACTCTTGGCGCCGATGTTGTCGGCATGTCGACGGTTCCTGAAGTGATCGCTGCTGTACATCAGGGAACCGATGTGTTCGGTATGTCGATCATCACCGACGAGTGTTTCCCTGACAACCTGCAACCGGTCAGCATTGAAGAAATCATTGAAGTATCCAATGAAGCTGAGCCGAAAATGACAACCATCTTTAAAAACATCGTCGAAAGACTTTAAGCGAATACGACTGTTTCCACAATAAAATCAAGACAAATGATTGACGCAGTTTCCTTTGAAAACAACACACTCGGGTACCTGGACCAGCGGCTGCTGCCGCTGAAAGAGGAGTATGTCAGAACAACAAGTTATCAAGACGCTATTGGAGCGATTAAAACCCTCGCTGTCAGGGGAGCTCCCCTTATCGGCATCGTTGCAGGGTATACCGTCATGCTTGGCCTGAACAGCTTCGATGGTGATAAAGAGGCTTTTCCGGACTACTTTAAAAAACTTATTGCCGAGGTTGAAGCGTCCCGACCGACCGCGGTCAACCTTTTCTTTGCCACAGCACGCATGAAAGAGGTTTATGATACGCATTACGCATCTTCCTCACTTGAAGAGCTCTTCGGAAAAATGCTTGTTGCGGCAAGAAAAATTCATGATGATGAGATTGCCAATTGCGACAACATGGCCCGTCACGGAGTAGAACTTATCAGACAGGACTTTGCGGAAATACTGAAAACAAGAAAACTCAACGTCCTTACACATTGCAATACCGGCACACTTGCTACCGGCGGGTCGGGAACAGCACTGGGCGTGATCAAACATGCCTGGAACGAAGGACTGATAGAAAAAGTGATCACGGCTGAAAGTCGCCCGCTGTTGCAGGGCCTGCGTCTTACCGCATGGGAGCTTGAACAGGAAAACATTCCTTTTCTGTCAATTTCCGACTCCTCTTCCGCATTCCTTATGCAGAAGGGCATGATCGATTTCGGGATCGTCGGTGCAGACAGGATCGCGGCAAACGGAGATACCGCCAATAAAATAGGAACGTTCGCTCATGCTGTAAGCGCAGAGCGCCACGGACTGCCCTACTACATCGCCGCTCCTGTATCAACTATTGATATTTCGATAAGCGATGGCACACAGATACCGATCGAAGAACGCGATGCCGATGAGCTGAGAACAATTTTCGGCACCCAGGTTGCCACGCCCTCAACACCTGTTCTCAACTACGCGTTTGACGTCACTCCGGCGGAATATATCCGGGGGATAGTCACCGACAAAAAAGCGGTTGTCGGAAACTATGTTTCGGAACTGCAAAAACTCATCGACTAAGCATCTACAAGCATTTTCTCCAGAGCATCCTGTTGGCCTTCATCAGGATGCTCTTTGTTGTTCCGCATTTCTTCCTTATACTTATTATCACATACACACAGCCCTAAAAACCCCATTCAGTATAATCGCATCATTTCCACCCGGAAACGCAGTATCGAGATGAAAAACTGGTTAAAAAAAGACGCGGCTGAAGAAAAGGATTCTCAATGCGGCAACGCTTCAGAAGAACCCTTGCCAATTATCAATTACCCCGAATTTCTCGACCGTGTCATGGGCGAGACGGAACTTGCATTGAGCATTCTTGAGGAATTTGCAGGGCTTGTCGGCCAGCACGGAGAGAAGTTGCGTCAGGCCGTTGAATCCGGAGATCATGAAAGTGTCAGGCAGATAGGGCACCTCATCAAGGGAGAATCCGCAAACATCAGCGCGACGGCGCTTTATCAAAGCTCACTCGCCATAGAACAAGCAGGTAAATCAGGAAACAGTGCCGAGCAGAGAAAAATTCTGCCCGGAATCATTGAGGACATTGCAGGTTTAACAAAAGCGATCCGCCATCTCTTGCAGAACAGGGAAACCTGACGCTCAAGACAGTGACAAGTGCTCTCCTCTCCTCATCCGAAGCAGCCACGAACACAACTCAAGCCCTCCCTCCCCACGTCAACACCAATTGCGTGCATTAAGATAATTCCGTACAATTAGTCGGATCCGGGTTGAACATTGTACCTTGAAACGGATATGTATTCGTTCAGGAAAAGATATTTTTCACCTATGAACATCGGCCAAACGCTGTTTGAAGCATCATGCGGTTCCGGCAAAGCATCAGTAACGTGTCAAATAACAGATCATGAATCCTGACCGGCGATTACTTCAGCTTCTCAGGCAGTACCCGCTTCCCTTTGTCACGTCGGTTCTTCTCGCAACTCTCGGAGGCATCATGCTGATAGGTCAGACCTTTCTCTTGAGCAGCATAATTGATGCTCTCTTTCTGAAACGTGCGGCTCTCGACAATATTCTCAATCTCCTTCTGCTCTATGGACTGGCAAGTATGCTGCGGGCAGGATTCAACTGGACAAGCCGCAACGAGGCTAATCGGGGAACACTGAAAATAAAACAGCAGCTGCATCGTCAGGTACTCAAAAAAATCTCTTCTCTCGGACCGGTCTATGCCGGTTCACAACGGAGCGGCAAGCTCAGTTCGACAATTCTTAAGGGGATTGAATCACTCGACCCCTATTTCAGCCAGTTCATGCCGCAACTCGCTCTCTCTATCCTGCTGCCTTTGACTGTTCTCTTCGCTGTGTTCCCTGTAGACATGCGCAGCGGCTTTATTCTGCTTGGAACGGCGCCGCTCATACCGCTATTCATGGTACTGATAGGAAAAGCCGCTCAAAAAGCGACGCAAAAACAGTGGGAGACGCTCAGCAGAATGAGCGGTAATTTTCTCGACGTTCTTCAGGGAATGACGACACTCAAGCTTTTCGGGAGAAGCCGGGAAAGGATCCGCTCGATATCGGAAATAAGTGAGGCGTATCGACACGCGACCATGAAGGTACTCAAGGTTGCCTTTCTTTCGTCGCTCACCCTGGAACTTGTAGGCGCCGTTGGCACCGCGATCATCGCTGTGGATATCGGACTGCGAATCTGGTCGGGCACGATAGCCTTCCTCCCCGCATTCTTTGTTCTTCTGCTTATACCTGACTTCTACCTTCCTCTTCGTCAGCTCGGCACAAAATTCCATGCCGGCATGGAAGGAGTCAGCGCAGCAGACGATATCTACACGCTGCTTGACAAGCCGGAACCGGATACCGTGGAGCCCCCTGCACCACAGGAATGCGGCAGGTATTCAACAACGCCCATTGTGTTTAACGCTGTCGGGTTCACCTATACTGATGACGATTCCTACGCGCTGAAAAATGTATGTTGCGAACTGAAACCCGGAACGATAACAGCAATAACAGGACCGAGCGGTGCGGGTAAAACAACCTTCATCAACCTGTTGCTCCGCTTCCTCGAACCCCGTGAAGGCTCAATACTGTTCGGCAACACGAACCTGAAGAACATCAACCGTGAAACATGGCTTCAGGGAGTTTCATGGGTACCGCAACACCCCTATCTGTTTAACGCGACCCTCAGGGAAAACCTCCTTATAGCGAAACAGGACGCTACGGAAGATCAACTGAAACACGCCATATCTGAAAGCCGCCTCGAACCCTTTATCAATTCCCTGCCGCAAGGTCTCGATACACCTGTCGGTGAGCAGGGGGCAAGAATAAGCGGAGGTGAAGCCCAACGTCTTTCTCTTGCCAGAGCGTTTCTTCATGACTCGCCGCTGCTTGTTCTCGATGAACCGACATCACACACGGATCCTGCTCTCGAACAGGAACTCCTTGCATCAATGCAGCGACTGATCAGAGGAAAAACAGCCGTCCTTATCGCTCACCGCCTGAGTACAGTCAGAAATGCAGATCAGATTCTGGTGTTCGACAGCGGCACGATCGTACAGTCCGGCACACACCTCTCGCTTATGCAAGAGAGTGGTTTTTACCGCGACGCCATGCATTCCGACGAGGAGGTTGCCGTACAATGAAAGAAATACTGAGACTCCTTCAACTTGTTCGCCCATTCTACTGGTGGATGCTGCTGGCTGCGGTTCTGGGGTTTGCATCCATCGGCAGCAGTATAGGTCTGATGCTCTCCTCGGCATTTATTATTGCAAAAGCCGCCCTGCATCCTCCCTTTCAGGAACTGCTGCCCGGCATTGCCGGAGTGAGACTGTTTGGTGCAGCACGGGGTATTCTCCGGTATATAGAAAGACTTGCCTCACACAATACAACGTTTAAAATCCTTTCCAGACTGCGGATCTGGTTCTATGCCTCAGTCGAACCGCTCGCGCCGGCACGGCTTATGCGTTATAAAAGCGGGGATCTTCTGCAGAGGATCACAGGGGATATCGACACACTCGAAACCCTCTACGCAAGGGTCATCTCTCCCCCGCTGACCGCGCTTCTGGTCTCCGGACTCCTCTGGGTTCTTCTGGGAAGCTTCTCGCCCGTATTCTCTCTTGTGCTGCTTTGCTTTCATGCTGCTGCCGCACTGGGCCTTCCTCTCCTGACGGGATACCTTAACCGGGGAACGGCGGCTGAAATGTCCGAACTGCAGTCCGGGATGCAGACAAAAACGCTTGACTGCATCCAGGGGATAAGCGATCTCCTCCTGTTCAACCGGCTCGATGACTATGTCGGCCAACTCAATGAACTGAAAAGCCGTGAGCTGAAGCTGCAACGAAAACAGGCGCTTATCCAGGGCTCCCATGAATCGCTTACAGGACTGCTCATGAACGGTGCAGTTTTTGCTCTTGTATGGGTTCTCGCCCCGCAAATCTCAAACGGAACCATTAACGGGGTCTATAGCGCAGTAATCATTATCGCGGTTATGGCATCTTTTGAGGCGTTTCTCCCGTTGCCTGACGCGGTACAACATCTTGAAGCCAATGCGACCGCAGGAAAAAGGCTGTTTGACATCGTAGATGCGCAACCGGCCGTAACTGCACCGGTTGCACCTGAAGCATTTCCCGAATCCAGCTCCATCTGCTTCCAGAAGGTTTCTTTCTCCTATCCGGAAACCCGCTGTCCGGCTCTTTCAGCTATGTCTCTCACGGTAGAAGAAGGTGAAAAAATTGCAATCGTAGGGCCGAGCGGAGCAGGCAAATCAACCATCGCCAGTCTTCTGCTCAGGTTCTGGGAGCCAACAGAGGGAAGCATCACCATCGGAGGCAAGAGCATTGACAGACTTGATCCTGAATCCCT
>JADHTF010000010.1 GCA_016776555.1 Chlorobium phaeobacteroides
AGTAAATTCCCGATAAGGGGTGAACGTATGACGCGAAGACACGGCAGGTCGGGATCTCAGGTTGGCTTCGCCTTTGGCAGACCCACTTTTGGCTCGAGAGGCCTCTCTTTTGCAGTCTCATGAATTATTCAGGCTATATGCTGAGATGTGTATTGTTTTTGCCTGTGCAGCATTGTTTTGTGAAGATATGAATATGCCAGGACGTTGAGGGGAGAGTATCTGCTTTGATTTGCCGGTGGTTTAGAATAGGAATAATATGCTTCAGGTTAAATACGCTGTTAATGACATCCTAAGTTAAGCGATTGTTGAGCATGCTGTAGATGCAAGGCACAGGGGACGCCGCTGTAGTGTACTACCGCAAGTTCCCTGTTACGAAGCAGATGCAGCATGACCGACAATCCCATAGGGTTTCAACACATGTGATTTTTCTGCTTTATGGTCGCGCAACCCATCGGGTGAGATGTTCGCTGTAAGACAATTCAGAATAACGCATTATATAGTATAAAGTTGACAGCTTAAAGCATTTGTTGAAACGATCAACTTAGGGACATGTAAGGAGATATCATGATTGATGCAAAGAGGACACCGCTGGATTTAATTGACACTGTTTACACGCTCGCGTATTGGATGACCGGTTCCGAGGCGGCTACAAATGAGCTTTTCCGCAGAACCTACAACGCGGCGGAGATTGATGCTTCTGAAACCGAGTTATTGAAAGCATTCAGGGCGTGCTATCTGAATTTTTTCGCGCATGACTCTTCACGCAACGTACCGGCATCGCCTTACACGCCACGTAATCTTCCGCTCTCTTCAATATTCAAGAGGTATGCAGATATAAAATTATCTGTGTTGTTATCGGAGATTTGCGAACTCAACCATCGTGATATAGCAACAATAATCGGCAAGCCTGTCGGGACGATAAGGCAATGGTTGTCGTGGGGTCGTAAGTCGCTGATCAAAGATACCGGAGAGCATGTTCGGCAATATGGTGAATCCGGTTTCGCGTCACCACGTGAAAAGACGGCCGGATTGGGCTTTTCCGCTGATCTGGAAGAAGTTGACTATCGATGACTATCTGATGCGAGAGTGAATGCAGAAAGACGGGATCAGCGGGATTTGTTTTCTGAACAGGCGGGAAGTTTTCCATAATAACAGGTGACGTTGCCCGACTCGATCATCAGTGCACAGTAATTGCACATGATGCAGCGTGATGTTGTTTGTTTTCCCTCACTGAATTTCCTGACGATATCAGGTTCTATGATGAACGGGCGGGACATTGAGATGAAGTCGGTTGATCCGCTTTCGAGGGCTGAGGCAATGTTCGTCAGTTCGTGCAGTCCACCGACAGTGATGACCGGAATGGATACCGCCTGCTTGATTGCATTCGCTGCTTCAAGATTATAGGCCCGATATGGCTTTGGAGAGCGCATGGCGAATGTAATGAACGGAGCGGAGAGTTTCTTCAGCATTGCAGGCATTGTGCTGAACCTGAAGCTGCTCTGAAACAGCGCTTTGACAGGTGGTTCAGGTCCTCTCATGATTGAAAGCCCTTCTTCGACAACCCCTGAAGATACTTCTATGGCATCGCATCCCGATGATTCGAGCAGTCGGGAGATTTTGACTGCTTCCTCGATCCGCATACCTCCCGGTCTGCTGTCATAGGCGTTTATTTTGGCAAGAACAGGAAAGTTGTCTTGTCGTTTCCGGATGCGATCCATAATTTCCGAGACAATCCTGAACCTGTTCTCTGTCGATCCGCCCCAGCGGTCTTTACGACGGTTCGTGTATCCCGAAAGGAATTGCGCCAGCAGGTACCCGTGGGCGAGATGAAGCTGAATTCCGTCGAACCCGGCTTTTTTTGCCCTTTCAGCGGCAGTGACAAAGTTGTCGATGATGGTTTCGATTTCATGTTCTTCGAGTGCATGAGGTGTTTCCTCGTTGAAGATGAAATCTTTCAGCGGGGAGGGGGCGACAGTCCGAAGACCGGTCACGGCCGATCTGGTCTGGCGTCCGCAGTGGGCGATCTGGAGAATAACCGGAACGTCGTGTTCATGTACTGTGTCTGTGAGTTTCCGGTAGGAGGGGATAAGCTCGTCGCGGTTGATCATCAGCATGTTTAAGAGACTGCTTTTCCCATCCTGTTGTATACCGGCATATCCTGTGATTATTGCCCCCGCACCTCCTTTGGCTACTTTGACGTACAGTTTTTCAAGCGCTTCGGTCGGCGCACCCGCTTCGTCGGCCATGCTTTCATGCGTGGCGGAACGGATGATCCTGTTCTGAAGCGTTATGCCTGCAATGTTTGCCGGTACAAAGAGAGGGCGCGTCATGGCTGCTGCGGTTTTTTTATCGCGAGAATCTGCCGTGCGTCATACTGGAAGATTGTCTCGGGGTTGTTGCTGAGCTGTTCAAATCCGGCAGAAACTTTTTCCGGCATGTCTGGTTCGATCATATCGCGTTCAAGCAGTGCCGGTGCGCCGCTCAGGAGACAACGTTCCCACATATGAAGAAAATGACGGCGCTCGACGGTGTCGGTCATTCGTTTGTCCAGCATCACCGGAACCGGATTGAATGAACTGACGGTCATTCCTGCATCGATACAGGCTGAAGCGAGGTGAAGGCCTGTATCGGGATTGCCGCCGAGGTCGCTTTGCAGTCTGTTGAAGGCTGTCCAGTAAGCGCTGATGGCCGGAGTGCCGGGATATACATAGACTCCCTGATTGACCACTTCCGTGCAGTAAAACCTGCCGCCAGGCTTGAGCACCCGTTGTATTTCCCGAATAACCGGAACGGGATCGGTAAGATGTTCAAAAACAAAGAAAACGTATGCCCCGTCGAACGTGTGGTTATCGAAAGGGAGGTCATGGCCTTCAGCGGCGAAAAGTTCAACCGTTCCCATCTGCACTTCGTCCGGCAGGTTTGCCAGCGCGGTATCCAGCCGGGAGGGCTCCCGGTCGACACCGGTGATCCGTAACGGGTTGAAACGTCTGAGCATGCAGCGAATCTGGGCTCCGACGCCGCAGCCAACTTCAAGAATGGAGTCATCAGGCCCGAAAGAAATTGTCGGGTACAGGTACTTCTCAAGGAAATCGGCCTGTTCGAGCAATCGCTGCCGTTCGGAGTCACTGTAAGAGTGAATGTAGGACATAAAGCATAGTGACAAGTGACGAGGAACGAGTTACAAGGAATATCAAAAGGCTTTTCAGTTAAGAAAAAGTAACAAGTAAGTCAATGATAGCCAACGGTTGAATATGGGGCGATGAGGGGAGCGTGTTATGAGTTGAGTGCTGATTGCGAAAAAACTTATGGCCACCCCTATTAATTTGTTCTGCGACTCGAATACTTCGTTGGGCGGTGCTCAAAATCCTCATGTGCCGTCTGTACACTTCGGTTTCTCCGCTCCGTCCGCCTTGTCTTCAGGTCGCTCACGACAATGTGTAGCGGTACCCTTATGGATGCCGGATCAAGTCCGGCATGACTCTCTTTTTGGTGGTGACCAGGCCTACAAATACATCTCCGGTTTCAGCTTTTTTGTGAACCGGTGCATCATGTAGTTGACGAACCAGACCCAGTTGAGCGGTTTGCCTTTCATGCGTTTCATGATAGCTCGTCCCTTGTAGACTTCACGCTGCAGCTTGACAAAGTTTTCAAGCAGTTTTTCACCCGACATGTTTGTCGGTTCGAACATGTAGTGGTAGGTATCGTATTTGTCCCAGTCCAGGTGCCGAACCCTCGACTTCATTTCGTCGAAGTACGGGGTTCCGGGGAAGGGTGTGACCAGTGAAAAGACAGGGAATTCGATCTGGTTATCCATGATGAAATCATAGGTCAGCTGGAAACTCTCTTCGCTGTCATTGTCGAAGCCGAACATGAAGTATCCCTGGATGGCAACGCCGTTCTTGTGGAGGTTGCTGACTACCGTTTCGTAGTTGCCGAGACGATTGGAGCCTTTATGAACACTTTTCAGGGTTTCAGGGTTGAGGGACTCGAAGCCTATACTCATGAGGTCGCATCCCGAGCGTCCTGCAAGTTCGGCGATTTCAGGTTTATGCAGGAAGTTCATGGAGATGTTCGCGTTCCAGCGCACACCTATGTTTGCCATCTCTTCAAGCAGGTCGGTAAAAAACTTCGGCTTGAAACTGATGTTGTCATCCATAAAGGAGAAGCTGACGTTTTTTTTGCCGACTCTTTCCTGATGATAGCGCATCTCGTCAAGTACCAGTTCAATTTCCCTCATCCGATGGCTTTTGCCATAGATGGTTGGTGTTGTGCAGAAGTTGCATCCGACCGGACAGCCTTTCGTGGCGAGAATAGGGATCAGTGAGCTGTATTTTTTCGCATATTTCGAGCTGAGCGCATGGTTGAAATCAGGGCGTCGCATCGATGTCATCGATTGCAGCGTTTCAGCACGGTAGATATCTTTCATGTTGCCCAGAATGACATCTGTCGCGAGTTCCGGCCATACGGATTCAATTTCACCGTAGACAACACTGGTGCAGTGTTCCCGGGCTTCCTCATGGAGCATGGTGGGGTGGACGCCGCCGAGAATGACGGTTTTTCCCTGGGCAAGCGCCGCATCTCCGATAGCGTAGGCTTTTGAGGCGTTAAGCGTACGCGAGGTAATGGCGACAACATCATATCCTGACAGATCCTTGGGTACCGTATCCCCGATCCTTTCATCGATAAAGGTAACGTCAAACAATTCTCCGACCAGAGTGGACACTATGATGAGATTGAGCGGCATACTTACCGTGCCGGAATCAACCATCATGCTTGTGGAACTGCCCGGTTGAACAAGCAGCCATTTTTTAAGGGATTTCTGTTCCGAGGCAAGTTGCTTGAGATGTTCTGCCGGGCTGCTGACGGATTCAGGGGAAAGGGTTGTCTCAGGCTGATCGATCTGCATACCTACTGACGTTACTGATGGAGAGAAATACAGTTGAAATTGAACTACTAAGGTATGAAAAAAATCGAGAAAATCACGCACCCTTATTACGGGCATTTGCTCGATAAGTGGTTATCTTCAGCGTCGGAAAAGAGCCCTTCTATGCTCTTTTTTTCAGTATGGCAACGGTAAACCTGCTTACACAGACCAGCTTTCCGTCGTCGTTGGTTATCCGGATGTCCCAAACGTGAGAGCTCTTGCCAAGGTGAAGCGGTGTGGCTTTCGCGTGAACAAAGCCTTCTCTTACGGATCGTATATGGTTCGCGTTGATTTCCTGGCCTACAATGAAGAAGTTCTCCCTGTCGATGCAATATGAAGCGGCAATGCTGCCGACTGTTTCAGCCAGTGCGAGCGACGCGCCGCCGTGCATTATGCCTATTCGCTGAATAGTGCGATGGTCAACGGGCATTTTTGCGATCATGTAGTTGAGGCCGATTTCAGTCATTTCAATGCCCAGATGTCTGGCCATCTGACCGTCTATGATCTGGGTTGTGTTGATATCTTCAACAGTTACCGGAACAGTGAAAATCGACGATTCATGCATGAGAAGAGCTGTTTTATTGAGAGAAAAGAGTGTTTGAACAGCAGGATCGACGGTTGAGCGGGTGACGAGACTCGAACTCGCGACAATTTGCTTGGGAAGCAAACACTCTACCAACTGAGTTACACCCGCCTCGGAGAAAAAAAGTCAAAAGTGAAAAGTGAAAAGTCAAAACAGGAATTCCCGACCTTCTGTGCTAATCGTCTGAAACTAGCTATATTTTCAGATTTTGTTTTGGTATCTAAAGATATGCTGGCCGGAACTGTAGGGGCAGGCCCCTGTGCCTGCCCTCAAACATACATATATGACATAGTGGTGAGAGAGGGATTTGAACCCTCGACCTCAGGGTTATGAATCCTGTGCTCTAACCAACTGAGCTACCTCACCATTCATTAACCGCAAATCAATCGCAGGGCAGCTAATATACAAACAGTCAGGGTATATCGCAATGCTTATTTTGAAGGATTAATTTTTTTTGGACGAAGTCAATTCCTGTTGTGATTGCAGTTTAGCCAGAATCGCTTCAGCGAGGTGAATGTCCTCCGGTGTGGTGATTTTGATGTTGTGATACCCGGTTTCGTGTATCCTGATATGCTGTTCGGGGAAAAACTCTTCAACCAGAGCGGCGTCGTCGGTGGCGTAGGTTTGTTCCAGTCTGGCGTGCTTATGTGCCTGAATCAGGGTTTTCGAGGCGAAGCCCTGCGGCGTTTGCACCTGAAGCAGGCGACTTCTGTCCAGCGTTCTCCCGAAATAACCGGGATCGTTTTCGGAGATGAACTTGATGGTGTCCTTGGGTTTTGTTGCTGGAACACAAGCTCCGTATTGTGCTGAAAGAGCGGCGATCTCATCTATTTCATCGGGCTGGATGAACGGTCTTGCGCCATCATGCACCAGAATCGCATCCGGTGCTGTGCCGGAGTCAAGAATTTGCCGTTCGATGAGTTCGATACAGTTGTAGATGGAGTCCTGGCGTTCCTTTCCGCCCGGAATAATGGCGGCTATTTTAGTGAATCCGTACTCGTCTCTCATGTTTTCGAGCAGCTCGATACTTTCCTGTCTGGTGGCGATAAAGACCGAATCTACGGATGCTGAGCGTTCGAATGCGGAAAGCGTATGATAGATGACAGGGAAGCCGCCGATCTGAAGAAACTGCTTGCTGAGAGAACCCTGAAGCTTCATTCGTTTTCCGACGCCGCTGGCGGCGATAATGGCATATGCACTCATGTTACAGATACGGATGATAAGGTGAAACGACGACTATGCGACAGACCTGATCGGTGTATCGGGTTCCTTGTACTTTCGATGATAACCTGTTCATTTTCTAATGGATAAACATCGCGTCGCCGTAGGCGAGAAAACGGTAGTCTTTTTTCAGCGCGATTTTATAGGCATCCATCAGGAGTCGGTATTCCGCGAAAGCGCTGACCATCATGAGCAGTGTTGTTTCCGGTTGCTGAAAGTTGGCAATCAGCCCATCGGTTACCTTGAACTGGTAGGGAGGATAGATGAACTTGTCTGTCCAGCCCTGGCCGAACTTGATTTTGCCTTCAACCGTGGCGTTAGCCTCCAGCACCCTGCAGGTAGTGGTTCCGACTGCAATAACCCTTCCTGATTTGTTCAGCTTGGTTTCATTGATCTCCATTGCCGTCTGGTAGGGAATATTGAAATACTCCGAATCCATCTTGTGCTTCGATACATCCTCTACCTCGATAGCATTGAAAGAGCTGAGGCTTGGATGGAGGGTGATCTGTAGAATCTTTACCCCTTTTTTCTTTATTTCCTCAAGAATCGGCATCGTGAAGTGAAGCCCGGCCATCGGAGCAACCACAGCGCCTGTCTGAGACGCATAGACAGTCTGATAATCCTGCCTGTCCGCGTCGTCGGGTTTTCTTGAGAAATAGGGGGGAAGCGGAACGGTACCAATTTTCTCAACAAGATCAAAAACATCAATTTCCGGGTTGAGAAAGCGTATGGTACGACCTCTTGATGTTGTGTTGTCAACCACTTCGGCAACCACATCATCCTGAAAATATATTTTGTTGCCGACCCGGACTTTCCTTGCAGGATCGACAAGAACGTCCCATAACCCGGCTTCCTTGTTCAGTTCGCGCAGAAGAAAAACTTCTATCTTGGCATCGGTTTTTTCTTTCTGGCCGAAAATCTTCGCGGGAAAAACCCGGCTGTTGTTAAGAACGAGAAGATCTCCCTTTTTGAAATATGAGACGATATCGGAAAATGCCTTATGATCGATATCCTTTTTTCTACGGTTCAGCACCATGAGTTTGCAGTCCTCGCGGTTTTCCTCCGGGCGATCTGCAATTCTGGTCTTTGGCAGGTTGAATCGAAAGTTTGAAAGACGCATAGAAGTAAGATGACAATGGGTCAAGGATACGGGAAAAATAACGTGTTACTATATACCGTTTCCCGAAGAAAAAACAAATAGTCGAATCAGTCGCTGAAAAGCCCCGCATTCCTGACAATCCTGATGCAGGGCTTTTCAGAGAGCTAAGAGACGTTGTCGACTGCCTTTTCTCCTCTGCCGATGGTTTTATTTTTTCCGGCTATGCTGACGGTTACGGTTTCTTCAGTACTCTCAAGAAGGGTTACCGTAACGGTTTTCCGGTCGATGATAATGCTGTACCAGTTGTTACGGAAACATATCTTCAGTTCCAGTGATCTCCAGTGAGACGGCAGGTTCGGTTGAACATGCAGGATTTCATTCGCGAACGATATACCGGCAAAGTACCTCGTGACGGTATCAAGTGTCCCTCCCATCACGCCACAGTGGATCCCTTCCTGGGTCGTCCCGCCCTGGGTATCCATGATATCGCTTTTCAGAGATTCTGTAAACCATTGCCAGGCGGTTTCATGGCCGTCATGCAGATAGCTCGATATGATGGAGTGAACAACCTTGCTGAGCGTTGAACCGTGGCTGGTACGTGGTTCATAGAATGTGTAGTTATTCTGAACCATTTTTATCGGATCATCGATTTTGTGTCCGTTTTTTTCAAGGATTTGCTGAACCTCGAGCGGAGACAGGGCATAGTAGGTCATCAGCACGTCAGCCTGCTTGGCGACCTTGTACTTGTCCGGAGTATCACCTTCGGCTTTCAGTATCCTGTCCATACGGTGGATGTTGCCGTATTTTTTTCTGTACTTTTCCCAGTCGAGCTCCTTGAGTTCCATGTAGCCGTCGAATTGCTCGATGATGCCTTCATCTGTGATAATGACATGCAGGTTGCTGCATATCTCTTTCCATGTCTCGATTTCATCATGCCCGAGACCGATATCAGCGACCAGCTTTTCCATTACGGAAGGCTCTATGGTTTCAGTCAGTTTGACGGCCTTGTCGAGAAGCCAGGCGGTCATGATGTTGGTATACGCATTATCGGTTATTCCGTCCCCGGAACTTCCCGGAAGTTTTTCATGGAACTCATCCGGTCCCATAACGCCTTCAATATGATAGTCGTCGCTCCCCGGGAGGCGTTTGGCTATGCTTGCCCAGAAACGAGCGATCTCAAAGAGCATTTCAGCGCCATACTGTTCCAGAAAACCCCTGTCACCGGTTTCATGCGCATAGCGCCAGGTATTGTAGAATACCGCGATCGAGACATGTCTCTGGTTTCTGCTTAAATCAGGGCCCCAGGTATCGCTCTGCGGGTTATAGTGAACAACCTGTGTTTCTTCGCTGCCATCGTCAGCGGTCTGCCAGGGGAACATCGCGCCTTTGAACCCGTTTTCCCGTGCATACTCCCTTGCCGCGTCGAGCCTCTGGTAACGGTACATCAGCAGGGCTTTTGCAGTATCGGGGAAATGCTGGGTGAAGAAGGGCAGAATATAGATCTCGTCCCAGAAAATGTGTCCCCGGTAGGCTTCACCGTTGAGGCCTCTTGCCGGCATGCCTGCATCGATACGAGGGTTATGCGGCGAGGCGGTTCCCAGAAGATGATAGATATGAAAACGCAGGGCTTTCTGGCTGAAGCGGTCGCCGTCTATTGTGATATTGCATCGCTCCCATATCTTCTCCCAGGCTTTTTTATGGGATTCAAAAAGATCTGAAAAGCCTGATGCCGAGGCGATGGTTTTGTCGGCGGCAGCTACAGGGTCACTCTGGTCACTGTCGAGCGAGGTATGAACCGCGACTATTTTTTCTACGGTACATTCCTGTCCTTTGTGCAGCGAAACGGTGAAGTGCTCGGCGATATATCTTGATGCGTCATTCACGGTTTTCTGTGGCTGAACAGCGTTTCCGGAAATCCGTGCGCTGCTTTTTGCGCGGGTCACAATCTGATAGCGGGAACAGCTTGTCTGTACATGCAGGAATATTCCTTCGCCGGAACTGCCGCTGTCGATATGTTCCAGGTGGTCGGAAGCAAGAGAGCTGTATCGTTCAACACCCTTGTTCTCGATTGTTCCATCGATCGAGAGTCTGAATTCAATGTCTCCGGAATAGTTTATCGGAGTGTAGGAGAACTCGAGAGCGCAGAGGTGCGGATTATCCATGCTCGCTATGCGACTGCTTTCTATACGCGTTATCCTTCCCAGATTGTCCTGAAAAACGATCTCACGCTTCATGACGGCATGTTGCGTATCAAGGCGTTGACGATAGCTCAGGATGTTCTGTTCGAAAGGATCGATGAAGTCCCCGCAGCAAATCCTGAACTCCACGGGCAGCCAGTTAGGGCAGTTGACGAAATCGTTGTTGAAAATCGATTCCCCATGTACGTCCGAGGGGATTTTATTGAAAACACCCGCTATATAGGTGCCGGGATAGTGGTGCCGGGAGGCTTTTGAACCTTCGTAAGCTCCTCTTGTTCCGAGATAGCCGTTGCCTATAGCGGTCAGTGTTTCCCGAAGCTTCTCCTCTTCTGGTTTGAAAGATGAGTAGTTCAACTGCCAGCCATCGTCGAGAATTTCTTCCTGAAACCATCGCGAGACCTCATCGACAGTGATTTCTCCCAGGTCTCTTACGACAATGTCAGCGCCTTCTTCCTTCAGGCGAATGCCCTCAATTTCCCGGGCGATACCGAGAACCATACCGAAATTCCCGGCTGCTCCCGCCTGAACGCCGGAAATCGCGTCTTCGACGACAACGCAGTCATGAGGATGGAGGCCGAGATTATCCGCTGCGGTAGTGAAAATATCCGGGTTTGGTTTGCCTTTCAGGCCAAGCTCAAGAGATACTTCCCCGTCAACTCTGGTTTCAAAAAGATGTTCGAGTTTCGAAAGTTCAAGTATCAGTTTGCAGTTTCTGCTCGAGGAAGCGATACCGATACGGATGCCTCGGGACTTAAGCTCGAGGATGAAGTCCACGGTACTCTGGAATACTTCAGGGCCTTCCTTGATGAGTATCTCCGTGAAAACCTCGTTTTTTTTGTTGCCCAGCCCGCAGATTGTAGGCATTTCAGGGGTATCATCGATCTTTCCGAACGGGAGTTCAATGTTCCGGGACTCAAGAAAACTTCTGACCCCTTCCATTCGAGGTTTTCCGTCAACATATCCGAGGTAGTCCCTGTTCGGCTCGAAAGGCACGAACGGCTCCTGATTTGCAGCCGCATGCTCTTTCAGAAATGAGTTGAACATTGACTCCCAGGCAAGACTATGGATTTTTGCAGTTCCGGTTACAACACCGTCCAGATCGAAAATGACACCTTGTAACATATTTTTTATTGGTTAATCTCTGTTTGAAATACAATCAGGCTATTGACAAGTATCCCAGAATCGTAAGGAGAATATCAGGAGCCGGCAGAATCAGGTTCTGAGGGCAGATCTTCCGTACTTCCTCAGTAAGGTCGGGGTCTTTCGTCACAAATATCGCCCATACGTCATTACACATTTCAACGGCTTTCTTCAACATCGGAATGTCCGAAAAAGTGTCTCCGCAGACAAGGTTGGTTCCCACATCGGTTTTGAAATCGATGGTCTTGCAGATAAACTCAAGGCCGTCACCTTTATCAAAATCCTTGGCCGGTTCGTCGCCTTCCCGATCAATGGTAAGGATGATTTCGATATCTAGGCCGGTATCTTCTATGCGGAAGTTTTTCTGCCCAGGATCAATTTCCCGGACAATACTTTTTATCTTTTTGAGGAATGCCGTCGATTCCTCAGGATGAATTGAGCGGGTTATATCCTGTCTGGCTATGGTGGTCTGCCCGAACTTGAACTGGAGCGCTGAACCGATAAAATTGAACTTTTCAAAGCTCGGATCTTCGAGCAATTCACGCAGCTTGCCGTTGAGCAGGCTTATCAGATCCTCTTTTTTCGCATCGATGGGATAGCTGTGAAAGTTTCCCTGGGGATCGATGAACTCTCTACCCTTGGAGCCGGCGTAAAAGAAGATGTCCCGGGGATTTATCGAGACGTTGAGTATCCCGAAGTCCTTGAGGGGCGCTGAAGTGATGAAGACTGGATAGTTGCAGCGGTTTTTTGCGAACCTCGAAAGAAATATCGAGTTATAGATCGGCTGGACAGAGGAACGGTATCTTCCGCAGTAATTGTTTGTGGTGCCGTCACGGTCGGTTATGAACGCATTGAATTGCTTGTCATGCAGCTTTTTCAGACCATTGGTGACGTGCTTCTTGAAATCAGGGCTGAACTTCGACAGGTATTTGATAAACCGGTCTTCACCATATTCCAGATAGTAGATATCTTTTTGCAGCTCTCTGATCTCGTAGGTGAGATCAACCTCTATAAGCTTGTTTTCGTCAAGAAGAAGGATTCTCTGGCCGGTATCATCGTCGATATGAATGGTTTCGAGAGAGTACATGGCGTTTTTCAGGGACTCTATGCACATCTTGCCGACTCCTCGCTGACTCATGATATTCTGTACGATGGGCTGGCGCAGGTCGCGGGTTTCAGATTTGAGCTGGTAGAGCTCCTTGAGCGTTCGGATATCCTGAAGCGGGATTGGTGAAGAACATGTCTCGAGCTTCCGTTTCTTGAGGATCTGTTTTTGCATGGGTTCAGGTTGACGAAGCCGTTTTTTTACAATAGGATGATTATCAATCTAACAAAAGATCCTCTTAAAGGATTTATTATTTGCAAAAAAGTCACGTTTATGCGCCTGATTTATTTCTATGTGTCGGTCTGCCGGGGCGTACTGCATGCGTTTACTTTTTGTATGATTTGCGCGTGAATGCTATCCGGGTCAGCGCAGGCATCGAAGAGCACGAAACGCTTTTTTTCCGCAATGGCAAGTTTCAGATACCCTTCCCTGACACGTTGATAGAAAGAAAGACCGGAGCTTTCCATGCGGTCCATCTCATTGTTTTCAAATGCCAGAGGTAGGGATTTTTCGGAAAACTTTCTGATTAGGGCATCTTCAGGTGAGATATCGAGAAAGAAGGTGAGGTCGGGCTGCAATCCGAAGGTAGAGATGTCGTTGATTTTCTGCAGCATGTTCAGATCGAGCCCGCGCCCATATCCCTGATAGGCGGTGGTTGAGTCAAAAAACCGGTCAAGGATGATCACCTTGCTCTTTTCAAGTTCAGGCAGAATGACTTGTTGTACCAGTTCGGCACGGCTTGCCGAGAAGAGCAGAAGTTCGCCCATCGGGGTGATGTCGTGCTTGCTTTCCAGCAGAAGTTCCCTGATTTTTTCCGCGACAACGGTGCCTCCCGGTTCACGAAGCGTCAACACCTCCCGGCCCTTCTCCACAAGATATTTTTTCAGTTTTTTAACCTGGGTTGACTTGCCCGCGCCGTCTATACCTTCGAATGTGATGAGCATTGCTGTAAGCGGATTATTATTTCTCGTTCAGGAAAAAGCTGGTCACCTTGCTGCTGAATGATTCGGGGTATTCAAGCATGGGAGCGTGACCGCAATTTTTGAAAATATACAGTTCCGAGCCGGGAATTTCGTTTTGTGCGATTCTGGCGACAGAAGGTGAAATATACTGATCATGATCACCCCATAAAATCAAAACCGGAATATTGAGCTGATCGAGTTGCTGCCGAAGCCCTGTCCGAAAAAGATCAAGCTGCCTGAAATTTCTGTTCAGGGCCATAACGGTTTCTATCGCGCCCCTGTCTCTCGATACCGTGAGGTTTTTTGCATAGGAAGCACGCTCTACCTGTCGTGGGTTGTCAAATGCTGTCGCAAAGGCCTTTGAGGCGACCATCTTGCTGGTAAATACTTTTTTTAACACCTGTTTGACCCCGGGCAGGCTGATTCCTCTGACCCAGCCGGGCAATTCGGTAAAGCCGTCGGTATTGCTCAGCACGAGTTTGTCGAAAATTCCGGGATAGAGAAGTTCCGTTGCCAGCAGGTATTTTCCTCCCATTGAATGTCCGACAGCGAATATTTTTCTGCTTTCAGGTGTCCTGGTTTTTTTCAGGAACTCCCTGATCAGCGACGCATAGAGCTGAAGAGAGTAGGGGGCGCGTTTCGGTTTGTCAGATCCTCCGAATCCCAGCAGATCAAGCGCGAGAACCCTGAACGAACGGGAAAGAGGCGGAATGAGCTGTTCAAAAAAGTCAAGGGAACAGGAAATTCCGTGAAGCAGAAGCAGCGTCGGCCCCGGGCTCCCGGTGTCGAAGTAACGGTGTGTATGCCCTCCAAGGATAATGGTACTGCTGTTGTGAGGCATGGCTGGGAAGCGAATGATGATTTCCGGTGGTTGAAACGTTTTGAGGAATAAACAATCACGTGCTCGATAAAGGTTCCGGGAGGAAGGAGGTGGAAGTGCTGAGTGCTGAGCAATGAGCAATGAGTGAGGGAGGAGTTAGGAGTTAGGAGTTAGGTGATATGTGGCTCATTAGATGGATAGCCGATAGTATGAGCAATGAGCAATGAGCAATGAGTTGAGAGACAAGAATTGTAGGGGCAGACCCCTGTGTCTGCCCGTGTCGAGCTATGAATGTGGGATGGTTATGTGTCAGGATGGCTGGAGTGTAAGGTGGACGGAGCGGAGGAACCGGAGTGTACAATTGTACATGAGGATTCCGAGCACCGCTCAACGCAACAATCCTGTCGCGCAGCCGAAAAACAGACGTTATACTGTAAAACGGATGATGTTATTGAAGGTGAATGTATGGCCTTGATTCCAATCGACTGTATAATAGGATCAAGCAGGCAATTCCGTCGAATAAGCGAAGCGAGCGGCAGGAGAGCAAGGCGAACGGAGCGGAGGAACCGGAGTGTACAATTGTACATGAGGATTCCGAGCACCGCTCAACGCGGCAATCCTGCCGCGCAGCCGCTTATTCGACGGAATTAATGGGGTTGTCCTGTGGGACGTATGAGCACCTGATTTACATCGACATGGGGCGGCTGGCTCACAGCATACATCACAGCGCGAGCAACGTCGTCGGGGTGGAGTTCCGGTGTTCCGGGTTTCGGCACAGCCCCCCAGAACGGGGTGTCCACGACACCGGGCTCTATCAGCGTCACACGGATGCCCGTACCGACCATTTCATTCCGGACAGCCTGAGCGATGCCGGTGACAGCCCATTTTGTGGCCGAGTAGAGGTTTCGTATCGAGGTGATATGACCGACAACCGAGCCGGTGATAAGAAAATGCCCTCCTGTTTTCACCAGTTCAGGGAGGGCCAGGCGTGCGGTCACGGCGGAGCCGTAGACGTTTGTCAGCACCATCTCCTTCCATTCATCAGGTTTGTCCTTTCCTCCATAGAACGGGGAGCCTTTGGAGAATCCCGCGTTTGCAAAAACAACATCGATTCTTCCGAAGCTTTCCAGCGCTCTGTCGATCAGGCGGCGTTGAGCGTTCCAGTCGGAAACATCGCAGGCAATGGCCAACGCAGTATCCGATCCCAGCTCATCCTTGAGCGCCTCAAGTTTTGACGTTGAGCGGGCGGCAAGGACAACCCTGTATCCGTCCTTCACTGCCAGTCTTGCTGTTGCTTCACCGATACCGGAGGATGCGCCGGTTATGAGAAAAACTTTTCTGTTCTCCATGGTTCAAATCAGGTTACGTTATACGGGCAACAGCCGGGAAAAGGACGTGAAACTCAAAAAGGTACGCTGTAATCCTTCGTTTACAAAATGAGTTTTCTTTTCAGATACTGAAGTCTTGTCACATTTGGCCGTGAATTATGATCCATGTAACTGCAACGTTTTTGATCACTTTGCGGTTTACATCGTTTATGGCATTCAAAATGCATTCCGCTCAGATACTCGGTCTTCCCGTTGACGGAAGTGTGACCATTCCGGAGTGGTTTTTTGTTCTTTGATGGATAACACGATGTTGTCTTTTGAGACGAGAAAAATAGTGAGATCATGGCACATAACTATTCCAATGATATAGCAGTTGTTTTCGGCGGGGCTGCCGGACAGGGTGTTCAGACCATAGCCGACGCGCTGGTGAAGGTGCTTAAAAAAAACAGGTGTTATGTCTTTGCCTGTACTGAATTCATGTCCCGAATACGGGGCGGCAGCAATTCAACCCAGATAAGGATAACGGATAAAAAACGCTCAGCCTATGTGCGGAGAATTGATTTCCTCTTCGCGCTCAATGCTGAAGCGTTAGACCATCTCCGGGACCGGATCGGTGAAGAGACGCTTGTCTTTGCTGAAAAAGCAGGGATGGAGGGTAAAGATATTTCAGGTGTCATCGATACCCCCTTTGCCGCATATGCAAAACAGGCGGGAAACCTGATCTTTTCAAACACGGTCGCTGTCGGCGTTGTCCTTGGTCTTCTCGACCTGCCAGTCGACGCTTTCTCCGCCTATCTCACTGAGCAGTTTGCCGCCAAGGGAGAGGAAGTCGTTTCGCAGAACATCACCGCGGCCACCCTGGGGTATGAATTCGGCAGGAAAACAGCGCAAACGGAAGGAATTTCCGTAACGCTTTCCCGCGCCCTGAAACCTGATCCCGAACTGCTGCTTGACGGCAATACGGCAATGGGTATCGGTACGGTAGCGGGCGGATGCAATTTCATTTCTTCGTATCCCATGTCACCCGGAACCGGGCTGCTGACCTTTCTTGCCCGAAAAGCCGGTGATTTCAATATTGTCGTAGACCAGGCGGAAGATGAGATTTCGGCCATCAACGCGGCGCTTGGAGCATCGTACGCCGGTGCTCGTGCTGTCGTCACCACTTCAGGCGGAGGGTTCGCTCTGATGGAGGAAGGGGTCAGCCTTGCGGGCGCAATCGAGACCCCGGTCGTGGTGCATATCGGTCAGCGTCCCGGTCCAGCCACCGGTCTGCCGACAAGGACCGAGCAGGGGGATCTGAACCTGGCGCTCTATGCCGGGCATGGAGAGTATTCCCGCGTGATATTTGCTCCGGGATCATTCGCTCAGGCGATAGACGTGATGCAAAGAGCGTTTGATCTGGCCGACAGGTACCAGACAACCGTGTTGGTGCTTACCGATCAGTTTTTTCTCGATGCAGTGGCTTCCGTTCGTGAGTCGGACATTGTCAGGCGGCCGGTTGTGAGCCATATCGTGAAAACGGACGACTCCTACAAGCGATACGCCTTCACCGATGACGGACTTTCGCCCCGCGGGGTGCCTGGTTACGGTGACGGGATCGTCAAGGTGGATTCCCATGAGCACGATGAAAGCGGCCACCTGACCGAAAACTTCGGGTTGCGCCGTGGCATGGTTGAAAAAAGGCTTACAAGGCTCGAAGCACTTGGGAGGGAAGCCCTGATGCCGGAACGTTTCGGGCCTGCTGAATCTGAAACCGTCGTGGTGAGCTGGGGCTCGAACCGCGGCCTGCTTGAAGAGGCACTCGATACGCTGGGAAGGGACGATCTTTCGGGGCTCCATTTTTCCCAGCTCTTTCCGCTTCATCCCGCGGTTCGTAAGCTGCTTGAAAACAGGAAGGTTGTTGTCTGTGAAAACAACGCGACCGGACAGTTCGCGGACCTGTTGAGTCGTGATACTGGTGTGCATGTCGCGAAAAGAATTCTCAAGGCGACCGGCGAACCGTTTTGCATCGAAGAGATTGTCAACGCGTTAGAGGAGGACTGAAATGACTGAAAATCCTTTTGACATGCCGGGCAAGGATATCAACTGGTGCCCCGGATGCGGTAACTACAAGGTGCTTGACGCCGTCAAAGGGGCGCTGCACGAACTTGATATCGACCGCAAAAATCTGGTGATGGTATCCGGCATCGGCCAGGCGGCCAAGATGCCGCAGTATATCAACGCGCATATGTTCAATGGCCTGCACGGCAGGGCGCTGCCCGTGGCGATGGGAGTGAAGCTCTCCAACCGCAACCTTGTGGTCATCGCCGAGTCGGGTGATGGCTGCATGTACGGGGAAGGGGGCAACCATTTCCTGCACGCCATCCGCCGCAACTACGATATCACCGTGATTATTCACGACAACATGGTGTACGGCCTCACCAAGGGTCAGGCCTCGCCTACCTCGCAGATGGGCATGAAGACCCCGGTGCAGGTGAACGGGGTGATGCTCGAGCCGTTCAACCCGATAGCGGTCGCACTCGCACTCGATGCTCCGTTTATAGCTCGGGCAAGTATCGGGGACACCGATGAAACAAAGGAGATTATCAAGCAGGCGATTCAGTTCAAAGGATGTTCCATTGTGGATGTTTTCCAGCCCTGTGTGATCTTCAACAAGCAGAACACCTACAAGTGGTTCAAGGAGAACACCTACTATCTTCCCGAAGACTACGACCCGGCCGACCGCAAACACGCCTTCGAAAAAGCGATCGAAACCGAAAAACTGCCCCTCGGCGTCCTCTACCGCCAAGACGGCCGAGAACTCTACGAAGATCTCCTCGCCATCCCGGACACCCCCGCCTACGAGCACAAGGTTTCCGAAGAAGCGTTTGAAAAGCTGCTCGCGGAGTACCGGTGAGGTGATGAAGATGTTCTGATGCATCCGTAGGGGCAGGCCCCTGTGCCTGCATGTTTTCCTATTCCAGGCAGTCTCTCTCCCCATGACCGACATGTGGAACACTACCAATGTTCGGGCAACCACGGGGGGTTGCCCCTACGGTGTATGTTTGGGATTTTGTGTGCAATCGGGATTTTCATGATCCAGAGTCCATTTCAGGGGATTGTTTGTGATGTAGGCTTGCATCTCATGCAATTCCCGTTCATTTCGGATCACCCGTTCGAAATAGTTTCGTTGCCATAATTTGCCATTGAAGGGCTTCCAGTCATGTTGTTTGACACCACGAATGTATCCGTTCGTCGTCATGGTTTTGAATCGGTGAACAACATCCGGTAACGACAATCCATGTTCATGATTTCTTGTAGGGGCAGGCCCCTGTGCCTGCCCGTCCTCTGGTGCCTGCCGGAGCCTCTGACGTTCTTCATCATGTGGTGTCATAATGTCCGGGCAACCACGGGGGGTTGCCCCTACGGAGCTATCGGCGATTACAATGATACCGTGAAAGTGATTGGGCATCACAACGAATTCATCTGTTTCAATGCCTGGATACTGTTCAGGGATGGCATCCCAGACGCTTTTGATCATTTCCCCTGCGTCGTTCAACACCATAGCTGTGTCCACAACATCGCCGAACAAGCACTTTTTATCCTGCGTACATACCGTTACGAAATATGCCCTCTCCTGCGCATAATCGTATTCCGGCAACCGCAGATGTTTGCGTTTCGGTAACGGGTGTTTTTTATCGTCCTTTTCAGCTATTCTTTTATTCATGCCGTCATTGAATTATTAATTCCCCGTAGGGGCAGGCCCCTGTGCCTGCCCGTTTTCCTATTCCAGCCGTTTCTCTCTTCATGGCCGTCATGCGAAATACGACCAACGTCCGGGCAACCACGGGGGGTTGCCCCTACGTTGTATATTGGTAATTTTGTGTATGACCCGGATCTTATACAATGTATTGTCTTTTTCCCTTCCCCGTAGGGGCAGGCCCCTGTGCCTGCCCGTCTTCCAATGCCAGCCATCGCCCTCTCCATGTGTGTTATGTTGGAATACGACTGACATTCGGGCAACCACGGGGGGTTGCCCCTACGTTGTATATTGGTGATTTTGTGTATGATCCAGATCTTATACAATGTATTGTCTTTTTCCCCATCCCCGTAGGGGCAGGCCCCCGTGCCTGCCCGTCTTCCAATGCCAGACAGTCTCTCTCCCCATGACCGTCATGTGGAACACGACCGATGCCACGGGCAACCACGTCGGGTTGCCCCTACGGTTGAACTGGTGATCATGATGATGCCATGAACGTGATTCGGTATGGCAACCTCCCATCAACGCCATTCCCAAATTTCAAATCAACGGCATCCCCCCGTAGGGGCGAATAACCATTCGTCCTGACAGGTTCGCTTAATTACATGTTATTGTGTGTCTCTGTCATGTATAATAATCGTAATTTCGGTACGTTATACCATCGTGAATATTTACAACCCACAATAGCCCGCACCTATGGCCGGAAAGGACGTTTACAAAAAGATCAGGATTCTTATCGCTTCTCCATCGGATGTATCAAAGGAAAGGGAGATAGCCGAGGAGGTGATAGGTCACTGGAATATTGTCAATAGCGATGATAGGAAACTGACGCTTGAAGCTGTGTTGTGGGAGTCGCATTCGGCCCCGGAGTCCGGGGACAGGATACAGGGCATTCTGAATAAACAGATCGTCGATGCATGCGATGCTGCAATCGGGATTTTCTGGACACGGATTGGAACCGATACCGGTTTTGCCCAGGGAGGTGCTGTGGAAGAGATTGAGCGTCTCGAGAAAAATGGCAAACCGGTCATGATCTATTTTTCCTTAAATGATCTTCCAAATGACGTTGATATAGAACAGCTTCAAAACGTAAGAGCGTTCAAGGCCAGGAGACAGTGCAAGGGTGATTATCTCGGTGAATATGAAAATCCTGAAGATTTTCGAAATAAGTTAACCCATCATCTCGGGGTACAGGTGCGACGGTGGTTTCTGGAACTCTGAAAAGAGTATGCGGGCAAAAGATGTTCCCCCTGCACGCATGCGCATGAAGTTGATGTGGTGTGAAGATACGGGCAACCACGGGGGGGGGCCTACGGTGTGGTGATGATTTCTGGAGGGTTGGGGGCGAATGATTATTCGCCCCTACGGGATGAAATGATTTGTGCGTCTCGGGCGGGCGAAAGATGTTTCGCCCCTACGGGATGCTCAATCATGCCCGGTTTGTCTGTATGCTGTGCCAGAGGGTCAGCCAGAGTGCTCCGAGTCCGAGGAGGGTGAAAATAAAGCCAACCAGCCAGCCGATGAACGGGATGAGCCCGACGAGCCAGATGAGGAGGATACCGAGTGTGAAGGGCCAGAAGAACGACGGCGCTGTTTCGTCGTTGCGGAACCTGCCGGTGATTTTTCTGCCGAGCCAGAGGCCGCTGAAAATCTGGCTGATGAAGAGTGCTATCAGGAAGAGCATTCCGGCAATCAGGCCGAGAGGGATGCCGACAAGGGTCGCGAGTGTGATCGCGATCGCGGGCGGCGTGGCCACAAACACCACGAAGCCGATGCCGACAGCCGCCCAGGGAGAGGCGCTGATGGTCGTTACGGCGGTTTCAATCTGTTGCGGGAAGAGCGAGCGGAGTATGAACCCCGTGACGATGATCGCCGCGAGCGAGAGAATCCAGCCTGCCACTGCAGCTGCCGCTGCCACTTCGCCGATATCCTCGCGCCATGTGTTCCACTCCTGATCAGCGTCATCTAACGGGGTTTCAGATACCGTACCGGAAATCGAGGCCTTGTCGAGTCCCTGGATGGATGCCGCCGAGTAGTTGAAATCGCCCATGATGACCGTGGCAGGGTCGAGCGTGATTCTGGCGGCCTTGACCGTTACATCGCCGTTGAACGTTCCTGAGAGTTCGGCGTTGGCGGCATAACAGGTGACCGATTCCGCGAACGTTCCGCCAAGTTTGGCGTCTGCGGCCAGAATTTGCACCTGTTTCCGGAAATCGCCGTTCGTCAGGGCCTTCACGGCCACGACGTTCATGTTGTTCTGAGCGGTTCCGTTGATCTCGACATTGATGCCCGCAATGTCAAGCTCTTCCTGTACGACCTCGTCTTGCGGTATAACAAGGTTGATGCCCGTCCGCCAGTTTGCGTCACTGTCGGGATGATCCTGAAATGCACGTGAGTCATCTGCCGCGAAAAGGATGAAAAGCAGACAGAACAGTGTGGAGGTAAGCGTTTTCATGATGCACGTTGCTGTTAAGACAGTTTCAGAGGATGAATCATACTGCATCTATGATGGTAAAAGAAATGTGCCGCTAATAGTTTCACCTACGTTGATCGTTTCATGAAAACTGCCGACAGGAAGGCCTCTTCAATGCAGTTTTCGATAGTTCCATGGAGGTATCGGGTTGGGGTCGATCCAGAGACCTGTTTTTGCTGTTCTCGCGCTGTCTTCGAGCCGGGCGAGGTTCGCGTCATCGGAATATCGTTTGTAATGCCAGGCAAGCCCGTTGCGCAGGAGTTCCTCGTTCAGGCAGAGCGAGTCCACATAGACCCAGGCGACAACCCTGCCGTAGCGGTCGCGGTCAACCGCTGTGAACCGTATCTCTCCTTCCCGCAAAACCGTTCTTGTGAACCGCTCGGCTTTCCTGTAAAAAGGCTGCTTCCGTTCCGGGCAGTCTATGCCGAAGAGTCTGATTTCCACCTCTTCACGTTCCTTTGTCAGGGTGAAGCTGTCGCCGTCGGCGACGTGCAATACCGTGTAATCGCCGCTTTGGGTGTCGAGCCTGAGAATTACCGTGATGAGTACTGCTGTCAGAAGCAGCAGCAGGGTGAGGAGAAGATTCTTCTGTTTCATCCGATGCTATCGTCGCTGTGAGAATGATGGATAATGGATTGTTATGGTATATTCACTCAAACTTACAAGAATTTAGACGAAAACTATGGTTCTCCTGACAGTAGAGGCGATAAGCAAGCAGTACGGATTGAAGAAACTGTTCGACGATGTCTCGTTCGGTATCGATGAAAAGGACAAGGTTGGTATTATCGGGGTGAACGGTAGCGGCAAAAGCACGCTGCTGAAGATTCTTGCCGGAATGGAGACTCCTGATTCGGGCAAGGTTATGGTGACCAGGCAGAGCCGTATTGCCTGGCTCCCCCAGGACTCGCCCTACAATCCCGAAGATACGGTGCTTGAAGCTGTTCTGAAATCGGGAGACAAAATACTGAACCTGGTTTACGAGTATGAACTGGTCTGCAAGGCCCTCGAGGAGGGCAGTGATGATGCCGGGCTGATTGACACAATGAGCGATCTATCACATGAACTGGATGTGAACAACGCCTGGGAACTGGAAGCGACGGTCAAGGCGGTTCTTGGCAAATTGGGCCTGCATGACGTGACGTCGAAGATGGGGACGCTTTCCGGTGGTCAGCGTAAACGCGTGGCTCTGGCTCATGCTCTGGTTATGCCGAGTGAAGCCCTGATTCTCGATGAGCCGACCAACCATCTCGATGCCGACAGCGTCGAGTGGCTGGAAAACTATCTCAAGCGGTATCAGGGAGCGGTGCTTCTGGTGACCCACGATCGGTATTTTCTCGATCGTGTGGCCAATCGCATGATCGAACTCGACGGCGTGACGGCAAACACGTTTTCCGGCGGCTATGGAAGCTATCTGCAGCAGAAAGCTGAAAAAGAGGAACAGGACGCGAGGGCAGACCGGAAACGTAAGGCGCTGGTCAGGCAGGAGCTTGCCTGGCTGCGGACGGGGTGCAAGGCACGCACGACCAAGCAGAAGGCGCGCATACAGCGTGCTGAAGGATTGATTGAAACTCGGGGGATGGCTGAAAAGGAGGAGCTTAAGACAGGGTTCGGGAGCGATCGTCTCGGAAAGAAGATCATCGAGCTGCACAAGGTGTCGAAATCATGGGGTGATCAGAGGCTGATCTCTTCCTTTGAATATCTTTTACAGAAGGGGGACAGGATAGGCATTATCGGGCCCAACGGTTGTGGGAAAACAACGCTTCTCGACCTGATAACCGGAAAGGTGGAGCCGGACAGCGGGCATATCGAAATCGGCAAGACAGTCAAAATCGGTTACTATGACCAGATGAGCAGCGGCCTCGACGATGCCATGCGGGTGATCGATTATATCAAGGAGGAGGCGGAACAGATAAAACTGAAGGACGGCAGCCAGCTTTCCGCCTCGAAAATGCTGGAGCGGTTCCTTTTTGAACCTGCTGTTCAGTACAATCGTATCGGCAACCTCTCCGGAGGAGAGAGGCGCAGGCTCTACCTGCTCAAACAGCTGATTGATTCGCCTAATGTGCTGCTTCTCGATGAGCCGACAAACGATCTTGATATTCCGACTCTTCAGGTACTCGAGGATTTTCTCGATTCATGGCCGGGATGCGTGATCGCGGTCAGCCACGACCGCTACTTTCTTGACAGGGTGGCTGAACACATTTTTGCCTTTGAGGAGAACGGAAAGATCAGGGAGTATCCGGGAAACTACAGCGTCTATCTTGAGATGAAAGCTGAAAGGGAGGCGGCGAAAGAAAAACCGGCGACGAGCAAGCCCACGAAGCAATTGAAGGATAAGCCCTCAGGTTCCGGCCCGCGTAAGCTCAGCCAGAAAGAAAGGCGTGAAATGGATGCTCTCGAAAAAAAGATCGCCGAAGCCGAAGAGCGTCAGGCGGAAATTTCCAGCCGATTAAACGATGCGGGATCGGATTTTGACCGGGTCAGTGAGCTGAGCCAGGAACTGCAAACGTTGCAGCATCAGATGGACAGGGACATGGCCAGATGGGAGGAACTGGCCGAGCTTGAGCAGTAACGTTATTGCTTTTCAGGTTGGAATTCCTTGTGTCCGGTCTGCCAGAAGGCAAAGCTCAGGACGTCGGCAAGTGATTCGAACTGCCTGGTCTTGGTGTCGCCTATGCCATGACCTGACTGGAAATCCGGGTAGAACAGCACCGGTCTCTGTGACGCCGTCGCGGACTGAAGGCGGGCTGCGAATTTGGCTGGCTGCCAGGCGATCACTCTGGGATCATTGAGGCCTGCCGTGACAAGAGCGGCAGGGTAACGGACACCGTCTGTAATGCTCAGATAGGGGTCCATTTCAATCAGCGCGAGGCATTCGAGGGAGTCTTTGACCGTCCCGAATTCCGGCGCGTTAACAGGGCCGTTGGGTGTTTCTTCCCCGCGAAGGGGGTTCATGGCCCCAACCTGCGGAATGACCGCCGCGAAAAGGTCGGGTCGGTCGGTCATCGCCTTGCCGACAAGTATTCCTCCGGCGCTGGCACTGTTGATGGCGATAAGGTCCGGAGTGGAGTAGTTGTTTTTGATAATATATTCCGTGCAGCTGATCAGATCTTTCCAGGTGTTGGGTTTGGTCGATTTCATTCCTGCTTTGTGCCATGCATTACCCAGCTCGCCTCCCCCTCTGACATGCGCGACAGCCAGAATTCCTCCCTTATGGGTCCAGAGGAGAAACGATGGACTGAAGAACGGCCTTAGTGATTTACCATAAGCGCCGTACCCATAAAAAAGCACAGGATTTTTGCCGTCTTTTTTCAGGCCTTTTTTGTAAATCAGCGAAAGAGGTACCTTGACGCCGTCATGCGACGGTACCATGACTTCGTCGACGATGAGATCCTCATATTCCGGGTATTCAGCAGGGGAAGAGAGTGTTTCGTAGATAAACGAACCGGATTTTTCGTCATAGCGGTATCGTTTATAGTCACTGCCCCATCCGGAGATTACCACCCATGCTTCAGGAAACCGGAATCCCTTGCCTGTCAGGTGCAGGGTTCCAGCCTTGAAGGGGAGTTTGATTTTTTCCGCTTTATTCTTTCCGGTACGTAGTCTGAAGAATTCAACTTCCACGCCGTTTTTCGATTGGGTGTAAAAAATGCCCTTGCTGGTGATAGTGAACGAGGTAAGTACAGCATCGGGGTGTTCTGCGATCACTGTTTCGGCATTGCTGATGTCCGGTTGCAGAAGAGAGGTCTTAAGAACCTTGAAATTCGGCGCGTTATCCGGAGTATACAGATACAGGTCTGTTTCAGTGACAGAAAAGTCGTGAATGTTATCCTCAGGTGTGAATAGTTTTTTCCAGGATATCCTGTCGGCTGTCAGTTCTGAAACCGGCGCGTAATAGACAAAAAGTCGACGGTCCACGTTCTGTATAAAGGCGAAGAGATGCGCGCTGTCCTTGTCGTAATGGACAAATGGAATGTCTTCAGGACGAATGTTCATGTCGGGATTGGTGGCTCCGGAGAAGATTTCCCTGTCAGTGGACGGATCGGTTCCGACCATGTGGAGGTAGACCCGGCTGTTTTTCTGGATATCGATGTCCCCCTGCATGCCTTTGTTAAGACGGTTGTAGAGGAACGCTGTGCCGTCAGGAAGCCAGGAGGGTGAAGCGAACCGGCAACGATCTATCTTCTCAGGATAGAGCGCTCCTGTTTTTACGTTCATGATCATCACGATATCATCCTCCGAGCCATCTGCTGCAACGGATATCGCAACTTTCGAACCGTCATCGTCAGGAGAAATGTTACTGACGACATAGTTCCCTGTTCCTTTTTTCGACAGTTGCGACGGATCAAGGAGCAATCTTTCATCACCTGAATATCCCTCCCTGTAGTAGAGCTTTCCGGTTTCGTCGGATGGTGTTCGTTTCAGATAGAAGTAGCGGTCGTTATCAGTTATGACAAGATTATAGACTTTTGAAGATCTTCTGCTGTCGAAATCCTGCATCTTTTCAATCAGCGATTTTCTTCCGGGAATATTCTCCATGACTGATCGGGCGGATTCCTCCTGTGTTTTGAACCACTGCAGGACGAGAGGATCCTTCAGATTTTCCATGTAGCGGTAGCGATCGACAATTTTTTTTCCGCAATAGATTTCCGTGACCGGTTTTTCAGGAGCTTCAGCGGTATTCTGCATCGGTATGACCGTTTCGCTCTGTGCTTGTCGGGAGAATGAAGAAAGACAAAAAAAGAAAATAGAGGTGAGTAGTACTGCTTTTTTCATGGTCAGCTTATCATATGAGTATCGAATTCGTCTGATTCTGTAGCGTGTAATATGCCTAATGCGCCATCTATTCTCCTAATCGGAAAAAAACAAAGGCCACGGTTTTCGCCGTGGCCTTTGATCTATCTGTCGCCATCTCTTCCCCATCTTTTTTCACGGGATCTGTTTTCTCTATTGTAGTTTCTGTTATCCTTGCGATTGATTCTGTTTTCTGCCCAGCGTTTTTCTTTCCGGTCGTTGTTTTTGTTTCTCCATACTTTAGATTTTCTGGTCGTTTCCTTGACGATAACCCGTTCACCCGATCTGTTTTTCCAGGTTTTTGTGTTCTTTTCCCTGTAAACACGCTTTGAGTTTTTGTCGGGTTTTACCTTTTCAGCTCTTCTGCGATCATTGTTGTTTATGTCTTTGTAGACTCTGCGGCGATCATTGTCGTTTCTGATCTTGTATGCCTTTTGAATCCTGCGATCAGGTTTTTTCCTGTATACTTTTTTCTGGACGCTTCTGGTTTCATGATAAAAGGGGCTGTTCCTGATACTTTTTTTCTCGTGTTTATACGCGTTGTGGCGGTGTTTCAGCCAGCGGTGTTTGGCATTTCTGCGATACTCGCGGTCAGAGTAATGACGGATGTCACGCCAATGAAGGTTTCTGATAGTGCGTGGAAGCCTGTTATGCGTAACCACTACCCACGGACCACCGTAATTCCTGGAATGATACCAGTTATTGCTGTGATAGACATAGTAGAAGTTGTCGAAGAAAAGCAGATCATACGGCAACCCTACCGATACATAGAACCCGAGCTGAGGAACGAACAGCAGGTTGGGTGAGTAACCCGTATTGTAAAAGTAGTCATTGTCATAAATCGGATGGAACAGCGCCGCGCGTGGAGCGTTCAGATTGATGTGAATGCTGACGTCGGCTCGTGCAGGTGCCGACTGACAAGCCATTGTTGTCGCCAGTGCCGCGGCAAACAGTAATTTTCCTTTTTTCATAATGTCATTCTCCCTGGTGTATTCATCGGTGACAGAACATGCAATGTTCTTATGGGCACCTCTATTTATTTGTTCCGAAGCCCTATTACTGCGTTGGGCGGTGCTCAAAATCCTCATGTACGTCGTGTACACTCCGGTTTTTCCGCTCCGTCCGCCTTGTCCTCGGGCTTCTCACGACAATAAATAGAGGTGCCCTTATATTTTCAACCTGACATGTAATTCCTGCAGGCGTCTCTCATATATTCGACGACAGCGATCGGGTATTCTTGCAGGAGAGCGTTTCAACTGTTGAGTTTATCAAGAAGGAAGGCCATTGATTTCCCAAGGTCCGCCATGTTTTCCATTCCTTCTTTGTCGTCGGATACTTCATCTCCGATTCTGCCTCCGAAGCCGAGGTTCCAGTATGTTGAACCGACGATGAACATCTGGCATATCTGGTAAAGGTGGTTGATGCTGTCATAGGCGTGTATTCCGCCCCCGCGCCGGAGAGAGATAACAGCAGCGCCTGCCTTGTGCCGGAAGAGCTGACCGTTTACCCTGGAGACAAAGCCTGCGCGATCGATGACCGCTTTGAGCTCGGGGGTGATGTCGGCAAAGTAGGTGGGAGAGGCCAGGATGATGCCGTCGGCAGCAAGCATTTTTTCAAACAGTTCGTTGAACATGTCGTTTCCCGTAGCACACCGTCTGTCTTTTCGTTCGATGCACTTGTAACATGACAGGCAGCCTCTGATGATTTTACCGCCGACCTGCACAAGTTCGGTTTCAACACCTTCTTTTTCCAGCGCTTCAAATACTTTCATGATCATTTTGTGCGTGTTGCCCTCTTTTCGGGGACTTCCGTTTACGGCAAGAACTTTCATGATGTGGTAGATCTTGTTGAAAGATGTGAAAAGTCATGCCGGACTTGATCCGGCATCCATCCGGTTTTGCAAATCAACGTATGGATTCCCGTGTCAAGCACGGGAATGACTGAAAAGAAAAATCTGTGATGAAACTTGAAAAATCACGTTTTGCATAGATTCTTAATCGATTAAAAGTTTTATGAAACAATGTAACGATTCAACAAATCAACAAATCAACAGTTCAACAAATCAACAGTTCAACAAATCAACAGTTCAACATTCTTTTAATCTTATCCAGTGCCGCCTGCATATCTTCCGGCTGTGGGGCTGACAGGGTAATCCTTTCTCGGGTTGTGGGCTGGAAAAAGCTCAGGCTCGCGGCGTGGAGCGCCTGGCGCGGGATACGCTCCAGGAGGTTCTTGACGAAGCTTTCGCTTTTGCTGAAGGGAAGGGACTGTACTCCGGCCCCTCCATAGGTTTCGTCTCCGAGAATAGGCGCGTTTATATGTTTGAGGTGAACTCTGATCTGATGCGTTCGGCCTGTGTGGAGGATCATCTCGACAAGTGAGAAATAGCGCAGGTTTTCCACTACACGGTACTCTGTTACCGCTGTTTTTCCTTCCTTTCCTTCAAAATCGTAGGAGGTCATTACTTTACGGTCGCGTATCGAACGGCCTATGTTTGTTTTGACGATTCCTTCAGGAGGCTCCGGAACGCCCCAGACAATCGCCTGATATTTTTTTTCGACCTGACGCTCCGCGAACTGTTTTGCCAGACGGTGCAGGGCCGTAGAGTGTTTGGCGACAATGATCAGTCCCGAGGTGTTTTTGTCCAGCCTGTGAACGATGCCGGGACGTAATTCCGTTGTATCGAGTTTTTCGGCATCCGTGCCGAGATGGTGAAGGATGGCGTTGGCAAGCGTTCCCGTCCAGTTGCCGAATGCGGGATGGACCACCATGCCGGGAGCTTTATTGATTACCATAAGATCGTTGTCCTCATAGATGATGTCGACGGGGATATCTTCAGGAGCGAGTTCCGGTGCGGGAGGGCGGAGAAAGGTGATCTCTATGGAATCGAGAGATTTTATCTTGTAATTGGCTTTGACGGTTTTTCCGTTAACCCGTACGCGGTGTTCCGAAATTGCTTCCTGAACCTTGTTTCTGGTGGCGTTTTCAACCTGCTGGGCGAGATAGACATCGATACGCATCGGTTTCTGGGTCTGTGCAACCTGAAGCGTCATTTTTTTCGGTTCCTGATGTTCTCTGTCCTGTTCTTCCTGTTCGCTTTTTACCTGCTGTTTTTGCATCTTGGATCTGGTAATACGGGGTTTCAGAGTGAGTATCACTATATAACAATAACCGCGCAATTCTTATGTCCAAGGAGTCAGAAGGAAAATCTTTTGAGTATGACGTGGTCGTGATAGGTTCGGGTCCCGGCGGATTTGAGGCGGCGGTAAAAGCCGCGCAGTCGGGTTTGCAGGTATGTATTGTTGAAAAAGGGGCGATTGGAGGAGTATGTGTCAACTGGGGTTGTATACCAACCAAGGCATTGCTCAGAAGTGCCGAAGTTTTCCGTCTTGCAGATGATGCAGGGCCTTTTGGCCTCGGGATCGATAATGCCGTTGTTGATGTGGCTCAGGCTGTGAAAAGGAGCCGAAGGGTAGTTCTTACCGTTTCCAAAGGCGTAGAATATACGCTGAAGCAGAATAATGTCGTGCTGAAACGAGGTGAATGTTCGTTTATCGATGCTCACAGGCTTGAAATCAAGCGAGAGGGCAAGGTTGAAGAAACAATATCCGCGGAACAGTGTATCATAGCGACCGGGGGCAAAGCAAGAGAGCTTCCCGGTATGGAGTTTGACGGGAAAACCATTATTTCAAGCCGGGAGGCGCTTGCAATGCAGGCGGCGCCCGGAAAGATGCTTATCATCGGTGGCGGAGCTATTGGCGTCGAGATGGCGTGGTACTATAACGCTGCAGGCAGTGATGTTACGCTGGTGGAGTTGATGCCGGGAATTCTTCCGCTGGAAGATGCCGACATCGGAGATGGTCTTAAGCGCTCTCTTGTCAAGGCAGGTATTGAGATTATCAACGAAGCGGTGGTAAAAAAAGCAGAAACCGCGGATGGGGGTATTCGGGCTGTTGTTGGTATGCCTGACGGCAGTGAGCGGGTCATGGATGCTGATTGCATGCTTGTTGCAGTCGGTGTTGCCCCGGAGACAGAAGGGCTTGCACTTGAAAAAGCAGGAGTTGAGACAGAGAAAGGTTTCGTTGTGACAGATGAGAGGTGCCGCACGAATGTCCCGAATATTTTCGCCATAGGTGACGTACGGGGCGGGATGATGCTTGCGCATAAAGCTTCGGCTGAAGCCGCAGTTGCCGTGAAGGGTGTGACGGGAAAGACATGCGAACCGGTCGATGACACAAGAATGCCCCGTTGTGTCTATGTCGAGCCATCCGTTGCCTGCGTCGGGTATACTGAACGTCAGGCAGCGGAGGCAGGATTTGACATCAGAGTGGGTAAAGCGCTTTTCGCGTCATCCGGAAAGGCGAATGCCTATGGTCACCGCGATGGTTTCGTCAAGCTGGTATTCGAGGCAGGCACCGGAGTTCTTCTTGGAGGTCATGTGCTGGGCTATGGCGCGGTTGAACTGATCGGAGAAATTTCTCTCGCCCGAAGTCTTGGGGTTACGGCTGAACAGATTGCCGAAACGATACACGCCCATCCCACGCTTTCCGAATCAATAAAGGAGGCGGCAGAGGACGCGTTGAAGGATTTATGATTTTTGATTGATGATTGGGGGAAAGTGACAAGAGGAAAGAAAGTGCTGAGTACTGAGCGATGAGTGGGTGACGGAGGAGTGTCTACTGTCAAATGACTAATGTAATGAATAGTGGAAGTCGGGGAGAAAGGGAGACCGGAGTTTTATTTTGCTGTCATCTTCGGGCTTGACCCGAAGATCCATGTCGATGTCAATATGCAAGAAAGATGGATGCCGGATCGGGTCCGGCATGACAATGAGAAAAAGTGATTGGAGACCGCTGACTGGTAACCGGCGCCTGTTCAAAGGTGGGTGGTAAAGAAAGAAAAAGGGGGCTCTTTGATCCTTTTTTGTAAAGCATTTTCTATTCTCTTTTTAAAAGCATAAATTCATGCTTTAATTGTACAACGTATTCAATTAAGTAAGCCTTTTCCCGCAGGAGTAGACGTATAGGGTTGGGGTGTTTAAAAAATCATCAATTATGACTCAAACTGCTTCAGCTGCAAAGAAAACAGCAAGTACGAAAGCAAAGTCCGGTTCAGTTGCCGCCAAGGCTTCCGGCCCAAAGAAAGCGAGAACAAAGAAGAAGCAAGGGACGGCGTTTCCTTTCACGGCAATCGTAGGTCAGGAAGAAATGAAACTCAGCCTGATACTGAATATCATCGATCCGAGGATTGGCGGTGTGCTCGTGATGGGCCACAGGGGAACCGGTAAAAGTACTACTGTCCGGGCGCTTGCAGAGGTACTTCCTATGATTGAACGAGTCAAGGACGATGTTTACAACCGTTCTGTTTCTGATTATATCGAGGCTGAAAAGCCGAAGAAAGGCGCAAAGGCGATGACTCCTGAAGATATGACCATAGAGGATATTCCTGTGCCTGTTGTCGATCTTCCTCTCGGCGCGACTGAAGACCGTGTTTGTGGTACCATCGATATTGAACAAGCGCTTACAAGCGGCGTCAAGGCTTTTGAGCCTGGACTTCTTGCTCAGTCCAACCGGGGATTTCTTTATATCGACGAAGTGAACCTTCTCGATGACCATCTTGTGGACGTACTGCTTGATGTTGCTGCCAGCGGCAGGAATGTGGTTGAACGTGAAGGAATCAGTATTCGCCATCCGGCACGATTCGTTCTTGTCGGGTCGGGTAACCCTGAAGAGGGTGAACTGAGACCTCAGCTGCTTGACCGTTTCGGACTGCACGCGAGGATTATCACTATTCTCGATGTTGCCAAGAGAGTTGAAATTGTGAAAAGACGGCACGAGTATGATGATGACCCGCAGGCTTTTTTGAAAAAATGGACGCGTGAACAGAATAAACTGCAGAAAAGGATTCTTCAGGCAAAGGAATTGCTACCTGAAGTTACCATGAGTGACGAAGTACTTACTGATGTCGCAAAACTTTGTATGCAGCTCGGTATCGACGGGCATCGCGGTGAGCTGACGATCACCAGAACAGCCAACGCTTTTGCGGCGTTCAATGGCGACAAGGTGGTGACCATCGAGCATGTTCGGGAGATTGCAGGGCTTTGCTTGCGGCATCGCTTGCGCAAAGATCCGCTGGAGGTTATGGATCCGGGTGAAAAAATCGATCGTGAACTTGCTAAAGTACTTGGAGAAGTAGAAGAAGTATAATGATAGCTTTTACCGATATTGTTGGAATGGATCTGGCAAAGCAGGCGATGATGCTGCTTGCCGTTGATCCTTCTCTTGGCGGGGTAGTGGTTCCGGCGGCTGTCGGGTCCGGCAAGTCCACACTTGCAAGGGCTTTTTCCGGTATAGTTTCGGAAGATACGCCTTTTGTCGAGTTGCCTTTGAATGTTACGGAAGACCGGTTGATCGGCGGCGTAGATCTCGAAGCGACACTTGTTCAGGGTAAGCGTGTCGTTCAGCACGGCGTGCTCTCCAAGGCTCACGAAGGAGTGCTCTACGTAGATTCTTTGAGTCTTCTTGACAGCTCCGCTGTTTCCCATGTCATGGATGCCATGTCGAGAGGAGCGGTGCTTGTTGAACGTGAAGGCCTCAGTGAGGTGCATCCGGCGAAATTTATGTTGATCGGAACCTATGATCCTTCCGATGGGGACGTCCGTATGGGACTTCTTGACCGGGTAGGCATGATTGTTCCTTTCACCACCCAGAACGATTACAGGGCACGTAAGCTTATCGTCAACTGTGTACTCGGGAAAAGAGACGCTGAAGACACTGAAGATGAGCTGAAAATGCTTAGAGGGCTTATCGAAGCGGCTCAAGAGCAGCTTCCGCTTGTTTCCATGACCAAGGAGCAGATGCAGGGACTGATTCAGTCTGCCGTCAGTCTCGGGGTAGAGGGTAACCGTGCCGATATTTTCGCCATTAAAGCCGCTCTTGCAAGTGCAGCCCTTGCGCAGCGTACCGACGTTGACGAGGATGATCTTAAACTTGCTCTCAAGCTTGTGCTGGTTCCCAGAGCGACGCAGATGCCTCCGCAGGAAGAGGAGGTTATGGACGATATGCCTCCGGATGAAGATATGCCTCCGGATAGTCCTGAATCTGAAGATCAGGACGCGCCTGATGACAATTCCGATCCTGATGAGGAGGAGGAAGAGGAGGAAACTCCGGACATGATCGAGGAGCTGATGATGGAGGCCATAGAGACTGAGTTACCGGACAACATCATGAACATTTCTCTCGCGGCAAAAAGAAAAAGCAGGTCCGGAAGCCGTGGAGAAGCCCTCAACAATCGTCGTGGCCGCTTTGTCCGTTCCCAGGAAGGTGAGATGCGTAGTGGAAAGGTAGCGATTATTCCAACGCTGATTTCAGCGGCACCATGGCAGGAGAGCCGGAGAGCGGAACGAAAAAAGAAGTTCGGCGAAATTAAAACTGCCCTGATTATCAATAAAGAAGATGTCAGGATCAAGAAATTTCGTGACAAGTCCGGAACCCTGTATATCTTCATGGTCGATGCATCCGGTTCCATGGCATTGAACCGCATGCGCCAGGCAAAGGGCGCGGTCTCGCATTTGCTGCAGAATGCGTATGTTCATCGTGATCAGGTTTCACTGATTTCTTTCAGAGGAAAAGAGGCTCAGCTTCTACTGCCGCCGTCGCAGAGTGTGGATCGAGCAAAGAGAGAGCTTGATGTGCTGCCTACCGGCGGAGGAACGCCGCTTGCTTCTGCTCTTTTTCTTGGATTGGAAACGGCAAAACAGGCCCGGACAAAAGGTGTTTCACAAATCATGTTTGTTGTGATTACCGATGGTCGAGGTAACATCAGTCTGCAGTCCTCGTATGATCCCGATGCGCCAAAAGCGACAAAAGAGGAGGTGCAGCAGGAGATCGAAGCCATTTCAGCCACCATATTCGCGGAGGGCGTCGCTTCTGTTATTATCGACACCCAGATGAACTACCTTTCACGGGGAGAAGCGCCAAAGCTTGCTGAAAAACTTGGGGGACGGTATTTTTATCTGCCGAACGCCAAAGCCGAAGAGATCGCAATGGCAGCTCTGAGTTGAACGATTTGTGCTCATAGATTTCACGAAACCTCCCCCGTTGTGATTGATGACAGGGGAGGTTTTTGTTTTTTAGGCAGTTATCTTACGTGTAGATTCACAGTGTTTCTTGTATTTTTTTTGATGGGGTCGGGGTTTCAGTATTATTAATTATTTGATTTAGAGGTCATGGCACAGCTTAGGAAAATCACAGCGATTGTCGGACTCGAGCAATACAATACCAATCTCTGGAAAAAGATCATTAACCTTCTGCATGGTGAAGCCGAGCTTACCCAGTGGACTGATGTAGATCTGGAAAAAAAGAATCCCGAAGCAGCAAAAGCTATATCCGAAGCTGATTGTGTGTTTATGAGTATGATCCAGTTCAAGGATCAGGTTGACTGGTTCCGTGAGCAGCTTGAACAGGCCTCCAACCAGGAGAAAACAATCTTTGTTTTTGAGTCGATGCCGGACGCCATGGCGCTGACCAAAGTTGGAAATTATGCTGTCGGAGAGGGCAAGGGTGGAATGCCCGAGTCGGTCAAGAAGATTGCCAAGATGCTTGTGAAGGGGCGTGACGAGGACGCGCTTTACGGTTACATGAAGCTGATGAAGATCATGCGAACGATACTTCCTCTTGTTCCGAAAAAAGCGAAAGACTTCAAGAACTGGCTGCTTGTGTATTCCTACTGGATGCAGCCCACTCCCGAGAACATTGCCAACATGTTCCGGCTGATTCTCAGGGAGTACTGTAACGAGCAGCTTGAGGTCGGCCCTATTGTCGATGTGCCGAATATGGGGCTCTATCACCCGGATGCTCCGGAATATTTCAAGGATGTCAAATCATTCAAGAGCTGGTCAAAAAAACAGGGAAGAAACTTCAATAAAGGCCAGAAAGTGGGTTTGCTGTTTTTCCGCAAGCACCTGCTTCAGGAAAAAACCTATATCGACGATACGATCCGCGGCTTTGAGAGCAGAGGACTCAAGGTGCTGCCCTCTTTCGTTATGGGCGTGGAAGGACACGTGCTGGTCAGAGACTGGTTTGTCAAGGAAAAACTCGATCTGCTGGTGAACATGATGGGTTTCGGTCTTGTGGGCGGCCCTGCTGGATCGACCAAACCGGGTACAGCGGCAGAAGCTCGTGACGAGATTATGAGAAAGCTGGATGTCCCCTATATCGTGTCGCAGCCGCTGCTGATTCAGGACTTCGAGTCGTGGCACGAGCTTGGCGTTTCGCCCATGCAGATAACGTTTACCTACTCTATACCTGAAATGGACGGAGCTGTCTGTCCGATAGTCCTCGGGGCACTCAAGGACGGAAAGATCGAGACTGTACCTGAAAGGATAGACCGTTTGACAGGGTTGTCGGCAAACTGGCTGAGATTGAGAGAGGCATCCAACAGGGAAAAGAAAATCGCGTTTGTTGTCTATGATTATCCTCCCGGGCTGGGTAAAAAAGCCAGCGCGGCCCTGCTCGATGTTCCCAAGTCACTGCTCGCCATGCTGCATCGGTTGAAAAAGGAAGGATATGCTACCGGCGAACTTCCTTCGAGTCCGGAAGAGCTCTTCAAGGCTCTCGACAAGGCTACCGATCACCAGTTCCAGAACGGAAAGCCGGATGCTCTGAAGATTAACGCAGAGAAGTTCAGGGAACTGACAACATCGAGGGAACGGGAGCGAATCGAAGAGCGCTGGCAGGGTTTTCCCGGTGAGATTGTCCCTATAGGAACGGAAGACGTGTTTATCGGCGGTATTCGTTATGGTAATATATTTATCGGTGTACAGCCTCGTATCGGTGTGCAGGGTGATCCAATGAGACTGTTGTTCGACAAGGCCAACACGCCCCATCATCAGTACATCTCCTTCTATCGCTGGATCAGCCGTGAGCTCAAGGCCCATGCGCTTGTACACGTAGGTATGCATGGTTCTGTCGAATGGATGCCGGGTCTGCAGACAGGCCTGACCGGCGACTGCTGGCCGGACGCGCTGCTCGGGGATATCCCGCACTTCTATATCTATCCCATCAACAACCCGAGTGAATCCTCCATCGCAAAACGCAGAGGTCTTGCGACTATGGTGTCTCATGTCGTGCCTCCGCTTTCAAGAGCGGGACTCTACAAGGAGCTGCCGGCAATGAAGGATCTGCTTGCCGATTATCGAGAGCGCAACCTCGGAGATGCGAACGAAGCAGGTGATGTTGAAATGGCGATTATGCAGAAAGCAGAGCTTCTGAACCTTACCGACGACTGTCCGAAGATAGAAGGCGAAACGTTCAGGGATTTTGTCAGCCGTCTCTACAGTTACGTTCTTGAGCTTGAAAACCGTCTGATTTCAAATTCTCTTCATGTGTTCGGTGAGTCGAGCCCGCTTGATTCGCAGCTTGTCACGGTGACTGAAACCCTGAAAAACAGGGGGCAAAACGGTACGAGCCTTCCGGGAATGTTTATGTCCTGTTCCGGTTCCAACGGTCATTTTGCAGACTATGAAGAGCTTGCTAAACGTTCAAGAAGCGGTGAAAGCGAGGCTGTAGAGCTACGGGAAACAGTTGATCAGTCATGCAAGGATTTTATCCAACAGGTGCTGTTTGAAAGGAAAAGTCCTCAGGAAGTGTTCAAGGATATCACCAACGGTCAGGAGTTGCCAGGAGAACATCTGGCAATGGTTGATGGACTTATTAGTGAAGGCGCGCATATCCTCCAGGCTCTTGGCGACAACCGTGGAGAGATGGATGCTCTTGTACGGGTGCTTGAGGGTCGATACATACCTTCCGGACCCGGCGGAGATCTGGTAAGGGACGGCGTCAACGTTCTTCCTTCCGGTCGCAACATTCATTCTATCGATCCCTGGCGCATACCTTCTGAGCTGGCTTTCAAGCGGGGAACCAGAATCGCGGATATGCTTGTCAGCAAACACCTTGAGGAGAACGACGGTCAGTATCCTGAAACCATTGCGCAGGTGTTGTGGGGGCTGGATACCATCAAGACCAAAGGTGAGGCGGTAGCCGTTGTCATCAGACTTGCCGGTGCCGAGCCCTCCTATGACGCTCAGGGAAAGATCAGCCATTATCAGCTTGTTCCTCTTGAACAGCTCGGACGCCCGAGGATCGATGTGCTCATGCAGTTAAGTCCGATATTCAGGGATGCTTTCGGCAATCTCATGGACCAGCTTGACAGGCTCGTTCAGGAAGCAGCCAAAGCTGATGAGCCGCATGAGATGAACTATATCAGGAAACATGTCGACGAGGCCCTTGCGGAGGGAGCGGATTTCGAAAGTGCGACATCTCGACAATTTACACAGCCTCCCGGCTCCTACGGCACCTATGTTGATGATATGGTTGAGGATTCCGCATGGGAAAACGACGACGATCTTGATGAACTGTTTCTCAGGCGTAACAGCTGCGCCTATGGGGGCGGCAGAAAAGGTGAAAAACAGACGGAGATTCTCACCAGCCTGTTCGGTACCGTTGATCGTGTGGTGCATCAGGTTGATTCCACGGAGTTCGGTATCTCCGATATCGATCACTACTTTTCATCATCCGGATCGCTTCACCTCGCCGCACGCAAGCGCAATACCCGCACAAGCGACGTTAAACTGAACTATGTGGAGTCATTCACCTCCGATATCAAAGTTGATGACGCAAGCAAGTCGCTCAGGCTCGAGTACCGTTCAAAGCTGCTTAACCCGAAATGGTTTGAGGGTATGCTGAAGCACGGTCACAGCGGCGCAGGGGAGATCAGTAACAGGGTGACCTATATGCTCGGGTGGGATGCTGTCACGAAAAGCGTCGATGACTGGGTCTACAAAAAAACAGCTGAAACCTATGCTCTCGACCCTGAAATGCGTGAACGGCTCGCGGATCTGAACCCTCTGGCCATAAAGAATATTGTTGGACGGATGCTCGAGGCTAATAGCAGGGGAATGTGGAAAGCTGATCAGGATATGATCGATGAGCTGCAGGAAATCTACGCCGATCTTGAAGACCGCCTTGAAGGTCTGCATGATGAGGAGTAGGGGGAAGGGGAAAGTCAAAGGTCAAAAGGCAAAAGTCAAAGGTCAAAAGGCAAAAGGCAAAGGTCAAAAGGCAAAAGGCAAAAGTCAAAGATCAAAAGTGGAAAGTGGAAAGTGGAAAGTGAAAAAAGCGATCCTGTAAGACGAAGAGGAAGGATTGTTGATGTGTTGACTCGTTGATTTTTTGAACTGTAGGGGCGGACCTGTGTGTCCGCCCGGCTATTCAGCCACCCTGCCAGCTCTTTTCCTCTAAGACACCGAGTAGTTCGGGGCTTCTTTGGTGATCTTGACATCATGGGGATGGCTCTCTCTCAGTCCGGCCTGGGTGATACGCACAAAGCTGGTGTTGTTTTTCATTTCATCCGTAGAGCGTACACCGCAGTAACCCATCGACGATTTCAGGCCACCGATCAGCTGATAGATAACCTCTTCCAGCTTTCCTTTTGCCGGTATCCGGCCTTCAATCCCTTCCGGAACGTATTTTTTGCTTTCTTTTGAAGCATCCTGGAAATACCGGTCGCTGCTTCCTTCCGGTTCCGACATGGCTCCAAGCGAGCCCATTCCCCTGTATGCCTTGAAGCGCCTCCCTTCATAGAGTATCGTTTCCCCGGGACTTTCATCCGTTCCGGCAAAGATGCTGCCGATCATTACTGAATCGGCGCCTGCGGCAATAGCCTTGGCGATGTCTCCGCTGTATTTGATGCCGCCGTCAGCGATGAGCGGCGTTCCTGTTTTGGCCGCTTCTTCCGCGCATTTCATGACAGCAGTCAGCTGCGGCATGCCGACGCCCGCAACAACACGAGTCGTACAGATGCTGCCCGGTCCGATACCGACTTTGACGGCATCCGCGCCTGCCGCAACGAGATCCCGGACGGCATCGGCGGTAGCAACGTTTCCTGCGACCACCTGAAGATCAGGGAAGCTTTTCTTGATGGTTCTCACCATATCAGAGACAGCCTTACTGTGACCATGCGCAGTATCGACCGCGACAACATCCACTCCTGCCTCGACAAGAGCGGTTACCCGGTCTATGGTGTCTGCACGAATGCCGACAGCCGCGCCGGCTCTAAGCCTGCCATCTTCATCTTTGCAGGAGTCAGGATAGAGTTTTCTTTTCTGAATATCCTTAAAGGTTATCAAACCTTTAAGGTTGCCTTTGCCATCAGTTATCAGCAGTTTTTCGATTTTGTTTTCAAGCAGTATTCCTGCCGCGTCTTCGAGGTTTATATCTTCATCCGCGGTGATAAGGTTCCTGCTTGTCATGATGCTTGAAATCTTCTGGTCCGGAGAAGGTTTGAAGCGAAGGTCCCTGTTCGTGATGATTCCTTTAAGTTTCAGAGAGGCGTCATCAGGCCCTATAGGTTCTTCAATAATCGGAATGCCGGATATCGAGTGCTTCTGCATCAGGTCAAGAGCCGCCTGTACGGTCGCGTTTTCATAAAGGGTGACAGGGTTGCGGATAATCCCGCTTTCATACCGCTTGACTTTCGCAACTTCCTTTGCCTGCTGGCTGATTGTCAGGTTTTTGTGGATGAAACCTATACCGCCGGAGCGAGCGATAGCGATTGACAACTCAGATTCCGTAACCGTATCCATAGCCGCACTGACCAGCGGAATATTCAGCTGAATGTTTTTCGTGAGGCGGGTCTTGACGCTCGTTTCTTTAGGAAGAATCGCCGAGTAAGCGGGTACGAGCAACACATCATCAAACGTAAGCGCTTCGTAGAGTATTTTCGACATGCGGTAAACAGTTTATGGATTGAGCTTTTCAACAAGTTTTGCCAATTTACGAAAGTGACTGCTGAAAGCCAATCGGAACCACGTGCCGGTAACGAATAATGATCAATATTTGAAATAAATATATTTGATCTGGTTTTCTTGTCGTGTATGAGCTTTTAAAAAAGTAAAATAGATTGTACATTACACACCCTAAATCTGGAGAGGTCGCATAGTTGGTCTAGTGCGCTCGCCTGGAAAGCGGGTAGGGTCTAACGGCCCTCGAGGGTTCGAATCCCTCCCTCTCCGCAGCAAGAAAAGCTTCCGATAATCCGGAGGCTTTTTTGGTTTCAGGTGAACGAATCAAGAAGGGGAGGGATGCGAACCCGAAAAGAGGGTCGACCAATGGCGCCAGCCATTGAGACAGCACGCGCAGGCGTTGCTGCCCGAAGGGTGAGCGAAGCGAGTCAATCCCTCCCTCTCCGCAGCAAGAAAAGCTTCCGATAATCCGGAGGCTTTTTTTGTTTCAGGTGAACGAATCACTCCCTCCCTTCCCGGAAAGGCAATTGGTCTGGCAACGAGTACGTAAGGGCAGGGGATAACCGGCGCAAAGATCGATTTCTGACGATTGTTTTTGACTTTTTTCGCTCTTTGATTATCTTAAGTGCCCTGTGGATACGTTCTTTGTATACGTTTGGAGGATTAGCATAATTGGTAATGCAGCAGTCTTGAAAACTGCCGGGTTAACACCCTTGGGGGTTCGAGTCCCTCATCCTCCGCACGAACATATTTTCTCAGGAGAGGTGGTTAGGCTATCGAGGGTTCGAACAGCAGCGCAAGCTGCTATGATTGACCATCAGGTCAACCCGAATCAATCCCTCTCTATGAAGGAGAAGGTAAACAGTGCACAAGCACAGTGTTCATTAAATAGCAGAGATGTCAGTGAGAGAGAGTTCGAACCCTCTTTCCTGAGCATTAGCAAGTAAGTATATAGCAGGAGAGGTGGCCGAGCGGCTGAAGGCAACGGTTTGCTAAACCGTCATAGTTCTAACAAGGGCTATCGAGGGTTCGAATCCCTCTCTCTCCGCAAAAAAAGCAATTCTCATGCGAGGATTGCTTTTTTTATTTGAGAGGGGTTCGAACCCGTTAAGAGGGTCGACCAGAGGCGCAAGCCGATGAGATTAGTCGCTTGCGACTAACCCGCAGGGTGAAATGCGAAGCATTACATCAATCCCTCTCTCTCCGCAGCAAAAAAAGCTGCCAATAAACCGGAGGCTTTTTTTGTTTTCAGTCGTTCGAGTGAAGAAGGAGAAGGGCTCGATCCCGACAAAACCGGCTTGCTTATGAGTATGTAACTTTAAACAGTTATGTCCCCTAAGTTGATTCCTCCGCTGGCTTCAGAATCATTACCTATACCGAGGGCTGCTCAACCGGCTAATTCATATGCGTTGTATTTGGAGGATAGAAGGAGTCTCCAGTATCTTATTAGCAGCTTTATTCTTAACGCCTTGATCTTCTGGAGCCAACAGTTCAACGATTCAACAAATCAACAGTTCAACAATAATTTTAGAGTGCCGATGCAACAGCTTCTTCTTCTCCTGTTTGCAGTGTTGCTGACCCCTTTCAGTACTGATGCACAGGAAATCGACAAATCACTCCTCAAAGGGTACGATGCCGCTTTTGTATTCTACTGCCGTTCTTCAGGGGAAACGATATCCGTTGACACTCTCCGTTCCGCACAGCGCCTTGCTCCCTGCTCGACATTCAAGATCTACAACACGCTTATCGGTCTGGAACTCGGCCTGATCAAAGGGCCGGATGATCATTGGTACACATGGGACGGGGTACGTCGCGGTTATGAGGCATGGAACAAAGATATGTCACTTCGCGAAGCGTTCCGTGTCTCGGCGGTTCCGGCCTACCAGATCCTTGCGCGCCGGATAGGTCATGATCGCATGAAAACATATATCGGCAACATCGGTTACGGAACCGGAGACATTTCATCCGGGATCGACACGTTCTGGCTTCCTCGCGAGGGGAAAACATCCATCACAATCAGCGCCGACGAGCAGGTCGCGCTTTTGAACAGACTGCTCGACGGAAAACTGCCATTTTCGGAAAAGAATATCTCGATCCTGCGCGATATTATGAAGGTGACGGAAACCTCGAAAGGTACCCTGTACGGGAAAACCGGTTCGGGTATGGATGTGGAAGGAAAGTGGAACCTGGGATGGTTCACAGGTTTCGTGGAAAGCGGGGGAGAGGTGTACGTTTTTGCCTGCAACATCACCGGCGGAGAGAATCCGTCGGGAATTGTTGCGCGGGAGATCGTGGAGGATGTGCTGAAGGCGAAGTGGTTGCTGTAGGGGGCAGGTGAGATTGTGGCAAGGAAAAAGGGGACGTTTGCAATTACATCAATTTGTTTGATAAGAGTTGAATCGGAAAGACCCTGATGATTTGCGAAAAGGCAGAAAATGCTCTTCAGGAACTCCCTAACGGTGGGGGGGATTGGTTCGAACGTTGTGCGGGCAGGCACGGGGGCCTGCCCCTACAGGCTGGAGCAAAGAAACAAATCAACAAATCAACACTTCAACGGTTCAACAATTCCTGAATCATTTCGACAAAATTCATGATGAACAGGTGAAACTGATCAGCAAGGATTGTGAACAGGAGCAGGCGGAAGTTGGAGGAGATAACCGATCAGGAAAGCTCTACGGTAAGAGCGTGATCAACGACATGATTTTTGATGCACTATTTTGTGTGGTGCGCGTTATTGCTGTTATTGCACTACGTCCCCAAGTTTCTGAAGGCATTTGGCTAGAAACGTAGTGGTGGATGAGGCAAATCATGCATTCGCTTTCCGTGAGGATCGTGGTTTGTTGCGTTTTGGTTCGTATTCCCGGTCGATTCGTTCTTTGAGGAACATTTTCAATAGCGACTGATAGGGCACGTCTCTTTCGTTGGCAAGAACTTTGATGCGGTTGAGCATCTGCTCTGGCAACCGGAGCGAAATGGTTTTCATTGTCGGCTTCAGGTCGGGGAAGATTGCGGTTCCCGCTTTTTTCCAGTCGATGTATTCCGACGAGTCATGCGTGGCCCAGAATTCCCGTTCATCCTGTTCAGTCCTGAATTCCGGAACTGTTTTTTTCTGCTTTTTCATAACTGTTCTGCTCCTTCCTGTTCATGTCTCGGGATGAAATGATTCTGATCTTGTCTTTTCTGATCGTGAATACGACAAAGAGTCTTCTTTCTGCGTTTGTTTTGCCAAGGGCAAACCATCTTCTTTCGATTCCGGAGTGCTTCATATCATCCGCGACGATCAATGGTTCGTTGAAGAAGATATCTTCCGACTCGGAGTTTGCTACTCCATGTTTCCCGGGATTTTTTGAAAGATTGCCTTCATCCCATTGGAATCCGGTGATGCCTGTTAAACGATCCATGATGTTGTGTATATTGTTGAAATATACAGAGCGGCGCGGAAAGCAGCAACTGATGGACTTGAAGAAGTGGGCAGTTTGCTGTTGCGCTGGGCCAGCCCCTACAGGTTTGAGCAAACAGTTCAACGATTCAACACATCAACAGTTCAACAACCCGCTCTATCGAAAGTGTTTTATGAATTGCGTCGATGACGTTACGGGAGTGCAATGAAGAAATTGTCTCTCTCCAATCAGAAGTTGTTGAAGGCCATTCATCTGGTTGTCGCCGGGCTGTGGTTGTCCTGCGTGATCATGTTACTGGTACTGCCGATTGTTGCCGAAAAGATCACAGAGGGCAGCGAGTTGTATATGTATATGTACATCTATCACTTTATTGACATGTATGTTCTGACTCCGGCTGCTATCGCTACGTTGCTGACCGGACTGGTTTTCTCTCTGTTCACCAGGTGGGGTTTCTTTCGACATGGCTGGCTTATCTACAAATGGATCGTTACGCTTGCGATCATTATCACGGGTACGTTCTATTTAGGTCCAATGGTGACGAGGCTTCTGGGGATCGCAGAGACCAGGGGAGCTGCAGCTTTGGATGATCACTACTACATGCAGGGCTCAGAGATTGGCCTCTGGGCGGCGGTCATCAACACAGTGCTGCTTATCGTTGCTGTCTTCTTTTCAGTGTACAAACCCTGGAAAAACATAAAGCGTTAGATGGAAAGGGGATCGGCAGTGACGACCGAAAGGCGCTTTTCAGGGTTGACGAGCTTGAAGGTATCTCTGAACAATCGGATAATTTCGTATACCCGCTTTTCATTAAGGTCGAATTTCGGTCGAAGTAAAACCTCTTCGACTTCTTTCAGAATATCAGTTGAGATACTATTTACAACACTCCCTGAAGAGCAGAGGTGCAGGATTTCACGCGGTTTTCCTCCGAAAAGAATTCCGGAAATGAGGATGTTACTGTCGCAGACAATCTTCATTGATCATCCGCGTTCTTTTTACGACTCGCGGCAATCTCATCTTCGACGTCCTTAACGATCAGCTGCTTCTCCTGTGCGATCCTGTCTCCAAGCTGAAACAGGTCATTCCACTGGCATTGGCGTTGAATGTAAAGCCTTGCCGCTTCACGGATCAGCTCTGACCAGCTGCGGTGTTCACGCTTAGCAGTTTTATCAATTTCACTCAGGAGAGAATCCTGAAAGGATATGTTTACGGTGACGTTGCTCATTGCTCGTGGTACGGTTTTGGTTTCAATATACAAACCTTGTATTGAATTAACCGGATTTTCCGCATCAATGTTCCCCTCGGCAAGGTGGGAAGTTTATCAACAACTCAACAACCAATCTGCAGCTGTTGCATAACTGATATGAAAAGCATCAGAACCTGTCTGCGACAATTTAGAAAGCAGAGTTTTTGAATTTGTGAAGAGTGTCTATGCTATTCGTTCTGCCTGAATTTGGTCGTCTGACAAATTATATATGGACATCTGAAAACACCCTGTTTTTCAACAAGAGCAATCTACACCTGAACATTCAAGTGCAGCCAGAGGTTAAGATACTTATCGGCGGACGGTGATTATGATTCGGGTGTCTTCAGCGGAAAACAGGTTATTACTATGTCAGACAACACAATAGGTCGTTTTTTTGAATATCTGAATTGGCTTTTCAATCCATTTCATGGACTGAAGACAACGGAAGTATATGACCTGATTGGCACCACCTCTCTTACCGAGAATGCGTTATATCTGAATCTTGGCTATTGGCGGGATGTGGATACCATTGATGAAGCCAGTGAAGAGCTTGCGCTTCTGGTGGCGAAAAGAGGCGGTATGGGTCCGGGCGATACCGTGCTGGACTGCGGGTACGGTTTTGGTGATCAGGACATCCTCTGGGCGAGGAACATGAAGCCCGAAAACATTATCGGGCTGAATATTACGCACTCCCAGGTTGAGCGAGCCCGTATGAATGTTGCCGATGCGGGACTTGAGAAATCAATAGATTTACGTGAAGGCTCGGCAACAGCGATGCCGATTGACAATGAATCCGTTGACCTGGTTGTTTCCGTGGAGAGCGCTTTCCACTACAGAAGCCGTGAGGATTTTTTCCGTGAAGCGTTTCGCGTTCTGCGTCAGGGCGGGAGGCTTGTGACAGCGGACATTGTACCCATGAAAAACTCCGATAATCCCTTCAGGCGAATAGAGCAGTGGATTTCATGGAACATGGTAGCGGGCAAATTCAATATTCCGCAGGATAACTACTATTTGATCCCAAACTACGATAAGAAACTCTCCACAGCCGGATTTGTCAATACAGACATCAAGTCAATACGTGACGATGTCTATACGCCTCTTCATGAGTATCTGTCAGGAGACCGGACATTTGTCGGCAAGCTGCCTCCGCTTGCAAAGATGCTTGCGCAATTATCATTCAATCGCTCTGCAGACAGTGTCTATGCAGGGCTGGATTATATACTTTCTTATGCAGAAAAACCATAAGGGCACCTCTATTACTGTATTCCGCGTCGTGATTACTTCGTTAGTCGGTGCTCGAAATCCTCATGTCAAACAAGGAGCCAATCCTCCACTGGACTGATAACTGAAGCCATACAGAATGGCATACGCACAGAGATCAATAGCAAATCTGCGGCTGCTGCATAACGGGTATTAAAGCCATAAGAGCCTACCTGCGGATATGCATAATCCGGAATTTTTAATCTGACGAAAAGTGTTTGTGCTGTATATTGTTTACAGGAGACAATAAATCTGTGGCACAGATAATAAAAAATGATGTTCTGAAAACCTCTAAAATGAGGCAGTCACATGAGAGCCGAACAAATCAAAATTGAAATTGATGGATTAGAGTTATCGGAAAAACTTCTTCTCGTTGAAGATTTGTGGGATTCAATTGCAGCCAGTAATTCAGAACTTACTATGCCGGAATGGCAAAAACAGGAACTGAACAGGAGGTATAAAGAATACCAACAAGGGAAACTTGAGCTTCAAGATTGGAAAAGTGTCCATGAAGAACTGCGCGGAAAATATAAATGAAGCTCAGTTATACGGAAAGGTCCAGTGAAGACCTTGATATAGCGATTGCATGGTATGAGAAGCAACGAAGAGGCTTGGGGTTTGAGTTTCTTGACTGCGTCGAAGTTGCCATTAAATCAATCGTGCAAAGCCCGGAGCTTTACCGGATTTATTATTCGCAATTTCGAGGTTGTCTTGTCAGGCGCTTTCCATTTGTGATTTTCTACACGATTGAAAGTGACGCAATAATTGTACACTCCGTTTTTGATAGCAGACAAGATCCTCAAAAAAGACCATAACGTGGCAAATTTATCCGTGTAAATATCAACAAGGAGAGTAATTCATGGACGTTCAAATCTACGTCAAGCCTGAGTGCATGAATAACAGAAAGCAGGTGGAAATGCTTCAGAGCAAGAACCATTTGGTGACCGAGAAGAACATCTTTGAAGAAGAGTGGACCAGAGAGAAGCTGCGGCCATTTTTTCAGAACCTGCCTCTTGACAAGTGGCACAACCCCTATGCCCCGAAAGTCAAAAGCGGGGAGATCAACCCTAAGGGTTGGGATGAAGAGCAAATTCTGGCTGAAATGATCAAGGACAACTACCTGATACGGCGACCGCTCCTGCAAGCAGGAGACCGACAGGATTGCGGTTTTGACAGTGACCTGGCCCTTGAGCTGATGGCAAGCGCTGAAGTAGACGAGGTGCTCGTGTGCCACCAGGCTGGGAAGGTCTGCGATTGAAAGAATATAAAGAGGACGTTCTTAAGCAGGTGAAGTTATTTGATGAGAACTGACGCAAAAGAACTGGATACTACTGCGAAAAGGACGAGAATGTTCTTTGTGAATTTCCATGCGTCAAAAATGGTTGCAAGACCTGATTTTTTTCTGTAAATCCCGTCGTTAAACCGAATGTTGAGTGGGCAGGCACGGGGACGTGCCTCTACGGTATAAGGGGAAACATCTCAACACTTAAACAAATAAACAAATCAACATTTCTTCAATCTATATCAATCCAATACACATCAAGCAATCCAGCTACGTCCGCCAGTGAGAAGCGTGCTTTGTGAATCCGGTTTGTTTCCGGGTTGATCGAATAGTTTTCTGCGGTTCGGAAATCGGCTTTTTCGAGGAGGATTGGTTCGAAGGTGGTAATCTTATTGCGATTATGTCGAGGTTTTTCTATACTGTAAAAAACCTTACGCATGAAAAAGTATTGTACGACAGAAGAAGCAGCCGAATATCTTGGCGTTTCAACTGCACGAGTCAGGCAGTATATACAGGAAGAGCGTCTTACGTCAGAAAAGTCCGGGCGTGATCACCTTATTGATTATGTGGCTCTTTATGATTTTGCCAGTAACGGACGAAGAAAAATAGGGAGGCCTTTCAAGAAAGATTCTCACTCATCAAACGGGCTTCATGATCAGTCTGTGACAGCAGTCGAAGCCCCTGACTCAGTGGCGCAAGAAAATGGGCCTACCGTCATTAATGGTGATACGCGTGAAGTAATAAAGAGGCTACCTGAAAATACCTTCAGATGCGTTATAACTTCTCCTCCGTATTGGGGAGTACGAGACTATGGCGTTGCAGACCAGATTGGGGCAGAGCCTGATCTGAATGACTACATTCATTCCTTGGTTGAGGTTTTTTCAGAGGTCAGGCGGGTTTTGAAGCCTGATGGCACCTTTTGGTTGAATATTGGCAACACGTATACCTCGGGAGGCCGTAAATGGCGACAGGCGGATGCAAAAAACAAGGGGCGTGCAATGTCCTATCGGCCTCCTACTCCTGAAGGATTAAAGAAGAAAGATCTGATTGGTGTGGCGTGGATGGTTGCTATGGCATGTCAGCAGGAGGGATGGTACCTTAGAAATGATATTATCTGGCATAAGCCAAATTGCCAGCCCGAAAGTGTGAGAGATCGATTGACCGTGGCTCATGAATATCTTTTCATGTTTTCAAAGTCTGAACGCTACTTCTTTAACCAGGATGCGATCAGGGAGGCTTATAGTAATGGAAACGGCATGAAAAACAAACGTACTGTTTGGTCAATCAATACTGAGCCGTGTCCTGAGGCGCATTTTGCAGTATTCCCAAGAAACCTTGTCAGACCATGCGTTTTAGCAGGTTCAGAAGAAGGCGATGCAGTTCTTGATCCTTTCTACGGGGCAGGAACAGTGGGGATGGTTGCACAAGAACTTAACAGAAAATGCACCGGCATTGAAATTAACGATGGGTACGTTGATATAGCACGTAAAAGAACCTCAAAAATACAAGGGTCGTTCATGTTCCAGGAATCGTGAATTCCCATTGGGCATGTACAATACAGTAAGATTTCAACAGTTTTTTTACCTGAAGCTTTCTTTCGCTACCACCATCAAAGTAGAGTTCGAAAAGTTCTGTATCGCCATCCATCACATAGCAGTACCCCGGCTTGGGATATTGTCTGCTCTCGCTTTTCAGTACAAGCTCTCCATTTTGCGCCTTCAGTAAAAGCGATTTTGGGATTTCAACCAGTTCATATAACCAGTCAGGGGCTTTCCGAAGAGCCCTGAGCATAAAAATTCTGTCATAGTTTTTCATGTGACGAATGAATAATGCAAGCAAATGTTTCAGATCTTCAGGATCTTCTCCCCAGCTTCCTTTTCCCAACTCCATGAACTTACTGATCCAGATTTTTTCTTCCTGAATTCCTTTGTTTGCCTGAGTTTTCAGTGATACAGCTACTCCGTCGATGGTTATATCGTGCCCCTGATTGCCTTTGGGAGCTAACTGTGCTTTTTTGTCAGACATGGATATGACACGCTCGAGAAGGTATTCGAATTTGTCTTTGGAGAAAGGTTCTGCGGAAAACCCGTGATGAATTCTCAGAGCATCACCAAAATTTTCAAGGGTTTCTTCGTCAAGTAAATCAGAGTTGAAAATCCTGAAGTTATGAGAACAATGAAAAATCTGAACCGTTCGTTCAAGCCAAGAGAATTGTCCTGGTGTTAATTCTCTGACTGATGCAATCAGAGCCTCAATTCTTCCATTATCAATCCGGTTCATATGATGCATGGTTAAGCGATTGTAATACTGTAAGATGTTATTACTCTAAAGAAAACCTACAAAATTGAAATATGCATTAGAAAAGGGAAACGCTGACAAGTATATCAACTTATTTGACAGGAATTGAATCACAGAATCCAAATGATCTACGAGAAGGGTGGAGACATGCTCTTTGTGAATATCCGAAAGGGGGGAGGAGGGTGCAAGAGTTGAAGCGCTCAGCAAAAATATCGGTAAATCGGACGCAACGCGGGCAGGCGAAAACAAACACCTCAACGATTCAACACCTCAACAGTTCAACAACCCTTCCCCTTACTCAATCTCAATCCCATATCCATCCAGCAACCCCACTACACCCGTCAGTGAAAACCTCGCCTTGCGTATCCGGTTTGTTTCCGGGTTGATGGAGAAGTTATACGCAGTTCGGAAGTCTGATTTCTCAAGGATTGTATGGTCGAAGGTTGTGCGCAACAGATCGCAGTTCTGGAAGGTTGCTCCGGTCAGGTCGGTGCCGGTGAAATCTGCTTCCTGGAGGTTGCAATCGGTGAATTGTGTGTTTTTAAGGTTCAATCTTTGGAAGTTCGATAGTTTCAGCATGCACTGTTCGAACTCGAATTCCAGCAGCAGTTCTCTGCAATCGCAGAACTGCAAACCGAGCAGCTTGGAGTCCGAAAAATGCACCTCTTGAAAACCGGTCTCCCTGAGCGTCGCCAGGCTGAGGTCGCAGTTGTTGAAAGTGCAGTTCCTGAAGGTTATACCGGAAAGATCGGTGTATTCGAGGTTGCAACGGATGAACCGGCATTCCTCGTATACTCCCTGAAGAAGGTTCTCTTCACCAAAGGAGACTTTCTCAAACGTTTTGTTTTCGGTGAGTTCTGTGCTGTCTCTTTTCATGGTTCAAAATATTTGCAAGATCGTGTTACTGAAAATACGTTAGGTTTAAGAAAATTTCGTTTTCTTTTATTCATGGTTTTTATAGTGACTGGTTGACTCTGGTGTTGACTTTTCTGATCGGGCTTCTCCGGGCAGGGATCTCTTACCGTATTCCGAATCTTGCCGGAGTCTCTCTGTTTCATGGTGTGGTTGGAAGGCTTGCAGTGCCGGCGGGAATAGCAAGAAACAGGTGAAGAACTTCATGAACTTTTCCGCTATCCGGTTTGTTAGGAGATGCAACAGCTTCTTTTGACGTGTTTTAAGCGCTCTCTCAAAACATTCATATGTCTATCTTTTCCATTTTCATCTGCCCGTTCAGACAGCTATCAGGGGGAGTGATTATTTTTGCTTTGATTGCTGTTTGTCTTTTCGGGTTTCTACCAGTGTCGGCTGTCGCAGAATCGTTGACAAAAGAGGCGTTTGTCGCTCTTTTGAAGAAAAGTCATCCACTGTTTGAAAAAGAACGGCTGACGAGCGCTATCGAGAAAGAGGAACAACGGAGTTATCTGGGCGATGCCGACTGGAACCTTTCCTCATCACTAACCTGGTCGCGTGAAGAGGCGACAATAACCGCATTCAGCCCCGATATTTCTAAATCCCTTTCGCTGCAAACCGGCGTGAACAAACAGTTCTGGGAGACCGGAGGACGTCTGTCAGCCACCTATGCCATCAACCGGTCTTCCAGCTCTTTCGAGCAGGCTCCTTTGTTTTCTTATCCGGATACATTTTATGAAAACAGTGTTGAGCTGCAATATTCTCAACCCCTGTTGAGGAACCGCGGAGGCAAACTGAGCCGTCTGCAGTATGACCTGAAGGCTTTTGATGTCGATGCTGCCGGGATTCAGGCTGCCGAGAATATCGAGGAATTTCTCGCGGAGTCGATCTCAAAATATCTTGACTGGGTATACCTTGAAGAACAGAAAAAAATAATGTCCCGCAGGCTTGGCCTGAGCCGCAGGGAGTTCGAGAGGACTCAGCGCAAATTCAATGCCTATCTGGTTGATTCTGCCGACGTGATGCGCTCGAAAGATGCCCTGAACACCTGGCGGCAGAACCTCGCCCTGGTTGAACTGCAGTTGACAGCCCTCAAAGAAGAACTTTCGGTTTTGACCCAGAGCAGCGCTGTGCTCGACGCGGAGCCTGAGTTCAATTTGTATGCCCGCCATCGTCCCGAATCTCTCGCTTCAGCCAGGGCAAGGCTCGAGAACAGTTCACGAATCTTGAAGATACTCGAGCTACGGAAGAAACAGCTTGACGTCAATGCTGTCGGGGTACGGGAGACCGGCAAGCCCGATCTCTCTCTTATTGCCGCGGTTACGGTGAAGAGCGCAGAGGAGAGCGCTGGCGATTCCTTCTCTTTTGACAAAAAAGACGCAGCGGTAGGTCTACAGCTCTCCGTTCCTCTCGAAAACACTACAGCTAAAGCAGAGTATCATAGAACCCGTCTGCAAACGCTTCAGCTTGGCAAGGAGAGAGAGGACGTGACGCTCTCTCTCGAAGCTTCACTTTCTTCGCTTCATACGCAGCTCAATAAGCTTGGGGAAGTTCTGGAGCTCAACCTTGAACAGATCGAGTCTGCAAGGCTGAGAACCATCGAGGAGACAAAAATATATGAGCAGGGGAGAGGTGATCTGACCTTTGTCATCATGAGCAGGGATAACGAGGAAAGTTCCAAACTCACCTATGCTGAAAACGCCCTGAACTATCAGAAGCTCTGGCTGCAGTTTCAGGCGTTGATGGATGAATTGTATGAAGAGGAGCAAGGAGTAAGGAGCAAGGAGTAGCGCACTTCGTGCGCAGGAGCGGCGCATAGCGCTGGTGAATAGTGGAGTTGGGAAATGTTGAATTGTTGAACAGCATTTTTTACGAATCACGAATCACGAATCACTTGTTCTGCCTTTTGCCTTGTTGAATGGCTTTTTTCTGGTCACTCGTTACTCGTCACTGGTCACTAATTTTCTTTTGACTTGTTTTCATGAAATCACTGTTCCGTTTTTTTGCTGAGCGTCACATGCTCGCGTACCTCATGACGATCCTGGTCTTTCTGTTCGGCATGGCTACGCTTTGGCAGATCAACCGGGCTCAGTATCCGAAGGTGGACCTGGGTCAGATGGTGGTGACGACAAATTATCCCGGGGCTGCGCCGGAGGACGTCGAACTCAATGTCACCAACAAGATCGAAGATGAGCTGAAAAGTGTCACCGATATCAAGCGGGTCTTTTCGATGTCGATGGAAAATGTCTCTATCGTTATTGTCGATATAGAGCCGGATGCTTCCGATGTTGACGGGGTGAAACGAGAGATTCGTGAAGCGGTTTTTCGAATAACGGATTTTCCAGAGGAGGTGACGGAATCTTCACTGATCACGGATATCAAATCATCTATTTTCCCTATTCTTGAAGTTGGTCTGACGGGTGATAAGCCCTATCCGGAATTGCGGGAGCTTGCCCGCAGGTTCGAAAAGAAGCTCAAGGACATTCCGGGCGTGGCGAGCGTGCAGCGTTACGGTTACCGCGACAGGGAGATACAGGTCGAGCTGTATCCCGGGAAAATAAGAGAGCTTCAGGTTCCCATGCAGGAAGTTGTGGATGCTATTCAGCAGCGAAACATACGGGCAACCGGAGGTTCGCTTGAATCGTTTACCAGTGAGAAAAACCTTGTTACCCTTGCCCAGTTCCGCGATCCCCGGGAAGTTGGAGATGTTGTCGTGCGTTCAAGTTTCGACGGACCGATTATCAAGGTTGCCGATATAGCCGATGTTACCGACAGTTTCGAAGAAGAGCGGGTTTTGTCGAGAATCAACGGGCATCCGGCTATCTCGTTTCTGATCAACAAAAGTGAATCGGCTGATATTATTCGTACGGTAGAGGCGATCAGGGATCTGGTCAGTGAAGAGGAGGCTCTGCTGCCGGAGGGCGTAAGGTTTATTTATGGCCTCGACTTTTCACAATATGTGGCCAACCAGCTTACCATTGTCATGACAAACGGCGGAATCGGTCTTGTGCTCGTCATGATCGTTCTTGCCCTGTTTCTCAATATCCGGACCGCATTCTGGGTGGCTCTCGGTATTCCTTTTACGCTGCTTGGCGGTATTTCCCTGCTTCCGCTCTTCGATGTCGAGCTCGATACGGTGACGCTTACCTCCCTGATCATCGTCATCGGTATTGTTGTCGATGATGCCATTATCATATCCGAAAACATTTTTCAGCGTCGCGAACGCGGCGAGTCTCCTATCGAAGCGGTGGTCAACGGTATCTATCAGGTGTACAAGCCTGTGCTGACGACTGTTCTGACAACCTTTCTTGCGTTCGCTCCAATGTTTTTCATGCCGGGCATCCTCGGTAAATTTGTTTTCGTGATCCCGTTGACCATTTCGCTTGCTCTTTTTGTTTCACTCATCGAAGCATTCCTGATTCTCCCGGCACATGTGATGCCCGGACTGTATACGAGAGAGGGAGAAGATCCCAAATCCACCATGCGCAACTGGTTTGTACCGATACGTGACATGTTTGAAAAGGTTCTTCATTCAATGCTGCGTTTCCGGTACGTTTTGGTATTTTTTGCACTGCTCTCGTTTGGCGGGGCTCTGTTTTACGGCCTGAATTATATCAGCTATATTCTTTTTCCGACAAAAGGATCCGATGCGTTCAATATCTGGATCGAGGTTCCTGTTGGAAGCTCTCTCAAGACAACCTCTGATAAAGCCGCCGAGTTTGAAAAATTAATAGGGGTTTTGCCTGAAGATGAGCTGGATGCCTATCTGACAAGAATCGGAACACAGGCGGACATTGTCCCGATCGAGCAGGAAAATTTTGCCGAGCTTGCCGTCAAGCTTACACCATACGGGACACGGGAAAGATCAGCGGATGAAATTGTGGACGATATCCGTGAAAAAGCTAAAGAGATCACCGGTATCTCGCAGACAACTTTTTTCGTTGAATCCGGAGGTCCCCCTGTCGGTAAGCCTGTCACGATACGTGTTGTCGGTTCCGACGATTCGCTGAGGACTGCTCTTGCCGATTCAGTCTTCAACTATCTCGGCGCAATTCAAGGTGTTACTGACCCGGATCGCAATGACAAGGATGGTAAGGAGCAGATTGAAATAGCAATACGCCATGACCGCCTTGCCCGGCTCGGATTGTCGGTGGCGGATATTGCCAGAACGGTCAGAACGGCCTATGACGGTCAGGTGGTCACCAGCGTTCGTTACGGTGAAGAGGAGGTTGATTTCAGGGTGATGCTCAAGAAGTTTGCCAGAAAGAAGCTCGAATACCTTCAGGATCTTTCTATTCCCAACAGGACGGGCAGGTTGATTCCGTTGAAAGAGGTCGCCAGTTTCGAGCAGGGTTCGGGCCCATCCATATTTCATCACTATGATGGAGAGCGGTCAGTGACGATTTCGGCAGATGTTAAACAGGACACGGTCACGCCAATCGAGGTGATGAGGAATGTGGAAACGCATTTTACGGGAACCCGCGATTTCCCAGGAATCAAACTGGTGTTCGGTGGAGAAGCCCAGGAGTCGGAAGAATCGCTCCGGGGATTGTTCATCGCTTTCGGTGTGGCTGCTTTCGGGATTTACTTCCTGCTCATTCTCCTGTTCAACTCCGTTACACAGCCGCTGCTTGTGATGATGTCGATACCGTTTGCCATCATCGGTATCGTGATCACCTTTGCGCTGCACGGTGAGGTATTCAGCTTCCTCGGGTTGCTCGGTGTTGTCGGTATGGCCGGTGTCGTGGTCAACGACTCGCTTGTCCTGGTAAACTACCTCAACGAGCTTTACCAGTCCGGGCAAACAAGGGATATTCCTGCCCTGGTTGCAAAAGGCACCGCTGATCGTCTGCGTGCCATTCTGCTGACAACGGTGACAACTGCCGCCGGTCTTCTGCCGCTAGCGTACGGTATCGGCGGAACGGATGCATCGATGATGCCGATGGCACTCGCGCTGGGCTGGGGGCTGCTGCTCGCTACCCCTTTGACGTTAGTGCTGATTCCCTGTCTGTACATGATCGGTTTTGATATAAGAGATCTGTTGTCAAGGGTTTCCGGTGGAGGTAAAGGGCTCCCTGAAGATGCGTGATTTTTGATTGATATATTGTTTTTGCTGCCGTACATTATGTACAGAGTACCGGTTTTTTTCTGAAAAGACCTGTTCAATAATGAAAGGAAGTATCCGGTTTTTCTTTATCGGTTATAGTTGCACTATCAAATATTGTGATCTCAAGTAATTATGGCGAAGCGTATCGGAAAAAGATTTGGGGTGTTGTGCGTTACCATGCTTGCTCTATCGCTTTCAGGGTGCGGCAGTGGTGCCGGAACCGGAGGTGCGGGAGCACAGCAGCAGGCGCCGTCACTTCCTGTGATGAACATCGGGTCTTCTTCAACGGTGGTGATGCAACAGTATTCCGCTCTACTTGAAGGAGTTGTTACGGTTGAAATCAGACCTCAGGTTGATGGAACTCTGCAGGAGATAGCCGTCGATGAAGGAGCTTTTGTCAAAGCAGGTCAGTTGCTTTTCGGTATTGACGGTAGGGTCTACAGGGAAGAGCTGAAATCGGCTGTTGCTCTGCAACATGCTGCAAAAGCTGCTCTCGACGTTGCAGGGGTAGAGGTGGAGAGGCTCAGGCCGCTGGTAAAAAACAAGGTTGTATCGGCAATACAGCTGAAGCAGGCTTTGGCAAAACATCGCTCGGCAAAGGCAAGCCTCGAACAGGCTGATGCGGCCGTTCAGATGGCCCGTATCAACGTTGAGTATACCAGGATAACGGCGCCTGTTGATGGGTATATCGGCAATATTCCCTTTCGTATCGGCAGTCTGGTGAGCAAAAATCAGCCGGAACAGTTGACCACGCTTACCGATGTGCACGAGATACGGGCCTATTTCAGTATGAGCGAGGTTGATTTTGTGCGTTTCAAAAAGCAGTTTTCCGGCAGTTCAATCGAGGAAAAGCTTGCCGCCGTACCACCGGTTACCCTGCTTCTTGCCGATGGTAGCCGTTATCCTTTCGAAGGCAGGCTCGACGCGGTCAGCGGCCAGTTTGATCGTTCTACGGCTTCAGTCATGTTTCGGGCGACCTTTCCAAATGCCGACGGAATGCTTCGTTCAGGTAACACAGGAAAAGTTTCCATTGCCAACCGTTACGATAATGTTGTGCAGGTTCCCCAGGCAAGCACGGCGGATCTTCAGGACAGGATCTTTGTATTCAAGGTTTCCGGGGACAACAGTGTATCGAGAGCCCCGATAACCGTTGTCGGTAAAAGCAATTCCAATTATATCGTCAGCGATGGCCTTGAAGATGGCGATATGATTGTCGTGTCCGGGTTCTCACGTTTACCGGACGGGACAGTGATCGATCCACAGCCTCTTGAAGAAGGCAACCCCGATAAGAAAGAGCAGCATCGATGAACAGCGGAGAAAACAGGTAGATTATGTTTGAACGATTTATCAACAGACCGGTTCTCGCTACGGTTATATCGGTATTCATTTTTCTGCTTGGTTTGATCGGTATTACACAGCTTCCTCTCACACAGTTTCCCGATATAGCGCCGCCCGCCGTACAAGTATCGGCTACGTATCCCGGAGCCGATGCTCAAACTATCGCCCGTTCGGTAGCTCCTTCGCTCGAAGAGGCGATCAATGGTGTCGATGATATGACCTATATGACATCGACATCGAGCAATGACGGTTCCCTGGTGATCAACGTGCTTTTCAGGACGGGCACCGATCCAGACCAGGCGGCGGTTAATGTACAGAACCGGGTCGCAATGGCAACCAGTCAGTTGCCTGAAGAGGTGACGAGGTTCGGGTTGGCGACCGCCAAGACGCAGAACAGCATGATCATGGTGATTACGCTCTTCAGCGACGATCCTGAAACCTATGACGCTACGTTCCTGCAGAATTATGCGAAGATCAACCTGCTTCCAGATATGCAGCGTGTCAACGGCGTCGGCCAGACCATGGTGTTCGGGGCAAGAGACTACTCGATGCGTATCTGGCTGAAGCCTGACAGAATGGCGGCTTATTCGGTGACACCCCAGGAAGTGATTGCGGCGGTTCAGAGCCAGAATGTGGAGGCTGCACCGGGGAAGTTCGGTGAGGGTGCCGGTGAGGCCCTCGAACTGATCATCCGTTACAAGGGAAAAATGAAGGAGCCGTGTGAATACGGCAACATTATTCTGCGTACCAATGAGGACGGTTCGGTGCTGCGGCTCAGGGACGTGGCAAGGGTCGAACTGGGTTCCTTCAGTTATGCGGTTGATGCGGACGCCAACGGCAAGGAGTCGGTAACCATGGCGATTTTTCAGGCTGCCGGTTCCAACTCCAATGATATCCAGATTGCCGTCCAGGATGTGCTCGAGAAAGCGTCGGAATCGTTCCCGGCAGGGATCGACTACATCATTCCCTACAGTACCAAGAAGTCGCTCGACGAGTCGATTGAACAGGTCATTTTCACCCTGCTGCAGGTTTTCGCACTGGTTTTTCTCGTGGTGTTCATTTTCCTGCAGGATTTCCGCTCCACGCTTATTCCGGCCATTGCCGTCCCTGTAGCCATTGTCGGGACCTTTTTCTTCCTGACTCTTTTCGGTTTTTCCATTAACCTGCTGACTCTCTTTGCGCTTGTTCTCGCAATCGGCATTGTAGTTGATGATGCCATCGTTATTGTCGAAGCTGTTCATGCAAGGATGGAGCAGCGGCAGCTTCCGGCAAGGGTCGCCACGCATCAGGTTATGCGGGAGATAACCGGCGTGGTTATCTCCACTACGCTTGTTATAGCTTCGGTCTTTCTTCCCGTTGGCTTTCTCGGTGGTTCGATCGGGATTTTTTATCGTCAGTTTGCCTTTACGCTGGTAACAGCAGTTCTGATATCGACCGTCAATGCACTGACGCTCAGTCCGGCACTTTGTGCGCTTTTTCTTACGAAGGGCGGTGAAGGAGAGGAAAACCTTGGCTGGTTCAAACGTTTGGAGCAGCGTCTTTTCAGAGGATTCAATGCCGGTTTTTCAGTGGTGACCGAACGCTATGTCGGCACTCTCAAGGTACTCATCCGCAAAAAATGGCTAAGCCTTGGCGGGCTGGCTGCGGTTTCCGGGCTTGCATTCTGGATGGCGGCCTCCGCGCCAACCGGCTTTATTCCCGACGAAGACAGCGGTTTTTTCATTCTCTCCGCATCGCTTCCTCCAGGGGCATCGCTCGACAGGACAATGGAAACCCTTGACAAGGTCGAGGCCATTCTGCAGGCAGAGGAGAGCGTTAACGACGTCATTTCGGTTGCAGGCTTCGACCTGTTATCAGGAGCAAGTTCTCCTTCCGCTGCTGTTGTTTTTGCCAGCCTCAAGGATCCGGAAGAGCGCGGCAGGGTGAAAAATATCGGCGCCATCATGGGCGGGGTATCGCAAAAACTTGCATCAATCAGCGAAGGAACATTTTTCCCCTTCCAGCCACCTACCGTTCCAGGGTTCGGTAATGTGGGGGGGCTCGAGATGGTTTTACAGGACAGGACATCCGGCAGCCTGGAAAAGTTTGGGGAGACGGCCAACGGTTTTATCGGAGCGCTCATGGCCCGCCCGGAAATCGCCTTTGCCTTTACCACGTTCAATACCGGCTATCCGCAACACGAGCTCGTGGTGGACGACGTGAAAGCCAGCCAGCTCGGCGTTCGTGTCGATGAAGTGCTCATGGTCATGCAGGCCTATTACGGCAGTCTCCAGGTATCGGATTTCAACCGGTTCGGCAAATACTACAGGGTTATTGTTCAAGCGGAAGCCGAAGACCGCAGGGATCCCTCTTCGCTCGATGGAGTGTTCGTTAAAAATGCAATGGGGGAGATGGTCCCTATGAATTCGCTGGTAACCCTGAAAAAAGTCTATGGTCCCCAGACAGTGGATCATTTCAACCTTTTCAACGCTTTGACCGTCAACGCCGTTGTTTCTCCGGGATATACCACCGGCCAGGCAATAGGGGCCGCTGAAGAGGTTGCCGCTACGGCTCTTCCTGCCGGTTTTTCCTATGACTGGAAAGGGATGAGCCGTGAAGAGATCGAGTCAGGCAGCCAGGCGGTTTATATATTTCTGCTTTCCCTTGTGTTTGTTTACCTCCTGCTTTCTGCGCAGTACGAAAGTTACATCCTGCCGCTTGCGGTTATTTTTACGATCCCGACCGGTATTCTGGGTGTTTTTGTCGGGATACAGCTCTTCGGCGTTGAAAACAATATCTATGTGCAGGTTGCGATGATTATGCTGATTGGTCTGCTTGCAAAAAACGCTATTCTGATCGTGGAATTCGCTATTCAACGCCGGAAATCCGGGTATTCGCTTTTTGAATCGGCACTCGAGGGTTCGAGGGTGAGGCTTCGGCCTATTCTCATGACCTCGTTTACCTTTGCTCTCGGCCTTCTGCCGCTTCTCTGGGTGTCCGGGCCATCCGCCCTCGGCAATCATTCTATCGGCGCTGCGGCGGTGGGAGGGATGCTCAGCGGGACGTTTCTTGGCGTGCTGATTATTCCGGTGCTGTATATGGTATTCCAGTCGCTTCAGGAGAAGATAAGCGGACCTCCGCAGGAGCCCGAGAGTGATGGTGCAGTCAAATAACAAAGAAAGAACCCTTGAAATGAAAAACAGAACGAGAGTACCGGGGGTTGTCCTGATTCCCATGTTTTTTCTGATGCTCTCTGCGTGCAGTACGGTCGGAAAATATACACAGCCTGAAACGGGCTTGCCCGGAACATACAGAGGGAGTGTTACGGCTGATTCAGGAGTGGCAGCAGTGCCCTTTGCGGGAACTGTTCCCTACAGGACTTTTTTTGCTGACAAGTCGCTTCTTGGGTTGATCGATGCAGCTCTTGAAAACAATCACGATCTGCAGGTAGCCATAAAGAATATCGAATACGCATCACTTGGCTTGAAGCAGGCAAAATTGGGCAATCTTCCAGGACTGAACCTGCAGGGAAGCGTCAGCGGGGCAACTACCTCCGATTTCGGATCGACTCCGTTTTCTTCCGGGAAGGAGAGTGTCGAAGAGTACAGCGCATCACTTTCACTTTCCTGGGAAGCCGATATCTGGGGCAAGATCCGCAACACAAGAAAAGCGGCGCTTGCCGAGTACCTCCGGTCAGTTGAAGCTGAAAAAGCGGTTCACACGAGGCTGATTGCCGATGTTGCTCGAGGCTATTATAACCTGTTGCTGCTCGACGTGCAGCTCGATATAACAAGACGTAATCGGGCGCTTGCCGATACCACGCTTTCAATGATGCGGCTGCAGTACGATGCAGGTTACGTTACTTCGCTGGCGGTAGAACAGCAGGAAGCTGTTAAGCTGGGGATAGAAGCCGGTATAGCCGGAATCGAGCAGGGGATTGCCGTTCAGGAAAACGCACTGAGCGTTCTCTGCGGCAGGATGCCGGATGAGATAGTCCGTACCGCAAGACTTACTGATCTGTCGATAGAGAACACGTTTTCAACGGGCATACCTGCGCAACTGTTGAGTAACCGTCCGGATGTCAAGTCGGCGGAGATGGCTCTCATGAAAGCTCACGCAGAGAGCGGAGTTGCAGGCTCAAGGCTCTATCCTTCGTTCACGATCAGTGCCGAAGCCGGTTCCAATGCCCTGACTTCCAGTGACTGGTTTACTTTTCCCGGTTCGTTGTTCTCGTTTGTTCATGGCGCAGTCCTTCAGCCGCTTTTTCAGCAGGGAAAGCTCAGAACCGCCTACAAGCAATCCGGAGTTGTTCGTGACAGGGAGGAGATTCTTTTCAGGCAGGCGGTGCTCAACGCAGTCAGGGAGGTTTCCGATGCGCTGGTGGCCATTCAGAAACTGGATATTCAGGAGAAGGCTCTTGAAAAACAGGAGCGTGTTCTTACTCAGTCGGTTGAACACGCGAACCTACTTTTCAACAGCGGCATGGCCGATTACCTGGAGGTGATCACAGCCCAGAAAAACGCTCTTGATTCCGGGATTTCACTTGCCGATATCCGTCGTCAGCGCCTCGATGCCCAAACAGAGCTTTACAGGGCACTGGGCGGAGGATGGAGGTAAGGAGGATAGCTTTCGTATTTTTTTTATATATTATTCTATACAAAAATACAACTGATTTTTTGATTTCAGGTATAAAGGTGAGATATGGCTAATTCAGGTCAGAATGATTTTCTGAACGATCCTCTTAAGATCGCAGGGGCATTGGCGGGAGGTGCTTTTCTTCTTTCGCCACTGGGCAGGCCAATTCTTCATGGAGCCTCACGGTTGGCTTTTACCGGCTTGGGACTGTATGCTGCAGGTAAGGCTGCAGGAAAGGCGGCGGATGCTTTTATGGATTTTGCCGAGCTTTCGGACAACGATAGAGAAACAGAAGGAGAGGAAGAACTGTTTGAGTAAGATCTATGTTTTTTGTTAACATGAAATGAGAAGAGTTTCATATGCCTGATACTGATACCAATTTACAATCGAACACCCTCTTGACTGCTGTTGGTATAGGAAGCGCAGCGTTGCTTTTTCCTCCTATAGGTGTCCCATTGGTTATTCATGCTGTTAGCGGCGCTTTGGTTGGAGGGATTGGCATTGCTGCGGCAGGTGTTTTGCTTGGTCCGGTTATTTCCAATATGCCTCAGATCAAACCAGGTCAGCCTCAGAACGATTCCCAACCTCAGGAAGATGTTCAGCCTCAGCAGCTATCAGGGAAAGAGTAGAGTTTGTTTGTTTCCTCGGTCTATTTCTGATTTTTTGCTGAAAAAATCTTCCGAAGCTCTTTTGCGGAGTATGCCGGCAGGTTGCATGTTTGATTGCTGCAAACGTAAGCTGCATTTCCTGTGGATTTAAGCGTGATTTTTTTGAGAAAATCAGTGTTTTCAGCGTTGTTGCCTGATGCGTGTATGATGAACATGTCAGGCAGATACATTTCGCCAAGCGTATTTTCAAGGTTTTTCATTGTTTCGTTGTGCCGTTCACCGGTAAGAATAACCTGCCGTGTTCCATAAAAGGGAAGCATTGCCGTTTTGAGCAGACAAGGTAGTTGACGTCCGTTTTCCTTAAGCGATTTACTGAAATAGGCAATGGTTTTATCCGCGATTTCTCTGAAATCATCGCGATCCATCATATCCGCCAACCGGTAGAGAGAAAAAGTGTTTATTGAATTTGGAGAAGGCTCGGCACCGTCGTAATCCTCTTTCATGCGTATCGGAACGGATGAGTCGTCCGACGCTGCATTGAAAAAACCACCCGACTTATCATCGAAAAAAAGTTCAATCTGTTTTTCCATAAGTTTGACCGCATTGCTCAAGTAGCGATGTTCTGATGAGGCTTCGTAAAGGTCCAGTAGCCCCTGTATGAAAAAGGAGTAATCATCGGCTTTGCCCCCGATACCGGCCTGGCCGCTACGGTATCGTCGAAGCAGTCTCCCATCAGTTGTGCTGTAAAGATTGTTGAGGATAAACTCGGCGGCTTTAAGAGCCGCGTCAAGATAGTTTTGGCTGCGAAGCACGCAAGAGGCTTTTGACAGGGCTGAGATCATCAGACCATTCCACGATGTGAGAATTTTGTCGTCCAGATGCGGCCGTGGTCTGTCATTCCTTGAATGGAACAGTTTTTCCCGTGCATCGTCCGTGATTTCGCGGATGATTTCCGAAGGCATGGAGAACTGTGCGGCGGCAGCTTCAATATCATTTCTGGCAAAAAGTATGTTTCGCCCGGTAAACTCCAGATGCGGATCGTCCAGGGCGTTTCCATCAGACTCAACACCGTATATAAAACAGAAGATATCTGTTTCAAGCGGATCAAGCTTTGCCGTGATTTCCTGAATGGACCAGGTGTAAAAAGCTCCTTCTTTTTTAGCCTTGCTCTTGCTGTTCGGAAAACTGTCGGCGTCTTCTGCAGAATAGAAGCCGCCTTTGTTGTCGGTCATATCGCAGAGAACATAGTTCAGGATATCGTCGGCAAGATTCGCATAGAGGTTTTCGCCGGTAATCTGGTAGGCTTCTGTAGCTACAACCGCAAGCTGAGCGTTGTCGTAGAGCATTTTTTCGAAATGCGGAACATGCCACCGTACATCGGTCGAGTAGCGTGCAAATCCTCCTCCGCCAAGATTTTTTATTCCCAAATGGTCATGAATGCCGCCGGAAGCCATTTTCCTTAAGGAGAGCAGAACCATCTCCTTTGCTTCTTGATTGCCAGTGAAATAAGAGTAGGCAAGAAGAAATTCAAGAATAGACGGCTGAGGGAATTTCGGCGCATTGCCGAAACCTCCATCCTCCTTGTCGAACATTCCGGCAAACGTTTTGGCCGCATGATGGAACACCTGTTCATCCAGAGGAACCGTCTCGGGTTTCTGCAGAGAGAGGGCTTCAAGCTGCTCGGTCATCCCTTCCGCTGCAGAAAGAAACCGGTTGCGATCCTCTTTCCAAGCCCTTTCGATCGAGAGCAGGAGGGAATGAAACCCGGGTTTTCCGTATCGGTCTTCAGGAGGAAAATAGCTGCCTCCGAAAAACGGTTTGAGATCCGGAGTGAGCCATACGGACATCGGCCATCCGCCGCTTCCGGTCGTTGCCTGTACATAGGTCATATACAATCTGTCAATATCCGGCCTTTCTTCCCGATCAACCTTGACCGGCACGAAAGCCCTGTTGAGGAGCTCGGCGATACGGTCGTTTTCAAATGACTCCCGCTCCATCACATGGCACCAGTGGCAGGTGGAATAGCCGACTGAGAGAAAAACCGGTTTATCCTCATTACGTGCTTTTTCAAAAGCTTCTTCCCCCCATGGATACCATGCTGCCGGATTGTACGCGTGTTGTAGCAGGTATGGGCTGGTTTCTTCAGCGAGAAGGTTCGGGCGTCGTTTTTCTTGCGGCATGGTTTTCGGATCTTGTGTGCATGTTGACTCACTCCTTATCTCTCTATGCAACAACCGGCCATGTGATGAAGTTCACCTGTATGAAACCAAGTGATCGTATTAATGGTTATATGGCTATGTAGTGAATGTATGGTTTGGTTAATAAATGTCAGGTATGTAATGATCAATTATGAAGCATCGACAGTTTGCAATAGTATTGGCCGCATTGATGACGTTGTCCGTATTCACCTCATGCTCAAAAGAGGGGTCTGAAGCTGCCGGGACACAAGTAGTAACTGAAAAATCTGTAAAAGGAGAGGATATGCAATACAAAAGTTTGTCTTCGGAAGAAGAAAGGGTCATTGTGAAAAAAGGAACTGAAATGCCGTTTTCTGGTAAATATTTCAATCACAAGGAAGATGGGACCTATACCTGCAAGCGCTGTGACGCGCCTCTTTTTCGCTCGTCGGACAAGTTCGATTCCGGCACAGGTTGGCCGAGTTTTGATGATGAGATTCCCGGGGCGGTAAAAAAAGAGACCGACGCTGACGGGAGAAGGACCGAGATTATCTGCGCGAACTGCGGCGCTCATCTCGGACATGTTTTCTACAACGAGGGTATGACCGACAAGAATGCCCGGTATTGCGTCAACTCAATCTCACTGGATTTCAAAGATGAAGGGGCTTCTGATGCTGACGCTGTAGGAATAACTCAAAAAGCTGTTTTTGCCGGTGGGTGTTTCTGGGGTGTGGAATATCATTTTCAAAAAGTAGCAGGGGTGAAATCCGTAACGTCAGGATATACCGGCGGCAGCAAGACTGATCCAACGTATAAGGAAGTTTGTACAGGAACAACCGGGCATGCAGAGGCTGTAGAGGTTGAATATGATCCGTCACAAACCTCATACGAGGAGCTTGCCAAACTGTTTTTTGAAATTCATGACCCGACCCAGTTGAACCGTCAGGGGCCTGATAGGGGAACGCAATACCGTTCAGCTGTTTTCTATGCGGACGAAGAACAGAAAAATATTGCGCAAAAACTGATCGCCGAACTGAAATCAAACGGTTATAAGGTGGTTACCGAACTTGAACCTGCTTCAGAATTTTACCCGGCGGAAGACTATCATCAGGACTATTATGAAAAGACCGGCCATCAGCCTTACTGTCACATCTATGAGAAAAGGTTCGATAAGTAAGGGCCGCTCTCCTACTTTGTCGCGCGCCCTGATTACTTCGTTGATCCCGACTCATGACGATCAAGAGAGGTATTCTATCTGTCATCTTCGGGCTTGACCCGTGAAATCAGGGCTCGTATTTCACAGGTCTTACCCGGAGATCCATCTTATCTCGAAGGTCTGCAGGGATGCTGGATCAGCCTCTGTGTAACAGTCGATGTTATTACACGGGGGCGTGACTTTTTCTGATTGGTGCTCTGGTAGTTGGAAATCGCTGTCAGTATCTGAATTGGTATCGAATAAAGTTATGCGGTCGCGGTCGTCCTGGATGTCAGGTTCTGAGACGGCTTTTTTTGTGTATGACTTTAATGCGTCATTTTTTTTGTATATTACGGTCATATGCTCAATATAGGCGAGTTTTGCTCTTACTGTAAAAAACTATAAACGGAGAATTGGCTATGATTGTTGCTGTGCCATTGGAAACAAGTGAAGGACTTGATTCACTGATTTGCGAACATTTCGGCAGTTCGCCGCTCTATGCATTCTGCGATACGGATTCAGGAAGGCTTCAGATAGTGGATAATTCCAACAGTGGCCATGAACACGGACAATGCAGTCCGATCGAGGATTTTTCCCGAAACAATATCGAGGCTGTTCTATGCAAGGGCATTGGTGCCCGCGCAATCGGCAAGCTCAGGATGCTTGGTGTAGAGGTGTTTGTTGCCGAAGAGCTTTCGACGCTTTCCCAGGCGCTTGGCAGCTTAAAAAGCGGACTGATGCGTAAAGTGGAGAATCAGGATGCCTGTCAGGCTCATGGTTGTCATTAGGGGCATCACCATACCCGTGTAAATTGAACAGTATAGTTTCAATTTACACGGTTCTTCTGAGAGTCCAGAAATTTTTCAGAGGATATCGCTGCTGGTACTATTCGATCAATCGAGTCTTTTTCTATTCCCTTGATGCCAGCTCACGGTAGAAGTCTCCGAGGTGCCTCGTCCCGGTCGCCGTGGGGACGGTATCCATTCCGCTGACCGCAATGGCGAAGGACATGACCTCGGCCAGTCCCTTGTTGAAGAATCCTGTCAGGAAGAGAGCCGCGTCGCCCACCCGCATGGGGATTTGTGAGATCCATTGGTTTTTTCTGAGGGCGTTGAACGCCATGGTGACCGTCTCGTTGAAAGAGCAGGTGTCCGGTCCTCCAACGCCAATCTCCCGCTCGCCGCCTTCCACAACGTCGCCACAGAATTTGGCGAGATCCGCTCCGTGAATCGGGTTTACCCGGTTTTCGCTATCCCCCAGCATGAACATGTGCCCCGAGCGGGCCATGGAGAAGAACATGCCCATGTCCGAAAAGAAGCCGGTCGGCCGGATGACCGTGGTGCAGGGCATGCCGGATGCTTGCAAATCCCTGACGAAGAGCTCGTGGGCCTTCACGACGCACAGACAGTCATGCTGCCCTGTCTACTATTCCTGTTATTACACGGGGTGATCCGGCATCCACAGGGCCTCCCAATAGTAAGAATGGATTCCCGTGTCAAGCACGGGAATGACAGGGAGTGGAGAGGAGTCATGCCGCCCTGTGTACTATTCAAGTTATTACACGGGGTGATCCGGCATCCATGGGGTTTCAGGACAAGAATGGATTCCCGTGTCTAGCACGGGAATGATAGGAAAGGGAAAGTTGCCCGTCCTTGTACGCACTTTTTTTCTTCCCTTGGTGAATTATTCAGGATAACAGCCTGTGTTCGTTGTGGGAAAACAAGCTCCCGCGCTCTTCAATACAAGGAGATTGACGAAAATTTCTATGGCGTGGAGGTTTTCATCAAAAATGCCTTACACGTCATGCAGGAAAGCTGATAATGCCGTATTTTCTTGAATGATAGATTATTAAGACCTAAGTTGATCGATTTGCAATAAAAAAAGCCCTCACCTATGGGTGTAAAGTGTTATATTAGCGTGAGTAACGACCAAGTCACCACGTAATAAAACACAACCCAGCAGGTGGAGAGCTTTATGGCAAAAGATAAGA